>NZ_JAUYNW010000075.1 GCF_030698145.1 Phenylobacterium sp. | reverse complement strand
AGACCTTCTGGGCGAAGCGGGCGAGCGCCATGCCCAGCATGAACAGGGGCAGGGCCCGGAAGATGCCGAACTTCAGGGGCATCTGGTAGACCGGGTAGTCGAGGATCGCCCAGGTCGCCAGGTTGCAGGCCGTGAAGGCCGCGATCCCAAGGCCCAGCATGACGAACGGGTTGAACCGGGCCATGCCGCGCAGCAGCAGCGGAAACATCAGATAGCAGCCGAGCAGGGCCGACAGCGACCAGCTGGGCGCGTTCCAGCCGCGCCCGCCGGGTACGCCGTAGGATTGGACGAGGAAGAACTGGGCCGGAAGCTCGTTCCAGTCGAACCATTGCGGATTGCGCGGCATGACGCCCAGCAGGCCGCTCAGCACGACCAGTGAGATCAGAGTCACCTGCATGATGAGGTGGGCCGGCACGACCCGCAGAAAGCGCTTCTTGAAGAAGTCGGAGAGCGACATGCCGCCGGCCAGCACCCGCTCGCCATAGACGCGCGCCAGGACGTAGCCGGAGTCGATCAGGAAGAAGTCGGTGAGCAGGTAGCCCCGCTCGAAGAACGGAATGAAGTCCGACGTCGGCGAGGGACCCGCCAGCTCGTAGTGGTGCAGGATCATCAGGATCGCCACGACGATGCGCATGGCGTCGAGCCAGCCGCCCCGCTCGATCGGCGGGACGCTCGTCCGCGTCTCAATCCCAAACCACGACATCACCGGCCTCCTGCAGTCCATCAGGGGGCCGGATTGCAAAGGCTAAGCCATCCCAAAACGGGACAGTTTCAGGCGTGGACAGGGGTCCAGGTCATGGGCCGCGGTGGTCCGGCCGGCTGCGCCGTCGCGGCTCGGGCCTTGGCCGGAGCGGGGCCCAGAATCCGGGCCATGGCGGCGACGGCGAACACCCAGGAGAGGTTGTTGTGCACCAGTATGATGCTCTCAGACATGGTCTGAAGGCTGTAGACCGCCAGGAACAGGGTCGCCCAATAGCCGTCGCCCACCTTCTGGTGGCGCAGCACGGCGGTCATCAGGCTGGCCCCGAAGATCGTTCCGAAGATGGCCACGCCTACTAGGCCGAGCTGGATCAGCAGGTCGAGCCAGCCGTTGTGGGCGCTGGGCACCCGCCATTGCAGGGCGTCGCGGATCCAGTTGGCTATGTCCGACGTCCGGCCCCAGAAGGCGGCGTAGCCGTAGCCCAGCATGGGCTCGGCCTCATGGGCGCGCAGCACGGCGTTCCAGATGTCGGTGCGGCCGGTGAAGGTCGCGTCCTTGCCCAGCGCCGCATAGAAGAGGGTGGGCGCGAACAGATAGAGGCCGGCCAGGGCCGACAGGCCGGTCACGCCCAGCCAGACGGCCAGCACCGCCGCGGCCCGGCCAAGCCGCATGAAGGTGAACACCGTCGCCCCGCCCAGCACGATCAGCAGGCTGAGGAACGAGGTCGCCGAGCGGGTCATGACGATCAGGCCGACGAACAGCACCAGGGCGCCGGCCCATAACAGGCGGCGGCGCGGATTTGTCAGGAAGGCCGCCACCGCCGCCAGGGAAGCGTAGACCATCATCGCCCCCATCTCGTTCTTCTCGTACCAGAGCCCGCGCCAGGTCCCGGTGTTGATGTCCTGGCTGACCCCCATGCCGGGCACGGCCAGGCAGACGAAATAGCTGCCCAGCGCCAGCAGCAGCATGGTGAGCGCGGTGAGCTCGGCGAAGCGCCGCCCTCCGAGGCTGGAGGCCAGGTAGAGACCCAGCAGGGTGGTGGCGGCCAGGGCGACGGCCCGGCGCAGGGTGACGTCGGGGTCGATGGACCACAGGACCGAGGCGAAGGCCCAGCCGACCAGCAGGAAGAAGGCCAGCGCCGGCCCCCAGAACCGGAAGAGCTGCGGCAGCCGGAAGGCCGCCAGCACCGCGATCAGGCCGTAGACGGGCAGCCACATCAGCCGCAGGATCGGGACCTCGTCGCCGCCGGTCTGCAACGGGTCAAATAGAGGCCCGACCAGGGCGCTGGACATCAGGGCGACGATCAGGACGGTCAGCGCCGCCTCGACCAGGCGCACGACCGTCAGCCGTTCATAGGGTTCGGCGAGCTGGTCGGGGCTGATCACGCCGCCGCTGCTTGTCGCGGCTCGCCGTGGACGATCAGGTCGACAGCCTCGTTCATCGGCAGCATCTGGATGCCGTGGTCGGCGATCTTCTGCAGCACCCACTCCAGGCGCTCGGGCAAGACCCCGAAGTCCTCCGGGTTGTCGCAGACGTCATGGGTGAAGAAGGTGATCCAGCCGCCGGTCGCCTTGGCCCGCGCGATCGAGGCTTCGATCTCGTCGGGCCGCCAGCGGCGGTGCTCCAGCACGATCGAATGGACCATGGCCAAGTCGATCATACCTTCGTTGACCTTGCGATAGATGCCCCGGGCACTCTTGAAGGCGCCGCCCAGCAGGGCCTTGGTCCGGGGCGACACGTCGCCATAGGGGTAGGCGTAGCTGTCGATGGCGACGTCGCCGAGGTGCTTGCGCAGGAAGGCCGCGTTGCGCTCGATCTCGTGGGAGAGCGTGTTGCTGTCGGTCTTCGAGGCGAAGCCGTGGGAATAGCTGTGGCAGCCGATCTCATGGCCGGCCGCGGCCACCGCCTTCAGGTCGGCGATGTCGAAATACTCGATGCCGTCCTCGGTCAGGCCGCAGAACCGCCCGGCGACATAGTAGGTCGCCCGCACCCCGAACTTCGCCATGATCGGACCGGCCGCGGTCCAGGCGCTCTTGGGGAAGTCGTCATAGGTCAGGCTGGCGATGGCGCGCGGCGCGCGCGAACGCACCGTATTGACCGGGATGCGGCGAGTCAGGACGTTGTTGACCTTGCGGTAGATGCCCATCGATCCGGATCCAGGCTGCAGCGGCGCAGCGGGAATCCTGACAGGGCAATCCTAACAAACGCCCTAACGCCCGGGCCTAGAGCCGCGCCGCGTGCCAGGCCAGGTGGTCGTCGATGAAGCTGGTCATGAAGAAGTAGGAATGGTCGTAGCCGGGCTGGCGGCGGAGGGTCAGCTTCTGGCCCGCGGCGCGGGCGGCGAGTTCCAGCAGCTCGGGCTTGAGCTGGTTCTGCAGGAAGCTGTCGGCCAGGCCCTGGTCGACGAGGATGTCGTCGAACCGGCCCCGGGCCGCGCCGGCCTCCAGAAGCAGGGCCGCGTCATGCTCGCGCCAGGTCGCCTCGTCGTCGCCCAGATAGGCGCCAAAGGCCTTGCGTCCCCAGTCGCAGCGGGTGGGCGAGCAGATCGGCGCAAAGGCCGAGGCCGACCTGAACAGGTCCGGATGGCGCAGGGCCAGGGTCAAGGCGCCGTGCCCGCCCATGGAGTGGCCGAGCACACCGAGGCGGGCGCGGTCGACGGGGCAGCTTTCGCTGACGACATCGATCAGGTCGCGGGTGACATAGGTCTCCATGGCGAAATGCGGCGCCCATGGCCGTTGGGTGGCGTCGAGATAGAAGCCCGCGCCCTGGCCCAGGTCATAGGCCGGGTCGTCGGCCACGCCCTCGCCGCGCGGGCTAGTGTCGGGCGCCACGACGGCGATCCCAAGGCGGGCGGCGGCGGAGTAGGCCCCGGCCTTGGTGGTGAAGTTGTCCTCGGAGCAGGTTAGGCCGGACAACCAGATCACCCACGGAACCGGCCCCTCGACCGGCGGCAGGAAGACGCTGAAGCGCATGGGCGTGCCGGTCGCGGCGCTGGCGTGCCGACGATAGCTGAGGCTCCCGCCATGGACGCGGTGCTCTTGCAGGATTTCCAGGCTCATGGGTTCTTCTAACCCGGATTCCGCGCCGGGCGACCGCCCGCTGTCGGTAAAATTGAGCCTCGGGGCTTTCGCCGCGGTTCGATTCCGTGTCCCCCTGTCGCCTCGCAATTCGAGGGGGTCACCATGAAGACGTTCCTGCCAGCCTTGGCGCTCGCCGGTCTGCTCGCCGCCGCCGCGCCCGCCGCGCTCGCCCAGGGTTATTCGGCCGGCAAGGTCACCGCCCTGAAGGGCCAGGCCGTCGCCGGCGTCGAGGCGCGCGCCAAGCTCGCCCAGCAGATGACCGACCAGATCTTCTCCTACGGCGAACTGGCCTTCCAGGAGATCGAGACCTCGAAATACGTCACCGGCGTCCTGGAGAAGAACGGCTTCACCATCGCGCGCAACGTGTCGGGCCTGCCCACCGGCTGGACGGCGACCTGGACCAACGGCAAGGGCGGCCCGGTGATCGCTCTGGGCAGCGACATCGACGGCATCCCCAAGGCCTCGCAGAAGCCTGGCGTGCCCTGGCACGACCCGATCGTCGAAGGCGCGCCGGGCCACGGGGAGGGTCACAACTCCGGACAGGCCCTGAACGTGGTCGCCGCCCTCGCGGTCAAGGACATCATGGAGAAGGAAGGGATCGCCGGAACCCTGGTGCTCTGGCCCGGCGTCGCCGAGGAGCTGCTGGGCGGCAAGGCCTACATGGTCCGCGACGGGGTGTTCAAGGGCGTCGACGCGGCGGTCTTCACCCATGTGGGCAACAACCTGCAGACCGCCTGGGGCCAGCCCGCGGGCACCGGCCTGGTCTCGGTGGAATATACCTTCAAGGGCTCGGCGGCCCACTCGGCCGGGGCGCCCTGGCGCGGCAAGAGCGCGCTGGACGCGGTCGAGCTGATGAACATCGCCTGGAACATGCGCCGCGAGCATCTGCGCGCCGAACAGCGCTCGCACTACGTCATCACCGACGGCGGCGACCAGCCCAACGTCGTGCCGTCGGTGGCGAAGGTCTGGTACTATTTCCGCGAGCAGAGCTTCGCCGACATCCGCAAGAACTTCGAGATCGGCAACACCATCGCCGAGGCCGCGGCCAAGATGACCGACACCAGGGTCGAGCGCCGGGTGATCGGCTCGGCCGCCCCCCAGCATTTCAACAAGCCCTTGGCCGAGGCCGCCAAGGCCAATATCGACAAGGTCGGCTTGCCCAAGTGGACGGTTGAGGAACAGGCCTTCGCCAAGGCCGTGCAGAAGAACCTGGGCGCCAAGGAAAAGGGCCTGGCCGTCGAGCTCGAGGTGCTGAAGACCCCGGCCGAGAAGCCCGAGAGCGGCGGGTCGGACGATATTGGCGACATCTCGTGGACCGTGCCGACGGTGTCGATCTACTACCCGTCCAACATTCCCGAGCTGCCCGGGCACCACTGGGCCAACGCCATCTCGATGGCCACGCCGGTGGCGCACAAGGGCGTGGTCGCGGGCTCCAAGGTGGTGGCCATGACCTTGCTGGACATCCTGACCCGGCCGGCCCTGCGCGCCGCCGCCAGCGACTATTTCACCAAGGTCCAGACCAAGGATCAGAAGTACCAGCCGATGCTGGGCGCGACCGACAAGCCGCCGATCGAGATCAATACCGGGATCATGGCCCGCTACCGGTCCGAGATGGCCAAGTTCTATTACGACGCGGAGAAATACCCGACCTATCTCGACCAGCTCGGCGTCAAGTGGCCGCCGACGGAGCTGACGCCGCCGAAGGGGAAGTGACGCGGTCTAGATGCTCCCCTCCTGGGGGAGCTGTCAGCGCAGCTGACTGAGGGGGACTTTGACTCGCTTCGACGCGCTTCAACCCCCTCCGTCTCGCCGCCAAGAGGCGACGCTCCACCTCCCCCAAACCGCGCTGCGCGCTGGGGGAGGATCTGGAGGGATGAAAATGGCCGGGGACGGACGCGCGCCCGTCCCCGGGCCGAGTCAGGCCGCGGCGGGGGGAAGATCCTGCGAGGCGGCCACCGCCGGGTGGACGATGCGTCCGCCGGCGATATTCAGTCCGGCGGCGAAGCCGGGGTCGTCTGCAAAGGCGCGCTCCATGCCCTTGTCGGCCAGGGCCAGGACATAGGGGGTGGTCGCCGCGCCGAGCGCATAGGTCGAGGTCAGCGGGGCCGCACCGGGCATGTTGGCCACGCAGTAATGGACCACGCCGTCGACCACATAGGTCGGCTCATAGTGGGTGGTTGCCCGCGAGGTCTCGAAGCAGCCGCCCTGGTCGATGGACACGTCCACCAGCACCGAGCCCTTGCGCATCAGCTTCAGGTCTTCGCGCTTGATCAGCTTGGGCGCCGAGGCTCCGGTGACCAGGACGCAGCCGATCACCAGGTCGGCGGTGGGTAGCAGCTCCAGCAGCGCGCCCCGCGATGACAGCATGGTGCGGGCCCGGCCCTCGAAGTGGGCGTCCAGGGCGGCCAGCCGCTCGGGCGAGATGTCCATGATGGTCACGTCGGCGCGCATGCCGACCGCGATCTCCGCGGCGTTGAAGCCCGAGACGCCGCCGCCCAGGATGATCACCTTGGCCGGCGCCACGCCGGGCACGCCGCCCATCAGCAGGCCGCGCCCGCCGACCGGCGCCAGCAGATAGGCCGCGCCGACCTGGGCGGCCATGCGCCCGGCCACCTGGCTCATGGGGGTCAGCAGCGGCAGGTCGCCCTTGCGGCCCAGGATCGTCTCATAGGCGATGGCCGTGCAGCCGGAAGCCATCAGGCCGTGGGTCTGGGCCGGATCCGGGGCCAGGTGCAGATAGGTGAACAGGATGTGGCGCGGGGTCAGCCGTGCGATCTCTTCGGGCTGAGGCTCCTTGACCTTCACGATCAGCTCAGCGGCGGCGAAGACGTCGGCGGCGGTGGTCTCGATCCTGGCTCCGGCGGCGGCATAGTCGGCGTCCGACAGGCCCACGCCGTTCCCGGCCCCCGATTGTACGAACACCTCATGCCCATGGGCGGTGAGGGTGGCGACCACGGCGGGGACCAGGCCCACGCGGCGCTCAAGGGGTTTGATCTCGGTGACCGTGCCGATGCGCATGACGTGTTCCTCCGCGTCCTAACGCCGAGATTACGAGATCGTTTCAGATGAAACCTTGAAAAGGGGAGGGTCTGGGTGCAGGGTTTTGCAAGAATCTTGTTCGAAGAGCCACGTTCATGGCGAAATCTTCAGCTCACGACCTGGATATCGCGGATAAGCGCCTGCTGAACCATCTCCAGGTCCACGGCCGGGCGACCAATGGCGAGCTCGCCCAGGCCGCCCGCCTCTCGGATTCCGCCTGCTTCCGGCGGGTCCGCGCCCTGGAGGCCGAGGGCGTGATCACCGGCTACACGGCCACGGTCGAGCCGCGGGCGGTCGGCCTCGGCCTCTCGGTCTTCGTATCCATCACCCTGGCCAGCCAGGCCCAGGACGTGCTGGCCGCCTTCGAGGCCGCGGTGGTCGAGGCGCCCGAGATCATGGAGTGCCACCTGATGACGGGGCAGGCCGATTATGTCCTGCGCGTGGTCGCCGCCGACATGGACGACCTGGAGCGGGTGCACGCCACCCGCCTGACCCGCCTGCCGGGCGTGGCGCGGATCAACTCGTCGATCGCCCTTCGGACAGTGGTGCGCCGCACCGCCTTACCGCTGCGCTAGACCCAATTTTCGCCACGGGCCGCGGCCAGCTTGCCGCCGGATTTGAGGAGTTCCCCATGCGCACCACTGTCATCGCCCTGGCGCTCGCCGCCTGCGCCACCGGCGCCTTCGCCGCCGAAGGCCGCTTCATCCATCCGGCCGACACTAGCAAGGACGACCGGATCGAGAAGGCCGAGTGGGTCGCTTACAAGCTCCCCGCCGCCGAGTTCGCCAAGGCCGACAAGGACGGCGACGGCAAGATCAACGGGCCCGAGTTCGTGGCCTGGGACACCGCGCGGAAGGCCAAGGCCGGGCATGACGGGCACTAGCCAAACCCCGCTCATCCCGGCCTAGCGGTCCCCGAACCTCAGCTCAGCGCCTGGTCCAGGTCGGCGATCAGGTCGTCGGCGTCCTCGACGCCCACCGACAGGCGGATCAGGCTGTCGGCGATGCCGATGCGGGTCCGCGTGTCCGCCGGGATCGAGGCGTGGGTCATGATCGCCGGGTGCTCGATCAGGCTCTCCACACCGCCCAGGCTCTCGGCGAGGGTGAACAGCCGGGTGCGCTCGAGCATGCGCAGGGTTCCGGCCAGGTCGCGATCCAGCACCGTCGAGATCATGCCGCCAAAGCCGCCGGTCATCTGGCGCTTGGCCAGCTCGTGCTGCGGGTGGGTGGCGAGGCCGGGATAGATCACCTGGACCACGTCGGACCGCGCTTCCAGCCAGCTGGCGATCTTCATGGCGTTCTCACAGTGGCGCTGCATGCGCAGGGCCAGGGTCTTCACCCCGCGCAGGGCCAGGAACGAGTCGAAGGGCGAGGCCACCGCGCCGACAGCGTTCTGCAGGAAGCCCAGCTGGTCGGCGAGATCCTTGTTGGATCCCACGATGAGGCAGCCGCCGACGATGTCGGAGTGGCCGGAAAGGTACTTGGTGGTCGAGTGCATCACCACGTCGAACCCGAACTCCAGCGGCCGCTGGCAGTAGGGGCTGGCGAAGGTGTTGTCGGCCGCCGCCAGCAGGCCGTGCTTTTTGGCGAGCACGGCGATGGCCTGCAGGTCGGCCAGCCCCAGCATCGGGTTGGTCGGGGTCTCCACCCAGATCAGCTTGGTGTTGGGGCGGATCGCCGCCTCGATGGCGGCCAGATCGGCCAGGTCGACGAAGCTGAACTCCAGGCCCGCCGAGCGCTTGCGCACCTTATCGAACAGCCGGAACGAGCCGCCATAGAGGTCCTCGCTGGCGATCACATGGTCGCCGGCGTCCAGCACCTCGAGGAAGGTGGAGATCGCCGCCAGGCCCGAGGCGAAGGCGTAGCCCCGGGTTCCGCTCTCCAGGTCGGCCACCGCGCGCTCGAAGGCGAAGCGGGTGGGGTTCTGGCTGCGGGAATATTCGAAGCCCTTGTGTTCGCCCGGGCTGGTCTGGGCGTAGGTCGAGGTGGCGTAGATCGGCGTGATCACCGCCCCGGTGGTCGGGTCATGCGACTGGCCGCCGTGGATGGCGCGGGTGGCGAATTCGAGCCGGTTCCTGCCTTGGATGTCGTCGCTCACGCCGCGCGCCTCAGATAGTTGATCAGGTCGATGCGGGTGATCAGCCCCACGAACTCGCGGCCGTCCAGCACGATGGCCACCTGATCCTTCTCGAAGATCGGCAGCAGGGCGTCCAGCGGATCGCTGGCCTGGAGGGTGTCGAGCTTGGCGGTCATGGCCGCGGCGACGTTCTGGGCGAACCGGCGGTCGGGCTTGGAGTCCTCGATGGCGTCCAGCAGGTCGCTCTCGTCGATCAGGCCGATCAGCCGCCCGTCGTCCAGAACAGGCAGCTGGCTGACATCGGCCTGGCGCATCCGGTTGTAGGCTGTGAGCAGCGTGTCCTGCGGCCCCACCGTGATCGCCCCGCCCTCGGACGGAGCCCGGGCGATCAGGTCGCGCAGGTCGCCGTGCAGGTGGCGCTCGGTGAGGCCCTGCTCGGCCAGCCAGGAGTCGTTGTAGACCTTCGAAAGGTACCGCGAGCCGGTGTCGCAGACGAGGGTCACCACCCGCTTGGGCTCGGTCTGCTCGCGGCAATAGCGCAGGGCCGCGGCCAGCAGGGTTCCCGAGGACGACCCGGCCAGTACGCCCGCCTTGGTCAACAGCTCGCGGGCCGCGGCGATGCTCTCGGTGTCGGAGATCGAATAGGCCTTGGACACGAACTCAAGTTCGCAGTTGTCGGGGATGAAGTCCTCGCCGATCCCCTCCACCACCCAGGAGCCGGGCTCGATGGTCTTACCGGTGTTGATCAGCGGCGCGAGGATCGAGCCGGCCGGATCGGCCAGCACCATCTTGGTGTTGGGCGAGGCCTTGGCGAAATAGCGGCCCAGTCCCGTCAGGGTCCCGCCGGAGCCGACCCCCACCACCATGGCGTCCAGGTCGCCCGCCATCTGCTGCAGGATCTCCGGGCCGGTGGTGGTCTCGTGAGCCTTGGGATTGGCCGGGTTTGAGAACTGGTTGATGAAGAAGGCGCCGGGGATGTCGGCGGCCAGGCGCAGGGCCATGTCCTGGTAGTACTCGGGATGACCCTTACCGACGTCCGAGCGGGTGATGCGCACGTCCACGCCCATGGCCCGCAGGTGCTGGATCTTCTCGCGGCTCATCTTGTCGGGGACCACCAGCAGGATGCGGTAGCCCTTCAGCACGCCGACCTGCGCCAGGCCCAGGCCGGTGTTGCCGGCGGTGGCCTCGACGATGGTTCCGCCCGGCTTCAGGCTGCCGTCGGCCTCGGCGGCCTCGATCATGGACAGCGCGATGCGGTCCTTGATGGAGCCGCCGGGATTGGCGTTCTCCAGCTTGACGAACAGGCGGCAGGGCCCGGTGTCGAAACCCGTCAGCTCCAGCATCGGGGTGTTGCCGATCAGGTCCAGGGCGGACCCGGCCGGCGGGGAAAGCGGCGGATGGGCGTTCATTCGGGTCTCAATCGTCGAGGGGGATGAACGGGGAAACGCCCAAGGGTTTGTTTCCGCACCATTCATCCGGGCGCATGGGATATTTTACCCCAATAGCCCGCTTCGACCGCGGCAGGAACAGCGTCCGTCGACCGTGAATGCGTGAATTGGCGCCCGCGTCTACTCGCTCACCGGGTCCTTGGCGCCTGGCGCTCCCGAATCGACATCACGCAGGAACTGCCAGCGAATACTGCTGAAGCGCGGATCGGCCGCCAACTCGCCGTTCAGCCTCGTCAGCAATTGCGGGTAGATGTCGCTCGGCTTTTTGAACAGGCCGAAACTCGGAAAATATTCCGTCGAGAGAATGAAGTCACCCAAGTCTGAGACTTGCATCCACACACGGTCTTTTTGGACTTTCACATCGAAATCCCAACCGTGCTCGTGCTGATGCTCTGGCACAGACACTTCGTATCCAAGACCCTGGAGCATCGAGGCGATCGCTTCCGCGACACCGCGCCCGCCGAACTGCACGATCTGACCGTCCTCTTCGATCATGTCGTCCGGGAAGTCCGCGCTGAATTCAGCGCAAGGTCTGATCCTCATTGTTGTCCCTCTCCCGATTCGTAAAACGATGCGCCAGCACCGGCTGTAAGCCCGCCCACTCGCGCCTTTAAGGGCGCGGGGCTGCCGTGCCAAATACGGCCGAGCTGGTCGTATTTCTTGAGACCCAAATCCTTCGCGCTCCAACGCTCGCCGCCGACCCGCCTCGGTAGGCGCGTGCCGTAGAAGTGGTCATCGACACCTCTATGAAGCTCGTAGAAGTCACCGCGCGTCATGCCTTCCGGCTTAAGAACAAAGAACTCACTTTCGGTGAGCGTGCGAGGCAGCGGACCTCCGCCCAGTGACTGTGGAAGTCGATAACTCCGCCGAATGACGTGATGTCCCATCCCCTTGTAAGGAAGCGCGAGGTAGGCGGCCCCTGCTGGACTGAACCCCTGGGCGAGGTACTTCTCTGCGGTCGTCGCCTTAGGCACTGCGCCAAGCCTGCCCACGGCCTTCGGAAACGGCCCGCCGACCGCCAGCGATCCCACGTCAAAAGCCAGTTCGCCCTGGTTCTGGCCGATATCGAAGTTGCGCCGGATTTCCCCGGAGAAAGTAGGGGCTGCCGACGTCGCCGTCGGGTCCAGATCGAAGCGCATCTGATGGGCTTTGCCTTGAATGTCGCGCACGACGCTCTGCGGGTCTGAAACGCCCTTCTTCACGTACTCGCCAATCCCGCGGCCGACAGCGATCAGTTGCTCCCTCGCCGATTCACCAGGCGGACTCATCAGGCTGTCGAAGGGGCTGGCTAAGCGGTGCAAGAAGGCCGCGCCGTCATAGAGGCCCTCGGCCGCGTGCCAACCGCCCCTTAGCGCGCCGGTCACATTGCCGACTTCGCGCGCCAACTCGCCGCCGACGGCTCTCGCCGTAGGGTGATCGAGCCAGCCGGTGCGGCTCGGCTGCGCGCGGCGAGGGCCAGTCGCTGTTTGGCTCACCGGGGCCGGCGGCTTGGTCGCCACCGGGCCGATAGTGCTTGGCCGTTGTGGTTTCGCGCGGACCGGTGCGGGCCTGACGCCTGGCGCCGTCTCCTCAGCTATCAGCTTGGCGCCGTATCGCATGACATCGCCGCGCGTCTTCAGAACGAGGTCTTCGCCCGCTCTGACCGCATTGCCAAAGGCTAGATGCGCCCTCGCCACCGCTTCCTGGCCATCATGCTGTTTCTCTCGCCATCTGCGTTCCAAGAACTCCGCCATGGTCTCGCGCCCAGCCACGAAATCTCCTTTTGATGACCCATGAAGCCAGTGTGGATTGCGGCCTGCCACTGAGCATCTCACATAGTGGAACCTCTACCATAGAGCGAGCGGGGAGTCGAACAAAAGCAGAACATTTTCGAAGTCGGGCTAACGACCGATCGTCGGCGGGCTCCGAGCGTCGGCCGTTGTTCAGGGGACTCGACAAGCTCGCGCCTCTCGGTTGAATTGCGCGCCTACAAAGTCCGGGGTCCCCATGATCGTTCGCCGCCTGCTCGTCGCAGCCCTCGCCGCCGCGCTGTCCGCGCCGGCCTTCGCCCAGACCCCGCCGGCCCCGACGCCGCCACCGGTTCCCACGGAGGATGCGAAGGCCGAGAAGGAGCCCCGGCCCAACGCCTCGGAGCTGAACAAGCCGGTCGCCACGTCCTCGCTGGAGAAGCCGGCCGACAAGCCGAAGTGGGATGTGAACGCCCCACCCGGCCCGACCCGCGACGTCCCCATCGACGTGACCTCCGGCACCTGGATGAGCCTGGACGTCAGCCCCGACGGCCGCGAGGTGATCTTCGACCTGCTGGGCGACCTCTATGTCGTGCCGATCGGCGGCGGCGAGGCGCGCGCGCTCACCACCGGCATGGCCTGGGACATGCACCCGGCCTACTCGCCCAACGGCCGCTGGGTCGCCTTCACCTCCGACCGCGGCGGCGGCGACAATATCTGGATCGTCGACCGCGACGGCTCCAATCCGCGCCAGGTGAGCAAGGAGAGCTTCCGCCTGCTGACCCAGCCCGACTGGACGCCGGACTCCGAATACATCGTCGCGCGCAAGCACTTCACCTCGACCCGGTCGCTGGGGGCGGGCGAGATGTGGCTCTACCACCGCTCGGGCGGGGAGGGGCTGCAACTCACCAAGAAGCGCACCGAGCAGAAGGATTCCGGCGAGCCGGCCTTCAGCCCCGATGGCCGCTACCTCTATTTCAGCGACGACGCGACGGCCGGCGGGGTCTTCGAATACTCCAAGGACGTCAACACCCAGATCTATGTGATCCAGCGCCTGGACCGCGAGAAGGGCGAGGTCGAACCCTTTGTCATCGGCCCTGGCGGCTCGATCCGACCGACGCCCTCGCCGGACGGCAAGTCCTTGGCCTTCATCCGGCGCGTCCGCTACAAGTCCACCCTCTATGTCCTGGACCTGGCCTCGGGGCGAGAGACCCCGCTCTTCGACGGCCTCGACCGCGACATGCAGGAGACCTGGGCCATCCACGGGGTCTACCCGTCCATGGCCTGGACCCCGGACAACAAAGCCCTGGTCGTCTGGGCCGGGGGCAAGATCAAACGGGTCGACGTCGCCACCAAGGCCGTCTCCGACATCCCCTTCCATGTGAAGACCACGCGCGCCGTCCAGGAGGCGGTGCGCTTCCCGGTCGAGGTGGCGCCCAAGGATTTCAAGGTCCGGATGCTGCGCTGGGCCGAGGTGTCGCCCGACGGCGGCAAGGTGGTCTACCAGGCCTTGGGCCATCTCTGGATCAAGGACCTGAAGTCGGTCGCCGCGCCGCGCCGCCTGACCCGCCAGACCGACCATTTCGAGTTCTATCCGGCCTGGAGCCGCGACGGTCGCTCCATCGCCTACACCACCTGGAATGACCAGGCCTTCGGCACTGTGCGCGTGGTGGGCGCCGGCGGCGGCGAAGGCCGCGTGATCTCGGGTCAGCCCGGCCACTATCTGGAGCCCGCCTTCAGTCCCGACGGCCAGACCATCGTCTATCGCGCCGCCTCCGACGGCTTCCTGACCTCGGCCATGTGGGGACGCGACACCGGCCTCTACGCGATTTCGGCCAAGGGCGGCGGCAAGCCGCTCCTGGTGTCGAAGGGCGGCGTCCAGCCGCAGTTCGGCGCGGCGGGCGACCGGGTGTTCTTCATGACCTTCGAGGCCGAGAACAAGCGGGCGCTGAAGTCCATCGAGCTGGACGGCTCGGATGAGCGCAGCCACCTGCTCAGCGAGTTCGCCACCGAGTACGCGCTCAGCCCCGACCAGAAGTGGGTGGCCTGGACCGAGCGGTTCAACGCCTATGTCATGCCCTTCACGGCCACCGGCAAGAGCGTGGACCTGTCGCCCAAGACCGCCTCTCTGCCGGTCACCAAGGTGACCCGCGACGCCGGTTCGTTCCTGCATTGGTCCGGCGATGGCAAGACGCTCTGGTGGTCGGAGGGCCCGGAGCTCTTCTCCCGCGACCTGAAGGACGCCTTCGCTTTCGTGGACGGCGCGCCCAAGGACCTGCCCAAGGCGCCCGAGCACGGGACCGATATTTCGTTCACCCAGGCCTACGTCTCGCCGACCGGCCGCACCGCGCTCACCGGCGCGCGCATCGTCACCATGAAGGGCGACGAGGTGATCGAGGACGGGACCATCGTGCTGAACGGCGGCCGCATCGAGGCGGTCGGCGCGCGCGGCGCGGTCAGCGTGCCCGCCGGCGCCCGGGTCATCGACGTGGCCGGCAAGACCATCATGCCGGGCATCGTCGATGTGCACTGGCACGGCTCCATGGGCAGCGACCAGATCATCCCGCAGCAGAGCTGGGTGAACTACGCGGCCCTGGCCTTCGGGGTCACCACCATCCACGACCCGTCGAACGACTCGGGCGAGATCTTCGCTCACTCGGAACTGGCCAAGGCGGGCGCCGTGGTCGGTCCGCGGATTTTCTCCACCGGCACCATTCTCTATGGGGCCAAGGCGCCGTTCACCGCTCAGATCGACAGCCTGGACGACGCTCGCTCGACCCTGCGCCGGATGGCCGCCGTCGGCGCCTTCAGCGTCAAGAGCTACAACCAGCCCCGTCGCGAACAGCGCCAGCAGATCCTGGCCGCGGCCCGCGAACTGAAGATGATGGTGGTGCCGGAGGGCGGCTCGCTCTTCCAACACGACATGACCATGGTCGTGGACGGCCACACAGGTGTGGAGCACTCGATCCCGCCGGCGGCGATCTATGACGACGTGCTGCAGCTCTGGCCCGCCACCAAGGTCGGCTACACCCCGACCCTGGTCGTGGCCTATGGCGGCAGTTCGGGAGAGAACTACTGGTACGAGCACAGCGACGTCTGGGCCGATCCCCGGCTCTCGAAATACGTCCCGCGCCGCATCCTCGACTCGCGCTCACGCCGCCGCGTGAAGATGCCGGACGAGGAGTACAACCACATCGACATCGCCCGGATGGCCAAGGCGCTGAACGACAAGGGCGTCTCGGTCCAGCTCGGCGCCCACGGCCAGCGCGAGGGCCTGGGCGCTCACTGGGAGATGTGGATGATGGCCCAGGGCGGGATGAGCCCGATGCAGGTGCTGCGCGCCGCCACCATCAGCGGCGCGACCTATCTGGGCATGGACCGCGACCTGGGCTCGATCGAGCCCGGCAAGCTCGCCGACCTGGTGGTGTTGGACGCCAATCCGCTGACCGATATCCGCAACACCACCTCGATCCGCTACACGGTCGCCAATGGCCGGGTCTATGACAGCCAGATGGACGAGGTGGGCGGCAAGGCCAAGGCGCCCTTCTGGTTCGCGGAGGCGGGCGGCGAGGCCTGGGGGATCGGCGCGGCCGCCGCGGCCAGTCACCAGGACGACTAGGCGCGATGGCCAGAACCACCCCCGCAACGCTCGCCCTCGACCGGGCCGGTGTCGCCTATGGCTTGGCGACCTACGACTACGATCCCCAGGCGCCTCGGGTGGGATTGCACGCCGCCGAAAGCCTGGGCGTCACCCCGGAGCGCGTACTGAAGACCCTGATGACTCTTGTCGACGGCAAGCCGGTCTGCGCGGTGCTGGCCGCCGACCAGGAGGTGGCGATGAAGAAGCTCGCCAGCGCGGCGGGGGGCAAGTCGGCCGCCATGATGAAGCCCGCGGACGCCGAGCGGGTCACCGGCTACAAGGTGGGTGGGGTCAGTCCCTTCGGCCAGAAGCGCGCCGTGCCCACCCTGGTGGACATAGCCGCCATGACCCACCCCAAGGTGTTCGTGAACGGCGGCCAGCGGGGCCTGCAGATCGAACTCGCCCCTGCCGACCTGGTTGCGGCCCTGGGCGCCAAGGTGGCCTCCTTGACCTGAGCGGCCTCGCGGCGAGCCGCCACGCCCATTGCGCAGGTTTCATTGGCCGCCGACGCCGCATGTCGCTAGGTTACCGGCGATAATTTGTGCGTCCGCGGGGATAGCGGCGAGATGAGCTTGATGGTGTCGCCGGGCCTCCCCCCGGCTTTCGACCCAGTTTGTGGAACCAGCGCGTGACGCCGGCGATGCTCGCTCGGCGGCGCAGCTATCACGTGGGCAACGTGCGCGGTCAGCTGCTGGCCGCGGCGCGCGATATCCTGGCCGAGAGCGGCCGGGGCGCGCTCAGCCTGCGCGCCATCGCCGAGCGGGCGGGCGTCGCGCCGGGCACGGTCTATTATCACTATGTGGACAAGGCCGCCCTGCTGGCCGGGCTGGCCGTCGACGGCTTCCGCCAGCTCGCCGATGCGATGCGCCTGGCCTATGCGGCCGATCCCTCGGGCGGTGGACTACGGACCACCGGCGGGGCCTATCTCGCCTTCCTGCGCGAGCGGCGCGAACTCTATGAGCTGATGTACGAGGCGCGCGACAGCGGCCGCGACGACGTGGCCGCCGCCGAGGCCGAGGCCATCGCCGTTTCGCGCGAGGCGATCATGGCCGACTATCAGGGCCTCTATCCGGAGGACATCGCCCACGATATGGCCGAGGCGATCTGGGCCTGGGGTCGCGGGATCGCCGCCGTCGGCCTAGCGCGCGGGGCCGACGGAGCTGACCGCGGCGACGAGGCGGTCCAGGCCGCAGTACGGGGCCTGACGGCGCTCATCGCCCGCGCGTGACGAAAGACACACACAGGGCTGGAAAGCCCGCTGCGTCGTATTTGCCGCTATTCGAACGCCGTTCGAGACCCGCAGCCTCCCTGCCTACACGCGACGGGCGGCATAACGCCCGCGTCTGGCTGGGAGGTAACATTGCTAAATCAACCCCTGCGTCTGCGCAGTCTGTTCGTCATGGGCGCTTCGGTCGCCGCCCTATCCGCCGCCACGGCGCCGGCCCTGGCGCAGGATAGCGCCTTCACCATCGAGGAACTGGTCGTCACCGCCGAAAAGCGGGAACAGAGCCTCCAGGACGTGCCGGTGGCCGTCACCGCTTACACTAGCGAAAAGCGCGACCTGCTCGGCGTCGCCACGGTCGAGGATCTGGCCCGGATCACGCCCAGCGTCGCCTACACCAACAATGACCGCCTCTCGATCCGCGGCTTCGGACGCCTGACCAACGCCATCGGCACCGACCCGTCGGTGGCGCTCTATTCGGACGGCATCTTCTCCAACTCGATGGCCGACTCATCGACGCCGTCGCTGTTCATCGAGCGGACGGAAATCCTGCGCGGCCCGCAGGGCACGCTGTACGGCCGCAACTCCATCGGCGGCGCGCTGAACATCATCGGCAAGCGGCCGAGCGACGAGTTCAACGGCGAGGCCCGCTTCGCGCTCGGCAACTACGGGACCTGGCGCACCGACGCCCTGGTCTCGGGACCGGTCACCGAGGGCCTGCGCTTCCTGCTGGGCGGCTCGCTGGAGCGGCGCGAAGAAGGCTTCATCGAGAACGTCGGCCCGGCCGGCGACACCAGCGCCGTCAAGCGCTACGTGATCGAGGCCCAGGTCGAGGCCGACCTCGGCGAGAACATCACGGCGCGCCTGCGCTACACCAAGTTCGACTGGGATGACTCCTACGGCGTGGGCAACGTCCATGAGGCGGTCATCTCGCCCTACGACACCGTGTCGGTGACCGGCCTGGGCAACGCCGCGCTCTACTACAACCCGACCCTGGGCTATGCGACGCCGAACATCAGCGGCTCGGACCCGTTCAAGATCGACACCAACCAGACGATGGAGGGCAAGCTCTCCGACCACCATCGCCTGCACTTCGACCTGACCTGGGACATCGGCGACGTCAGCGTGAAGTACCTCGCTGGGTACCAGGCCTACGTCTACAACACCAACGGCGACGAGGACCGCTCCTCGCGCACCGGCAATTTCAACGTCAACGCGGCGACGCCCTTCGGCGCCTACACCGCCACCAACGTCTCGCCTAACGAGCGCTTCTTCTATCAGGAGAAGCAGGAGTGGTGGTCGAATGAGATCAACATCTCCTCCAACACCGATGGCCCGCTGCAATGGATCGTCGGCGCCTTCCAGTACCACCAGACCTATTCGCAGCCGCAGGGCCTACGGGTGCTGGGCGACCCTTCGATGCTGTCGCCCATCAACCTGGCCACCGGCGGCCTGGCCGCGCCGAACCCCGACGGCAACTTCCTGCTGGTGGACGGGACGCTCGAAGTCGATTCGCTGGCCGCCTTCGGTCAGGTCGACTGGGAGTTCGCCGAGAACCTCACCCTGACCGCCGGCATCCGGTGGACCAAGGACGAGAAGACCGGCACCGACTTTGCCCGCTACGTGTCGCGCAGCAACACCACCACGACCATCCTGCGCTCGGTCGGGATCCCGCTGACCGCGGCCCAGGGGATGGCGGTGGACTTCACCACCTTCGTGGTCTGCGGCGGCCCGACCATCGCCACCTGCCTGGCCAACCCGCTCTATTCCAACCTGCGTCAGGTCTCGGGCGGCGGCCTGGTGCGTGACCTGGCGGCCGACTACGACGCCTTCACCGGAACGCTCGGCGTCCAATGGCAGCCGGACGAGGACACCAACGCCTACGCCCGCTACAGCCGCGGCTACAAGTCCGGCGGGTGGCTGGCCTCCAACGGCCTGACCCCGTTCCCTTACGCCGACCCTGAATATGTCGACAACTACGAGCTCGGCCTGAAGAAGACCTTCGGCGGTCGCTTCCAGCTCAACGCGGCGGCCTTCTACGCCGACTATCGGGGCTTCCAGGCGCCGCTTACCGTGGTGCTCAACGCCACCACGGGATCGACCGGCTCCCAGTTCCTCAACCTCGACGCCCGCAACTACGGCGTCGAGCTGGAGGCCCAATGGGCGCCGCTGGACAACCTGTCGATCTTCGGCAGCTACTCCTATCTGAACGCCGAGATCGAAGAGGGCTGCTGCTTCGTCGACGCCAACGATCCCCGCGGCCTGATGGCCGGCGCCAAGCTCTCCGGTCCGGCCCTGCCCAACGGCAGCCGGCCCCAGACCCTGGTCGGCAATCGCCTGCCGATGACGGCGGAGAACAAGCTCAACCTGGGCGCCAACTACACCTTCGACTTCGAGCCGGGCAGCCTGATCATCGGCGGCACCTACACCTACACCGGCGACATGCAGACGGCGGTGTTCGCCCAGGCCAACTACACCGCGCCGTCGAACGAACTGGTCGACTTCCGCGCCCTGTGGAAGGACGCCGACGACCGCTTCACGATCATCGGCTACGTCAAGAACGCCCTGGACGAGACCGCCTATCAGAGCTCGACCTCGACGACGGTGACGGCGGCCAACACCTTCCGCCGCACGGTGAAGCTGAACTTCCCGCGCACCTTCGGCATGGAATTCCAGTACCGCTTCTAGGTAGCGGTGACCATTTAGCTATTTGAGCCACAGCATGATGGCGGCGAGGGTGACGAAGCCCATGAAGGTGGACGCGAGCTTGTCGTATCGGGTTGCGATGCGCCGGAAGTGCTTGATGCGGCTGAAGAAGCGTTC
>NZ_JAUYNW010000098.1 GCF_030698145.1 Phenylobacterium sp. | reverse complement strand
GCCCCGCCGGACCCAAGCTCCCCCACGGGCTGTGAACCTAGGTGGCGACGGTCTCGACGGTGCGGCGGCCGGCCGCTGGCGTGATGAGCGCCTCGGCCGGCCGCTCTGCAAATCTAGCGCAAGCCAAATACACGAGGTGGCGCGTCGCCTCTATCGGCGACGTGACGGAGGGGGGCGCAGCCCGCCAACAAGAGTCAAAGTCCCCCTCAGTCCGCCATTCGGCGGACAGCTCCCCCAGAGGGGGAGCATCTGGGTGGGGTTATTCGTCCTCGAACAGCGTCGCCTGGCCCCCGGCCTGGATCTGGGGCGGGGGGGTGAGGCCGAGGTGGCCGTAGGCCTTGGAGCAGGCCATGCGGCCGCGCGGGGTGCGCTGGATGAAGCCCTGCTGCAGCAGGAAGGGCTCGATCACGTCCTCCACCGCGTCGCGGGCCTCGGCGATCGCATAGGCAAGCGTCTCCACCCCGGCCGGGCCGCCGCCATAGTTGTCGATCAGGGCGGTGAGGTAGCGGCGGTCCAGCGCGTCGAGGCCGGCGGGATCGACGTCGAGGCGGGCGAGCGCGCGGGCCGCGGCCTTGCCGTCGATCACCTCGACGCCATCGGCGGCGGCGAAGTCGCGGACCCGGCGCAGCAGGCGGCCGGCGACGCGGGGCGTGCCTCGCGCCCGGGCGGCGATCTCGGCCGCGCCATCGGGGGCCAGCGAGAGGCCCATCTTCAGCGCCGCCTGGGCCAGCACCTTCTGCAGCTCGCCGTGGGTGTAGAACTCCAGGCGCAGGGGGATGCCGAACCGGTCGCGCAGGGGGGTGGCCAGCAGGCCCGCGCGGGTGGTGGCCGCCACCAGGGTGAAGGGCGCCAGGTCGATGCGGATCGAGCGGGCGGAGGGCCCCTCCCCGATCATCAGGTCCAGCACGTGGTCCTCCATGGCCGGATAGAGGATCTCCTCCACATTGGCGGCCAGGCGGTGGATCTCGTCGATGAACAGCACGTCGCGCGGTTCGAGATTGGTCAGGATGGCCGCCAGGTCCCCGGCCTTGGCCAGGACCGGGCCGGAGGTGGCGCGGAAGTTCACGCCGAGCTCACGGGCGACGATCTGGGCGAGGGTGGTCTTGCCCAGGCCCGGCGGGCCGAACAGCAGCACGTGGTCCAGGGCCTCGGAACGGCTCTTGGCCGCCTCGATGAAGACCTTGAGATTGCCCTTGGCCTGCTCCTGGCCGACGAACTCGGCCAGGGTCTGGGGGCGCAGGGCCTTGTCGTGGGTCGGGGCGTCCAGCGCCTGGGGTTCGCTGGAGACGATGCGGGTCATATCTTTTCCGCCCCTGCGAAGCGGGGGAGGGGGACCGCGCCGTAGGCGTGGTGGTGGGGGCGAGACCGGGCGCAGAGCCTGAAGCCGCCCCCTCCACCGCTTCGCGGTCCCCCTCCCCCGTAAACGCGGGAGGAAAAAGCGGGAGCAGCCCTCACCGGCCCAGCTCCTGGAGGCCGGCCTTGATCAGGGCCTGGATGGTGGCGTCTTCGCCGAGCCGCAGGTGGGCCTGTTCGACCACGCGCCGCGCATTGACCTCGGCGACGCCGAGACCGAGCAGGGCGGCCACCGCCTCGCCGGCGGCGGACGGCGGGGCGGGCGTCGCGGGCGAGAGCGCCCCGGCGTGGAAGGCCGCCACCGGGCCGTCGGTGAGCGGCTTGCCCTTCAGCTCGGTGACGATGCGCTGGGCGAGCTTGGGGCCCACCCCGTTGGCGCGGCCGACGGCGGCCTTGTCGTCGCGGACGCAGGCCTGGGCGAGCTCGGCGGGCGGCAGGACGTCCAGCACGGAGAGCGCGGCCTTGGGCCCGACCCCCTGGATGGCCTGCAGCAGGACGAAGGCCCGGCGTTCGTCGCGGCCGAGGAAGCCGTAGAGCTTCATGCCATTGGCCTCGGACCACTGGGTCTCCACGTGCAGCACCGCCTCCTCGCCCATGGCGGGCAGGTGGCCGAGCGTGCGCGAGCCGCAGCGAACCACGTAGCCGACCCCGGCCACATCGATCAGGGCGTCTTCCTCGCCGACCTCGGCGACCAGGCCGCGCAGCCGGCCGATCATGCGGCGGCCCCGAGGTTGCGGACCCGGCGGTGGTGGGCGTGGGCGATGGCGACGGCCAGCGCGTCGGCGGCGTCGGCGGTGGTCTTCCCCGCCGTGGGCAGCAGGCGCGCGATCATGAAGCCCACCTGGTCCTTGTCGGCCGCCCCGGTCCCGACCACGGACTTCTTGACCACGGTGGCGGCGTATTCGGCCACGGGAAGGCCCGCGCGGGCCGGCACGATCATGGCCATGGCCCGGGCGTGGCCCAGCTTGAGCGCCGAGGCGGCGTTGTTGTTCATGAAGGTCTCCTCCACCGCGGCCTCGTGCGGCGCATGGAGGGCGACCACCTCGGAGATGGCGTCGAACAGGCAGAGCAGCCGCTCGGCGAAGGGCAGGCTGTCCTTGGGCGCGATGACCCCGTGGGCCACGTGGATCAGCCGCGACCCCTCCACCGCGATCACGCCCCAGCCCGTGCGGCGCAGGCCGGGATCGAGGCCGAGGATGCGGAGGGAAGCGGTCATGGGAATCGGCGCGTTCGTCATCTGTTCCACGGAGAGATACAGGAGGTCGGCGGGGTTAAGCAAACGTTGAGGTCATCGCGGGACGCTGGGCCGATCCTGATGCCGCCTCAGGACGCATGTGATAGAATGGACCCATGCCCCAGACGTCTCTGCTCAGCCCTGAAGAGGTCGCGGTAGCCAACCTGCGCCGTCTGGCCGCGGCGAATCTCCAGGCGATCGAAGGCAATCCGCTGACGGCGGACGATGTCGAGATGTTCGAAATGTTCGAGCGCGAGCGCTGGTCCCATGATCGGCGACGCGCCTACATCCTCGCCCAGGCGAACCGCCTCGCCGCCGAGTGAGCGCCGATCCCGACCTCCATCCAGGGAGCGATATCCTTCGGAACAAGCTCGGCGTCCGGGATGCGGCGCAGCTCGATGTGATGGAGCGTCGGCTTGTCACGCAACGGGTCAGCGAGGGCAGCTGCGCCAGCTTGGCGAGCAAGCAGGTCATATGGTGGACCTGAGGCGGTTGGACAGGATGCGCTGGATCGAGGCGGCCCGCGCGGCTCACCGGGGTGACTATGGGGCGATGGCGGTGGAGATCGGCCGGGCTATCTCAACAGACGCCGCCGTGTGACGTTGGGCGTCGGGTTGTCCGGGCCAGGTTGGGAAGTGGGTGTTGAGTCGACCTTGTTCCCCGGCTTTAGGAAATGTCTGGGCGGACCGTGGGCATACGAGAAGCCGGGACCGAAGCGGCAGGATGCGAAATAAGTATAGTGTCCCCGAAATGGCCCCCGAAATGGCCCATCGTGCGACGCCGCGACCTCTCCACCGCGAGCCCCTGCGGCGCAGGCGAGGCCGAGCGGTTGCGCGGCATTGGGCGAGATGATGGAACGGTAGGTGGGTGCCGCATGCCATAGAATTCCGAGAACTTCTTAACCGTCCAGTCACGCTTCTCCGTCAGTTCTGTTCACAGGCATTTCAGCGGCTCAGCGCGTGAAACGAACTCGCTGGGCTTGCAGAGTTCCGCGAATTCGCGGAACCTCAAAAGCACGAAAGCCCCCGGGGTTGGACCCCCGAGGGCTTCGTTCCTGACCCAACCCTTATGGAAGGGGTCGGCGGAGCAGGCGGGGGCCGTCATTGTTGATCAGACGGGCGGTCCCTGCCGCTATCTGTGTGGGCCTCCCCTAGATGTTGTGGGGGAGTGCTGCCCTACACCCTCTGTATGGGGCCACACTGGCTAATGACTCGTCAACGGGTCGAAGGGGTTCTCCCCTTCTGTTTTTCGTTACCCAAAGGTTAACGCGCTTCGCCGGGGATTGAAGTGCCTTGGTTTTCAAGGCGCGATCCAGCGGCGCCTTCACGCGCATGTGACAATGAGCATCAAAATCAGTATGCCTCCTACTTCAATGACGAAGCGGGATACCGGAAGCAACGACCCGCTGAAATGCGTTGTCGACGCCAGCTTCTGTTAACAAGGCGATGAGCGCTTGATATATGGCCAGACGATCTTCTGTTGGCCCGATGATAAGGCGATCTAGAATGCGGGGAATTGTAGCTCCATAGAGACCACGTTCAGGATCATGAATGAGTGGTATCTTATGTATTATCTGGGGAATTCCTCGAATTGAACAGATTTCGGTTTCTATTACATCTGACATAGCTATTGCGGGAGAATATATGATCCGCCATTCCTTTTCTTCCGCAAATCCAGGATGTTTTGTGCAGAGAACGGCAAATCGAAACATATTAAATGTTGCTTCAATAATAAATTCCGGACCTTTGTGTCTCAAATATTCGTGTTCACGCTCCATTCCGCTTACCATTTCTTCGAATGCTTGAGAGAATTGGTCTGGAGACATGTAAGCGACGGGACTTGAGTAGAAATTTAGGGCGTCAGTGCTTTGCAGAAAGGGCTCGAGTCGCAAGACCATAGCAACGCCGCTTCGGCCACCGTAGGCCCGCCACATCGATAAACGCCCATTCTCGTCTTCCGCGTCCAAGTGTTCCGACAGGCAAGTTATGAAAGTGCTTGTCCTGATGTCCGGAAGGCCTTGGTCGAATCGCGCCTGGACCCTGTTGGCCAGAGTTGGGTCAACTTGGTTGAGAAGTGCTTTGAAACGCTGGCCTCCAGCATGTGCTGACCATGCGTGTAGGAGACACTTGAAGCCATGCTCGATCTCGGAAAAGTCATTCATGGTCGTGGCATTGCGCATCCAGATATTACGGTTCCGAATGATGTTCATCGCGACTTCCGACGATGTGTAATGCACAAATCGACCTGATCGCGCGGTGATTTCGGAAAGTCGTGAGATTGCATGAGGAAAGAATAGTTTCTGATACGTGATCTCTTCAGGATCATCAAAAACGGTGCTATTCATTTGAGCGACAGCCTCAAATCTATTGCATCAATTATAGAGTTCGGATTCGACTATAACCTCTGTATTGTTGAATGATAGATCGCGTGACGCGAAAACTGCCAGCCGCGTTGGCGGATGGATGTCCGACTTGTCCACGTGTCCGTTGAAATGAACCCCCTAATTCCGATACCGCCCCGCCAGCCGCTTCGCCTCGCGTTCGTCCAGGCGCTCCGGGTAGGCGAACTCGGTCACCCAGTCCTTGCCCTTGCACTTCGGACACGGCCGCTTCACCGACCGCGCCACGTCGGCCACCGGGGTCGTGAAGCCGCCGTCGCGGAGGTGGTGGAGGCGGTTGATGATCTTGCCGACGTCGTAGCCCCGCTCCCAGCCGCAGGCCCGGCAGGCGAGGCGCAGGACGCAGCCGGGATAGCGGGGGGCGTCCTCCAGCCGCGCGGCCTGGAGGCCGGGGAGGGGACGCAGGGTCATCCGTGGGGCTCGCCGCTGAAGAAGGCCGGGTTGCGGGTGAAGTGGAACGCCGCGGTGTCCAGCGCCTGCTTGGCGGCCAGCAGCACCAGGTAGTCGGCGCTGGTGGGCCGGCACTTGATCTGCATCTTGATGAGGGCGTCGCGATAGTCGCGCAGGGCCTCGAACGCCGCCTTGGCGTCGCGGACGCCGGGATAGCCGACCTTGGTCATGGGTGCTCCTGTCTGTTGGAGTAGAACAAAAGCAGAACATAATTGGTTGCGCGACTCCCTTGGGGCTGCATTTCGTGGGGCGGCGCAGCCTCAGGGCGAGGGGGGCGCCGCCCCCTCGGCGTCCGGGGAAAGTTGAACAGTTTCCGATGGACTTGGGCGACCATGGGTATCCAATCCTCCTCAAGCCGAACGGGGAGGTGTGGATGACCAGTCTCATTGTTTCGCGTCGTGGTTTCGCCTTGAGCGCGCTGGCGGGCGCCGCGTTGTTGGCCGGAGTGCGAGGGGCGCAGGGGCGACAGGCCCTGCCGCCGCTGGCGGGCACGGCGGAGTCGCCCATGGGGCCGTTCTATCCGGTGAGCCACCTGGCCGAGGCCGACGCCGACCTGGTCTGGCTGAAGGGTCACAAGCAGCGGGCGCTGGGGGAGGTGATCGAGGTCTCCGGCCGGGTGCTGGACCGCCACGGCAAGCCGATGAGCAACGCCACGCTGGAGATCTGGCAGGCCAACGCCGCGGGGCGCTACGCCCACCCCAACGACATCAGCAAGGCGCCGCTCGATCCCGACTTCCAGGGCTTCGCCAACCTGCACACCGACAAGGACGGGGCCTGGCGGATCACCACCATCAAGCCGGCGGCCTATGACTCGCCGATCGGCTTGCGGACCCCGCACATCCATTTCGACGTGCGCGGCGCCAGCCACCGGCTGAACGCCCAGATGTACTTCCCCGAGGAAGGCGCGCTCAACGTCAAGGACCAGCTCTACAAAGGGCTGGGCGGCGAGGCCGGCACCTCGGTCGCCGCCGCGGCCGGGGCGGGCAAGTACCGCTGGGATATCGTGCTGATGGACGGGTAGGGGCCGCACGGAGAGCGGTTGGATAAGCCCTATCCGATTGGCGGCGGCGCAGCCGCTACCTCCAAAAGACAGGAACCACGAACCACACGAAAAGCGCGAACGTGCCGCTTCACGGCCCGTCGAGTTCGGCTCCGTTCGTGTTTTTCGTGTGGTTCGACTTGGCCTCGCCGATCTAGCCGGAAAGTTCTGAGAGACCCCTCATCCGACCTTGCTCCGCAAGGCCACCTTCTCCCGCAAGGGGAGAAGGAACTGGATGTTCCCATTTTGTTCTTGTTCATTCGTGAGGTTCGAGCTAAGCTCCATCGTCATGGCGCTCGCCGATTGGTCTCCTCCCACGCCGGGCGTGACGCCCGATTTCACCAGCGGGTTCACCGAGGAACTGCAGGCCGAGGTGTTGCGGCGGATGGGGATGGGCGAGAGCCTGCACGCCATCTGCCGGACGCCGGGGATGCCGACGCCGCCGACGGTCTATCGCTGGGCCGAGCGGGACATGGCGTTCGGCCTGGGCTTCCATGCCGCGCGGCAAGCGGCGCGGCGCCGGGCCGCCGAGGCCTTGCAGGCGCGGCGCGCGGCCAAGCCGCCCAAGGTGAAGAAGCGCAATCATCCAGGTTCGGTCAGCACCTATTCGGAGGCCCGGGCCGATGCGGTCTGCATGGAGCTCATCCGGGGCCGCAGCCTGGCGGCCATCTGCCGCGACCCTGGCATGCCGTCCATCGCCACGGTCTATAACTGGCTGCATCGCTATCCGGCCTTCGCGGCGGACTATGGGATCACCCGGCGGCTGCAGGCCGACCGGCTGTACGACCAGATCACCGACCTGGTCATCGCGTCCGGGGACGCCTCGTACATGCGGGCGGCCTTGAAGCGGGTGCGCCACCGGGTGGCGGTGCTGTCGGCCAAGGCCTGGGACCCCGACGACCGACCAGACCCGCCGATCAATGTCATTGTCGAGCGGCGGGCCGGTTCAGCCTAGCCGCGCAAGGTGGCGCCGGTTTCCAGGAGGGACTTCAGGTCGCTGAGGATCCAGCTCCAGCCGCCGCCGCCCTGTTCGGAGAAGTCGCTGCTGATCGCGCGGGCCATCATCGGGGCGCCGGCCAGGTCGTGGGTCACGGTCAGCTTGCAGAAGCCCGCGGTCGTGACGACGATCTCCCAGGTGACGCGCGTGAAGCCCTCGGCCTTGTTCTCCTCGCTGAACAGCCAGCGGTAGGTGGTGACCAGGCGGTGCGGCGGTGCGGACTCCAGCACCTCCCCGTCGATGATCACCTCGGGCAGGCCCATCTGGCGCATCTGGGCGTTGGCGTGGTGGCGGGCGACGCCGCCGGCGCGCAGGTCGAACTCGGCGCGGCCCTGGTAGCCGTACCTGGCCGTCCAGGCCGGATCGGTGATGGCGTCCCAGATCTTCTGGGGATCGGCCTTGATGTAGATCTCGAAGATCTGGGTGGTGGCGGTCTGGGTCGTTGGGGTCTGAATGGTCGCGGTCTGGGTCATGGCTTGTTCTCCAAGTCAGCTTTCAGGTCGGTGAGCGCCGCAAGCGGGCGCTCGGCGTACTTGCCGATCCAACGGTCGTGGATCAGGCGGATGGGCACGGGGTTGAGGAAGTGCAGCTTCTCGCGGCCCGAACGGCGCGTGACCACCAGACCGGCGTCTTCGAGCAGGCGCAGGTGCTTCATGACGCCGAAGCGGGTCATCGCCACCTCGGCCTCCAGCTCCGAGAGCGTGCGTCCGTCGCGGGCGAAGAGGAGGTCGAGGAGGAACCGCCTCGTCGCATCGGATAGCGCCTTGAAAACCAGGTCGTCGTCGGTCACCGTCAGACCATAGGTGACCTTTTGGTCACGTGTCAAGCGATGGGATTCGAGGGCGGGGCGCCGGGGATCGGGGAGACTATCGTGGGTGGCCCGCGCCTAGACCCTTTCCGATTCAGATGGAATCATCTGATCGGATAAAAAGGGTCTAACTTCAAAATCTTAGAGCGTGACGGGCGCCTGAACCGGTATCCACTTCAGGCTGTCACGCTCTAGCTCCAGAACTTGAAGGCGTCCCAACCGACCTGGATCAGCTCGCGGGGCAGGGCCAGCAGGTCGGTGATCGCCAGCGCCAGGCCGAAGAACAGCCGCGTCGCCAGGGGCGCGAAGAACAGCAGGGCGAGCAGGGCCAGCATGGCGATGGCCTCGAGGGGCGCCAGGCGGTCGCGCACGCCCTTCGGCAGCCAGGGCCGCAGCACGCCATAGCCGTCCAGCCCCGGGACCGGCAGCAGGTTCAGCACCAGGGCGGTGGCCTGCAGGAAGGCCAGGAAGCCCAGGGCCGGGACCAGGGGATTGGCCGCCGGCAGCACGCCGCGCAGCAGGCCGATGGCGGCGACCAGGGCCAGCAGCACCACGAAGGTCCCCGCCGGGCCCGCCAGGCTGGCGGCCGAGCGCCAGGCCCGGTTGCGCATCATGTCCTCGCGCAGATAGACCGCCCCGCCGGGGAAGCCGATGCCGCCCAGCACCAGGGCGATCACCGGGATGACGATGGACGTCCCGAGGTCGGCGTATTTCAGCGGGTCGAGGGTCAGGTAGCCCTTCTCCACGATGGTCGGGTCGCCGGCCTTGTGGGCGGTGAAGGCGTGGGCGAACTCATGGATCACCACCGCGGCGATCCAGCCCAGGATCACGAAGGCGAAGGTCAGCGGGCCCGCGGCCTGGGGCAGCAGGGCCAGGGCCACCCCGCTGGCGACCCAGGCGGCCAGCAGGACGAGCGCGTTGGGGCTGATCGGCGGCCGGTCGGCGGCGGGAAGGACAGCGTCGGCCAAGGGCGGTTCCGTTCGAGGTTCGGGTCAGGATAGCGAGGCGGCGGGGCGGCGTCTCAGACGTTCGCCGCCTCTACGCGGGCGATGGCGTGGTCGGCCGCCTTGCGCACCACCAGGTCGGCGAAGGCGCGGGCCGGCGCGATGTGGTCGCGCAGGTTGGGCAGGTTGATCCGTTCCCAGACCATCTTGCCGAAGGCCTCCGCCTCGGGCGCGCTCATGGACCGGAAGCGGGCGTAGAACGAGCCGGGATCGTGCTCGGCGGCCTCCCACAGCCCCATGAAGCGGGCGACGAACCAGTGCGCCAGGTCGGCCTCGTCGGCCTCGAGATAGACCAGCGCGTCCAGCAGGCCCGGCGGCCCGGTGAGCGGGTGGCGCAGGGTCAGGCCCTCGATGATCAGCACCCCGGGCGGGGCGAGCGTGCGGGCCAGCGCCTCGTCCACCTCATAGGTCACGTGGCTGTAGCCCGGGAAGCGGGTCGGCCCGGCGCGCACGCCTTCCAGCGCCGCGCGCAGGGCGTCGTGATCATAGCTGGCCGGGAAGCCCTTCTGGGCGGTGAGGCCCAGTTCCTCCAGCCGCGCGTTCGAATGCAGGAACCCGTCGGTGCAGGTGAGCTCGACCTGGTCGCCGACGGCCTCGAAGGCGGCCTTCAGCGCCTGGGCGAAGGTGCTCTTGCCCACCGCCACCGAGCCGGTGACCCCGACCACGAACGGTCCGGCCGCCGGGCGGAAGGGCGCAAGTCGCGCGGCGATGGCGGCGATATCGCTCACGCCGCCATTCCTACCCGAGCCTTGGCTTAAGGCTAGAGCCCCTGCACCTTGCCGAGGTTGGGCTTGGGGATGGTCGAGGCGAAGGCGCCGAGCGTCTTGGCCTTGTCGCGGGCCAGTTCCGCCCAGGCCGCGGCGAACGCCTGGGGCGTGTTCGGCGCTACGGCCACCCGCACGAAGCTGACGGCCCGATCCTTCAGCGCCGCCCCGATCTGGGCCCAGAGGTCGAGGTCGGACTCCGGCGGCTCGGCCGCCTCGCCCAGCACCACGGCGCGGATGGGGCCCAGCACGACGGGGCTGTCGGCGTGGATCACCACCGGGCCGGGGGGCAGGTCCTTCAGCGCCGCGGCCAGGCCCGCCAGCACCGTGCGCTCAGGCGTGATGCTCCGCGCCCCGCCGGCCGCGCCCGCCAGGCCCTCAGGCGTGTGGCGCAGATGAGCCCACCCGCCGATCCGGAAGGCGGCGTGGTGGTTGGACAGGGTCCACAGACGGGTCGCGCTCATGGCGGGGCTTTAGCACCCCGCCGCGAAAAGACGGAACCCCAGCCTTCGGCGGCCGGCCGTCAGTGGTCGTCGCGCAGATAGACCACGTTGGTCTTGGCGCTGGAGATGATGTGGCCGACCAGGAACCCCGCGAAGGCGGCGATGGCCAGCGAGGCGTAGGGTCGATCGTGGACGAAGGTCTCGGCCTCGCCCAGGCGCTTGCGGGCCTCCTGGCGCGCGACCTCGTAGCTTTCCTGGGCCTTGGCCTGCAGGACGCTGGCCCGCTCGCCCAGCGCCACCTTGGCCTCGTGGGCGAGGTCGGTGGCCGCGCCCACCAGGGGTGCGGCGGCCTGCTTCAGGGCGGCGCCGCGTTTGGACTTCGGCTCGGCGGCCTGGATCTTGGCCGCGGCGTCCTCGAACTTGTCGAAGTCGGGGCCGGGCCCCGCCAGCGTGGCGTGTTGTGTGCTCGTTTGGTCGACCATGGCCTGGAGTTCTCCTGCAGCTTCGGGAGAGACAACGACCGCGCGGGCGCCGCAGTTCCGGCCCCTCACGCGTGACCGATCATTCGTGGCGCGGCGCGATGTCGAAGGCCATGACCCCCGGCTCGGCCTTCAGGCGCTGGGCGAGGCGGTCCGTGGACGCCGGACGCGGTCCCTTGACGATGGCGGCCAGCTCCATCACCCCCTCGGAGGTGAGGTGCTGGCGGACCACCTCGGCCTTCAGCCCGAACTCCCCGATCAGGGCGCGGAAGGCGGCCTCGCCCGGCGCCTGGTCGCGCCGATAGCGGATGGCCACGTCCACGTGGCTGACATGCGGCAGGCGCATGTCCAGGAAGCGCAATCCCGCCAGCACGCCCAGGGTCAGGACGGTGCCGCCGATGGCCAGACCGTAGAAGCCGACGCCGTAGAGGACGCCGAGCGCCGACGTGATCCAGAGGGAGGCCGCGGTGGTCAGGCCGTGGACCGTGGGACCTTCGCGGAATATCACCCCGCCGCACAGGAAGCCGATCCCGGTGAGCACGCCATGGGCCATGCGCACGGGGTCGATGCGGATCAGGTCGTGCGGTGTGTCGCTGAGCCAGCGCACCTGGTGGACAGCAGCCAGCATCAGCAGGGTCGAGGCCAGGCAGACCAGGATGTGGGTGCGGAAGCCGGCGGGCCGACCGCGATATTCCCGCTCGAAGCCGATCAGGCCGCCGGCGATCGTCGCGCCCACCAAAGGCCATGCGAGGTCGGGATTCCACCAGTCCATGCAGCCGGAACGCGTGAGGCGCGGTTAAGCTTCACGCGCTGGCCGAAGCGAGTATGGGTTGGAACATGACCCTGCTGATCGTCGCCTTTCCGGAATTCTCCCCGTCCGACCTCGAGCGATTGGCGGAATTGCGCGCGCGGAATGACCCTCAGGCGGGGTTGATCGCGCCGCACTTCACCCTGGTTTTCCCGACCGAAGCGACCGACCAGGCCGAGGCCGTGCGTCATGCCGAGACGGTGGCCGCGCGCTGGACGCCGTTCACGATCCGGCTGACCGCAGCCGTGGCGGTCCCCGACACCGAGGCCGAGCGCAGTCATGTCTTCCTCACGCCAGCAGCTGGATGGGCGGAGATCGCGCGACTGCATGACCATCTTTACGCCGGAGTGCTCGCGCCGGCTCTACGGACGGACATCGAGTACCTGCCGCACGTCACGGTCGCCGCCTTCCCCGACCACGCGCAGGCCGTGGCCTTGGCGGCCAATATCGCCCGCCTGGGCGTGGACATGGTGGGTGCGATCACTGCAATCGAGGTGTTGAGCTTCGACGGCGGCGCGGTCGAGACTCTGCGCAAGATCGAGTTCGGCTAGGGTCATTCTCCCGCAAAGGGGGGAGGGGACAAGCGCTTCCCGGTCGCAGAACCCGTCAGACCCGCTCGACGATCATCGGCAGGCCGCCCAGCGGCTTGAGGGTGGCGTGGGCGAAGGGGATGACCGTGTGGCCCTCGACGGGGCGGAAGCGGAACCGCGCCAGCCAGTGGGAGAGGATCAGCAGGGCCTCGGCCTGGGCGAACCCCATGCCGATGCAGATGCGCGGGCCGGCGCCGAACGGGAGGTACTGGAAACGGTGGTGCTGCGCCTTGGCTTCCGGGTCGAAGTTCTCGGGGTTGAACAGCTCGGGCTCGTTCCAGAGCTTGCGGTGGCGATGAACCACCCAGGGCCAGACGCTGACCATCTCGCCCTTGCGCACAGGCTGGCCGCAGATCTCGTCGTCCTCCAGGGCCTGGCGGTCCATGCGCGGCACGGGCGGGTAGAGGCGCAGGGTCTCGTCCCAGACCATCTTCAGATAGGGCAGGCGGGCGAGGGTCTCGGCCGGCGAACCGCCCGCATCCCAGGCGGCCTTGGACTCCTCGCGCGCCCAGGCCTGGGCCTGGGGATCGCGGCTGAGCAGGTAGACGGCCCAGGCCAGGCCGTTGGCGGTGGTCTCGTGCCCCGCGACGAAGAAGGTGGCGGCGTTGTCGAGGGCCAGCTTGGCGGCGGCCTTCGGTTCGTGATGCTGGGCGAAGCTGTCCAGCAGCCGGGTCATGAAGTCTTCGCTGTGCGCAGGATTGGTCTGGCGCCGGGCGATGAAGTCGGCGAGCTGGCCCAGCAGCACCTTGCGGCCCCGTGCGCCACGACGCTGGACGGCGCTCCGGTCCAGCCAGGGCATGCCGAACAATATGCCCAGCCGGTACTCGGCGGTGGCGGCGATCAGGGCGTCCAGATGCGGAGCCGTGTCGCGGAAATCGAGGCCCGCCTCACCCGAGAACAGCGCCTCGTCGATGATCTCGAACGTCGTGCGGGTGGCCTCGGCGGCGATGTCGATCTGGTCGACGGAGCCCATCGCCCAGCGGTCGGCGGTGCGTTTGGCGACGCGGACGAAGGTGGGGTTGAAGCCCTCGAGGGCGGCGGGCGTGAAGACCGGGGCCATCAGCCGGCGCTGGTCGCGCCAGGACTCGCCCCCGGCCGAAAACAGGCCGTCTCCGATGGCCGGATAGACCATCCGGCGCACCAGGCCGGGCTTGGGATAGTTGGCGGCGTTGTCGAGGAAGACCCGCTTGATCCCCTCGGGGTCGCTGACCCCGTGATAGGTCAGGTGCAGCACCCGGGTCCTGCGGTTGAGGACGTCGAAGGTCTCCCTCGGCCAGCCGACCAGCGGATTGCGCGAGGTTTCGCCCAGGAACATGTCGAACAGGCTCGGCCAGGTCTCTGGCTGATCCGGCGCGGCGGGCCGGAAGCGCGTGGGAGGTGCGCGCGGCGACGACATGTCCTGGGCGAAGGGGGGATCGGGAGCGAAGGCGAAATCTGTCATGGCGTTGATCTGGAAAGCCTTTCGACGCCCGAAGGATGGTCGAGATGTTGCGTTGCACCAAACGATATAACCGCGATACTCTTGTGAGCTGAGATCACATGAAGCTCTTTGGGGGCAGGGTCCTGGAAAAGCGTTCGCTACCGCCGCTGACCGCGTTGCGCGCCTTCGAGGCCTTCGCCCGGCGAGGGCGCATGACGCTGGCCGCCGACGAGCTGTGCGTCACCCACGGGGCGGTGAGCCGGCAGATCCGCAGCCTGGAGGAGGCGGTGGGCCTGGATCTCACCGAAGGTCCCCGGCACAGGCTCAAGCTCACCGAGGCCGGCGAGCGGCTGGCCGCGGCGCTGTCGGGCGCCTTCGATCAGGTGGAGCGGACCCTGACCGACATCAAGTCGGCGGCGCATGAAGAGCTGCACCTGTCCTGCGTGGGCACCCTGGCGATCCGCTGGCTGATCCCGCGCCTGCCGGCCTTCCACGCGCGCCATCCCGGCGTGCGGGTGAAGGTGACCGAGTCCTACGCCCCGGTGGACTTCGCTCGCGAGCGGTTCGACGCGGCGATCCGCGTCAACGAGACCGCGCCGATCGCCGGCGCCCACGCCACGGCCTTCCTGGAGAACTTCACCGGACCGGTGACCGCGCCGCACCTGGTGGGCGGCGGGCCGACTGGGCTGGAGGGTTTGACGCGGCTCACCACCGGGACGCGCCAGACCGCCTGGATCGAGTGGGAGAACCACTCCGGGATCACCTTGCCGCGCGCCCCGGAGGTGCAGGAGTTCGAGCACGTCTTCTATGTGCTGGAGGCGGCGGCCGCCGGTATGGGCGTGGGGCTGAGCCCGTGGATCTACGTCGCCGGCGACATCGCCGCCGGTCGCCTGGCCGCGCCGTTGGGGTTCGCCGCCACGCCCTCGCGGTTCTGGTTCCTGACGCCGTCGGGCGAGGTGAGGCCGGCGGTGGCGGCGTTTCGCGACTGGCTGGTGGAGGAAGCCGCCAAGGCGCCGAAGCCGCCGGGGCGGGTCTAGTTTTCGCAGAATGGCGATGAGGTCGAACATGGACAGGGCCGCGCGCTCTGCGAAAACTGGCAAGGCCTCGGCCGTGCAGGCGGAGGGCCGATGCGCCTGCGGGGCGGTGCGGCTGGAAATCGACGTCCCGGCGGTCTGGGCCTGGCACGACCACTCCGCCGCCAGCCGCCACGCCCAGGGCGGCGCCTACGCCACCTATGTCGGGAGCTGGCGTAGCCGGTTCCGCATCCTGGAGGGGGCCGACAGCCTCACCCGGTTCGAGGACCCCGACGCTGGGACCGCCCGCAGCTTCTGCGCCCGATGCGGCACGCCGATGCTCTACGAACGCGCCCGCTCGCCCAAGATGGTCAACATCCCGCGCGCGGTCTTCGCCTCGCGCACCGGCCGCGAGCCGCGCTACCACATGCACCTGCACGAAAAGGCGGACTGGACCTATGAGGGCGAGGCCCTGTCGCCGCTCAAGGGCTATCCGGGGGTGATGCGCGCGCGGCCCAGGCGCAAGAAGCCCCTGGCGCCGGACGGGATGTTCTGACGCCTCACGTCGCGTCCGTCACCGCGTAGCCGGCCTCCCGCCACGCCTTCATGCCGCCGTCCATGGCCGCGGCGCGGGTGTAGCCCAGCTCGCGCAGGGTGGCGGCGGCCAGGGTCGAGATCTTGCCGAACTCGCAGCAGGTGAGGATGCGCACGGTGGGGTCGGGGAGCTCGGTGTTGACCCGCAGCTCCAGCTGTCCGCGCGGCACGTTGCGCGCGCCCTCGATGTGGCCGCTCTCGAAGGCGTCCTTCTCTCGGATGTCGAGGACCACCAGGTCGCGGCTGTTGGAGCCGATGCGGTCGTTCACCTCGGAGAGCGACATGAAGGGCACCTTGGCGGCGGCGTCCGAGAGCAGTTCGGCGATGGTCTTGCCGCCGCTCATATTGGTGCGCAGCGCCTCGGTGAGGTGGGTGGGCGCGGCCAGGTCCAGGTGCTGCATCATCTCGACGAAGGCGTCGCGGGCCTTGACCTGCAGCCGGGGGTTCTCGGCGATCTCCGCGCCGAGGGTCGAGTGCGAGCGGCCCTTGTAGTCGTGGGCCGGATAGACCAGCAGGGCCGGGTCCAGGCGCAGCAGCTTGTCGAACAGGCTCTCATGCAGCGCGTGGGGATCGCCGGTCGGCAGGTCGGTGCGGCCGGTGCCGCCGATCAGCAGGGTGTCGCCGGTGAACACCTTGTCGTCCATGACCAGGCACATGGAATCCCGCGTGTGGCCGGGGGTGTGGAGGGCCTTCAGCTTGAGGCTTCCGGCGATGAGCGTCTCGCCGTCCTCCAGCCGCATGTCGGGATAGGGCGCGGGGCTGAGCGCGTGCATGACCACGCGGGCCCCGAGCGCGGCGGCGAGCTGGCGGCTGCCGGAGAAGTGGTCGGCGTGAGTGTGGGTGTCGACGATGTAGTGGACCCGCAACCCATGCTGGATCGCCAGTCCCCGATAGGTGTCGACCTGGCTGAGTTCGGGGTCGATGACGATCGCCGCCCGGGTCTGCTCGCAGCCGAGCAGGTACGACTTGCAGCCGCCGACCGTGATCTGTTCGAGGATCATGAGCGCCTCCCGTTGCGCCCCAGCGCCGGCAGACGGTCGCGCGGCGCCGCGGCCTTGGCAAGGGCGCGGGCGGGCTATGATAGGGCCAGCCCTTCGCTTGCGCTACGGGCGTTCGGCGCGGCGATCGACAAACCGTTGTCGATCGAATCCGGCTCGCGAGTGCGAGCCGGCGCTTTTCACCCGCCGTACTTTTCCATGTCCTCGTCGGAGATGTCGTAGTCGCCATAGACGTTCTGGACGTCGTCCTCATCGTCCAGCGCGTCGAGCAGCTTCATCAGGGTCCCCACCGGCTCGCCGGAGATCGGGTTGAGGTTCTGGGGGCGCCAGACGATCTTGGTGGTCTTGGCCTCGCCCAGCACGGCCTCGAGCGCCGCGGCGACCTCGGCGAAGTCCTCATAGGCGGTATAGATGGTGTGGCCGTCCTCGTCGGACTCCACGTCCTGGGCGCCGGCCTCGATGGCGGCCTCCATGACCTTATCCTCGGAGCCGGCCTTGGGCGGATACGTGATCTCGCCCAGGCGGTCGAACTGGAAGGACACCGAGCCCGTGGCGCCCAGGTTGCCGCCGTTCTTGGAGAAGATGGCGCGGATATTGGCCGCGGCGCGGTTGCGGTTGTCGGTCAGGCCCTCGACGATGATGGCCACCCCGCCGGGGCCGAAGCCCTCGTAGCGGACCTCGTCATAGCTTTCGGCGTCGCCGCCGGCGCCCTTCTTGATGGCCCGGTCGATATTGTCCTTGGGCATGGACTCGGCCTTGGCGTTGGCCACGGCCAGGCGCAGGCGCGCGTTCATGGCCGGGTCGGGCATGCCCGCCTTGGCGGCCACGGTGATCTCGCGGCTAAGCTTGGAGAACAGCTTGGACCGCACCGCGTCGGCGCGGCCCTTGCGGTGCATGATGTTCTTGAATTTCGAGTGTCCGGCCATGGGTCTCGTTCTGGCGTTTCTTGTGACGGGTGGGCGCTTCTAACGTCAGTGGGCGGCGAAGGCCAGACGTGGGGACCAGAGGGGGCGGAGGAACCACGGTCGCGCCTGGGGGTTGAGGCCTTGGACGACGCGGAGCCCAGAGATGACCGAATACAGCGACTACACCGACGACAATCTCGCCGAAGCCCCGGAAGCCGAGGTCGTGCATTGGATGGATCGCCGTCCGCTCACCATCGGAGCGGCGGGATTCTCCGGCGCGGTGGCCGGCGCCTTCCTGCTTGGCGCGGCGGCGGCCCTGGGGCTGGTGGTGCTCTCGAGCCGGGTCAGTCCGCGGCCACGCTGGAACAATCCATTCTCTCGCTCGATCCATTAGCGAGGCGATAGACGGCGTCTTGCGGGACCTCTTGCGCCCAGGTCGCGTCGCGATCGAGGCCCAGATAGGCGCCGCGGACCACCCGGCCCGAGCCACCGTGACAGACGATGACGACCTTGCGTTCCGGCTCCGGCGGCAGCTCGGAAAGCCAGTCGGCGACGCGCGCCTCCACCGACTCATAGCTCTCGCCGTTTGGCGCCGCGAACTGCCACTGGCCCCGGCCGAAGGCGTCGGGGTTCTCCCGCGCCAGTTCGGCGCGCAGCCGCCCGTCCCAGCCGCCGAACGACACCTCGATCAGCCGGTGGTCGATCTCCGGCGTGAGCGACAGCCGCGCGCCGATGGCCTTGGCGGTGGCCTGGGCGCGGCCCAGCGGACTGGAGACCAGCCGCCAGCCGGCCGGGTCGCCGATCAACTCGGCCAGCCGTTCGCCCATGGCCCGGGCCTGGGCCTGCCCCCGTTCGGTGAGGGGCGAATCCAGGTGGCCCTGCATCCGCTCCTCGGCGTTGAAGTGCGTCTCGCCGTGCCGCGCCAGGTAGATCATCGCTTGCGGCGGACCACCGGGTGGGAGGAGGACAGGCCTCCGTCGACCACGATGGCGTGGCCGTTGACGTAGGAGGCCTCGTCGGAGGCCAGGAAGAGAGCGGCGTTGGCGATCTCGATGGGCACGCCGCCGCGGGTCAGCGGGTTGAGCTGGCCGATCTTGTCCTCGTTGCCGCGCGCCCGGGCGCCGTCGAAGATCGGCTGGGTCATGCCGGTCTCGATCAGGCCGGGGCAGATGGCGTTGACCCGCACGCCGGTGCCGTAGAACTCGTTGGCCGCGGTCTGGGCGAGGTTGATGACACCAGCCTTGGAGGCCGAATAGGGCGAGCCGCCTGCGCCGGAGCGGATGCCGGCCACCGAGGCCGTGCAGATGATCGAGCCCTTGCCGGCCGGGATCATGACGCGGGCGGCGTGCTTCACCGCCAGGAAGGCCCCGATCAGGTTGATGCGCAGGATCTCGGCCCAGAAGGCGCCGTCCTGCTCGTCGAAGGCGGTCCAGCCGCCGGAGACACCGGCGTTGGCCCAGCAGACGTCGAGGCCGCCGAAGTCCTTGACCGCCCGGGCGATGAGGCTCTCGACGAAGGCTTCGTCGCCGGCGTCGCCGACCAGGGCCACGGCCTGGCCGCCGGCGTCGGCCACCAGCTTGGCGGTGTCGTTCACCGCCTCGGCCTTGTCGGCGATGACCAGCTTGGCGCCTTCGCTCGCGAACAGGATGGCGCTGGCCCGGCCGATGCCGCTGGCGGCGCCGGTGATGACGGCGGTCTTGCCGGAAAGTCGTCCCATGGTGGTTCCTTCAAGGTTGGCGCGCGGCGGTCAGCCGAGCGCGAAATTGACCGCCAGGCCCGCGGCGATCAACAGGCAGAGCGGCGAATAGTAGAGTTGGTTGAGGCGGTGGAAGGCGGTTCCCTCCGCACGCCGCCAGACGGCGGGGACGAAGCCCGCCAGGCCGCGCGCCAGGAAGACCCCGGCCAGCATGAGATAGGCGCCGGCCGCCAGCGGACGCCAAGGCCAGTCCAGGGTTTGGGCGCTGAAGGCGACGATCACGCCGGCGCCGGCGGCGATGGCCAGGGACACGAAGACCGTCAGGCCGGCGGGGGGCATCCGCGCGCCAGGCCGCGCCCCCAGCACCTTGTCGGCCAGGCTCAGCTCGTCGGTTCCCGGCCAGCGAAAGCCGAAGGCCCAGGCCAAGTGCAGTCCGGCGATGGCCAGCAGCAGGGCCGCGAGACCGATGGCCAACGGGTTGATCACCTGGCGCGTGCCGCCGCCGCGAGGATGGCGTCGACGAAGATCTCGAAGAGGGCGGGCGGCAGGTCGTGACCCATGCCGGGGACCACCCGCAGCTCCGCGCCGGGGATGGCCTTGGCGGTGGCCTCCCCGCCGACCAGCCTGACCAGCGGATCGTCGGCGCCGTGCAGCACGACGGTGGGAACGTTCAGCTTGGAGAGCCGCTCGGTGCGGTCGCCGTCGGCGCGGATGGCGCCCATCTGGCGGGCCGAGCCGGTGGGGTTGAAGGCTCGGGCATGCTCGGCGATCACCCGGTCTCGCAGGGCGCCGTCGGGCCAGGGATAGCCGGGGCTGCCGATGGTCAGCGCGTTCTTGACGCCATGAGCGATGAAGGCCTCGCGGTCGGCCTCCGGATCGGGCGGGGCGAGGGTGAGGACGACGCCGGCCTCCGGCGTCGGGTCCAGGGTTCCCGGCGCGCCGGTGGCCGACATGATCGAGGTGAGCGAGAGCACGCGGTCGGGATGCTGGATGGCCACGGCCTGGCTGATCATGCCGCCCATGGAGACCCCGGCCACGTGGGCCTGCGTCACGCCTGCGTCGTCCAGCACCGACATGGCGTCGGACGCCATGTCGGTGAGGCCGTAGCTCTCGCCCGGCTTGAACCAGGTGGAGAGGCCGGTGTCGCGGTTGTCGAAGCGGATCGCGCGATAGCCCTTGGCCGCCAGCTTCTCGCAGAAGGCCGCCGGCCAGCGGGTCATCTGGGACCCGAGGCCGTTGATCAGCAGGATGGCGGGGGCGGCGTCGGGACCGAAGGTCTCGTACTCGATCTCGACGGCGCCGTTCCTGGCCTTGGGCATCGCTGTCCTTCCTCCTCAGATCCTCCCCCAGCGCGCAGCGCGGTTTGGGGGAGGTGGCTCGTAGCCCCCGGGACCGACCGATGGTCGGCCCGAGGACAGGCTTAGCGGAGAGACGGAGGGGGTTGAAGCGCTCGAAAGCGAGTCAAAGTCCCCCTCAGTCGGCTTCGCCGACAGCTCCCCCAGAGGGGGAGCATCTATCATTCGCCGTTCGTGCCTACGGCACCAGAACCACGCGGCCCACGGCGGCGCGGCTTTCGATATAGGCGTGGGCGGCGGCGGCGTCAGCCAGGGAAAAGACCTTGTCGACCACCACCTCGAGCTCGCCCTTGGCGGCGTCGTTGATGAGCTGCTGGATGTTGTCGTGCACGCGGTCCGTGCCGATCTCAGCGCCCAGGAAGACCCCCGAGAGCGAGCGGTTGCCGCCCATCATCGAGCCGACATCGACCACCATCGGCTCGCGGCCGGCGGCGCCGACCATCGAGACCCGGCCGCGATAGGCCAGAGCATTGATCGAACCCTGCAGGGTGGGGCCGCCGACCGAGTCGACGATGACGTCGACGCCCTTGTTGTCGGTGAGGCGCTTGGCCTCCGTGGCCACGTCGTCGCGGGTGTAGTTGATGCCGTGATCGAGGCCGAGGGCCTTCAGGCGCTCCAGCCGTTCGTCAGAGGAGGCGGTGGCCAGGATCAGGCCCGCGCCGCCACGCCGGGCGAGCTGGATGGCGGCGACGCCGACCCCGCTGGCGCCGGCCTGGACCAGGACGGTCTCGCCCTTCTTCAGGCGGCCGAACTCGAACAGGCAGTCGTGGGCGGTGCCGAAGGTCACGGGAATGGCCGCGGCCTTCTTGACGTCGTAGCCGTCGGGAATGGGCCAGCAGTTGCGGGCGGGGACAGAGCGCAGCTCGGCGTGGCTGCCCCAGTTGTTCACGGTGGCGACCTTCTGGCCGACCCTCAGATGGGTGACCTCGGAGCCGACCTCGACGATCTCGCCGGCGGCCTGGTAGCCGACCACGTGCGGCTTGGTCATCAGCGGCCCGCGCCAGCGGTTCAGGGTGTCGCCGCCCTCGATGGCGATGGCCTCGACGCGGATGATCACGCCCTTGGCGTGGCAGGCGGGATCGGGAACCTCTTCGTATTTGAGGACCTCGGGACCGCCGTTCTCGTAATAGACCGCCGCCTTCATGCGCCATCTCCCAATGAATTAAACAAATGTTTGATCGGGCAAGCTAACCGCGCGGAAGGGTCGGGCGCAAGGGAAAGCGCGGCCTATCGCGCGGCCTTGGCGGCGTCGCGGCCGAACAGGAAGGTTTCGACGAAGTCCCAGAGTTCGGCGATTTCGCGAGCCGCCTCGGTCTGGGGGTCGATCTCCTCGACCGAACGGCCGGTCTCCAGCGCCGACTGGTAGACTGCGCGCGCGCGCAGGATGATCGGGATGACCGGCAGGCGCATGAGCAGCAGCGCCTCCAGGGCCCGCTTGACCGCGGGCGGCTCCACGCCGTTGCGGGTGACAGGCGCCTGGTTGACCACGATCAGGGTGGGCTTGCGCATCCGCCGCACGATCTCGGCGGTCTGCAGCGCCGCGGCCAGGTCGAGGAAGGTGGGCCGGATCACCAGCAGGGCGAGGTCGGCGGCGACGATGGCGTGGCTGATCTCCTCCTCCATGGCCGCCGGGGTGTCGATGACCATGGTGTCCACCCCTTCGCGCAGGGCCGTGAGCTGCAGGGCGAAGAGCTTCGGGCCGGAGGTCTCCACACAGGCCGGGCCGGGGGTGCGGCGACCCTTGAGCACCTGGCTGGACGAGCGCTGGGCGTCGGTGTCGGCCAGCAGGACCCCGCGTCCGCGCAGGTGCGCGGCCAGGGCGAGATGCACGCTGAGCGTGGTCTTGCCCGAGCCCCCCTTGCGGGCGATGACGGCGACGGTGCGCATGTATCTGCTCCGCGCCGAATCGACGCCTCTACGCTCAAGCTGGGTGGCAGATGGCTGTGACATCCGTTCGACGCTGCAACCGATTTCCCCGGCCGGTTGTTCGCCTGGACGACGTACACGCTTCCAGTTCGCGTAACCTGTTGGCTACACTGAAGGCGTAACTCCTCGAAAGACCGACTCTTCCCGAAAGGAATGGCGACGCCCGCCTGCATGGACGCCGACCGAGACGCCAAGGCCGCTCTGGTCATCGAGACGATGTATCGGGTCGCCGCCGACCTGGAGGCCTGGGAACAGCTCATCGACGCGCTGAGCGCCGACGGTGAGCCGGACGGGGTCTCCGAGCAGATGGCCCGCGACCTGGCCCATAGCGAGGACATCGCCCGGCTGCTCAGCCGGTCCGACGAGGGCCCGGCGGCCGGCCGCCAGCCACGGCGCGACCTGGGATGGATCCTGCTGTCGGCGCGGGGCCGGGTGATCGCGGCCAATCCGGCGGCCCACACGATGATGAAGGACGGCCTGGGGCGCCTGGAGGACGGCGCCGAGCCCGTCTTCACCGACCCGGCCAATCGCGAGGCCCTGAGCCGGGCCCTGGATCAGGCGCGTGGCCTGGCGGGCGGCCGGATCATCCTGAAGCTGGAACGCGACGCCGAGGAGGGGCCGCGCTTCGCCTATCTGATTCCGTCCCGCGACCTGCCCAGCGCCGTCGGGGCCGCCGAGGCGCCGCAGGACGCCTTCGCCGTGGTGTTCCCGGCCATCGAGGAGACCGGGCGGCTGTGGGCGGCGATGCGCGAGAGCTTCGGCCTGACCGCCGCCGAGGTACGGCTGGCCATGAAGCTGCGCGACGGCCGCGCGCTGCGGGAGGCCGCCGAGGAACTGGAGGTCAGCGTCAACACGGTCCGCAACCAGCTTCGCGCCATTTTCGACAAGATGGGGCTGAACCGCCAAAGCGACCTGATCCGCGCGCTGACGGAGTTGTCCTCGGTGGCCAGCGCCATGGACGCCGATGGCCCCGACTGCGAGTTGGAGCCGCCGCTGCTCGACACCCCGCCGATCCGCAGCATCACCCTGGCCGACGGCCGGCGGCTGGCCTACCGCGACTATGGCGATCCGGCCGGCCGGGCGATCCTGTCGTTCCACGAAGGGATGGGCTCGTCCCTGCTGCCGCCGGGCACCCAGAAGCTGGCGCGGGACCTGGGCCTGCGGATCGTCTGCGCCGAGCGTCCCGGCTTCGGCCAGTCCGACCCACGGCCCGACTACAGCTTCGACGGGGTGGCGCAGGACATGGTCGAGCTGTGCGACCACCTGGGCCTGGAGGACATCCGCATCGGCGCCCTGCTGTCGGGAACCCCCTCGGCGCTGCAGACCGCCATCCGGCTGGGATCGCGGGTGGTCGAGGTCCACCTCTATTCCGGCCGGCCGACGCGGCGGCTAGAGGGTGCGCCACGGGGGCCGCTGGCCCTGTTCCGCGCCCGGATCGAGAACAATCCCTGGGTGGTGGAGACCCTGTTCGCGGTCATGCGGCTGCGGGCCTCGCCTGCCCAGGTGGAGAAGGTGCTGCGCCGCTCCATCGCCCATTCGCCCAGCGACCAGGCCTTCATCGAGGCCCATCCCGAGCTGATGGCCTTCATCGCAGCCTATGTGGGCGAGGCGCTGGCCCGCACCAGCCGCGGTCCAGCCGACGAGGTGCGGGCCTTCCGGCGCGGCCAGAACCTGACCATGGCCGAACTGCGCGTCCCGCTGGTGGTCTGGCACGGGGAGGATGACGTGATGGCGCCCCTGCCGGACCTGCTGGCCTTTCTGGGCGACACCCCGCGCGAGGTGCGCCTGAAGCCGGGGATCGGCCACCTGCTGGCCTTGAAACACTGGGAGGAGATCCTCCGCGAGGCCGCCGCCTGAGGCCGCATAGTGCATTTGCGTCATGCGCATGTTGCGGTGCGGTGGTTGGATGATCGGGCTGGAGCGGCCGAGCTTGGGGGAGTTTCGGTCGATGACAGAAATAGACGGACGCGGCCCCCCACGGGTCGCGTCCGTTGCCATTTTGGGGCCAGGCGCGCCGCGCTTTAGCCGTTGCGCTTCACATAGGCGCGGATGGCGGCGATGACCTGGTCCTGGTGGTCGGGGGTCAGGTAGGGGTGCATGGGCAGGCTCATCACCACATGCGACTTGGCCTCGGTGACCGGCAAGCCGCCCGGCGCCGGATAGACCGAATAGACGTCCTGCTTGTGGATCGGGATCGGGTAGTAGACCGCGCTCGGGATGTCCTGGCTCTTCAGCTGGGCGGCTAGGCCGTCGCGGTCGGGGGTCTCGATGGTGTACTGGGCCCAGACCGAGACCCCGCCTTCGATCACCTTGGGCGTGGTGACCACATCGGCCAGGCCCTGGGCGTAGCGGTCGGCCACGACGTTCCGTGCACGGATTTCATCATCGAAGATGGTCAGCTTCTGCAGCAGCACCGCGGCCTGGATGGTGTCCATCCGGCTGTTCATGCCGATGCGTAGGTTCAGGTACTTGGGATCGTGGTCGAAGGTCCGGCCCACCAGGTCGGACTTCACCGCCTGACCGTGGACCCGCAGGGAGACCAGCAGGTCGTGCAGGCGCTCGTCCTTGCAGAGCACCGCCCCGCCGTCGCCGTAGCAGCCGAGCGGCTTGGCCGGGAAGAAGCTGGTGGTGGTGACGTCGGCCCAGTGGATGGGATGGCGGCCGTCGAGCGTGCAGCCGAAGCCCTGGGCTGAATCGGCGATCAGCTTCAGGCCGTGCCTGGCCGCGACCGCGGCGATGGCGGGATAGTCCGCCGGCTGGCCGAACAGGTCGACGGCGATCGCCGCCTTCGGGGTCAACTTGCCCTCGGCCTTCACCGCCGCGATGGCGGCGTCCAGCTTGACGGGATCGAGGTTGTAGGTGTCCGGGAGGACGTCGACGAAGACCGGCGAGGCGCCGACCAGAGGCATGGCCTCGGCGGTGGCCGCGAAGGTGAAGGAGGGGCAGAACACCGCGTCGCCCGGCCCGATTCCCCAGGCCATCAGCGGCAGGACCAAGGCCTCGGTGCCCGAGCCGCAGGACAGCACATAAGGCGCCTGGCCGTAGGCGCCCATCTGGCGTTCGAACTCGGCGATCTCGGGACCCATGATGTAGGCGCCCGAGCGCACCACTTTGAGGATAGCGTCCTCAAGCGGCTGTCCGAGGCGGGCCCTCTGGGCCTGGAGATCGATGAACGGAATGGGCATCTGGCGATCCGAGACTGAAGCGGCGCGCTTCATGGCACGGAGAGCCTAGCCGAGCCAAACACGCTTGGTGACGGATTTTTGCGAACCCTCAGGCGAGCGCGGCGCGCACCATGTCCAGGAACCAGGTCACGCCAGGATCGGCGGCCTCGCGGCGCACCGCCTGGATGTCGAAGGACCACATCTCGAAATCGGTCTTCAGGATCTGCAGCCCAAGGCGGTCGGCATAGTGGCGCGCCAAGCTCTCCGGACAGGTGGCGATGGCGTCGGTAGCCGCCACCATGTCCAGGGCGGTGAGCCAGCCTGGGACCGCGGCGACCAGGTTCTCCGGGTCCTTGGCGTCGCCCGTGTGGGGTCCGACCTCGCTGAGCGAGTAGGCGAAGATGTGGCCCGCCGCGCCATAGGTCGCCAGGTCGATCCTGTCCTGCAGGGTGGGATGGTCGCGCCGCGCCACGACGCAGTATCGGTCGGTGAACAGGGGCTCGGCGACCACCCCGGGGGGCAGGGCCCCGAAGCGGCCGATCGCCAGGTCGGCCTCGCCCCGCCGCAGGCCGTCCAGGGCCTTCGCCTGGGCCGCATAGCCGATGCCGAACGAGACCCCCGGGGCGGTGTCGCGCAAGGCCCGGATCAATGACCCGCCGATCTGGACGCTGACGAACTCCGGCGCGGCGATGTTGAAGCGCCGCCCGCTGCGAGCCGGGTCGAAGCCGTCATAGGGCTTGAGCGCCTGGCCGGCCATGTCGATCAGGGCCTCGATACGCGGCCCCAGCTCCAGGGCCCGCCGGGTGGGCTCCAGGCCATGGGGCCGGCGTACGAACAAGGGGTCGTCGAACAGCTCGCGCAGGCGGGTGAGGGCATGGCTCACGGCCGAGGGTGTCAGGCCCAGGCGCCGCGCCGCCTCGCTGGCCCGGCCGCAGCGGATCAGCTCCCGGAAGACCAGCAGGAGGCCGCCGTCCAGTCGTCGTATTTGATTTAGATCGAATTCACTCATGCAGCGAATTCAGTAACTCGTAATTCACTGGAAGGCTAGGCCTTGGGGGTCGCGACGGACGCGACGCCGTTCGGAGACCCGTCGATGGTCAGGATATTCGCCGCCCTGAGCGCGCTCGCGGCGCTCGCCCTCCCGCAGCCGACCACCGCCCAGACCGCCGGCAAGCATGGCGTGCTCGTGCCCTGGATCCTGGTGGCCAGCCAGTGCCGGTTCGACGGCGTCAGCGCCTCGGACAATAAGCCGGTGTTGCAGGGTTCGCTCTACTGGTGGCGGCCGGACAAGACCTATGCCGGGGTCTTCCTGAGCCAGGTGGATTACCGCGACCCAGGCGAGACCTCCTACGAGGTCGACGTCTATGCCGGCCGCCACTTCGACGTGAAGGGGACCCAGATCACGCTGGAGGCGATGTATTCGTTCTTTCCGGACAACAGGACCTGGGGCCCGACCTACGACTTCCTGCAGACCAAGGTGAAGGCGCGCCGGACCTTCGAAAAGGTCACGCTCGCGGGCGATATCTCCTGGTCGCCGCAGTCGCCCTATGGGAGCGGCGAAGCCTGGCGGGTCGAGGGCGAGGCGGCCTATGCGCTCACCCCCAGCTCACCCTCGCCAGCAAGCTCGGCCGGCGCTGGATCGACAAGGGCCACGACCGGACCTTCTGGGAGGTCGGCGGCAAGGTCCAGGCCAAGCACGCGACGTTCGAGCTGCGCTATGTGGGCACGGATCTCAGCCGGGCGCAGTGCAGCTACCTGATGGCCGACTGGTGCTCTCCGACCCTGGTCGGGACCCTGACCCTCGAGCTGCCCTACGTGTCCGTGGGCCCGTAGCGGCGCCCTGCGCCCGTCATGAGCGCGCCGCGAGAGTATGTTCTACCTGGGCTTGGCGGTTGCGGGTGGGACGGGGCGCCGTCAACTGGCCGCGAACGTCGTGAATGCTTGAGACCCGCAAGACGGTCCGGGCCCGGATTCTCCAATCAGGCGAATCATGACGTTGTTGTTACTCAATTGACAGAACGCGTTTGGCGACCTCATGCTGCCCGGGTCTGGAGGCTCGGAGCCTTGCAGATCTGGAACGCGGGCCTCGGCCCGACGGACAGCGCGCCATGGGGGTGGTCGCGATGTCCGCGAGACAGACGGAAGGGCGGAGCGCCAACTCCGCCCTTTTGTCTTGGCCAAGCCTCCTTGAATTTAGACCATTTTCTTCGCCGAACCGGCGGCCACTTCGGCGGAAAATGGCCTACGGCTTGTGGACCACGCCGGCCTTCATCACGAAGCCGACCTTCTCCAGGACGGTGACGTCGCTGAGCGGGTCGCCCTGGACCGCGATCAGGTCGGCGGCGCGGCCGGGGGTCAAGGCGCCGATCTGGGCGCCCAGGCCCAGGTGTTCGGCGGCCACGACGGTGGCCGACTGGACCGCCTCCAGCGGGGTGAGGCCCGCCTTGACCAGCAGGGCGAACTCCCGGGCGTTGTCGCCGTGGGCCGAGACGCCGGTGTCGGTGCCGAAGGCGATCTTGACCCCGCCGGCATGGGCCCGCCGCGCCATGTCCAACATCCTGGGGCCGGCCTCGAGCGCCTTGGCCGACTGGGACGGGGTGAAGAAATTGCCCGGGCTGGCGGCGATCCTGGCCACGAAGTCGCCCGCCATCAGGGTCGGGACCAGATAGGCGCCGGACTTCTTGAACAGGCCGATGGAGGTCGCGTCGAGATATGTGCCGTGCTCGATGGAATCGCCCCCGGCCTTGAGGAAGGCGTTGACCCCGTCGCCGCCGTGGGCGTGGGCGGTGACCTTGCGGCCCATGCGGTGGGCGGCGTCGACGATGGCGGCCAACTCCTCGTCGGAGAACTGCTGGCCCAGGCCCGCGGCGGTGTTGGAGAGCACGCCGCCGGTGGCGGTGATCTTGATGACGTCGGCGCCCTTCCAGACCTGCTCACGCACGGCGCGGCGGCAGTCGTCGGGGCCTGAGCAGACCGAGCCGGGACGCAGGACGTGCATGACGTCCTCGCGGTAGCCGTTGACGTCGCCATGGCCGCCATGGACCGAGATGGCGTCGCCCGAGGCCACAATGCGGGGGCCGACGACGTCGCCCTTGGCGGTCGCCTCGCGCAGGGCGAAGATCGCCTGGCTGTCGGCGCCCAGGTCGGCGACGGTGGTGAAGCCGGCCATCAGGGTGCGCCGGGCGTATCTCGCGCCCACCATGGCCTGCACGGCCGAGGACTGGGTGACCCCTTCCAGGCGGGCGTTGGGGTTTTGCTCGCCGGTCAGGTGGACGTGGCTGTCGATGAGGCCCGGCAGGACGAAGCTGTCCTTCAGGTCCACCACCACGCCGCCAGGTTCGGAGACGTAGCCGTCGGCGATCCGCGTCACCTTGCCGTCCTGGACGACCAGGGTCTTGGCGGTCTCGATCTTGCCCGAGGCGGGGTCGACCAGCACGCGCCCAGCCTGGACGAAGGTCATGGGTCCCGCCGCCTGGGCGGAGGCGGAAAGCGCGAGGGTCGCGGCGAGCGCGACGCTCGAAATCAGAGTCTTCACGTGATCAGCCCCACTGGAATCCGGGGCCGCGCCCCGAAGTGGCGCGATCCTATGCGGGGCCGCGCGCGATGGCCAAACGATGTATCGCCGATGGATGGCTATGGCGGCGAGGACCGCAGGGCCTCGACCAGCCAGGCGTTGAACTTCGCCGGCTCCTCCAGGTGCGGATTGTGTCCCGAGCGTTCGAACCAGACGAAGGTCTTGGCCGGCGCCTGGACGCGCTCGAAATAGTCCCGGACCAGGGTGGAGCTGGTCAGGTGGTCGTGCCGTCCCGCTGCGATCAGCACCGGGACGTCGAAGCGCAGATAGGTCCGGTCCAGGTTGCGGCTCAAGAGCTGGCGCTCCAGCAGGCGGGCGCCCAGCACGCCCCCGTGCGAGGTGGCGTAGAGGTCGCGCCAGTTCGCCTCCGACGATCCGAGGCTCATCAGGATCAGGCGGGGAAGGCTCATGTCCGCGTAGGAGGCGCCGCCGAAGGCGTCGAGCCAGGCGCGCTGTACGAAGATCTCTTCGCCGGAATAGGGCGGCGGCCCGATCTCCCGGAGCTGGCGAAGCGCCTCGCCGTTCTGTCGGCGACGGGCCTGATCGACGGCGTAGGCATAGGACAGCGCCTCGGCGCGCGGCTTGTCGGCCATCTGGCCGATACCGACATAGGCGGCGACCTTCTCCGGATGCCGGGTGGCGTAGAGGACGCCGAGCATCGTGCCCCAGGAGTGGCCGACCAAGATCACCTTGTCCTGGCCAAGCCGGACGCGGAGCCGGTTCACCAGAACGTCGAGGTCGGCGACCATCTGTTCGACGGTCAGGCTTGCCGGCGCGGGCGCGTGGGGGTCGAGCGTCTGGCCGGCCAAGCGCTGGTCCCAGTAGACGACCGTGAAGGAATCTTCGAGCCGCCCGTTCAGCACGCGCAGGATCGGCGTCTCGCTGGATCCGGGCCCTCCGTGAAGCCAGATCAGGATCGGCTTGGAGGCGTCGCGGCCCCGGATGATGACAGACTGCTCTACGCCGTTGATCGCCCAGCGCTCGGCTACCGCGATGCTGCCGGCCAGCGGCCTTCCGGCCGGGCCTTCGAAGGGCGGCGTCGAGATCGGCGCGAATAGCCGCGCGGCCGCGACCGCCGCGACGAGGACGAACAGCGTGAGCCCGACCCGGACCCACCGGACGATCGTCGGCATTCTCCCCCCTCGTCGCGGCGCGCGCCGCTTCTAGATCTGCCGGGTGCGGCCTTCCCAATAGGGCGCGCGGACCTTGTTGCGCTGGATCTTGCCCGCCTCTGAGCGGGGCAGTTCGGTGACGAAGTCCAGGCTGCGGGGCACCTTGAAGGCGGGCAGGGTCTTGCGGCCGAAGTCCAGGATCTCCTGGGCGAGCTGGTCGGAGGGCTGGTAGCCGGGCTTCAGCAGGATCACCGCCTTGACCTGTTCGCCCCACTCGTCGTGCGGCACGCCGACGGTCGAGGAATCGGCAACCGCATCGTGCTTGATCAGCTCGTTGTCGACTTCCTGGGGATAGATGTTCACCCCGCCCGAGATGATGGTCTCGGCGTTGCGGCCAGTGAGGAACAGGTAGTCGTCCTCGTCGAAATAGCCGACGTCGCCCATGGTGAAGAAGCCGTCCACGCGGCTGGCGTTGGTCTTGGCCTCGTCCTTGTAATAGGTGAAGCCGCCGCCTGGCGGGAGCTGGTGATAGATGCCGCCGGCCACGCCGTTGGGCAGGTCGGCGCCGGCCTCGTCGAGGATCCGGCACTGCAGCAGCATGGGGCGCTTGCCGACGCTGCCGGGTTTCCTCAGCCATTCCTCGGAGGTGATGGTGAAGCCGGCGCCGCCCTCCGAGCCCGCATAGTATTCCGAGAGGATCGGGCCGAACCATTCGATCATGGCGTGCTTGACCTCCGGCGGGCAGGGGGCAGCGCCGTGGACGATGTATTGCACGTGGTCGACGGGGTACCTGGCCTTGATCTCCGGCGACAGGGCCAGCAGGCGCTGGAACATGATCGGCACCAGGTGCAGGTGAGTGACCTCCTGTTCCGAGATGGTCTTCAGGACCAGTTCCGAATCCCATTTGTCGATGAAGTGCAGCGGCACGCCGGCGCCCATGGCGGCGCGGACGTCGAAGGCGAGCGGAGCGGCGTGATAGGCGGGACCCGCGCAGAGCTGCACCGAGGTCTCGTGGTCGTAGCCGCGCATGGCGTACATGGCCTGGGGCGTGACCACGGCGGCGGGGCGGAAGACGCCCTTCGGCCGGCCGGTGGTGCCCGAGGTGTACATCATCGAGTTGCCCAGCACGGGATCGGGGATGTCGGACCCGTCGAGAGGCGCCAGCGCCGTGTCGTACTCGACGAAGCCGGCGATGGCGCCGCCGACGGCGAGCTTGAGCACCAGGTCGGGGCACTGCTCGGCGGCGGGGCCGACGCTGGCCACCCGGGCCTCACCGACCAGGACCTTGGCCTCGCAATCCTTGATGATGTAGGCGATCTCGTCGACGGTCAGGTGCCAGTTCACCGGCGTGAAGCGGATGCCCGAGCGCAGGGTGGCGGCCAGGACGGCCACGAACTCGGCGCGGTTGGAACAGACCAGCGCCAGGGAGTCGCCGGCCTTCAGGCCGTGCTGGCGGAAGAGGCGGGCGAGCCTGTTGGCCGCGGCGTTGAGCTGGGCGAAGGTGGTGACCCGACCGTCGGGGTCGATGACCGCGGCCTTGTCCGGATGCACCCGGGCCCAGATGGCCGTCGTCATGCCGGTCATCGAGGCCGCTTCCAGGGCCTGATCCAGGCTCACGCGCTCTTTCAAATCTTCCATCAAATCCTCCCGTCGCCACGGGCCGGAGGAACGGCGGCGCGGCTCTTTTTTCTATGGTGCGAGCCGGCGTTCGGCGGCCGGCCGACGGCGCGAAATATGCGCGCGGGCTTGGGCCTTTCCGTCTCGTAAACCCACCATGACAGGCGATGGCGGCGGCGACAACGCCGGGTGAAATCCGTACGGCGACCGGATCAGGGCAGGCGGGTTTCTACCCAGCGGTAAGCCAGGAAGCCCGCCGTGGCCGGGAAGAACAGCCGCCGGCGGCGACCGAGGCCGTTCCGGCCACCTCTTCTCCACCCGTCTTTCGGGGGGAGTGGAGGAACTGTCAGGCGCTGCAAGGGTCCCCTGTAGAATGGTGCATACGGACAAATCTTTGTTTCATCCGTGTCGTCAAATCGTGTCTGGCGCGGGCCCGCCGGGCGCCTCAAAATAAGCTCCATACTCGGACATGGAAATTGTGATGAGTGATTCCCCACCCTCTCAGCGGAGGGCGGGCCCAACTGACTCCGCCCCCAAGGTGGATGTCAGCGAGATGCCGAGGGTTCTGCAGCGCATTACGCTGCTGGCCCTGAAGTATCCGGGTCGCGTTTCGCTGGCCATCGTCTGCTCGCTGGGGTCCGCCGTGGCGAGCCTCACCTTGCCGCGCCTGTTCGGCAACGCGGTGGACCAGGCCCAGGTCCTGCTCACGGCCGGCGCCGCCCATGCGGGCGACGCCCAGGCCGCGCTTTGGGGCACGGCCCTGCTGGTGATCGCCGCGACCGTCGTGCGCGGGCTGATGACCATGGCGGCCGGCTATCACGGGGAATATGTCAGCCAGCAGGTGGGTTACGACCTGCGTCTGCGGTTCTTCCAGCAGCTCCAGCGGCTGTCGTTCGGCTTTCATGACCGCATCCATTCCGGCGACCTGATCACGCGCGGGATGCTCGACCTGGAGGGGGCTCGGGTCTTCATCCAGGGTGGCATGATGCAGGCCCTGACGCTGGCCCTGCTGCTTGGTTTCGCCAGCTATATGATGCTGTCGACCGACGTGGTCATGGGGCTGATCGGCCTGGCCTTCGTGCCGATCGCGGGCGCGGCGCTGGGGCGGATGGGCTTCCTGCTGCGGGTCACCTGGCTGCGGGTGCAGGAGCTGATGGCGATCCTGACGCTCACCATGGAGGAGAACCTGCAGGGCATCCGCGTGGTGCGCGCCTTCGCCGGCAAGCGCTTCGAGATGGCCAAGTTCGACGCCGCTTCGATGGACGCGCTGCTCTACTCCTACAAGCGCATCACCTTGCGGTTCCGGGCGGTGTCGGTGATGCAGGTGTCGTTCTACGGCTCCATGGGCGTGCTGCTCTGGTACGGCGGCCACAAGGTGATCGCCGGGACGATGAGCGTGGGCAAGCTCACCGAATTCCTCACCTACATGACCCTGCTGCAGACCCCGATCCGCCAGATCGCCATGATCTTCAACGCCGCGGCCAGGGCCACCTCGTCGGGGGCGCGGGTGTTCGAGGTGCTGGACCTGGAGCCGGAGATCGCCGACGCGCCTGGCGCGAAGCCGCTCAAGCCCACCAAGGGCACGCTGCGGTTCGACCATGTGGACTTTTCCTATGATCCCGGCGGCAAGCAGATCCTCACCGACATCAGCTTCGAGGTCCGGGCGGGCCAGACCCTGGGCATCGTCGGGCCGCCGGGCAGCGGCAAGTCGACCATCGCCAACCTGATCCCGCGCTTCTACGACATCACCGGCGGGGCGATCACCATCGACGGCCAGGACGTCCGCGACGTGACCCTCCCGAGCCTTCGCGAATATGTCGGCCTGGTGCAGCAGGAGGCGTTCCTGTTCGATAGCTCCATCGGCCACAACGTGGCCTATGCCGATCCGTGGGCCGCCGAGGACCGCATCGTCGACGCGGCCAAGACCGCCCAGATCCACGACCATATCGCCGGCCTGCCGGCCACCTACGAGACGCGGGTGGGCGAGCGCGGGGTGGCGCTGTCCGGCGGCCAGCGCCAGCGGATGAGCATCGCGCGCGGCGTGGTGCCGGGGCCCGGCGTGATGATCTTCGACGACTCAACCGCGGCCATCGATGCGGTGACCGAACGCCACGTGCGCGACGCGCTCGCCCACGCCACCCAGACCAAGGCCACCATCGTCATCGCCCACCGGCTGTCGTCGCTGATGCACGCCGACCACATCATCGTGCTGGACGACGGCAAGGTGGTGGAGCGCGGGACCCATGCGGAGCTGCTGAAGCAGGGCGGCGTCTATGCCGACCTCTATGAGCTTCAGACGCGCTCCGACGCCGAGGCCGTGCTGGACGACGCCCCGGTGCTCGAGACCGAGGAGGTCCGCGGATGAGCGACGTCACCGCCGACATCCCCTCGAACGAGGCCCCGCGCCAGCCGCGCGCCTCGCTGGGCTCCTCCGAGGGCGACGACATCTTCGGGACCTTCGACACCAAGGTCGCGCGCCGGTTCCTGACCTTCCTCAAGCCGCACAAGAAGGCCTTCGCCATGGCGGTGGCCGCGGTGCTGGTGGCCGCAGTCTCGGTGGTGGCGATCCCGGCCATGATCGGCCAGGCGGTCAATTCGGCGGTGGCCGGGGACGGGGCGAAACTGGACCGCACGCTGGTGGCGTTCGCGGGCCTCGTGGTGGTCTATTCGATCGCCTTCTTCGTCGAGCAGTGGCTGTCGGCGAGGCTCGCCCAGCGGGTGATCTTCGACATCCGCCGCAAGATGTTCGACCACTTCCAGGACGTGTCGCTGTCCTTCATGGACAAGACCCATGTGGGTCGGATCATGGCCCGGCTGCAGGGCGACGTGAACGCCCTTCAGGAGTTCCTGGAGAGCTCGACGGGCGCCATCGGCGACGTGGTGATGCTGGTGGGGATCACCGCGGTCCTGCTCTCCATGGACCTGAAGCTCGGCCTGCTGACACTCACCGTGCTGCCGATGCTGATCGCGGTGCGGGCGATCTGGCTGCCGTTCTCCAAGGCCAGTTTCCGCGAGGCGCGGGACGCCTCCTCCACCGCCAACTCGGCTCTGGCCGAGAACATCAACGGCATCCGCACTGTGCAGGAGACCCGCCGCGAGGCGGTGAACTTCGAGCTCTACAAGGAGAAGGCCCACGAGAACATGGCCGCCCAGAACGGCGCGGCCTGGATGACCCAGATCATGGTGCCGACCGTCGACGTCCTGACCGGTTTCGCCATGGCCATCGTCATCGTGGTGGGCGGTTCGGCGGTCCTGGGCGGACGGCTGGATGTGGGCGTGATGGTCGCCTTCATCTTCTATGTGCAGCGGTTCTTCGATCCCGTCCGTATGCTGTCGATGCAGTACACGATCATGCAGCGGGCCATGGCGGCGGGGCACCGGATCTTCGAGGTGCTGGATGTGTCCATCGCCATCCAGGACAAGCCCGACGCCATCCCGCTGAAGGACATCCCGGCCACGGTCGAGTTCAGGAACGTGACCTTCGGCTACGACCCCGCGCGGCCGGTGCTGCACGACATCAGCCTGACGGTGCGGCCCAAGGAGGTCGTGGCCCTGGTGGGGCCGACGGGATCGGGCAAGACCTCGATCATCGCCCTGACTCACCGGTTCTACGAGGTGGACAAGGGCCAAGTGCTGGTGGGCGGCCACGACGTGCGCGACGTGACCCTCGACAGCCTGGGCGCCACCATCGGCATGGTGCTGCAGGAGCCGTTCCTGTTCACCGGCACCATCGAGGAGAACATCCGCTACAACACCGCCGGCGCGACCACCGACGACGTGATCGCCGCGGCCAAGGCCGTCTCTGCCCATGACTTCATCATGCGCCTGCCTGAGGGCTACCAGACCAAGCTCGGCCAGCGGGGCCGCAACATCTCCATGGGCCAGCGGCAGCTGATCTCCTTCGCCCGCGCCCTGGTGGCCGACCCCCAGATCCTGATCCTCGACGAGGCCACGGCCAACATCGACTCATTCACCGAGCAGGCCATCCAGAAGGCGCTGAAGGTGCTGTTCGCCGGCCGGACCTGCATGGTCATCGCCCACCGGCTGGCGACCATCCGCGACGCCGACCGCATCGTGGTGCTGCAGCAGGGCCGCATCCTGGAGCAGGGGCCGCACGACGAGTTGATGGCCAATGCCGGGCTCTACGCCCACCTCTACACCTCGGCCCACGCCTCGTTCGACGACCAGGTGGTGGCGGCCACCGGCGACGCCGAGTTCGCGACGCGGACCTGAGTCTCAGAGGCCGCTGGCGCCGGAGTCCACGGCGAGCTGCTGGGACGTGATGTAGACGCTCTCGTCGGACATGAAGAACAGGGTGGCGTAGGCGATCTCCCAGGCGGTGGCCTGGCGGCCGAATGCCAGGTGCTCGCCCTTGCCGCGGGAAGGCCGGCCCGCCCCGGCCGTGCGGCCGTTGGGGGTGTCGACCAAGCCCGGATAGACGGTGTTGACCCGGATGCCGCGCTTGCCGCCCGCCAGGGCGCTGTGGCGCATGAGGGCCGCCAGCGCCGCCTTGGAGGTGTCGTAGGCGACCAATTGCGAGCCGGCGCGCAGGGCGGCGATCGACGAGATCAGCACGATCGGCGAGCCCGCCTCGAGCCGCTCCAGCCCTTCGCGGCAGCAGAGCATGGCTCCGCGCAGGTTGACGGCGAAGATTCTGTCCCACTCCGCCAGGTCGAAGCCGCGTAGGCCCGTCCCGCCGAAGGTCCCGACATTGTAGACCAGGCCGTCCAGGCCCCCGAGCGAGGCCGAGGCCTCCTCGAACATCCGCACCATGTCGGCCTCGACGGTGACGTCGGCCTCCACCGCCTCGGCCTCGCCGCCGGCCTCGCGGATCAGGTGGGCGGTCTCCTCGGCGCTGGCCAGGTTGGCGTCGGCCACCGCGACCTTGGCCCCCTCCCGGGCATAGAGCAGGCACATGGCCCGGCCGTTGCCGATCGGGTCGGTGGCGGCGTCGAACACCCGCTGACCGCCGCCGACCACCAGGATGCGACGCCCGGCCAGGCGGCCGCGGCCGGGGGCCTGGCCAAGGGATTCGGCGCTGGGCGGACGGGGTTTCAGTTCGGTCTGCGTCATGATCCTAGCCCAGCCTGACGGGCGCTTGGGGGATGGTCTTCCAGAAGTCTGGGTCGTGGCCGTACATGATCCGCGCGCCGCGGGCCTGCATCGCGCGGAACCGATGGAAGACGGAAAGGGCGGCGGCCTTGTCGGCGATCACCCCGGGGGCGTGGAGGTTCTCCAGGGATTCCTTGAGGTAGCAGGCGTCGCCGCACAGAATGAACTCGCCGCCCGGCGTCCTGACCCGCAGCGACTGGTGGCCCGGCGTGTGGCCGTAGGTCGGCAGGCAGAGCACCGAACCGTCGCCGAACAGGTCGTGCTCGCCGTCCACCTGCTTGAGCCTCTGGCCGGTGTCGAAGTCCTGCTTGAGGTAACCCGCGGCGCGGCCGGCGGCGAAGGCGTGGCTGACCTCGCGCCCCTGGACCACCACGTCGGCGTTGGGGACCTGGGCGTTGCCGCCCGCATGGTCATAGTGCCAGTGCGAATTGACCACATACTCCACCGAGGCCGCGTCGACCTGCATGGCCGCCAGCCGGGCCGCCAGCTCCTCGCCGGGATGGAAGTGGAAGGTCGCGTATTTCAGCCCCGCCTCGCCCATATAGCCGACCGGGTCGGTCTGGGTCTGGAGGTGCAGCCCGCTGTCGAACACCGCCCGGCCCTTGGGGTGGACGATCAGATAGGCGGGGATCGGCACGGTGATCCAACCGTCGCGGCCCTCCAGCAGGAAGCCGTGCGGAATGGTCAGGTGGCCGCAGGTGAAGGCGTAGAGCTCGACGCTCACGCCGGCGCCCCCGCCGCGCGCTGGGCGGAGTTGAACACCTTCATGCCGGCGGGCGGGTCGATCGGCGTGCAGGTCGCCTCGGTGAGCCGCGCCATGGTCATGTAGAAGCCGATGGTCAGGATCGCCTCGACGATCTCGCGGTCGGAGAACCAGCGCTTGGCCTCGGCGAAGACCGCGTCTTCGACCCGGACGGTCTCGATGACCTGGGGGCCGAAGGCCAGCAGGGCGCGCTCGGCGGCGTCGAAGACCGAGGCGGTCAGCTCGCCCTCGCCGATGGCCACGATCTGGGCGGACGGCACGCCCACGCCCTCGGCGATGGGGACGTGCTGCACCCACTCATAGGCGCCGCCCTCCAGGTTGGCGACCAGCAGGATGAGCAGTTCGCGCAGGTGATGGCTTAACTCCTGCTTGGCCAGGATCGCCCCGCCCAGCCGCATCTGCGGCACGGCGCAGGTCTCCGCATGGGCCATCATCCTGAAGATGTTCAGCTTGACCGCGGCGGCGCGCAACGCCTCACCGGCCTCGCCGGTCGCGGTGTCAGGATCGACGAGCGGCAGCCGGCTCAAGGGCGTCTCCAAGCTGGGGCGTGGCGACGAGCGCCAGGAAGGTGTCGAGGAACCGGTCGAGGGCGGCGCGGACCCGGGCGCGCGGCGAGGTCTTCGCCGGCATGATGTAGTGCTCGAGCCGAATGAAGGTCAGGCCGGCCATGAACAGCCGGGCGGTCTCGCTCGGGCTGGGCGCGGCGATCCGCCCGGCGAGGGCGAGGCCGGCGAAATAGCGGGTGACCACGCCCAACTCGTCGGAGAACAGGGCTTCAACATAGTGGGCGCGCTCCCCCTCGAACCGGTTGCGTTCAGCCAGAATCAATTCCTGGAACCGTTGCTCGCGAGGGTCTGACCACTGGTCGAGAAGGTCCTCGACATAGAGCCGGCAGAATCCGGCAGGGTCGTCCTTTACGTCGACGTAGCGCGGTCCGCGCAGGCGATCCGCCGAGCTGGCCGGGCCATATGCGTCGATCAGGGCGTGGTAGATCGCCTCCTTGCCCGCGAAGTGGTTGTAGAGGCTGCTCTCCCGCAGCCCGACCTCCCGGGCCAGCCGCCGCACCGAGGTTCCGGCGAAGCCGTGCTCGGCGAACAGCTCCAGCGCCGCCTCGAGGATGCGGGCGCGAGTGTCCTTGACGAGGGCGGGGCCAGTCTTCATGCCGTCAATATTAACGAACGATCGTTCGTTTGACAATCGCCGTGACCCGGGTGTCCGAACCTTGAAGCCGGTGTAAGGGTCGTGGCCTCGTTGTTTCCGGAGCGTCCTCCATGCGGGTCCTCGCCGCCGCCCTGCCGGCCCTGTTCGCTACCGCCGCCCAGGCCCAGGATTCAGGTCCCATCGATCCGGCGCGGCTGTCGGCGATCGTCAAGACCATGGCCTCGCCGGAGTTCGAGGGCCGCGGCCCCGGATCGCCCGGGGAAACCAAGACCATCGCCTACCTGACCAAAGAATTCGCGGCGCTGGGCCTGGAGCCGGCGGGCGAGAAGGGCGCCTGGACCCAGGACGTGGCCCTGGTGAAGTTCGAACTTCCGGGCGCCTCGACGATCTCGCTCAGCCAGGACGGGGCCGCGCGGCCCCTGGTGCGCGCCAAGGACATCTCGGTCACCACCATGCGGCCGGTCGACCGGGTGGCGATCAAGGACGCGCCGCTGGTCTTCGTCGGCTACGGCGTCACCGCGCCCGAGCGCGGCTGGGACGACTTCAAGGGCGCGGATCTGAAGGGCAAGATCGCCGTCTTCCTGATCAGCGACCCCGACTTCGAGGCCAAGCCGGGCGAGCCGGTGGCCGGGACCTTCGGCGGCCAGGCGGCGACCTATTACGCCCGCTGGACCTACAAGTACGAGGAGGCGGCGCGGCGCGGCGCCCTGGGCGCTCTGATCGTCCACGAGGCGCCCGGCGCGGGCTACGGCTGGTCGACGGTGATCGCCTCCAACGGCGAGGCCTTCGACATCGTCCGGGCCGACCCGGCCAAGGACAAGCTGCTGCTGCAGGGCTGGCTGACGCGGGAGGCGGCGGTGGAGATGTTCGCCAAGGCGGGCCTCGATCTCGAAGCTCAGAAGGTGGCGGCGCGGTCCAAGGCCTTCCAGCCCGTGGCCCTGAAGGGCGCCGCCTTCTCGGCCGACTATGCGGTGGCCCACACCCAGGTGATCAGCCGCAACGTGATCGGCAAGCTGACCGGCGCCAAGCGGCCGGACGAAAGCGTGATGTTTTCCGCCCACTGGGACGCCTATGGCCTGGGCGCGCCGGACGCCGCGGGCAAGACCGACCGGGCCGGAGCGCTGGACGACGCCATCGGGGTGGCCGGGGTGATGGAGATCGCGCGGGCCTTCAAGGCCGGGCCGCGCCCCGACCGCACCTTGGTCTTCGCCGCCTGGACCGCCGAGGAGCGCGGCCTGCTGGGCTCGGAATATTACGGCGTCCACCCGACCGTGCCGCTGGAGACCATGGCCGCGAACCTGACCATGGACGTGCTGCAGCCGGTGGGGCCCGCCAAGGACGTGGTGCTGATCGGGGCCGGCCAGAGCGAGCTGGAGGACCAGCTGGCCGCCGCGGCCAAGCGCCAGAACCGCACGGTGACGCCCGACGCCCATCCGGAACGGGCGCTTTTCTACCGCGCCGACCATTTCAGCCTGGCCAAGCGCGGGGTGCCGGTGTTGCTGCTGATGGGGCTGGGGGGCGGCCAGGACCTGATCACGGGCGGCCGCGCGGCGGGCGAAGCCTGGGTCAGCGACTACACGGCCAACTGCTACCACAAGACCTGTGATGTCTGGCGGGCCGACTGGGACCTGCGCGGCGCGGCCCAGGACGTGGCCCTGCTCTACGAGATGGGCAAGGAGACCGCCAACTCCACCGCCTGGCCCAACTGGAAGGCCAGCTCGGAGTTCAAGCCCCTGCGCGACGCCAGCGCCGCCAAGCGGAAGTAGCCTCGGGCGGTGCAGCTTCCTCCTCTCCCCCCGGAAGTCGGGTGGAGAGGAGGAAGCTGAGCAGGAGCTCTTGTCTCAGGCCAGGGTCAGGATGACCGGGCCGCGGCGGGTGGCGACCAGGGTGTGCTCGTACTGCACCGTGGGCTGACGGCCGGGCGGGGTCAGGGTCCAGCCGTCGTCGCCTTCCTCCACCCAGTCGGCGCCCAGGGACAGGAAGGGCTCGATGGTGAAGACCAGGCCCTCGTGGATGCGCCGGGTGTCGCGCGGCTCCCACCAGGTGGGGATCTCGCCGGGATCGTCGTGCAGCGAGCGGCCGACCCCGTGGCTGGCGAGGTTCTTGACCAGGGTGTAGCCGTTGCGCTCGGCGAAGGTCTCGATGGCCTTGCCGATCTCGTTGAGCCGCCCACCAGGCTTCACGGCGCGGATGCCGCTCCACATGGCGCGGCGGCCATCGCGGCACAGGCGCTCGATCTTGGGCGTGACCGGCGGCACCGCGAAGCTGGCGCCGGTGTCGCCGAAATAACCGCCCAGCTCGGCCGAGACGTCGATATTGATCAGGTCGCCGGCCGCCACCTTGCGGTCGTCGGGGATGCCGTGGGCGCAGTCGGGGCCGACGGAGATGCAGGTCGCGCCCGGGAAGTTGTAGGTGATCTCCGGCGCCGAGCGGGCGCCTTCGCGCTCCAGCATGGCGCGGCCGAGCTGGTCCAGCTCGCGGGTGGTGATCCCCGGCTCCAGGGCCTTGCCCATGGCTTCCAGGGTGCGGGCCACAAGCCGGCCGGCGGCCTTGAGGCCCTCGAGATCGTCGTCGTTTTCGATGGTCATGGCGGCCAATATGCCCGAGGCTCGGTCTCGGCCCAAGCGGCAAGCTGTCGGCACCTTCATAGATGCTCCCCTCCTGGGGGAGCTGTCACCGCAGGTGACTGAGGGGGACTTTGACTCGCTTCCGTGCGCTTCAACCCCCTCCGTCTCTCCGCTTCGCTCCGAGCCACCTCCCCCAAATCGCGCTGCGCGCTGGGGGAGGATCTGTCAGCTTACAGGTCAGGCCGGATGATCGTCTTCCCCACCACGGTGCGCTCGGCCAGCGTGTCGAAGGCGGCGCGCCAGTCGTCCAGGGCGTATTCCGCGTGGACGCGGGGCTTCATGTGGGGGGCGAGGTCCCAGATGGCGGCGTTGTTCTCGGCGCCCTTCTGCGGGAGCTGGCGGCCGTATTCGCCGGCGCGCACGCCCATCAGAGAGATGGCTTTGATCAGGGCGATATTGACCGGCATGACCGGCAGGCGGCCCGAGGTGAAGCCAATTGAGAGGATGCGGCCGTTGAAGGCGATGCAGCGGAGGCTCTCGTCGAAGACGTCGCCGCCGACGGGGTCGTAGATCACGTCCGCGCCGCGCCCGCCGGTGATTTCCTTGACCCGCTCGCGGAAGCCGCCGGTGACGTTGACCGTGGCGTCGGGGGCGTAGTCGCGTTCGATGATGGCCAGCTTCTCGTCCGAGGCCGAGGCGGCGATCACTTTGCAACCGAGATGGCGGGCCAGGTCGACGGCGGCCAGGCCCACCCCGCCGGCCGCGCCGTGGACCAGGACCCATTCGCCGGGCTCGACCTGGGCGCGGCGGACGAAGGCGACATAGGCGGTGAGATAGGCCACCGCGTAGCCGGCCGCCTGGCCGAAGCTGAGTGAGGGTGGTTTCGCGCGCAGGGCCTGGGCCGGGGTCACGGCGTATTCCGAGAAGCCGCCGATCCGCGCCCCGCCGACCACGGCGTCGCCCAGCTTCCAGCCGGTGACGCCTTGGCCCAGCGCGTCGATCTCGCCAGCCAGCTCCATGCCGGGGATGAAGGGCACCTGCGGCTTGTGCTGGTGTTCGCCCCGCGTCTGCATCAGGTCGGGGAAGTTGACGGCGGCGGCGCGCACCTTGACGCGGACCTCGCCGGGACCCGGCTCGGGGGTGGGGATCTCCTTGACCACGCAGCCGGCGTAGTCGGGCTTCAGTTCCTCAACGACCAGCGCGCGCAATTCGTCCCTCCAGGCCTTCCCGCACCAGACCCGCGATCTCGCGGCAGGCGGTGTCGGCGGCCGGGACCGCGCCGGTGAAGGCGGTGAAGGCGTGGGCCAGGCTGTCGTAGCAGCGGTAGATCACGGGCGACCCCGCGTCAGCCAAGCGCCTGGCGTAGGCCTCGCCCTGGTCGACCAGGGGGTCGAAGCCGGCGGTGACGATGACGGCGGGCGCCAGGTCCGACAGGTCGGGGCTGCGCAGCGGCGAGAGGGTCGGGTCGGCAGGATCGGCGTCGGGGCCCATATAGTGGCCCATGAACCAGTCCATCAGCGCCGAGGACAGCGGGAAGGCCTCGCCATAGGTGGTCATGGACTGGGTCTCGCTGGCCACGTCCACGCAGGGATAGATGAGGAGCTGCAGGGCCGGCTGAGGCTCGCCCGAACGCTTCATCTCCTGGCAGGCGATGGCCGCGAAATTGCCGCCCATGGAGTCGCCCCCGATGGCCACCTGGCCCGGCGGGGCGCCGAAGTCCTGCGCATGGTCGCGGACATGGCGGTAGGCGGCCAGCACGTCGTCCAGTCCGGCGGGGAAGCGATGCTCGGGCGCCAGGCGGTAGTCCACCGAGACCACGGCGGCGTGGCCCACCTTGGCCAGGATCGAGCAGAAGGCGTCGCAGGTGTCGAGGTCGCCGATCACCCCGCCGCCGAAATGGGCGAAGACCATGACCGGGGCGCTGGGGTCCTGGTTCTCCGGCCGGTAGACGCGGGCGGGGATGGCGCCGGCCGGGCCGGGGATCGACAGGGGATCGACCTGGACGCCGGGCTCGCGGGCGCCGCTGAGCGTCTCCAGGCCCGCGGTGTTGGCGCGCCGGGCCTCCTCCGGCGAGAGGCTGGTCATGGCCGGGCGGCGTGCGGCCTGGGCGGCCAGGAACTGCAGGCGGGGATCCAGGGTGCGGCCGCCCACATAGACCACCCCGCCGCCGGCCATCAGTCGCAGGATCGGCGAGGGCAGGGACAGCAGGGTGCGGACCAGGAAACGCTGAACGCGCTGGTCAGCCATCGACCCTCGCCTTGGGCAGGCCCTTCAGCCCCCCCTGGATCATGGCGACGGCGAAGTCGGTGGCGCCCTTCACGTCGAGCGGGCGGCGCGACAGCATCCGGTCGCCGACCTCGCGGGCGATGGCGATGCAGGAGGCGGCCAGGTAGTCGGGATCGGCCGCCGGAGCCCCGCCCCGGGCGATCTCCTCGAGGATGGCGTCGCGCACCTCGTTGAAGACCGCGGCCATCTCCGGCGTCTCGCCGTGGACATGGGGATGGGTCTCGCCGGGCGGGCGCTGGGCCTCCCAGTTCTTGTGCACGTCGGCCAGGAACAGGAAGTAGGCCTGGATGGCGGCGCGGACGAATTCTTCCCAGTTGGCCGACTGGGCGCGATGGGCCTTCAGGATGGGCGCGAACTGGCGGGCGCCCTCGTCGGAGAGGGCGACGTACACCTCCTCCTTGGATTTGAAGTAGTTGTAGAAGGTCCCCGCGGCCAGGCCGGTGCGGCGGATGATGTCGCGCACGGTGACGGTGTCGTAGCCCAACTCCCCGAACACCTCGCGCGCGGCGTCGAGGATGGACTGGCGGTTGGCGACCTTGGTGAGCTCGCGCTTGCCGGATGGAAGATAGGCGACTTCGGACATGAAGGACTGACTCGGTAAAACCTGACGCGCGTCATTCTAGTCATGCCGGGGGCCATGCGCCAATGTCCCGAGCAGAATCCGATCCGATCGGATCGGATTTTCTGCTCAAGACTCTTTGAATTCAGACTATTTTCTTCGCCGAACCGGTGGCCACTTCGGTGGAAAATGGTCTAGCGCGTGAGGCGGGATCAGGCGGCCGGGGCTCCGCGCGATGGACTGGGCGCGTCGCAGCGAGAGCGGCACTGGCCCCAACTCGCCGGGCACTCGTCCACGCTCTCGCCGGCCAGGCAGAAATAGTAGCTGCGCGCACAGCCGAGCCGGCATGCCCCGCCGTCCGCATTCGAAGGCCTGGCCAAGGGCGCCAGCATCGGCGGCAGGGGGGCGGGGGTGGAGGCCCAGGCCGCTGGCGCCTCGCTTATGGGGGCGCTCTTGCGGGCCTCGGCGGAGGCCTTGGCCATGCCGTCCAGGGAGCCTGGTGTGGACGGGACCACGATCCGTCCGCCCTGGAACTGAGGCTCGGCGGCGGGCCTGACCTGCTGCGCCCCGGCGGGGGCGCCGGCCAGGAGCGCCAGGGCGAGGGTGAGGGCCAGGATGCGCATGAGCCATCCTTGGCCGGACCTGCTTAAGGCCCGGTTAACCATGATTTGTTTGGGCTCAGACGGTGCGGGCGGCCCTGTCCTTGGCGTTGGGCGCCTGCAACGAAAAAGGGGGCCGCCTTTCGGCGACCCCCCGTAATACGCTTACGCTAACTCGGTACTAAAACTCTTCCCAGCTGTCGTCGTCGCCATGCGGCGCGGCGGCGAGCGCGGTGTTGCCGCGGCTCTGCGGACGCGGCGGCGGAGCGTGGGAGCGTTGCGGCGGCGGCGCATGACGCGCGACCGGAGCAGCGGCGGCGGCGTTGACCTTGAAGCGGGCCACGAGGCGGGCCAACTCCTGGGCTTCGTCGGCGAGCACGCGGCTGGCGGCGGTCGATTCCTCCACCATGGCGGCGTTCTGCTGGGTCACCTGGTCCATCTGGTTGACGGCGGTGTTCACCTGGCCGAGGCCGAGGGCTTCTTCCTTGGCCGAGGCGGCGATCTCGCCGACCACGTTGGAGATCTCGGCCACCTGGCGGACGATGCGTTCCAGGGCCTTGCCGGTCTCGCCGACCAGGTTCACCCCTTGGGCGACCTGCTGGGACGAGGCCGAGATCAGGGCCTTGATCTCCTTGGCGGCTTCCGCCGAGCGCTGGGCGAGGGCCCGGACTTCGGAGGCGACGACCGCGAAGCCGCGACCGGCCTCGCCGGCGCGCGCCGCCTCGACCCCGGCGTTCAGAGCCAGCAGGTTGGTCTGGAAGGCGATTTCGTCGATCACGCCGATGATCTGGCTGATCTGTTTGGCCGAACCCTCGATCTGACCCATGGCGTCGATGGCGCGGCTGACGATGACGCCGCCTTCCTCCGCATCGGTCTTGGCGGCGGCGACGGCCTCGCGGCCGTGGCTGGCGCCTTCCGAGGTCTTGTTGACCGTGGCGGTGATCTCATCCAGGGCCGCGGCGGTCTCTTCCAGTGTGGCGGCCTGGTGTTCGGTGCGGCGCGACAGGTCGTCGGCCGAGTGGCTGATCTCGCCCGCGCCGGACTGGATGGAGGCCGTGGCGCCGGCGATGGCGCGCATGGCTTCTTCCAGCTTGGCGGAAGCGGCGTTGAAGTCGTCGCGCAGCTTTTGGTAGTCGCCCGGGAACTCGCGCTCCAGGCGGAAGGTCAGGTCGCCGGACGCCAGGCCGTCCAGGGCCTGGGCCAGGGAGTTGACCACCAGGGCCTGCTCTTCGGCGATGGCCGCGGCGGCCTCGGTGTTCTGGCGGCGGGTGGTCTCGGCGGCGGCTTCGGTCTGCTCGTGCTCCTGCCGCAGCTTCTCGAGGTGGAGCTGGTTGTCGCGGAAGATGGTCAGCGACGAGACGATGGCGCCCAGTTCGTCCTTACGGCCGAGGGCGACCAGGTCGATCGTGTTGTCGCCGCGGGCCAGGGCCTCGGTGGCGCCGGCGATCTTCTTGACGTCCTTGCGCAGCATGGTGGTGAGCGCCCAGGCCAGGGTCCCGGCGATCAGCAGGGTGGCGAGCGCGGCGACCAGGGTCATGGTCTGGGCGGTCTTGGCGCGGTCTTCGCTGGCCTTGGCGTTGGCGTCGGTCTGGGCCTGGCCGGCCTGAACGATCTTGTTCAGCGTGCCGGTCATGTTGCCGTATTCTTCCTCGAACGGCGCGGCGAAGCCGGCGGCCGTTCCGAAGTCGGTGGTGATCATGGCGGCGATCACGTCCAGGGCGTCGCGGGTCTGCTTCAGCGCCTTGACCAGGTCGGCGAAGTTCTTCTTCTGCGACTCGGGCGCGGCGGCCTGGATCGCCTGAACTTCCTTGGTGATCGCGTCGACCTCGGTGAGCAGAGCCTGGCTCTTGCCCTCGATCTTGTCGGTCTCGATGGCCGCGGCCTGGTGGGTGAGCAGGAAGTAGAGCTCTCCGTGCACGGCGGTGATCCGCTCAGAGACCTTTTGCAGTCTCAGAGTGTTGGGCAGGTCGGTGCGGACCACCTGCTCCAGATCGGCCGCCTGGCCACGTTGAATCATCACGGCGCCACCGGCCATCAAGGCCAGCATCACCAGGGCGAAGGCGGGCGCGAAGCCGATCTTTACGATCAGCGGCGAATCGACAAGCCGTAGGCGCTTCACTTCCGATATCCCCCAGAAGGACGGTTAGCGTTTCGAACACCATGGCGTGAGGTTGCTAACCAATCGTCACTGAAGCGCCGGTTTTACGGGTCCTTGCGCGCGCACGAGTCTTATAGAGACGGTCAAAACGTCGCAGCGTCTTTACTTAAGATTAACCTCAAATCACTTGGACGACTCAGAATCCTTTAACCTGAATCCGGCATAGAGGAGTTGCGTCCGTAATCTAGAAAGGAGTGGGGCGATGAAAAATTTCATCAAAATCGTGGGGGGTGTCGCTCTCTGCCTGGCTTTTGCCGGCGCGTCATCCGCAGCTGACTTCCAAGCCAGCATGAGCAAATGCCTGACCAAGCACGCGAACACTCGCGACGCTGCAATGGTCATGCTCGAGTGCACGGCAGACGCCGGCAAGCTCTCGGGCTGCAAGGTGCTGGAAGACACCAAGGCCGGTAAGGGCTTCGACAAGGCCGCGCTCTGCGTCGCCGACGCGCTGCCCATGGGCTCGAAGACCGGGGTCGTGAAGGTCCCGATGCGCTTCCCGGGCGGCGCCTAAGCCGCACCGACCAAGAATTTCGTATTCTTGCGCTCGCGCCTCCGGCCTTGGCCGGAGGCGTTTTGCGTTCTGGGCTACGTGTTGACCCGCGAAAGCAGCGCCTGGGCCGCGGCCGGGGCGCGGACCTTTCCCTCGTGAATGAAGTAGGCGAACACCTCGCGCGGGCCCTCGGCGGGGCCGGTGCGGTCGATCGCATGGAGGTCGCCGGGGACCTGGCCCTTGGAATAGGCGACGAACCGCTCGGCCCATTGATCCAGGCCCGCCTCGTCATAGCCGTTGGGCAGGTCGTCGGAGCCCATCAGCAGGCGCGCATAGATGAAGTCGGCGGTGATGTCGGGGATCATCGGATAGTGGACGTTCTCCGACACGCAGATCGCCACGTTCCGGTCGCGGCACATCTTGACGAAGGTCTCATTGCCGAAGGTGTCGTTGCGCACCTCCAGGACGTGGCGCAGTTTCAGCCCGTCCTGGGTCTCGGGCAGCAGGTCGAGGAAGCTTGAGAAGTCGTCATAGTCGAACTTCTTGGTGGCCATGAACTGCCAGAGGATGGGGCCCAGGCGGTCGCCCAGCTCGACGATCCCCTGGGTCAGGAACCGGGTCACCGAGTCGGCGGCCTCGGCCAGGACCCGGCGGTTGGTGGCGAACCGCGAGGCCTTCACCGAGAAGACAAAGCCGTCCGGGGTGGCCGCCGCCCACTTGGCGAAGGTCTCGGGCTTCTGGCTGGAATAGTAGGTGGAGTTGATCTCCAGCGTGGTCAGGTGGCGGCTGGCGTAGGCGAGCTCGTCGGCCTGTTTCAGCCCCTGGGGATAGAAGACCCCGCGCCAGGGCTCGAAGGTCCAGCCTCCGATCCCGGCTCTGATCACGCCCTTGCCCGCCATCTAGCGCCTCATTTGCGTTGCGGCGCTGTCGCGTCGCGGGTTTGCTTGAACTCCGAGCCTTCCTTCCAGGCCGGCCACCCGGTGGAGTTGGCCAGCTTGCGGCCCAGGTCCAGCATCAGCTCGCCGTCCAGGGCCAGGCCCTCGAAATTCCAGTCGGCGGTCAGTTCGTCCGCCGGCTGATGATAGCGGTCGGCGGTGTAGGCCCTGGCGAAGGCGTCGCCCGCCGCCTTGCCGCCGGTCACCAGGTCGCGGCCCGAGCCGAAGGAGATGGCCGGTACGCCGCGCTTGGCGAAGGGGAAGTGGTCGGAGCGGAAGAAGCTGCCCGCCTCCGGACGCGGATCGGGGGTGTAGTAGCGGCCCTTGGCCTTGCCGGTGGCGATCAGCTCGTCCTGCAGAGTGGAGGCGGCGTTGCCCGAGGAGCCGAAGTCCTTCGCGGGGCCGGCCGGCGACAGAGCGTCCATATTGATGTCCGCCACCGTGGTGGCCAGCGGATAGAGCGGGTTGTCGGCATAGTATTCCGAGCCCAGCAGGCCCTTCTCCTCGGCGGTCACCGCCAGAAAGACCACCGAGCGGTCCGGCTTGGGCCCCTTGGCGAAAGCGCGGCCGATCTCGATCATGACAGCGATGCCGTCGGCGTTGTCGACGGCGCCGTTATAGATCTTGTCGCCCTTGGCGTCGGGCAGGCCGACACCCAGGTGGTCCCAGTGCGAGGAGTAGATCAGGGTTTCGTCCGGCCGCTTGGCGCCGGGGATGATTCCGACGACGTTCTTGGAGACGATCTTCTGGGCGTCGACGGCGTAGTCGATGGAGATGCTCGCGCCGGCCAGGGTCACGGGCTTGAAGTCGCGGGTCTGGGCCTGCTTCTTCAGGGCCTCGAAGTCGAGCCCCGCGGCCTTGAACATCTCGACGGCCTTGTCGCGCTGGACCCAGCCCTCGATGGGGGCGTGGGCGGCGGCGGGCTTCTCGCGGATGATGTCGAAGATGACGTTGGTGTTGGAGTTCTTCACCGTCGCCCAGCCGTAGGAGGCGCCGGCGGTCTCATGGATGACCAGGAAGCCGATCGCGCCCTGGCGCGCGGCCTCCTCGTACTTGTAGGTCCAGCGGCCGTAATAGGTCATGGCCTTGCCGCCGAAGTCACCCTCACCGGTCTCGAAGTCGGGGTCGTTGACCAGCACCAGCGCGATCTTGCCCTTCAGGTCGACGCCCTTGAAGTCGTCCCACTTCCGCTCCGGCGCGGTGACGCCGTAGCCGACGAAGACGATGGGGGCGTCCCTGACGCTGACATGGTCGACGCCGGTCTGAGCGGCGCGGATGGCGATCTCCTCGCCTTGTTTCCAGGCCTGGGCCGCCCCGCCCGAGGTGACGCTGACCGCCACCGGCCCCTTGGTCTCGAACCGGGCCAGGGGCACGTCCTGGGTCCAGGCGCGCTGACCCCTCACAAGGTCTCCACCGGGTCTCAATCCCGCGGCCTCGAAGTGCTTGGAGATGTAGGCGACGGTCTTCTTCTCGCCCTCGGTGGCGGGGCCGCGCCCCTCGTACTCGTCGGAGGCCAGCACCTGCACGTGGCCCAGGATCTTGCCGGGGTCGAGGTCGGCGGCGAGGGCCGAACCGGCGAAAACCGCCCAAGCCGACGCGCCAGCGAGGAGAAACTGTTTCATGGATCACTCAGGAAGGGGATTGAAATGCCGCCGGACCCTAGAGCGGGCGAGGGCGAGGTGGAAGGCGCAATTGCGTCGCCGATCGGGGCGGGTTTGTGGCCGTCGCTCAGCCCTGACAGCTCGGAAGGCGCGTGCGTCAAAGGCCGCGATGCGCTAGGTCCCTGCCGCGACGGGATGCGGCGGCGGCGTTAAGCTTTTTTAATGTGACTGGCCTGCAATCGACACGACGTCGTACTGTGTACAGAACTGCCGATACCAAGACCTGGGTCGCGCCTCCCCAAGGCCGGGAACTCCCGGCCGGCGATTCCCGGGCCGACAGACGAAAAGAATGATGCGCCCACCTTCTCTCGCAGCCGGCCCCCTCGCCGTGGCTTGCCTCGCGCTGTCGGCTTGCGCCTCGACGCGCGACGTCGACACGCGCCTGCCCGCCGCCTACGAGCTGCCGGCCCAGACGAGCGCGCCCGCCGGCGCCGTGGCGCTAGACACCTGGTGGACGGCCTTCGAGGATCCGCAGCTCAGCGGCCTGATCGAGCAGGCCCTGGCCGCCAGCCCCGACGCCCGCTCGGCGGCCGCGCGGCTGAAGGAGGCCCGCGCCCAGCGCTCGGGCGCGCTCACCGCCTTCCTGCCCCAGGGCAATATCCGCGGCGCGGCGTCGAAGACCGAGAGCGAGGTGGTCGACGGGACCGCCATCACCATTCCCGGGTTCTCGTCCAGCGGCGAGAGCGAGAGCCAGTCGGCCAATTTCGACGTGACCTGGGAGATCGGCCTGTTCGGCCGGGTGTTCGCCGCGCGCCGCGCCGCCAACGCCGAGATGGCCGCCGCCCGCCTGGACTACGAGGCGACCCGGGCGAGCCTGGCGGCCAACGTGGCCGACAGCTACTTCCAGGCCCGCGGCCTGGCCATCCAGTTGGCCGACGCCCGCGAGACCGTCCGCATCCAGGAGAGCCTGGCCCAGGTCGCTCAGACCCGGGCCGAGCGGGGCGTCGCCTCGCGCTCCGATGTCGACCGGGTGGCCGGCGACCTCGCCCAGGCCCAGGCCCAGGCCGCGGGCCTCGAAGCCGAGCTCCAGGCCCAGCGCCGCACCCTGCTGATCCTGGTCGGGCGCGGGATCGAACCTACGGCCAGCCTGCCGGTCGACGCCCAGGTCGGCGCGATCCCGCAGGTCCCTGCGGCGCTCCCCGGCGAGCTGCTGACCCGCCGGCCCGATGTGCGCCAGGCCGAGGCCATGCTGGTCTCGTCGCTCGGCCGCCGCGACTACGCGCGGATGGCCTTCCTGCCGACCTTCAAGCTCACCCCAGGCCTTGGCGTCCAGAAGACCGAGCAGCCCGGCTATGCGGCGACCATCGAGAGCTGGACCCTGGGCGGCGCCGTCACCATTCCGGTGCTCGATATCCCGCGCCTCCTCTCGGAGCTGAAGGTGCAGAACGCCAAGGTCGAGCAAGCCGCCATCGCCTATGAGAAGGCCGTCCAGGTCGCCTATGGCGAGGCTGAGAACGCCATGGTGCAACTGGCCGCGGACCGCCGCCGCGCCGAACTGCTCGACGCCGGCGAGGATCGGGCCGAGCGGGCCTACGAGGCCTCGCGCAGGGGCTACGCCGCCGGCCTGACCGACCTGCAGACGGCGCTCGGCGCCGAACAGTCCTGGCGGGCGGTCCGCTCGCAGGAGACCGGCGCCCAGGTGCAGGCCCTGCGCCGCGCCGTCCAGACCTATAAGGCGCTTGGCGGCGGATGGCCGCTGGCGTCCGCCCCCACCAACAAGAAGGCTCGCTGACGTGACGAGATCCAAACTGCTGCTGACCGTCACGGTCGCCATCGCCGTGCTCGGGCTCGCCGCCTGCGGCAAGAAGGAGGCGCCCAAGAAGGACCCCGCCGCCCAGGCCCGCGCCGTGCGCGTGGTCCGGGTCGAGGCGCGGCCGATCACCGGGGCGCTCACCGCCTCGGGCAGCCTGATCCCTCGCGAGGAAGCCGCCGTCGCCCCCGAGGTCACAGGCTATCGCGTGGCCCGGGTGCTGGTGGAGGAAGGCGCCTATGTCCGCGCCGGCCAGACCCTGGCCCAGCTCGACGGCGCCCTGATCAACGCCCAGGTGGCCCAGCAGAAGGCGCTAGCCTCCCAGGCCGCCGTGCAGGCCGAACAGGCGGAACGCGAGGCCGCTCGGGTCAAGGGGCTGGACGGGCAGGGGGTGCTCTCCGACGAGGCGCTCGACCAGCGCCGGTTCCAGGCCCGCGCCGCGCGCGCCAGCGCCGACGCCCAGGCCGCCGCCTATCGTGACGTCACCACCCGCGCGGGCAAGCTCGCCGTCTCGGCGCCGGTCTCCGGCCTGGTGCTGGAGCGCACGGTTCGTCCCGGCGACCTCTCGGCCGGCGGCGCGACCCCCTGGTTCCGCATCGCGCGTGGCGGTGAGATCGAGCTGGCCGCCGAATTGACCGAGGACGACCTTGCCCGGGTGCGTCCCGGCCAGCGGGCCACGGTGACCCTGCCGTCCGGCGTCACCGCCGTAGGCCAGGTGCGGCTGGTCTCGCCGCAGGTGAACACCCAGTCCAAGCTGGCGATCGTGCGCATCCGCCTGCCGGTGCGCGCCGATATCCGGGCCGGCGGCTATGGCCGCGCCCAGTTCGACGACGCGGTCGGCGCGAGCCTCTCGGTGCCCGAGACCGCCATCCGCTACGACGCCGACGGCGCCAGCGTGATGACCCTCGACGCCGCCAACAAGGTCAAGCGCGTGGCCATCCAGACCGGCGCGCGCGGCGGCGGCCTGGTCGCCCTGACCAAGGGCCCGCCGGCCGGCACCCGCGTGGTGCAGAACGCCGCGGCCTTCCTGCTGGACGGCGACCTGGTCAAGCCCATTGAGGTCGCGGTCGGCGCCCAACCCGATCCCAAGCCCGCGAGCAAGGCCCGATGAGCGGTCCCAACCCCAATGACGGCTCGGGCGGGATGCGGATCTCGGCCTGGGCGATCAAGAACCCGGTGCCGGTGGCGGTGCTGTTCATCGCCCTCGTCCTGGCCGGCATGTTCGCCTATGCCGGGCTGACGGTGAAGATGTACCCGAACGTCTCCCTGCCCATGGTCTCGGTGACCGTGACGCAGAACGGGGCGGCGCCGGGTGAGATGGAGACCCAGATCACCCGCCCCGTCGAGGACGCGGTGGCCAGTCTCGCCAACGTCAAGAACGTCTATTCCAACGTCAGCCAGGGCGTTTCGGTCACCAGCATCGAGTTCGAGCTGGGCGAGGACCTCCAGAAGAAGACCGACGAGGTCCAGTCGCGGATCGACCAGGCCCGCTCGGTCCTGCCCCGCGAGATCGACGAGCCCACCGTGGCCCGCGTCGAGTTCGACAACCTGCCGATCCTGACCTACGCGGTGGCCAATCCGGCGCTGTCGGACGTGGAGCTGTCCTGGTTCGTGGACGACACCCTCGCCCGCGCTCTGCAAGGCGAAAAGGGCGTGGCCCAGGTGGCCCGGGTCGGCGGGGTGACCCGCGAGATCAACGTCATCCTCGACCCCGACAAGATGAACGCCCGGGGCCTGACGGCCAACCAGGTCAACAACGCCCTGCGCGCCGCCGATCTGGACGCCCCCGGCGGGCGGGTGCAGGTGGGCGGGCGCGAGCAGACCCTGCGGGTCCTGGGCTCGGTCAACACCCTGGCGGCCCTGCGCGAATTCACGGTGCCCACCGGCGCGGGCGGCCATGTGAAGCTGACCGACATCGCCCAGGTCGGCGACGGCTCCTCGGAGGTGCGCGGCTTCGCGCGCCTCAACGGCCAGCCGGTGGTCGGCGTCATGGTCATGAAGACCCGCGACTCCAGCGACGTAGCGGTCGAGGACAAGGTCCTGGCCAAGCTCAAGGAGATGGAGACCACCCACAAGGGTGTCACCTTCACCAAGATCTTCTCGGCCGTGGACGAGACCCGAGCCAGCTTCCGCGCCACCCAGCACGTGTTGCTGGAGGGCATGTTCCTGGCGGCCCTGGTGGTCCTGTTCTTCCTGCGCGACTGGCGCTCGACGGCGATCACCGCCTTCGCCATGCCCGTCTCGCTGATCCCCACCTTCTTCTTCATGCAGATGTTCGGCTTCTCGCTGAACGTCGTGACCCTGCTGGCGCTCACCCTGGTGGTCGGCATCCTGGTCGACGACGCCATCGTCGAGATCGAGAACATCGAGAAGCGGGTCGCCCAGGGCCAGAGGCCCTTCCAGGCGGCCATGGAGGGGGCCGACGCCATCGGCCTGGCGGTGGTGGCCACCACCATGGCCATCATCGTGGTGTTCACCCCGGTCTCGTTCATGAAGGGGATGGCCGGTCAGTTTTTCCGCGAGTTCGGCATCACCGTCTCGGTGGCGGTGCTGTTCTCGCTGGTGGTCGCCCGGCTGCTGACCCCGCTGATGGCCGCCTACCTGATGAAGCCGGCGTCCAATCCCCATCCGCGCAAGCCGTTCGAGGGCTTCTACCGCAACGCCCTGGAATGGGCGCTGGACCACCGGATCATCGCCTCCATCGCCGGCGGCGTGATGTTCGTGGGCTCGCTGTTCCTGGCCACCCTGCTGCCCCAGGGCTTCCAGCCCGCGGGCGACCCCGACTACGTTTATGTCAACGTCCAGGGCCCGCCCGGCGCGACGGCGGCGGACATGGAAGAGGTCGCCGCCCGCATCAACACGGTGTTCCAGAAGCGTCCCGAGGTGACCGGCGTCTTCGCCCAGATGGGCTCGACCGTGGCCTCGGCCGGTCCGGGCAGCATGGGCGGCGGCGGCGGCGACCTGCGTTCGGGCACCATCACCGTCCTGCTCAACGAGAAGCGCGACATCTCCGGCGCCGACCTGCGCAAGGAGATGCGCGCCGAGCTGCTGGCCATCCCCGACGCCCGAGTCAGTTTCCTGGACTTCCAGGGCGCGGCCGGCCTGCAGAAGATCCTGACCGGTGACAATCCGGCCGCCCTGCTGGCCGCCTCCACCGAGCTGGAGCGCCAGATGCGGACCCTGGACGTGATCGCCGATCCGCGACCGGCGACGCCGCCCGTGGGCCCCGAGGTGATCATCCGGCCGCGCGCCGACGAGGCCGCCCGCCTGGGCGTCTCCGTCGACGCCATCGCCCAGGCCGCCCGGGTGGCCACGGTCGGCGACATCGACGCCAATGTGGCCAAGCTGACCGACGGCGAACGCCGCCTGCCGATTCGCATCCGGCTGCCCGCAGAGGCCCGCGCCGACATCGAGCGGATCAGGGCCCTGCGGCTCGCGACCTCCACCGGAGGCATGACCACCCTCGACGCCGTGGCCGACGTGGAGTTCCAGGCCGGTCCCGCGCGGATCGAGCGCCTGAACCGCAAGCGCCAGCAGACGGTCCAGGCCGAGCTCAACGGCGTGGAGATGGGCGTGGCCAACAAGGCCGTCGACGCGCTGCCGATCATGAAGAACCTGCCCAAGGGCGTGACCCCGGCCGAGACCGGCGACCTGGAGGCCATGCAGGAGTTGTTCGCCTCCTTCGGCCTGGCGGTGTTCTCCGGCGTGGCGATGATCTACGGCGTGCTGGTCCTGCTGTTCCGGTCGTTCTTCAAGCCGATCGTCATCCTCTCGGCCCTGCCGCTGGCGGTGGGCGGGGCGTTCTTCGGCC
>NZ_JAUYNW010000091.1 GCF_030698145.1 Phenylobacterium sp. | reverse complement strand
ATCGCCATGGACCAGGGCCTGCGCTTCGCCATCCGCGAAGGCGGCCGCACGGTCGGCGCCGGCGTCGTGGCCAAGATCGTCGAATAGGCGAGCTTTCCGCACCGAATTGAAGAGGCCGCTGGAGCGATCCAGCGGCCTTTTCCTTTGGGCGGCTAACGCCTCAGTACGGGCGGTCGTAGGGCCGTTCGTCGTTGCGATCGACGGGGCGCATGGACGAGATCGCCATGCCCAGGCCGAGCTGACGCAGGTCGGAGACGCCACGGTCGATGATCTGGCAACGGCCGCGGAAGTCGGCGTCGCTGCAGACCTGCCAGGCGCCGCGGCCCTCGACCCGCACGCTCATGGCGCGGTCGTTGAACTGGCGTGGCAGATTGGTCACCTCGCGGCGGCTTTCAAGGAGTTGGCCCCGGAAATCTGGCCCGCCATAGAGGGTGATCCCGCCGCGGCCACCGCCGCCACCGCCGCCCCAAGGCGGACGTCCGCCGCCGCCGCCGCCGCCCCACGGGGGCCGTCCGCCGTCGCCGCCGCTGATGCAGACGAGGCGGCCGTCACGGTTGTCGATCTCGTTGCAGCCGTCGAAGCGCAGGCTGGTCGACCGCAGGCGTCCGCGGTTGTCGCGGCACTGGGCGCTGACCACGGCGTCGCGGCCGAAGCCGTAGGTGCTCACGTTCTCGCACGTTCGCCAGTAGTCGCCCGGAGGCGGCGAGGCGCCCCGCAAATCCGGTTGGGCGACAGCCGGGCTGGCGGCCAGGGCCGTGACAGCGGCAACCAAGGCGATAGCTCGTTTCATCTTCAGGCCTCCCAGTTGAGCCATTCGACCTTAGAAGCCCCAGGTCCGCAGGCAAGCGCGGTCTGGCGGCGTCCGGTCGGCGCGGCGTTGCTAGCGTTCCTTGCGATCCTTGCCGCCGCCCCGTTCGCTGGTGGCGGCGTCGCGGCCTGCCTTGCCGGCGTCCTGCGCGGCGGACGGCCGTTCAGCGCGTTCAGCGCGGTCGGCCTTGGCCTGGCGTTCCGGTGGGTGCGCGCTCGCCTGACGCTCGGGACCGCGATCCTCGCGGCGAGCCTGGCGTTCGACGCGAACAGGCGGCGGCGCGGCTTCGCGGGGCTTTTCGGCGACGGCGGCCCGCTCAGGCCCGCGAGCCTCACGCGCCTGGCGTTCCGGAGCCTGCTGGCCGGCCTGCCGCTCGACAGGGCGTTCGGCCCGCTGCGGGGTCGCCCGGGCCTCGCGCTTGAGGTTCGGCTCGTCAGTCCGGTCGTCGCGACGCACTTGCCGCTCAGGGCGGGCGACGGCGCGAGGCTGCTCGACCTCCGCGCGGCGTCGAACATCGAGGCGTTCGGGAGCGCGTTCGGCGTGCGCGGTCTCAACCCGGCGGTCGCCGTGGCGATCGTCTCGAGCCGCTCGCGCCTCGTTTCGCGGCGCGGCGGCGATCTGCGGCCGCTCTGCGCGCCCGGCGCGGCGCTCGAGGCGCTCGCCGTCGTCCACGCGCCACTCCTGGCGGGCTTCGATGCGGTCCAGCCTGGCCACGGAGTCGGCGCGACGCTCGCGTTCGCGATCGAAGCGGCGGAGATCCTTGGCCTCGTCCTTGGCCCGGTGGCGTGCCCAGTCGGGCTGGCGCCGCGCCGTCTCGAACCAGGTGGCCTGGTCGCCGACGAAGGCCGGGCGGCGCTCTGCCCAACGGGTCTCGGCGACCGAGATGTGGCGGGCTTGCGAGGAGGCGTCGCGGAGCGCGCGCGCGCGGACAAGATAGCGGCCTGCGCGGTCGGCGTAGCGGCTCACATAAGGGGTCGGCAGGAGCTGGCCGCGACCGTCGTAGATCACGACCAGGACGCCGCCGTCATCGTAGCCGTAGGCGTAGTCCGGATCGCGCACGAAGTACGGATAGCGATCGCCCGGCTCGTAATAGTAGTAGCGATAGCCCACCGCGAGCGGCTCCACGTACATCAGCCAGTCGTCCTCGGTCTCCCAGGCCCAGGGCTGGGCGTCGTCATAGGCGAAGGCGTAGTCCGGCGGCGACTGGTAGAAGGCCCGGTCGACGGCGTAGGCGCGCTCGGCATAGCCGTAGCCGTCGTCGGCGGGGCGGCCGATCGCGGGGGTGTAGGCCGGCAGGTCCGACCAGGCCGGGGCCAGCCCCGGATCGTAGGCGTAGGCGGCGGAGTCGGCGGGCACGAACAGCGGCTCGACGGCCGCCCGCGGACGATCCTCCTTACAGGCGGCCAGCGTCAGCGCCAGCGCGCCCGAGAGCAGGAGCCTGGATCGAAGAGCGTGGGGTCGAATCGGCATGGTGATGTCCTCATCGAAGCGCCCGGAGGCGCATTCAGCCGGCGATCCTGGCCCGCCACGCCTGAACCTGGCTTGAGCGCCCTGTCAGGCGAGGTTCAGGCTTGGGGCGGGAATGAGGCTACAGCCCCGCTAGGCCGGTCGGGGCGCGGCCACGCCCGTCTCGCTGTGGGAACGCGCCGAGCCGGCGGTTCGATGCGCGTCGGGGCGCCCGCGTGGCGCCGATGACAGCCTTGCCCGGACGGGACGCCGCTGCTAAACGACCCGGCTCCGGCGATGAGCCGCGCGCGCTGGCGGGCTTAGCCGCCCTCCGGCGCGCTGTTCATTGTTTGGAGGCCAGGCCCCAGAAGGGCAGGGTCGAAGGAGTGTAGCTCAGCTGGTAGAGCATCGGTCTCCAAAACCGAGGGCCGGGGGTTCGAATCCCTCCACTCCTGCCACCCTATGCATGTCTGCCCGGGCGCGGAGGTCCGCCGCCCAATATGAAAGAGTTATGAGAGCCTGATGGCTAGGAAACCGGGTTCCTCCCCGCAAGCGATGAAGGCCCGCGCCGCCAAGACGGCCGCGGCGATCGCGCCTGCCTCGGCGCTGGCAGCGTCCGCGCCGGCGAAGAAGAAGACCAGCATCGCGCAATTCATCCGCGAAGTGCGCGCCGAGGCGCGTAAGATCACCTGGACCACCCGCAAGGAGACCTGGATCACCTCGGTGATGGTCGGGATCATGGTGGTGATGGCCGCGACGTTCTTCTTCGGCGTCGACTTCCTGCTGAGCCTCGGCGTCAGTTCGCTGCTGAAGCTCGCCAACGGGGGATGAGAGAGATCATGAACGCTGAAGCCCCCACCGTCGCCGCCAATCCCCGCCACAAGTGGTACATCGTCCACGCCTACTCGAACTTCGAGAAGAAGGTGGCCGAGTCGATCCGCGAACAGGCCCGCAGTCAGGGCCTGGAGGACACCTTCTCCGACATCCTGGTCCCGACCGAGGACGTGGTCGAGATCCGCCGCGGCCGGAAGGTCAACGCCGAGCGCAAGTTCTTTCCGGGCTACGTCCTGGTGAAGATGGAGCTTACCGACGAGGCCTATCACCTCATCAAGAACACCCCGAAGGTCACCGGTTTCCTGGGCAGCCAGAACAAGCCGATGCCCGTCTCGGAAAAGGAAGTCGCCCGGATCATCGGCGCCATCGAAGAGGGTGTGGAACGGCCGAAGCCGACCATCCAGTTCGAGATCGGCGAACAGGTTCGAGTCACCGACGGTCCGTTCGCCAGCTTCAACGGCTCGGTCGAACAGGTCGATGAAGAACGCGCCCGCCTGCGCGTGACCGTGTCCATCTTCGGACGCGCCACGCCGGTCGAGCTCGAATACGGCCAGGTGGAGAAGACCTCCTAACCTGACCGTTTCAAACCCGTGGGAGGCCTAGCCAAGGCCGCACCACGGCTCAACCGACCGGATGCCGGTCAACGAGGAGAAAAATGGCCAAGAAGATTCTGGGCTATATCAAGCTGCAGGTGCCCGCCGGCGCCGCCACGCCTTCGCCGCCCATCGGGCCGGCGCTGGGTCAGCGCGGTGTCAACATCATGGGCTTCTGCAAGGAGTTCAACGCCCGCACCGAGAAGGAAACCAAGGGTACGCCCCTGCCGACGGTGATCACCGTCTACCAGGACAAGTCCTTCACCTTCATCACAAAGACCCCGCCGGCGACCCACTTCATCAAGGAAGCCCTCGGCCTCAAGTCGGGCTCGAAAGAGCCGGGCCGCGCCGTCGCGGGCAAGATTTCGCGCAGCCAGCTTCGCGACATCGCCGAGAAGAAGATGAAGGACCTCAAC
>NZ_JAUYNW010000090.1 GCF_030698145.1 Phenylobacterium sp. | reverse complement strand
ACCCCCGGCCACGCCGACTTCGGCGGCGAGGTCGAGCGGATCCTCGGCATGGTGGACGGTTGCGTCCTGCTGGTGGACGCCGAAGAGGGCGTCATGCCCCAGACCAAGTTCGTGCTGGGCAAGGCGCTGAAGATGGGCCTGCGGCCGATCCTCTGCCTCAACAAGGTCGACCGGGCCCACGCCGATCCCGACCGCGTGCTCAACGACGCCTTCGACCTGTTCGCCGCCATGGGCGCGACGGACGAGCAACTGGACTTCCCGCACATCTACGCGTCGGGCAAGAACGGCTGGGCGACGCTGGACATGTCCAAGCCCAACGACAACCTGGCGCCGCTGTTCGACATGATCGTGCGCCATGTGCCCGAGCCCAAGGCCGTGGCGCAGAAGGACGGACCGTTCCAGATCCTCTCGGTGCTGATCGAGAACGACCCGTTCCTGGGCCGCCTGCTGACCGGCCGCATCGAGAGCGGCAAGGCCACCCCGGGCCTGGCGATCCACGCCCTCGGCATCGACGGCAAGGAAGTCGAGCGTGGCCGCATCACCAAGGTGCTGGCCTTCCGCGGCCTGAAGCGTCAGCCGATCGAGGACGCGGAGGCCGGTGACATCGTGGCTATCGCGGGCCTGTCGAAGGCCACCGTGGCCGACACCCTGTGCGCCATGGACGTCACCCAGGCCCTGCCCGCCCAGCCGATCGACCCGCCGACCATCTCCATGACCGTCTCGGTGAACGACAGCCCGCTGGCCGGCCGCGAGGGCGACAAGGTGCAGAGCCGCGTGATTCGCGACCGCCTGCTGAAGGAAGCCCAGTCCAACGTCGCCATCCGCGTGACCGAGACCCCGGACAAGGACGCCTATGAGGTGGCCGGTCGCGGCGAACTGCAGTTGGGCGTGCTGATCGAAGGCATGCGCCGCGAAGGCTTCGAGCTCTCCATCAGCCGTCCGCGGGTGGTCTTCCAGGCCGATCCGGAGACCGGCGCGCGCCTAGAGCCCATCGAGGACGTCATGATCGACGTCGACGACGAGTTCAGCGGCATCGTCATCGAGAAGCTGTCGGCCCGGAAGGCCGAGCTGAAGGACATGGGCCCGTCGGGCGCGGGCAAGACCCGCATCAGCCTGATGTCGCCGTCACGCTCGCTGATCGGCTACCAGGGCGAATTCCTCACCGACACCCGCGGCTCGGGCGTGCTGAACCGCGTGTTCAGCCACTACGAGCCCTACAAGGGCGCCATCGACGCCGGCCGCAAGGGCGTGCTGGTCTCCAATTCCGAGGGTGAAACCGCAGCGTTCGCGTTGTGGAACCTCGAGGATCGCGGGACGATGTTCGTGGGCGGCGGCGAGAAGACCTACCAGGGCATGATCATCGGCGAAAACAGCCGGGCCGACGATCTTGACGTCAATCCGATGAAGGCCAAGCAGCTCACCAATGTGCGCGCCTCCGGCAAGGACGAGGCCGTGCGCCTGACCCCGCCGCGCCGCATGACCCTCGAACAGGCCATCGCCTATATCGAGGAAGACGAGCTGGTCGAGGTGACGCCGAAGTCGATCCGCCTGCGCAAGCAGGTGCTGAACCCGTCGTTCCGCAAGCGCCGCGTCAAGGAAGAATAGCCGGTGGCGCGGGATCCGGGGGAGGTTTCGGGTTCCAATCGCCAAGCCGCACGCGAGCGGGCTTTCAGCCTACTCGCCGTCACGGTGGCCGCCCTGTTCCTGGCCTTCGCCAGCCTGGGCGGGGTTTTCGTCTGGTATGACCGAAGCGCAAGCGCGGTGTCCCACACCCACGAGGTGCGCAACGGCATCGCCGACGTGCTCCAGGCCCTGACCGACGCGGAGTCGGCGCAGCGGGGCTACGTCCTGACCGGCGATCGGAACTTCCTCGTGCGGATCGAGAACGGGCGTGAGCGCGCCGAGTCCAGGCTCAACGCGGTCGACGTCCTGACCGCCGACAACCCGATCCAACAGGCGAGGGTCGCTAGTCTACGCACCCTGATGGCCAGGCGGCTGGCCGTGATCGACCTCACCATGGCCCAGCGTCGCTCGGGCGACGCCGTGGCCGCCATCCGGACCATCCGGAAGGGCGAGGGCATCGCGGCGATGAACGGCATCCGCCTCATCGTCGCTGAGCTGGAAGCTGAAGAGGCTCGTCTGCTGGCCGAGCGGGGGGGCCAGACCGCGGCGATCCGCGCGGTGCTGCTCTGCCTGCTGATCGGCTTCGGCGCCGCCCTGACCTACTTGTTCATCGGGGCCCAGCGCGACCTCAGCCTGGACCGCGAGGCCGAGGCCGACACCTCCGAACGCCTGCGCGCCCTGCTGGCCGACAGGACCCTGCTGCTCGACGAGGTCAATCATCGGGTCAAGAATTCGCTGCAGCAGATCGCCAGCGTCGTGCGCCTGCAATCGCGCTCGACGCCCGACGGCGAGGCGCGGGAGGCGTTGGAAAAGACCCTGGACCGGATCATGGCCGTGGGCCGGGTCCACGAGCAGCTCTACAAGTCGGGCGGCGAGGTGGGCCTGTTCGACGCGGGCCATTACGCCAAGGCCCTGGCCCACGACCTCGTCGATTCCCTGGGCCGCGACGACGTGCGCCTGACGACTGAAGTCGAGGCCCACGAGCTGGACCTGAGGCAGGCCGTGCCGTTGGCGCTCATTCTCAACGAACTGATCACCAACGCCTTGAAGTATGGATGCCCAGCCGATAGGCCATGCGCGATCCACGTCGGCTTCAGAACCGACGGGGAGCAGTTTCGCTTAAGCGTTGCCGACGACGGCATGGGCCTGCCCAAGGGCTTCACGCCGCGCTCCAAGAACAGCTTGGGAATGAGGGCCGTGGAGGCCCTCGCAAGGCAACTGGGCGGACGCTTCGTCGTCGAACAACCGGAAGCTGGCGCCGCCTTCGCCGTGGTCTTCCCGAGGAGCCTGTGATGACCATGCGTATCATGGTGGTTGAGGACGACGCCCTGATCGCGCTCGATATCGTCTGCCTGCTGGAAGACATGGGCCACCTGGTGGTCGCCGAGGCCGCCGACGCCTGCACCGCTTACGAGATGGCCGAAGATGATCGCCCCGACGTCGCCCTGGTGGACATCCGCCTGGCCAAGAACACCGACGGCGGCAAGCTGGCGCGCAAGCTCTATGACGAGCTGGGCGTGCGCTCGCTGTTCGTGTCGGGCTCGATCACCCAGGACTTCCGCGAGTCCATGGCCGGGATCAATCCGGTCGGCTTCCTGGGCAAGCCGGTGACCCGCCGCACCCTGGGCGACGCCCTGCGGCACGTGACCCAGCACTAGGCTTCTGGCTTCGGCGCGCGCGCCTCTCGGCTCGTCATGGCCGGCCTCCGTGCCGGCCACCCATAACCCCGGCGCTCGCTGAGCCAAGCTCTGTCATGCGGCGAATATGGATCCCCGAGACAAGATCGGGGATGACGATCTTGTGTGTGGGGTGGACTTGGGCAAGCCGTCAGCTCACCCCAGCACCAACTCCATGAACACGTCGGCCCGGGCGTAGGGAGTCTCGGCGGGGGGCAGGTCCACGAAGCCCATGGCGCGGTAGAGCCCTAAGGCCGGGCCCAGGCTGGAATTGGTTTCCAGATAGAGGCGCGGCGCGTCGAGCGCCCTGCCCTTGTCGATGCAGGCCTGCATCAGCACGCGGCCCAGGCCCGTGCCGCGGGCGGCCTCGGTCACCGTCATCTTGGCCACCTCGAACCCGCCGTCGGCCAGGGCGATCATCCCGACACAGCCGACCACCTCGCCGTCCTGTTCAGCCATGAAGATGTGGCCGCCCTTGGCGAGAATCTTGCCCAGCGGATCGTCCAGCACCTCGCGGTCCTTGGGCTCGATGGTGAAATACTTGCCGATCCACGCCTCGTTCAGCGTGCGCCAGGCTTCCGCGTGCCGGGGTTCGAAATCGACGATCTTCACGGCTTCGATATTGGAGCGGAAGCTGTGCTAGGCAAGGCGAATGGCGAATCCGGTCTTCGCAAACCTGCCCACCACCATCTTCGAGGAGATGTCCGGGCTCGCGCGCCAGCACGGGGCTGTCAATCTGGGCCAGGGTTTCCCAGACGACCCCGGCCCCGAGGCGATCCGCGCCAAGGCCGCCGACGCGGTCATGAACGGCTACAACCAGTACCCACCTATGGCCGGCCTGCCCGAGTTGCGCGCAGCCGTGGCCCGCCACTACGCCTGCACCCAGGGCCTGGACTTCGACTGGGCCAGCGAGATCACCGTCACCTCCGGCGCCACCGAGGCCCTGGCGGCGACCTTCCTGTCGCTGATCGAGCCGGGCGACGAGGTGGTGACCTTCCAGCCGCTCTACGACGCCTACCTGCCGCTGATCCGCCGCGCCGGCGGCACGCCGCGACTAGTGACCCTGTCGCCGCCGCACTGGCGCTTCGACCGCGCGATGCTGGAGGCCGCGTTCAGCGACAAGACCCGCTTCGTGGTGCTGAACAACCCGATCAACCCGGCCGGCCTGGTCCTGCCGGAAGAGGACCTGGCCCTGCTGGCGGAGTTCTGCGTCGCCCACGACGTCACCGCCATCTGCGACGAGGTCTGGGAGCAGGTGGTGTTCGCGCCCGCCCGCCACCGGCCGCTGATCGCCTTCCCCGGCATGCGCGAACGCTGCGTGAAGATCGGTTCGGCGGGCAAGATGTTCGGCCTGACCGGCTGGAAGGTGGGCTTCATTTGCGCCGCTCCGGCCCTGACCCACGCGCTCGCCCGCGCCCACCAGTTCCTGACCTTCACCACCCCGCCCAACCTACAGGCCGCGGTCGCCTGGGGCCTGGACAATAGCGCCGACTGGTTCGTCCAGATGCCGCTCGATCTGGCGCGGTCCCGCGACCGGCTGGCCCAGGGTCTGGCGCGGGAGGGGTTCGTCACCCTGCCGACCCAAGGCACCTATTTCCTCAATGTGGACCTGCCCGCCTCCGGCGTGACCGAGCCGGACCGGGCCTTCTGCCTGCGGGCGGTGACGGAGGCCGGCGTGGCGGCCATTCCGGTGTCGGCGCTCTACGAGCAGGACCCGGTGACCACCATACTGCGCCTGTGCCTGGCCAAGGCCGACGTCACCCTGGACGCCGGGATCGAGCGGCTGGCCCGGGCGCGGGAGCTGTCGCGCCGGCAGGGTTGAGAACTATCTCGCAGGTTGTCTTGGTTTCACGGACGCCCCGGACAAGCCTATCCTGGCCGCAGGATCTGTGTGGGTGTTGAAGGACGATCGATGAAGCTCCGTCAGAAACATGCGGTGCTGGCCGCCGTCACCGTTGCGACCGTGTTCGCGGGTGGCATGGCCCAGGCGCAGAGCTATGAGCGTTACGGCCCGCCGTCGGCGCCCCAATACGACACCGCCCGCTACGGCTCGGCCGATCCCTGCCGGCGGACCGCCGGCAACCGCGCCCTGGGCTGGGGCCTGTTCGGCCTGGTCGCGGGCGGCTTCGCGGGCGGCGCGGTCGCCGCGGCCGGCGTCGTGGCCGAGGGCGCGGCCCTCGGAGCCCTGGCCGGCACGGTGATCGGCGCCAAGGCGGGGGCGGCCTCGGCGGCCTGCGAGAGCGCCGCCTACTGGAACCACCCGGCCTATCAGAGCTACCAGGACGAGGGGCCTCCGGCCGATGACGGCCACCAGTATGAGGCGCGCGAGTACGGCTACGGCTATGGCGACGACCGGGGCTATGACCGGGATTACGAGCGCGGCGACGAGCAGCACTATCGGCGCGACCAGGAACGCCCGCCGATGACCTATTACGAGCGCCGGACGACGCCGAACTCGAACTACGAGTACCGGTCCAGCTACTCGTCTTCGACCACCTATGGCGGCGCCCGCTACAACGCCTACAGCGACCGCTCGCCCTGCTGCGACGATCGCCAATATGACCGCGACGACCGCGACGCCTATCGGCCCCGCCACGAGCACTACGAGTCCGCGCCGCGCGGCTATGACGGCCATTCGGCCCCGCCGCGCGATCCCTACGACCGCTACTAAAGGGCGCTACTGGGGCCGGTAGCGGGCGGGCGTGGTCCCGAACGCCCGCTTGAAGGCGGCGATGAAGGCCGAGGCGCTGCGGTAGCCGGCGTCCAGCGCCGCCTGGGTGACCGGGGCGCCGGCGCTCAGCGACACCACAGCCTGCTGCATGCGCACCCGGCCGCGCCAGGCCTCCAGCGACAGGCCGGTCTCGGTGAGGAACAGGCGCTGCAGGGTGCGGAAACTCGCCCCCGAGCCTCGCGCCAGCGCAGCCAGGGGCGCGACCTCGCCCGGCGAGGCCAGCAGGCGTTCGGCGAATCCCCGGGCCCGCGCATCGGCCGGCAGGGGCAGGACCAGGGGTGCGGTCTCGCCCGCGGCCAGCAGGTCGAGCAGCAGCCCCTCCAGCCGTTCGTGCGCCGGGTCGTCCACGTCCAGCATGCCGATGCGCACGATGTGCAGGATGAGCTCGCGCAGCAGGGGCGCGACCTCCAGGGCGCGACACGCCTGGTGGCGCTCATCGCCCTTGGCCGGCGCGAGGTAGAGGGTGCGCATGGCCACCGTCCCGCGCATGGCGATCTCGTGCGGCGTGCCGCCCGGCACCCAGATGGCGCGTGTGGGCGGCACGATCCAGGCAGCGTCCGGCGTAGAGACGCGCATCACGCCGCTGGCGGCGTAGACCAGCTGGGCCCAGGGGTGCGTATGGCGATCCAGCCGGTGGCCGTCGCGATAGGTGACCGCCAGGCCCCGGACGGGAAAACCGTCGGGATCCCGTGCATTTTGGCGTGCTTCAGACATTAATCGTCAGACTATCGCAAGCACGCCACGCGGCGAAGGCCTAGATTGGCCGCCTCAGCCCACGGCCCAGGTCGACGCCATGCCAGCCACCTTCCGTCACTTCGCGATCAACGCCGACGACGTGCCCCGCGCGCGGGCCTTCTACGAGCAGGCCCTGGGTTGGACCTTCACGCCCTGGGGCCCGCCCGGCTTCTATCAGACCCGCAGCGCCGGCCAGGGCTTCGTGGGCGCCCTGCAGGGCCGCCGCGACATCGGCGGCCACGCCATGCCGAGCGTGGAGCTCACCTTCGGCGTCGAGGACGTCGAGGGCACGGTCGCGGCGATCCAGGCTGCCGGGGGGACGACGATCATGCCGCCCTTCCACATCGAGACCGTGGGCCACCTGGCCTTCTTCCAGGACACCGAGCGCAATGTCGCCGGCGTCATGCAGTACGAGCGTGACGCCACGCCGCAGGGCGCGCCCGCCGCATTGGGTTCGGCCCAGCTGCGCCACGTCTCGATCAACGCCGACGACCTGGGCCGCGCGCGGACCTTCTACGAGCAGGTGTTCGGCTGGACCTTCACGCCCTGGGGACCGCCGGACTTCTTGCAGCTTCACGGCGCCGGTATCGGCGGCGCGCTCCAGGCCCGCCACCAGGTCGACGGACGCGCCCTGCCCGGCTTGGCGGTGAGTTTCGGCGTCGCCGACATCCATGCCGCCGCGTCCGCCATCGCGGCGGCGGGCGGGACGGCGCTGAGCCAGCCGTTCCACATCCAGGGGGTCGGCCACCACATCTTCTTCCAAGACAGCGAGGCCAACCTGTTCGCCGCCATGCAGTACGAACGGAACGACCAATGAGCGTGCTCACAGACACGGCGCTGCGGGCGCGGATCGAAACGCTTCAGGCGCAGAGCGTGGCGCAGGAGGCCGAGACCTATCGTTATTTCGGCGAGCGGGCGGAGAAGGGCGACCTCAGCTGGGACGGGCTGGACGCCGACGCCAACCGCTTCATGGCCGACAAGATGGTGGCCCTGGAGCCGGAAAAGGCCGAACTGTGCTGGCTGCTCTGCCGTTCGCTGCGGGCTAGGCGGGTGGTCGAGATCGGCACCTCGTTCGGGGTCTCGACCCTCTACTTGGCCGACGCTGTCCGGGCCAATGGCGGCGGCGTGGTGATCGGCACCGAATACGAGGCCGCCAAGGCTGCCGCGGCGCGGGCCAGTTTCGCGGCGGCCGGCCTGAGCGGCCTGATCGACCTGCGCGAGGGCGACCTGCGCGAAACGCTGAAGGTGATTGAGGGCCCGGTCGACTTCGTGCTGATGGACATCTGGACCGAGATGGCCCGCCCCGCCCTGGAGCTGGTCGCCCCGCACCTACGTCCGGGCGCGATGGTGGTGGCCGACAACACCAGCCAGTTCCGGCACGCTTACCGACATTTCTTCGAATTCGTCGAGGACCCGAGGAACAGCCTGAGGAGCCTCACCCTGCCCTATTCTGGCGGGCTGGAGCTGGTGGTGAAGGTCTAGGCGGGCGGCCGCTCATAGAAGATGTCCACCTCGTCGCGGCCGGTCTCGGCGAAACCGAACCGGGCGTAGAAGCGGTTGGCCGGGCTTTCCCGAAGAACGGTCAGCTTGACCGCCAGAGCCTGGGCGTCGCTCTCCGCCAGTAGGGCCGCAAGGACATGCGCGCCCAGGCCCGCCCCCTGGTGGTCCGGATGGATGTAGAAGTGCTCAAGCCGGCGCCAACCCGAAGCGTCCGGGCCGAACGCCACGCAGCCCGCGAAGGCCTCCCCGCGCCAGATCAGGCGCGTGTGCTCGGGCCGGAACTGCTCGACCATGCGCCGCCGGGCCCGGACGGGGTCAAACCGGCCGATCCGCTCCAGGCTCTCGCGCATGGTTGCGACCCTGAGCTCGACCAGCCGCTCCACATCGTAGGCTGCGGCGGGCGAGAACCGGAAACCATTCTCCCCGCCCTGCGCCATCAGGCCGTCGAGCCGCCGTCGATGACCACGGTCTGGCCGGTCATCCAGGAGCCGGCCTTGGAGCCCAGGAACACCGCCGCGCCGGCGATGTCGTCCGGCTCGCCCAGGCGGCGCAGCGGCGTGCCGGTGGAGGCGCGGGCCTCGCCGGCCGGGGTGTCCCAGAGCGCCTTGGCGAAGTCGGTCTTCACCAAGCCGGGCGCGATGCAATTGACCCGGATGTTGTGGGGGCTCAGCTCCTGGGCGAGGTTTCGCGCCAGCTGCATGTCGGCCGCCTTGGAGATGGCGTAGGCGCCAATCACCCCGGTGCCGCGCAGGCCGCCGATCGACGAGATGATGATGATCGCGCCGTCCTTGCGCTCCATCATCTCCGGGGCGGTCATGTTGATCAGCCAGTTGTTGGCGATGATGTTGTTCTCGAGGATTTTGCGGAAGGCGTCGTCCGGGATCTCGCTCATCGGGCCGTAGAACGGGTTCGAGGCGGCGTTGCAGACCACGATATCGACCTTGCCGAACGCCTTGCGGGTCTCGTCGACCAGGCGCTGGAGATCATCCTTCGAGGAGATGTTGGCGGGGACCGCGATGGCCGCGCCCGGATGCTTGGCGTTGATCGCCGCAGCGACCTCTTCGCAGGGCCCGGCCTTGCGCGAGGAGATCGTCACCTTGGCGCCATGCTCGGCCATGCGCTCGGCGATGGCCTTGCCGATCCCGCGCGAGGACCCCGTGATGACGGCGACCTTGCCGGTCAGGTCGAACAATTCACCCATGGCGCTTCCTTCCAAACATGTGTTTGATTTTATCGCCGCCATTTGCGGCGCCGGGCGACGCTGGGTCAAGCCCGGGGTGGAGGGGTGATCGATGCCGAATTTCCAAGAGATCGAACTGCCCGACGTCACCCTGCGCGCGGCCGTGGAGGGCGAGGGCCCGCTGGTGGTCATGGTCCATGGCTTTCCCGAGAGCTGGTACAGCTGGCGCCACCAGATGGGGCCGGTCGCGGCGGCGGGCTTCACCGCCTGCGCCATCGACGTGCGCGGCTATGGCGGATCGTCGCGGCCGCAGCCCATCGAAGCCTATGACATGGAGCACCTGGTCGCCGACGTGGCCGGGGTGATCGAGGCGCTCAGCCCCGGCGCACCGGCGGTGCTGATCGGCCATGACTGGGGCGCCCCCATCGTCTGGAACACCGCGCTGGTCCGTCCCGATCGGGTCCGCGCCGTGGCCGGACTGTCGGTGCCCTATTTGGGCGTGCCCAAGCGCTCGTTCATGGACCTGGTCGACACCGTGTTCACCAGCCGCGGCAAGTTCTTCTACCAGGCCTGGTTCCAGAACGTCGGCCCGGCCGAGGCCGAGCTGGAGGCCGACCCCCGCGACGGACTGCGGAAGTTCTACTACGCCATCAGCGGCGACGCCCCGGACGGGACCTGGCCCACCGACAAGGTTCACGGCCAGAGCCTGCTGGAGGGCCTGGTCGATCCCGCCCCGTTCCCGGCCTGGCTGAACGACGCCGACCTCGACTATTACGTGGCGGAGTTCGAGCGCTCGGGCTTCCGCGGCCCCATCAACCGCTACCGCAACCATCAGCGCGACTTCGAATATCTGTCCAAATTCGAGGGCCGCAAGATCGAGCAGCCCTCGCTGTTCGTCGGCGGCGAGCGCGACCTGGTGCTCAGCATGCTGGGGCGCGGCGATCTGGTGGCCATGATGAAGGCCGAGATGACCGACCTGCGCGGCGCCGACGTCCTGCCGGGCTGCGGCCACTGGACCCAGCAGGAACGGCCCGCCGAGGTCAACGCCCGCCTGCTGCCCTGGCTCGCCTCGCTCTGAGGCGGCGATTGTTCTGGCGCCCGGTATGACCTAGCCTTCCCGGTGCGACGCGGCCGCCACGAGCCGCGCGCCCACGCCTGGGGAGGCGACATGGACAAGGCGTTCGCATCGCTGATCCTGGCCGGCGCGATGACGCTCGCCCTGGCGGCGGGCGCATTCGCCCAGAGCCCCTACAAGGCGCCGCGCGGACCTGGCGGCCACCCCGACCTGAACGGCGTCTGGCAGGCGATGAACAGCGCCAACTACGACATCGAACCCCACCCCGCGCGCGCGGCCCTGGCCTTCCGCAAGGGCCCGGTGACGCCGGCGCCGGCCAAGGAAGTGCTGGCCCTGGGCGCCGTGGGCGCCGTGCCGGCCGGCCTGGGCGTCGTCGAGGGCGGCGAGATCCCCTACACCCCCGAGGCCCGGGCCCGGCGCGACGAGAACCGCGCCCGTTGGCTGGATCGCGATCCGGAGATCAAGTGCTACCTGCCGGGCGTGCCGCGGGCCAACTACATGGCCCTGCCGTTCCAGATATTCCATTCCGAGAAGGCGATCCTTTTCGCCTACGAATATGCCGGCGCGGTGCGCAACATCCTGCTGAAGAACCCCGGCCCCGCGCCCATCGACAGCTGGATGGGTCAGTCGGTCGGCAAGTGGCAGGGCGACACCCTGGTGGTCGAGGTCACCGCCCAGAACGACGCCACCTGGTTCGACCGCGCCGGCAACTTCCATTCCGACCGGATGAAGGTGGTGGAGCGCTACACCCCAACCGGCCCCGACACACTGCGCTACGAGGCGCTGATCGACGACCCGGCCACCTTCACGCGACCCTGGAAGATCGCCATGAACCTCTATCGCCGCCAGGGCGAGGACGCCCGGCTGCAGCAGTTCAAGTGCGTCGAGTTCGTCGAGGAGCTGATGTACGGCCATCTGAGGAAGGAGCCTTTGAAATGAGTTTCCGCACCCTCCTGCTCGCCACCGTTCTGGCGTTGACCGCCACGACCGCGAGCGCCCAGACCTACAAGGTTCCGCGAACCGCCCACGGCGACCCCGATCTGCAGGGCATCTGGACCAACGCCTCGATCACCACCCTGGAGCGGGCGCCGGGCCTCAACAAGCTGGTGCTGACGCCGCAGGAGGCCAAGGCCGCCGAGGCCATGACCAAGGCCTGGCTCGCCGAGAACGACAAGCCAACCAGCCCCGAGGCCGGCGCCCCGCCAGTGGCCGACGATCCCGGCGGCTACAACTCGTTCTGGATCGACCTGGGCTCGAAATACGGCGTCGTGAACGGCGAGATTCGCACCTCCTGGGTGGTCGATCCGCCCAACGGCCAGGTGCCCTATTCCGCCGAAGGCCGCCGGGCGATGATGGCCGAGGGTTTCCGCCAGTTCCAGGTGTTCGACGGGCCCGAGACCCGGTCGCTGGGCGAGCGCTGCATCGTCGGCTACGGCTCCACCGGCGGGCCGCCCATGCTGAACGTGCTCTACAACAACAACTACCAGATCGTGCAGTCGCCGGGCTTCGTCACCATCGTGGTGGAGATGAACCACGACGCGCGGGTGATCCGGCTGGGCGGCAAGCATCCGCCCAAGACCATCCGCCCCTGGATGGGCGATTCCATCGGCTGGTGGGAAGGCGACACCCTGGTGGTCGAGACCACCAACCTGCATCCCGGCCAGGCCTTCACCGCCGACATCCGCCACCGCATCTACCTGGCGCCGGAGTCCAAGGTGATCGAGCGATTCAAGCGCGTCTCCGACAAGGAGATCGTCTATGCCTTCAGCGTCGAGGAGCCCCGCGCCTACACCCAAGTCTGGCGCGGCGAGATCCCGATGCGGGCGACCGAGGGGCCGATGTACGAGTACGCCTGCCACGAGGGGAACTACTCCCTGCCCGGCATCCTGGCCGGGGCGCGGGAGGAAGAGAAAAAGAAGAAGGGCGGAGGCGCGCAATGACGACGCGACATCTGGTCATCGGGGTGTTGGCGGCCTGCGCCGTCCTCGCCCTGGGGGCCGGGGCCTACGCCCACCACGCCTTCACCGCCGAATTCGACGCCAAGACGCCGGTCCTGCTGCGCGGCAAGGTGACCAAGATCGAGTGGATCAACCCCCACGCCTGGGTGCACCTGGCGGTCGTCGCCCCAGGCAAGCCGCCCCAGGCCTGGATGGTCGAGGGCGGCACGCCCAACACCCTGCTGCGGGCCGGCATCGACCGCAACACGCTGAAGATCGGCACCGAGATCGTGGTGCGCGGCTACCAGTCCAAGGACAAGCTCTGCAGCCCCGCCTGCAAGGCCAACGGCCGCGACGTGACGCTCGCCAACGGCCAGAAGCTGTTCATGGGCTCCAGCGGCACCGGAGCCCCGCGCGACGGCGCCGATCCCAATGAACGGCCGCGGTCATAGGCCAGAGCCTAGTGAGTCGGCCGCGCCTCGGGCTGGGCGGAGGCCGGCCTGCCGGTCGTGACCTCGGGCCGGCATGAGAAGATCACCTCGCCGGCCGTGATCTGCGGCTCGCCGGTGAATAGATCTGAGAGGTTCTCCTTGACCCAGGTCATGGCCCGATCCTTGACGCGCTCGGCGTCCTCGCGGGTCTCGAACATGGTGACCGACATGCCGACGCCGCCGCCGGCGTCGACGATGTGGTAGCCCTTGAAGCCGACAGCCGACTGCAGAAGCGGCACGAGGCCGGCTTCGGCGCGCTTGGCGGCCTCGGCCGTCGAGCGCAGGTTTTCGATGCGACGCGTGATTATGTACATGGACGCCTCCTAGAGCCGCCCCCTCCCGCGGCGCGAAGATAGCACGACGCCGCGGTGGCCCCATGCGCGTTCGAAACGCTCACGCGAGCGTGAATCAGCTGAAGCCGATCCAACGGCCGGCGGTCGCCACCGTCAGCCACAGCGCCAGCGACAGCGCGCCCACCGCCTTGGCCGACAGGCCCGCCACATCTCGCGCCGCCAGCCGGTTGCGCACCGCGAAGGTGAAGACCAGCGCGCAGGCCAGGGCCGACATCTTCAGCCAGTAGGCCTCCTTGTCGTAGAGCTTGACCGCCTCCGACAGGGCCAGCGGCACGCCAGTCATGACCATCGTGGCGATGGCCGCCAGCAGCCAGGGCCGCGCCGCGCGTTCCACCTGCGAAGGCGGCTGGGCGGTGAGGCCCGCGCCCAGCAGCCGCAGGTCGACGATCAGCACCGCCCCGCCCAGCAGGGCCAGGCCCAGAAGGTGGACGGCCTCCACCGCCGGGAACAGCCAGACGGACTCCCGGATCGCCGCCGCCACAGGGGTCCGTTCCAGGCTCTCGAAGAGGGCGTATAGGTCCACGGGTCAGAACTCCGTGGGGGGGCAGGCGGCGAGCGCCTGGATCAGCGCGCCTTGCGGACGGTCGCAGTCGAACCAGTTGTAGGCGATCATCCGCCCGGTCACGACCACCCCGGCCCAGACCGCCAGCGAGAGTACGGCGCAGACCTTGGCGCCGCGCGGCGCGGGTCCTTCGTCCCACCGCCCCTGGTCGCGCTGAACCCGCAGGTGGAAAATCGCGATATTGACCGCGGCGACCAGCAGCAAGACAAGCTTGGCGCGGAACCAGACGCTGTGGAACGTCCGCTCCGGGATGGCGTAGAACAGCAGCAGCCCCGTCACCGCCATCAGGATGAAGCCGGCCACGGTCCAGGGCAGGATCCTGCCCGTCATCTGCGAGACCGGCGTGGCGGCGAATCCCACGCCCAGGAGCCGCAGGTCGACCATGGCGATAGATCCGACGAACAGGGCGATCGCCAGCACATGGGCCGTCTCGACGAACGAATAGGCGTAGAGGGACTCGTGGAGGGCGATGCTGCCCGGCGTGGCGGCCAACGCCGCGACCGTGCCCTCCAGGTCCATCGCCCCTACTCCGGCTTGGGCATGTAGCGCTGGTGGCAGGCGACGCAGACCTCGTAGATCTTGCCGCCGGTGTCGAAGACCGCCTGCTTGTCCTTGGCCTGCGCCGCCTTCATGGCCGCCAGCCCCGCCTCGCTCAGCTTCCTGGAATAGGCCGCCCACTGCGGCTCGTCGGGACCGCGCCCTGGCAGCATCAGCAGGTTGCCCGCCTCGGCCACCACCGCCGCGCCGTTCTCCACCGCCTGCCAGCCCTCGGGGGTGGTGGGCGACAGGTCCTGCTCGCCGGCCGCGGTGATCACGTAGCCTGACCCGCCCCAGACCGCGTCGGCGGCGGGATCGAGGACGTGCTCCATGATCTCGTGGACGCCGTTCTGCGTGTTGAAGGCCGGCCCCGTCGGCTCGGCCTCGCTGCAGGCGGCCAGCAGGACGGCGCAGAGCGCCAGCGCAAGGCGTGCCATGTCCCTCCCCGACCCGGCCGTTCGTCGTCGCGCCATTGTTGGGCCGCGCGCCGCCTCGGGTCCAGCCCGGATCAGCGACATACCCGGTAGCGGCCCGAATCGAGGTGCAAGTGGTCCCGGTGCGCGGCGTTGTAGTCGGGACTAAGGGTCACATGGAACCAGCGGCAGGCGCCGGTCCGCACCCGGCGCAAGAACACGCCGTTCGCCCCATCGGACTTGAAGTCCTTCAGCACCGACACCCGCCGGCCGTCGGCCAGCCGCACCTCGGCGACGTCCAGGGCGTTGGCGAAGGCGTGCTCGCTCAGGCCGTCGCGGCCACCCACCCTTCGGCAGGCATAGGTTCCGTAGTGGCCCACCTCGACGACCCGGGCCCCAAGTGTCTCCCGCGCCGCCGGCCGCAGGGCGTGGCGGTCCCAGAAGGCGTAGGCCAGGGCCTGGGGACAGGTCATGACTGGGCCGGCGGGCCGCAATGGCGTGACGCCGCCTTGCAGCCGCCCGGCGTTCAGCACCGCGCAGACGCCGTCGACGCGGATCGGAACTTCCCAAAATCCGACCCCGCCTTCGCGCAGCACCGCGCGACAGGCCCGTCGGTCCTGGGCGGCGCGCTCGAACTTCATGTGGGTGGCCAGGCCCGGCGGATCGGCCAGGCGCAGCGGCTTCCAGGGCAGGTCCTGCGGCGGGGCGTAGGCGTCGGCGATCCAGGCCACGGCGATCAGAACGAGCGCCAGGTCGAGCAAGGCGGCCCAGACCGCGGCGAGGGCGAGGCTTTCCGGCGAGGAGCGGGGCGGGCGCACTTGGATTGGAACGAGCTCACTCCGGCGCCGGTTCAGCGCGCTTTTCCTCGCCGAAGGTTACAGCCTGGTTTGGCGACATTCGTTCAGCTTTATGCGCGATTGATCGCCACCGCCGCCGGCTAGCCCCTTGCGGATGGGCGCGGAGCGACGCACGTTCCGTGCAACGAAATTTGGAGACCTGACTGATGCGTAACTGGCGCCTGGACGAAGACGAAGACGGCGACGAAAACGCCCGCAAGCCCGACATGCCGATGACCTCCGGGCCCGTCCAGAACGCGCTGTTCCACGCGCGCACGGTTCTGGTGTTCGGCGAGATCGACATGCGCCTGGCCGAGCGGGTGACCGCCCAGCTCCTGGCCCTGGCCAGCGAGAACAGCAAGCCGATCAAGGTGGTGATCAACTCCCCCGGCGGCCACGTGGAAAGCGGCGACACCATCCACGACATCATCCGCTACTGCGGTCCCCAGGTGAAGGTGATCGGCACCGGGTGGGTGGCCTCGGCCGGCGCCTCGATCTTCCTGGGCGCACAGAAGGAAAACCGCTTCTGCCTGCCCAACACCCGCTTCCTGCTGCACCAGCCCATGGGCGGCGTGCGCGGCCAGGCCAGCGACATCCAGATCGAGGCCGAGGAGATCGTGAAGATGCGCGAGCGCGTCAACCGCATGATCGCCAAGGAAACCGGCCAGACCTACGAGCGGATCGTCAAGGACACCCAGCGCAACTTCTGGATGGGGGCCGAGGCCGCCGTCGAGTACGGCCTGGTCTCCAAGATCATCAACAACGCCACCGAGGCGTAAGAAGGTGGCCGCGCCCTGGTGGAAGGGCGCGGTCGTCTATCACATCTATGTCCGCAGCTTCTTCGACGCCGACGGCGACGGCCATGGCGACCTCAAGGGCGTGCTGGCCAAGCTGGACTACATCGAGAGCCTGGGGGTCGACGCGATCTGGCTCTCCCCGGTCCACCCCTCGCCCAACCGCGACTGGGGCTACGATATCTCCGACTACGAAGGCGTCCATCCGGACTACGGAACGATGGCTGACCTCGAGGCCCTGGTGGACGCGGCCCACGGGCGCGGCCTGAAGTTGATGCTGGACGAGGTGCTGTCCCACACCTCCGACGAACATCCCTGGTTCGCGGAGAGCCGCGACGGCCGGGCCGAGGGCGACAAGGCCTCCTGGTATGTCTGGGCCGATCCGGCCGAGGACGGGACCGCGCCCAACAACTGGCTGTCGGTGTTCGGCGGCCCGGCCTGGGCCTACCAGCCGGCGCGCCGCCAGCACTATCACCACAAGTTCCTGCGCCAGCAGCCGAAGCTCAACTGGCGCAACCCCGACGCCCAGGCCGCGGCGCTGGATGTGCTGGACTTCTGGCTGGCCAAGGGGATCGACGGCTTCCGCCTGGACGTGGCCGGGACCTTCCTCCACGACGACGCCCTGGCCGACAATCCGGCGGTGCGGGCGGCCGAGCGGACCCGCTATCACTGGTCCCACGCCAGCGAGATGCAGCGCCACCTGCACGACTCCAACTTGCCCGAGAACATCCCGCTCCTGGACGTCATCCGCCGACGGGTCGATGCGCACGGCGACAGGTTCGTGTTCGGCGAGTTCTCCGAGGAGGAGGAGCGCTGCGGCGCCTATTGCAGCCCGGAGGAGGGCCTGCACTCAGCCTACACCTTCGTCCTGCTGCACGCCCGCAAACTATCGCCGCAGATCTTCCGCGAACACTACGAGACGCTCAGCCGGTATCCCGACCACTGGCCCTGCATCTCCTTCTGCAACCACGACATCCCACGCACCGCCACCCGGTTCGGCGGCGGAGAAGCCATCGCGCGGCTGATGCTGGCCCTGCTGCTCAGCCTGAAGGGCGCCATCCTGCTCTACCAGGGCGAGGAACTGGGCCTGCCGGAGGCCCAGAGCCTGACCCGCGAGGAGATCCGCGATCCGGTGGGCGACCTCTACTGGCCCATCGCCAAGGGCCGCGACGGCTCGCGCACCCCCATGCCCTGGACCGAGGGGCCGAACTTGGGTTTCTCGCCGGCCAAGCCCTGGCTGCCTCTCGCGGTGGAGCACGCCGGCCTGTCGGCGGCGACCCAGGCCGCGAACGCCACGTCCGTCCTGGCCTTTTCCAAGGCTATGATCGCCCTGCGCAAGGCCACCCCCGCGCTCACCACAGGCGAGATCGAGATGGTCGCCGCGCCTGAACCGGTCCTGGCCTTCATTCGCCAGGAGGGCGCCGAGCGCATCGCCTGCCTGTTCAACATGGGCGCGACTGAGGCTGTGTTCGGCGACGAGCGGCTGGCCGGGGCGACCACCCTGACCCCCACCGTCGGCGCGGCGCGGTTGGATGGAGCGGCGCTGCATCTCGGCCCGCACGCGGTGCGGTTCCTGCGGCTCGCATGACGCGGTAGAAGGGGCTCATGGCCGACGACGCTTCCAAGCCCGCTCCCGCCGCCGACGCAAAGTTCGGCCGCGGGTTCCTGCACGACATCTGGTATTTCGCCGCCCTGGCGAGCGACCTGAAGCTTGGCAAGCTGCAGCGTTACGAACTGCTGGGCGAGCCCGTGCTGCTGGGCCGCGACCGCGCGGGCAAGGTCTATGCGCTGAAGGACATCTGCCCGCACCGGGCTGCGCCGCTCTCGGCCGGCAAGCTGCGGGACGAGGCCGACGGGACGCCCAGCGTGGAATGTCCCTATCACGGCTGGCGGTTCCGCACCGACGGCGCCTGCGCCGCCATCCCCTCGCTGGTCGCCGACCAGGCGATGGACGTCAGCCGCATCCGCGTGCGGCGCTATCCCACCGCCGAGAGCCAGGGCTTGGTCTTCATCTGGATCAGCGCCGATCCGCGCTTCGACGGCGAGCCGCCTGAGCCGCCCCCGGTCTTCCCAGGGGTGGTCGGCGGCGGGCCCAAGCTGGTCGACCGCATGGTGTTCGACGCCCACATCGACCACGCGGTCGTGGGCCTGATGGACCCGGCCCACGGCCCCTATGTGCATCAGCAATGGTGGTGGCGCTCGGCCAAGAGCCAGCACGAGAAGGCCAAGAAGTTCGAGCCCCGCGAGCAGGGCTTCGCCATGGTCCGTCACGAGCCCTCGAAGAACAGCCGCGCCTACGCGATCCTGGGCGGCGAGCCCCTGACCGAGATCGTCTTCCGCATCCCCGGCCTGCGCTGGGAGCACGTTACGGTGGGCGCACGCCAGGTGCTGTCGCTCACCTGCCTGACCCCGGTGTCGGAGACCCAGACGAAAATCACCCAGGTGATCTGGTCCGACCACCCGGCGTTCCTGTTCCTGAAACCGCTCATCGCCGCCGGCGCACGGGCCTTCCTGCGCCAGGACGGGGACATGGTGAACCTGCAGAACGAGGGGCTGCGTTACGACCCGTCGCTGCTGTGGATCGACGACGCCGACCGACAGGCCAAGTGGTACCAGCAGCTCAAGCGGGAATGGTCGCTGAGCCGCAAGCAGGGCCGTGGTTTCGAGAATCCCGTGGAAGCCGCCACCCTGAGGTGGCGTAGCTAGGCCGCCGCCGTCTGCGAGGCTTCGGGCGGCTTGGGCGCGGTGAGCTTCAGGTCGTCGATGCGGATTTCCGCGAAGCCCCGCTCAACCTCCCAGTCGATGCGGCCGCCCAGGGCGGTGATGGAGGACACCGGCTCCAGCCGGCGCAGGTCCATGGCTTTCAGCGCTTGGTGGGTCACCTTGACGTGGACCACCGGCGATTGCTCGGCCTCGCCGCGGCCCTTGACCAGAAAGCAACGCGCGACCACGTCGATCATGTCGAGCGGAACCACGGCCAGCACCTCGACGGCCACCCGCAGGGTGGTGGCGCAGACATTGGCCAGGTGCATCTCCTGGCGGACCTCGGGGGGCAGGGCGACAAAGACCGCCCGGCCGGTGTCGCCGATCTCCACGGCTTCGTCGGGAATGGCGTCGTATTCCAGGCAGTCCACATAGACCACGAGCTTGCCGGGCGCGGGCATGTGGACGCCCAGGCCTTCCAGGATCGGGGTAAATTCGGCGGCCGGAATGTGGGCCTTCAACGCCTGCTCGATCGCCCCGATGTCCAGCGCAAGCACGGCGGCGGCCAGGCCGACGTCGAGATTGTGGACGTCGGCGGCGCGCTTGGCCCTGGCGTAGTTTTCGGCGTCCTTCTTGGCGGCCTCCAGGACCCGCTCGGCCAGGGCGCGGCGGCGGTCCTGGCCCAGGCCGAACAGGCCGTCGATGATTCCCGGCTGATAGTTGGCGAGCGCGCGGCGCGCCTTCTGCTCCAGGGCGTTGGCCCGGACGGCGGGCTCGACCATCCCGGCTCCGGCGATCTCGTGCCAGTCCATCCGCTCGTAAGGGACGCAGTGAGCGCGGGTCAAGGTCTCGAACAGGGCGTCGTATCTGGCGGCCAGTTCAGGGGCGGTGGAACGGCGTCCGTTCGCCCGCTCCTTGCATTCACGATCGCGCAGCGCTTTCTTGGTCGCCCGGTCGATACGATTCATCGTTGCGATGATCGTCTTGGCCGAACCCTGCGCGTCCATTTTTGCCCCGCGTGTCTTTTCGCCGCACTCCTTTCTGAGATACCTGCGTTTTCATCACTGATCTCTTAAGAAAATCATGGACTTCAGCACAACCGACGGTTTCCGACTCGCCTTTGACGATAGAGCGCCCGCCGATTATGACCGGGCGATTCTGCTGATCCACGGCTTCGCTTCGAACCGAAACGAGGGTTGGAAGCGCACCGGCTGGTACGCCGCGCTGGAGCGGCGGCGCTTCCGGGTGATCGCCCTGGACCAGCGCGGCCATGGGGAAAGCGGCAAGTCGCACGACCCGGACGCCTATCTGCGCGCCAACCTGGCCCGGGATATCGTCGAGCTGATCGACCATGTGGGGATCAACCGCGTGGACCTGTTCGGCTATTCGATGGGCGCGCGCACGGCCGCGGCCGCGGCGCTGGCCGCGCCGGAGCGGTTTTCCAACCTGATCCTGGGCGGGGTGGGCCACAAGCTGCTGGAGGAGCGGAGCCCGATGGCGACGAACCTCATGGTCGACGCCATGCTGGCCGAGGACCCCGACACCATCACCGAGCCGTTCCTGAAGAGCTTTCGCCAGTTCGCCGACGAACAGGGCGAGGACCGCCAGGCCCTGGCGGCCTTCACCCAGGCGGCGAACCCACCGCTGGATGTCGCCGGCTTCGCCGCCCTGCCCATGCCGGTCCTGGCGGTGGCCGGCGAGCGGGAGACCAACGGCGATCCCGTGGAGCTAGCCCAGGCGTTCGCCCATGGGCACGGGGTGGTGGTCCCCGGTTGCGACCACTTCTCGGCCATTCCCCACGCCCTGACCAAGGCCGCCGTGTTCGACTTCATCGACGGCGTGCTGGACGACCCCTGGACGCGGTGACGACCTTTTCCCTCCCCACGAGGAGGAGGGAAAAGAGGTCTAGGCCTTCGGACCCATGTTGTAAGGGCCGCCCTTTTCCAGCGCCTTGCGATAGGCCGAACGGTCCTGGAACCGTTTCACCCAGGCGGCGATATTGGGATAGGCGCCGAACCGGCCGAAGGCGCCGGTGACCTCGCCCACGAAGCTCATCTGGATATCGGCGGCGGAGAAGTCGTCCATCAGCCAGTCGCGGCCGGCCAGGGCGCCTTCGACATAGCCCAGGTGATTGGCGATCTCGCTCTCGATCCGCGGATGCAACGGCGCGCCCGCGTCGCCCAGGCGGCCCACATACATGAACAGCATCAGGGGCAGCATGGCCGAGCCCTCGGCGTAGTGCAGCCACTGCTGGTAGGTGTCGTAGCCCTTGGCGCCCGGCGCCGGGCCGAGCTTGCCGCCGCCATGGTGGCGGACGATGTAGTCGATGATCGCGCCGGACTCGATGACGGTCGCATCGCCCTCGGTGAGCACCGGCGACTTGCCGAGCGGATGGATGGCCTTCAGCTCCGGCGGCGCCAGGCGGGTGGTGGCGTCGCGCTTGTATTCCTTGATCTCGTAGGGCGCGCCCAGCTCTTCCAGCAGCCAGAGGATGCGCTGCGAGCGCGAGTCATTGAGGTGATGGACGACGAGCATTGGGTTGCCTCCCGTGGCGTTATGCTGGGAGTACCGGCGCACGTGACCCACGACAAGCTTCGCCTATAGTCGCTCCCGATGATCCTGCCCGACCTCAATTCCCTTTTGTCCGACGCCGCCCGCGCGGCCGACCTGTTCGTCGCCGAAACCAAGGCCGCGGTGAGCGCGCGGGTGAGCCCGGACGGGCGGCTGGATCGCGGCGCCCTCGACGCTGAGCAGCACGCGGCCCACGGTCTGGCCTGGGCGGCCGCCTATGCCGAGACGCTGCGCCAGACCGCCGCCTGGGCCGATCATCTGGCGGGCGAGGGCCGGTTCGGGGAGGCCGAGGCGCTGCCGGCGCAGCTGCTGGCCTTCGAATATCTGAGCCAGCTCGCCGGCGGCGTGCCGATGAACCAGGGCGAGACCTTCCGGCCGCGCGATGTGGGCCTCTCGGGCCAGGCGCTGGAGCCACTGATCGAACGTCTGCGGCCCGGCGCCTCCCAGGTGGTGCGCCACCGGATCGTGGCCCTGCTGGACGAGGCGCGAGGCCGGCCCTCGCTGGAGGCCAGCGGCCTGGACGAGACCCTGGAGCAGGTGCGCGACCAGTTCCACGCCTTCGCCGAGGAGAAGATCGTTCCTTTCGCCCACGGCTGGCACCTACGCGACGAGTTGATCCCGCTCGGCCTGATCGAGGAGCTGGCCGCGCTCGGCGTCTTCGGCCTGACAGCGCCCGAGGTCCATGGCGGCTCGGGGATGGGCAAGGTCGCCATGTGCGTGGTCTCCGAGGCCCTGTCGCGGGGCTGGATCGGGACCGGCTCGCTGGGCACCCGCTCGGAGATCGCCGCCGAGCTGATCCTGGCCCATGGGACCGACGACCAGAAGGCGCGGTTCCTGCCGGCGATCTGCTCGGGCGAGATCATTCCCACCGCTGTCTTCACCGAGCCGGAGGCCGGGTCGGACCTGGGCTCCCTGCGTACCCGGGCCGTCCGCGAGGGCGATGACTGGAAGGTGACGGGCGCCAAGACCTGGATCACCCACGCCGCCCGCGCCGACCTGATGACCCTGCTGGTCCGCACCGATCCCGCGTCGAAGGACCATCGGGGCCTGTCGATGTTCCTGGCGCAGAAGCCGCGCGGCACGGTCGAGGCCCCCTTCCCCGCCCCCGGCATGGACGGCGGCGAGATCGGGGTGATCGGCTATCGTGGCATGAAGGAGTACGAGATCGCCTTCGACGGCTTTTCCGTGCCCCACGCCAACCTGCTGGGCGGCCAGGAGGGGCAGGGCTTCGTCCAGCTCATGGCCACCTTCGAGAGCGCCCGCATCCAGACGGCGGCGCGCGCTATCGGCGTGGCGCAGTCGGCCCTGGACCTGGCGCTGGACTACGCCCTGGCGCGGAGGCAGTTCGGCCAAGCCATCGCCGGGTTCCCGCGCGTGGCCAACAAGCTGGCCATGATGGCCGCCGAGATCCTAGGCGCCCGGCGGCTGGCGTGGTTCGCGGCCCGGGCCAAGGACGAGGGCCGACGCTGCGACCTGGTGGCCGGCATGGCCAAGCTGGTCGCCGCCCGCGTCGCCTGGGCGGCCGCCGACAACGCCGTCCAGATCCACGGCGGCGCCGGGTTCGCCGTCGAGCAGCCCGTCAGCCGCATCCTGGCCGATGCGCGTATCCTCAACATCTTCGAGGGGGCCGGCGAGATCCAGGCCCAGGTCATCGCCCGGCGTCTGCTGGAAGGCGCCAACTAGCGGAACGACGCCAAAACACCCGGGTTTTACGAGCACGCTCAGCGATCCGTGGAGTCCGGAGGTGTCGGCCGGACGACATTGCGCCCCCGCAATGTTCGCAAAACACTGCTCTGCGACGCTGCGCCACACAGCCACGCTGAGCGTTTACCGCTAAATGCCTCTGAAACTCGTATCGCGGAACGAGTTCGATGAACACGCTCGACTGAAGCCACCGCTTGGACGCGCCGCGGCGAGAGGCTAAGAGGACCGAACGGTCATGACGACCAATGACACCGCTGTCCGGATTGATCCGGACTGCACTGACCCAACCGAGGAAGTCCGCCAGTTGATCGTCGATCTGCGCGACGCCTCCCGCGACGGGCGGAAGCTCGCGCAGCGCTACGCCGAGTTGCTGGAGAAGGTAGTGGAAGAGTATTGCGTAGAGTTCGAGATGCGCGCGGAAGCGGCCCTGTCGAGGCTGCAAGCCCGATGAAACACGTTTCCAACACCCTCGAGGCCGCCGGCGAAGCCGAGGTCCGCGTTCCCACCCGTCGCGCCCTCGCCAAGCAGCAGACCCGCGCCAAGGTCCTGGCCGCCGCGCGCCGCCTGTTCTCGGAGGCAGGCTATGAGGGCGCCACAATCCGCGACATCGCCGCCGAGGCAGGCATGTCGACAGGCGCGGTGTTCGCCAACTTCACCGACAAGTCGGACCTGTTCCGCGAGATCATGGTCAGCGACATGCAGGCCCTGACCGAGGCCATGGCCGAGGCCGCCGCCCGCGGTCGCACGGTCGAGGACGCCCTGCTCAAGCTCTTCGTGGCCGGCTACGCCTTCTACAAGAGCCAGCTTCCGCTGGCCCGAGCGGCCTTCAGCATCTCCTGGCTCCCCGACCAGGGACCGGAACTGCGCACCCTGCCGCCGGTCCAGTCGATGCACGACCTGATCTCCGACCAACTCGAGCTGGGGGTCCAGCGCGGGGAGCTGTCGCAGGAGGTCGAGTCCAAGCTGCGCACCCAGATGCTGTTCGACGCCTATCTGGCCAACTACCCGGAGGCCATCTTCCAGGGCTGGAGCCTCGAGGCTCTGCAAGCCAAGTCGAAGGACCAGATCCGCGTGATCCTGGCCGGGGCGCGTCGAGGCTAGAACCGTTCCGGGCGAGCCGCGGGGCCGGTTCGCCCGCGACGAACTGTCGCAGGCAAGTGCCCAGGTTGCGGCTTTCCGTAACCAGGGATCGGGAAGACCGCGCATCGCGTCGCGAGCCGGGGGCAAAATGGCGGGGGCACGCAGATCCCGGAAGGAGGCGACGCGGCAACGTGTCCTCGACGCGGCGCGCGAGCTCTTCGAGACGCGCGGCTACGACGAGACCACGGTCCGCGAAATCGCCCGCCAGGCCGAGGTTTCGGTGGGCAGCGTGTTCACCACATTCTCGTCGAAGGGCGACATCCTCAGCCAGGTGATGGCCGACCGCCTGGATGCGCTCTACGCCGAGCTCGACCGGGTGGCGCCGCACCTGCGCGGCTCGACGCCCGATCGCCTGGGCTCGATCTTCGCCATCCACTACGCCTTCGAGACCCGTCGCACGCGCCTGTTCCTGGCGCATATCGCCGCAGCCTATAACTGGACCCTCAGCCCAGCCTCGCGCCCCTACGGCCGCAACCCGCGCCTGCGCCAGGTGGTGAAGGACTGCCTGGCCGAGGGCGTGGCCCGCGGCGACGTCGATCCGGCCTGCGACCTGGACGTGGTGATCGACGCCCTGATGGCCTCGTACGCCTGGACCTATCGGCTGGCGGCCTGGGACGAGGCCGACGCCGAGGCGATGAGCAGTGTCATGGACCGCCATATCGGCCTGATCTCGGACGGCTTCCGGACCCGGACAGCGCCATAGAGGCTGCAAGCCCGCTCCCAATTGCGCGCCGGCGCGCTACATTGGCGCCATGGACACCTTCTTCCAGTATCTCATCCCCATCAGCCTGATCGCGGTGACGGTGACCCTGTTCATCGGCCTCTTCGCCCTGTTCCGGGGCGGCGACTTCGGGCGGTCCTATTCCAACAAGCTGATGCGGCTGCGCGTGGTGCTTCAGGCGATCGCCGTCGCCGTGCTGGTGGCCGCCGTCTGGTGGCGACACAACGCCGGGCCAGGCGGCTAGGACGGGAGTCTCCGATGGTCGTCCTCAACAAGATCTACACCCGCACCGGCGATGGCGGCGCCACGCGGCTGGCCACCGGCGAGCAAGTGTCCAAGGCCTCCCTGCGGGTCGAGGCCTATGGCGGCGTCGACGAGGCCAACGCCTGCCTGGGGATGGCGCGCCTGCACACTGCCGCCGAGCCCGCCTTCGACGCCATGCTGGCGCGGGTGCAGAACGAGCTGTTCGATCTGGGCGCGGACCTCGCCACCCCGCCTCGCGAGGGCGAGACCAACACCTTGCGGATGATCGACAGCCAGACCGAGCGCCTGGAGCGCGAGATCGACGCCCTGAACGCCGAACTGCCGCCGCTGGCCTCCTTCATCCTGCCGGGCGGCACGGCGGCGGCGGCGGCCCTGCACCTGGCGCGCACGGTGGCGCGCCGCGCCGAGCGGACCGCGGTCTCCCTGGTCGAGGCGGGCGAACCCGTCAGTCCGGCGGCCATGAAGTATCTGAACCGGCTTTCGGACTTCCTCTTCGTCGCCGCCCGCCACGCCAACGACCAGGGCGCGCGGGAGGTGTTCTGGAAGTCCGGCGCGACGCGTTAGTCCTTTGACGCGGGGGCCGTCGCCGACGGGCGGGTCAGCTCGGAGGTCTTTCCGGTGATTCCGTCAGCCTTGGCCGCGTCGTAGGCGGCGCGATCCTTGATCACCCGCCCGGTGATGTCGGAGATCGGGATCGGGTGGGCGCAGGTGCGGCTGCGCCAGTCCCACCAGTCGCCCGCGGCCTCGCATTTCTGCTCGGGCCAGCCCCAGCCGAGATGGTAGACGAAAGAACCTGCGCTCAGGACGAAGAACACGACCAGGAAGATCAGTTTCAGGCGGTCGATCGTGCGGTTCATCGGTTCTTTCTTCTACGTGAGCGGGTGCTGCTAGGGCTTCCGTCGGCCGAAATTGCGGCGGGCTGTGTCCCGGCGCCGACTTGCAATGCGCGGGAGAAGCGTTATGCCGCATCCGACCGATTTTTCCGCAATGCAATTTGAGGCGCTAGCGACCCATGAAGGTGTTGGTCCCGGTTAAACGGGTGATCGATTATAACGTGAAGGCCAGGGTGAAGTCCGACCAGTCGGGCGTCGACCTCGCCAACGTCAAGATGTCCATGAACCCCTTCTGCGAGATCGCGGTCGAAGAGGCCGTTCGCCAGAAGGAAAAGGGCGCCGTCACCGAGGTGGTGGCCGTATCCATCGGCCCGATCCAGGCGCAGGAGACCCTGCGCACGGCCCTGGCCATGGGCGCTGACCGCGCGATCCTGATCCAGACCGACCAGGATCTCGAGCCGCTGGCCGTCGCCAAGCTGCTCAAGGCGGTGATCGCCGAGGAGAGCCCCGACGCGGTGATCATGGGCAAGCAGGCCATCGACGGCGACAACAACGCCACCGGGCAGATGCTGGCGGCAATTCTCGACTGGCCCCAGGCGACCTTCGCCTCGGCGATCGAGCTGTCGGCCGACAAGGCCAAGGTGACCCGCGAGGTCGACGGCGGCCTGCAGACCATCGAGGTCTCCCTGCCTGCGATCATCACCGCCGACCTGCGCCTCAACGAGCCGCGCTACGCCTCGCTGCCGAACATCATGAAGGCCAAGAAGAAGCAGCTCGACATCAAGGACGTCGCCACGCTCGGCGTCGACATCGCGCCGCGCCTGAAGGTCCTCAAGGTCACCGAACCCGCCAAGCGGGCCGGCGGCATCAAGGTCGAGACCGCCGCCGATCTCGTCTCCAACCTGAAGACCGCGGGGGTGCTCTAATGGCCGTTCTCGTCATCGCCGATCACGACAACGCGTCGCTGAAGGACAACACCCACAAGACCGTCACCGCCGCCCTCGCCCTCTCGGGCGACGTGGACGTGCTGGTCGCGGGCGCGGGCGCCAAGGCCGTGGCTGACGCCGCCGCCAAGATCGCCGGCGTGCGCAAGGTGCTGCTGGCCGAAAGCGACGAGTTGGGCCACGGCTTGGCCGAGGCCGTCGAGGCCCTGGTCGTGCCGCTCATGGCCAATTACGACGCGGTCCTGACCCCAGCCACCTCGCAGGGCAAGAACTTCTCGCCCCGCGTGGCGGCCAAGCTGGATGTGGCGCAGATCTCCGAGATCGTCGAAGTCGTCGACGCCTCGACCTTCGTGCACCCGATCTACGCCGGCAACGCGCTCGAGACCGTCCAGTCCTCGGACGCCAAGAAGGTGATCACCGTGCGGGCCACCTCCTTCAAGGCCGCCGGCGAAGGCGGTTCGGCCTCGGTCGAGACGATCTCGGCCGGCTCCGGCGCCGCCAAGACCAAGTTCGTCGATCAGCAACTGGTGAAGTCGGCCCGTCCCGAACTCGCCGGCGCCAAGATCGTCGTCTCCGGCGGCCGCGCCATGGGCTCGGCCGAGGAATTCCAGCGGGTCATCGAGCCGCTGGCCGACAAGCTGGGGGCCGCTGTCGGCGCCTCCCGCGCCGCGGTCGATGCGGGCTACGCCCCCAACGACTACCAGGTCGGCCAGACCGGCAAGGTCGTGGCTCCGGAACTCTATGTCGCCATCGGCATCTCCGGCGCCATCCAGCACCTGGCCGGGATGAAGGACTCCAAGGTCATCGTGGCGATCAACAAGGACGGCGACGCGCCGATCTTCCAGGTCGCCGACTTCGGCCTGGTCGCCGACTACAAGAGCGCCGTGCCGGAACTGATGGAAGCCCTGACCGCCGCCGGGAAATAGCGTCGAGGCTCATCGGAAATGATTGGGGGCGGCTCGGGGACGAGCCGCCCCTTTTTCTTTGCATAGGCGCCGAATGATCTCCAAGGTAGCGCACGACGAATACTCAACCGTCTGACACGACGAGTTCGGCACTACTGTCACGCTGCGGCGCAGCAAAAGCTTGTCGACCGCAGCCTCGACCATGTTAGAAACCCGTCACAAGCGGTCGGACGGGTCGTCGTCCGGGTCATTTCGAGGCTCTTTCTGCATGGTTCAGATCAAGTCCGTCGGCGTCATCGGCGCCGGTCAAATGGGGACGGGCATCGCTCATGTTTGCGCCCTGGCGGGCTATGACGTGTTGCTGCATGACGTCAGCGGCGACAAGATCGCCGCCGGCATCGCCCTGATCGAGAAGAACCTGACCCGACAGGTCTCGCGCAACATCATCGAGCACGACGCCGCCGAGGCCGCGATCGCGCGCATCAAACCCGCCGTCGAGCTGCAGACCATCGCCACCACGGACCTCGCCATCGAGGCGGCCACCGAGAACGAAGAGGTCAAGAAGAACATCTTCAAGGCCCTGGCGCCGCATCTGGGCGAGCACACGCTCCTGGCCTCCAACACCTCGTCGATCTCGATCACGCGGCTGGCCTCTGTCACCGACCGGCCCGAGCGGTTCATTGGCCTGCACTTCATGAACCCCGTGCCGCTGATGAAGCTGGTCGAGGTCATCCGCGGCATCGCCACCGACGCCCCGACCTACGAGACCGCCGTCAACTTCGCCCGTTCGCTGGGCAAGACCACCACCAACGCCGAAGACTTCCCGGCCTTCATCGTCAACCGCATCCTGGTGCCGATGATCAACGAGGCGATCTACACCCTGTATGAGGGCGTCGGCACGGTCGAGGCCATCGACAACGCCCTGAAGCTCGGCGCCAACCACCCGATGGGCCCGCTGGAGCTGGGCGATTTCATCGGCCTCGACACCGTGCTGTCGATCATGAACGTGCTCTATGAGGGCCTGGCGGACTCCAAGTACCGGCCCTGTCCGCTGCTGGTGAAATATGTCGAGGCGGGCTGGCTGGGCCGCAAGGCGGGCCGCGGCTTCTACGACTATCGCGGCGAAACCCCGGTCCCGACCCGCTAGGGCGGGCCTGCGACGGTTAATCCATTCGACTTGCAAGGCTTCGCCGTCCGATAATCCGAATCGATTCGGACCGGCGGGCTTATGCGACAGTTCACGTCGGTGGCGCTTGCGGCCACCTATCTCTGCCTTGCGCTGATCGTCGCCCTCCTCCTGTGGCGGAACGGCGGCGGCTGGGCGGCCGGCGTCGCGGCCCTTGTGGGCGGGCTGGCGCTGTGCGCCGCTATCCACGCCATGGTCTCCCAGAGCCTGAAGATGCGCACCCTGCAGCGGGGCCTCGACATGGTGCGCGAGGCCAACACCATTCTGCTGCTCCAGATGGAGAGGATCGACACCCGCCTGTCGGAGGTGGTCGAGACCATGACCGACGAGGCCGTCCGCCGCTCCGAGGAGTTGCACGACGAGGTCCATATCCTGGAGGACCTGGTCCAGCGCATGGGGCAGCGGCTGGAGGAGCGGGTCGCCAGCACCCCCGTCCCCGACCGCCAGGACGGCCGCCGCAGCCACCAGTCCGCCGCCCTGCTGGAGACCGTCCGCGACGCCCTGGCCGACAACCGAGTCGACCTCTACCTGCAGCCCATCGTCGGCCTGCCCCAGCGCCGCACGGTCTTCTACGAGAGCTATTCGCGTCTGCGCGACGAGACCGGCCGGGTGCTGATGCCCGCCGAGTACCTGACCGTGGCCGAGCCCGAAGGGCTGATGACCTCGATCGACAACCTGCTGCTGTTCCGCTGCGTGCAGATCGTGCGCCGGCTGGCCAAGCAGGACCGCAAGGTCGGGATCTTCTGCAACGTCTCCACCTCCAGCCTCGCCGACGAGACCTTCTTCCCGCAGTTCCTGGAGCTGCTGGCCGCCAACCGCGACCTGGCCGGCGCCCTGATCTTCGAGCTGGGCCAGGCCGCCTTCGACGCCCGCGGTTCGGTGGAGGCCCGCAACATGGGCAAGCTGGCTGAACTCGGCTTCCGCTTCAGCCTGGACAAGGTCGTCGACCTCGACATCGACTTCCAGGATCTGGCCCGCTCGGACGTGAAGTTCCTGAAGATCAGCGCCCAGGTGCTGCTGGACGAGCTGACCGAGACCGACGAGGGCCTGGTGCTGCGCTCGATGCCCGATCTCGCCGCCCAGGATTTCGCCCAGCTGACCCGCCGCTACGGGGTCGACCTGATCGCCGAGAAGGTGGAGAGCGAGCGCCAGATCGTCGACATCCTCGAGCTCGACATCCATTTCGGCCAGGGCCACCTGTTCGGCGAGCCGCGCCCGATCCGCGACGCGGTGCTGGCCGAGACCGATCCCCCGGCCGACCTGCGCCCCAAGCTGCGCGGATCCAGCCGCCGCCGCGCCTGATCGACCAAGCACCGCATTGACCCGCAAGGCCGCGCCCGGTACCGCCCCGGCATGACCGCGCCCAAGCTGATCTCCGGCCTCGCCGAACTCTCCGACCGCTACGACGTCCTGCTCTCCGACGTCTGGGGGGTGATCCACAATGGGCGCGAGAGCTTCCCCGACGCCTGCGCCGCCCTGGTGAAGTGGCGCGCCGAGCGCGGACCGGTGATCCTGATCTCCAACGCCCCACGCCCCTCCAGCGCCGTCCACGACCAGCTCGACCAGCTCGGCGTGCCGCGCGCGGCCTGGTCGGCCTTTGTCTCCTCCGGCGACGCCACCCGGCTGATGCTGGGCGCCCGCGCGCCCGGTCCGGCCTGGGCCATCGGCCCCGACCGCGACGCCCCGCTCTATGAGGGCCTCGACCTCGCCTTCGCGGGCCCCGACGAGGCGACCTTCATCTCCTGCACCGGCCCCTATGACGACGAGATCGAGGGACCGGACGACTATGAGGCGCGCTTCGAGGCGACCATCGCGCGCGGCCTGCCGATGATCTGCGCCAATCCCGACATTGTGGTGCAGCGTGGCGACCGGCTGATCTATTGCGGCGGGGCGCTAGCCCAACGCTACGCCGAGCTGGGCGGCGAGGTGATCATGGCCGGCAAGCCCTTCGCCCCGATCTACGGCCTGTGCCTGGCCGAGGCCGAGGTGATCCTGGGCCGGACCGTCGACCATTCCCGCGTGCTCTGCATCGGCGACGCGGTGGCCACCGACGCCAAGGGCGCCAACGACCAGGGCCTGGACGTGCTGTTCATCGCCAGCGGCATCCATGGCGCGGAGACCATCGGCCCAGACGGCCTGGACGCCCAAGCGGTCGAATCCCTGCTGGCCAAGGACGGCGCGCGAGCCAGTTACGCCATCGCCGATCTGGCGTGGTGAGCAAAAGCCGCTAACTAGAGCATCTAACCGGGAGCGGGCGGCGTGCAGGGACTGTTCTTCGAAGACCTGGCCGAGGGCCAGACCGCCGAGATCACCAAGATCGTCGGCGCCGCCGACGTGGAGGCCTTCGCCGCCGTGTCAGGCGACATCAATCCCGTCCATCTGGACGAGGCCTATGCCCGGACCACCCCGTTCCAGGGCCGCATCGCCCACGGCATGCTGTCGGCGGCCTATATCTCGGCGGTGATCGGCACGCGCCTGCCCGGGCCGGGCGCGATCTATCTCTCCCAGTCCCTGCGCTTCCGCCGACCGGTGAAGCTGGGCGATCCCGTGGTGACCCGGGTCACCATCCAGAGCCTGGACGAACGCCGCGGCCACGTCACCCTCACCACCGTCTGCCAGGTGGACGGCAAGACCGTGGTCGACGGCGAGGCGGTGATCATGGTCCCCCGGAAACCCGCGTGAGGCCTATGCGCATTGTTCACGGCTGGAAGGGACTAGCGCAGGCCGACAGGGGCGCGGCGGTCGCCTATGGCAATTTCGACGGTGTCCATCGCGGCCATCAGAAGGTCATCGCCCAGGCGGCCAAGGCGGCCGGGATGTTGAAGGCGCCGCTGGGCGTCATCAGCTTCGACCCCCATCCGCGTCAGATTTTCCAGCCTGACGCGCCCAGCTTCCGAATCATGAAGCCCGACCAGCAGGCGCGCGCCTTGGCCGCGCTGGGAGTCGAGATCTTCCATGTCCTGCCCTTCGACGGCGAGATGGCCAATCTGACCGACCGGGAATTCGCCGCCGAGGTTCTGGCCAGGGGGCTGGGCGTGCGCCACGTGGCGGTCGGGTTCGACGTGTCGTTCGGCAAGGGCCGCACCGGCAGCCCCGAGCTGATGTCGCGCTACGGAGAGGAGCTGGGCTTCACCGTCTCGATCGCCGAGGCCCTGGGGGTCGGCGAGACCAAGTACTCCTCCACCGGCGTGCGCGAGGCCCTGCGCGACGGACGGCCAGAGGACGCCGCGGCGATCCTCGGCCGGCCCTTCGCCATCGAAGGCGTCGTGGAGCGCGGCCGCCAGCTCGGCCGCACCCTGGGCTTCCCCACCGCCAATGTGGCCCTCACCGACTATGTGATCCCCAGGCTCGGCGCCTATGCCACCCGCACCCGCCTGCCCGATGGCCGCGAGATCGCCGGTGTGGCCAATGTCGGCGTCAATCCCACCATCGAAGGTGAGATCGCCCCACGCCTGGAGGTCTGGCTGTTCGACTTCGACGAAGACATCTACGACCAGGTCATCGAAACCGACCTGATCGCCTTCCTGCATCCGGAGCTGAAGTTCGACGGGCTTGAGGCGCTCACCGCCCAGGTAATGGCCGACGCCGCCGAGGCGCGCGCCCTCCTGTTGCCGGACTTCTAGGACTCTTGGGTTTCGGCCCGGCCTCTGCTACGACCCCGACGATGACTTCGGTTCGGAAAACCTCGCGAATTATCCGCCCGGCGTGACGCCGCCGGACGTTCGATCCAGCGCGCGCCGGGCTCCACCCGCACCCCATTCGTTCCGGACCAAGCTGGAAAGTCCCATGGCCGACGACGCCGACACGCCTTCGCGCGATTACCGCGAAACCGTCTTCCTCCCCGACACCCCGTTCCCGATGCGCGGCGGCCTGCCGCAGAAGGAACCTGAGATCCTCGCCCGGTGGGCGGAGGCCGATCTCTACAACGCCATCCGCGCGGCCCGCCAGGAGGCCGGCGCGCCGCTGTTCGTGCTGCATGACGGCCCGCCCTACGCCAACGGCGCCATCCATATCGGCCACGCCCTGCAGAAGACCCTGAAGGACTTCGTGGTCCGCTCGCGCTTCGCCCTAGGCTACGACGTCGACTACGTGCCCGGCTGGGACTGCCACGGCCTGCCGATCGAATGGAAGATCGAGGAAGAGCTGCGCGGCCAGGGCCGGCGCAAGGACGAGGTCTCCAAGGCCGAGTTCCGCGAGCGCTGCCGCGAGTACGCCGACCATTGGATCGGCGTCCAGATGGAAGGGTTCAAGCGCCTGGGCGTCCTGGGCGACTGGGAAAACCGCTACGCCACCATGGACTATTCCAGCGAGGCGGCCATCGTGGCCGAGTTCCACAAGTTCGTGGCCTCGGGCCAGCTCTATCGCGGTTCCAAGCCGGTGATGTGGAGCCCGGTGGAGCGCACCGCGCTCGCCGACGCCGAGGTCGAGTACCACGACCACGTCTCGCCGACCGTCTGGGTGAAGTTCCCGGTTGTCGACTACACGCCCTATCAGGGCCTGACCGACGGCGACGACGAAGCCCCTTCGCCGGCTGGCTCGGCCGAGGCCCAGGCCCGGGTCGACTCATCTCTGAACGGCGACCAGGCCTGCATCGTCATCTGGACCACCACCCCCTGGACGATCCCCGCCAACCGCGCGATCTCGTACAATCGCGCGATCGCGTATGGGGTCTACGAGGTCGAGGCGATGGAGACGGGGCTGGAGTTCGAGCCCTGGGCCAAGCCGGGTGACCGGCTGATCCTGGCCGACAAGCTGACGGCTGACGTGTTCAGCGCCGCCAAGATCGCCTCGGCGCGGCGGCTGGAGACCTTCGATCCGGCCGGCATGGTCTGCGAGCACCCGCTGGCGGCGCTCGACACCCACTACAGCTTCCCCGTACCGCTGCTGGACGGCGACCATGTGACCGAGGACGCTGGCACCGGCTTCGTCCACACCGCCCCCGGCCACGGCGCCGACGACTACCTGGTCTGGCTGGCCCATGGCCATCGCGAGATCCCCGAAACCGTGGATGCGGACGGCGCCTACTATCCTAACGTGCCGCTGTTCGGCGGCCTGAAGGTGTTGGAGACCGAGGGCAAGAAGGCCGGCAAGTTCGGTCCCGCCAACGGCGCGGTGATGGACAGGCTGATCGAGGCCCATCGCCTGCTGGCGCGCGGCCGGCTGGCCCACTCCTATCCGCACTCCTGGCGCTCCAAGGCGCCGGTGATCTTCCGCAACACCCCGCAGTGGTTCGTCCGCATGGACGAGCCCCTGAAAGACGGCCGCACCCTGCGTGAGACCGCGATCGAGGCGATCGAGGCCACCACCTTCCATCCGGAGGCCGGGCGCAACCGCATCCGCGCCATGGTCGAGAGCCGCCCCGACTGGCTGCTCAGCCGCCAGCGCGCCTGGGGCTCGCCGCTGGCCATGTTCGTCGACAAGGAGACGGGCCACCCGCTGCACGACGAGACGGTCAACGCCAAGATCGTCGACCTGATCGCCAAGGAAGGCGCCGACGCCTGGTTCACCCGGCCGGTCAGCGACTTCCTGGGGATCCACGATCCCGAGCGCTTTGAGAAGGTCGAGGACATCCTCGACGTCTGGTTCGATTCCGGCTCGACCCACGCCTTTACGCTGGAAGGCCGGCGGAACACCCGCTGGCCCGCCGACCTCTATCTCGAAGGCTCCGACCAGCATCGGGGCTGGTTCCAGTCTTCGCTGCTGGAGAGCTCCGGCACGCGGGGCCGGGCGCCCTACGACGCTGTCCTGACCCACGGCTTCACCGTCGACGAGAACGGCGAGAAGATGTCGAAGTCCAAGGGCAACACCATCGAGCCCCAGACCGTGATCAAGGACTCGGGCGCCGAGATCCTACGCCTGTGGGCGGCCATGGCCGACTACACCGACGACCAGCGAATCGGCAAGACGGTGCTGGCCACGACCACCGACGCCTATCGCAAGCTGCGCAACACGGTGCGCTACCTGCTAGGCGCCCTGGCGGGCTTCACCGAGGCCGAGCGCGTCGAGCCGGCCGACATGCCGCCGCTGGAGCGCTTCATCCTGCACCGGCTGTGGGAGCTGGACGGCCAGGTCCGCACCGCCTATCGCGACTACATCTTCCAGGACGCCGCCCGACCGGTGCTGGAGTTCTGCCAGAACGAGCTCTCGTCACTGTTCTTCGACATCCGCCGCGACGCCCTCTATTGCGACCAGCCCGACAGCATGCGCCGCCGCGCCGCGCGCACGGTCATGGACCTGGTCTTCGAGCGGCTGACCATCTGGATGAGCCCGCTGATCCCGTTCACCACCGAGGAAGCCTGGACCACGCGGTTCCCGGACCTGGGCTCCAACTGCCTGCGGACCTTCCCGGAGACCCCCGCCGACTGGGCCAATCCAGCCGAGGCCGATCGCTGGGCCAAGGTGCAAGCGGTGACCTCGGTGGTCACCGGCGCCCTTGAGGTCGAGCGGCGCGAGAAGCGCATGGGCGCGGCCCTCGAGGCGGCTCCCAAGGTCCACGTGACCGACGCCGCCCTGATCGCGGCCTTCGACGGCCTGGACGTCGCCGAGGTGCTGCGGACCAGCCAGGCGACCCTGATCGAGGGCGACGGTCCGGCCGGGGCCTTCCGCCTGGCCGAGACGCCCGGCGTGGCGGTCGAACCCGTTCGCGCAGAGGGCGTGAAGTGCGCCCGCTCCTGGCGGATCCTGCCTGAGGTAGGCTCCGATTCCCGCTATCCCGACCTCAGCCTGCGCGACGCGCAGGCCGTGGCGGCCTGGGACGCGGCCCGGGCGTGAGCATGAGAGCTGTCTCCAAGCTCGGCTGGGCGGCCTACGCCCTGGCCGCCTTCGTGATCGCCGCCGACCAGGCGTCCAAATACTGGATCCTGGCCGTCTACGACCTGCCGTCGCGGTTCTCGGTCCCCATCGCGGGACCCTTCTCGCTGACCATGGTCTGGAACCGGGGGGTGAGCTTCGGCCTGTTCCGCGCCGACCAGGAACTGACGCGCTGGCTGCTGGCCGCCTTCGCGGTGATCGTCTCCTGCGTCCTGGCCTGGTGGGCGCGGCAGGCGCCGCGGGCCACCCTGGCGCTCGGCTTCGGCCTGGTCATCGGCGGGGCTCTGGGCAATGTCATCGACCGCATCCGCTTCGGCGCGGTGGCCGACTTCCTGGATTTCCAGCGGCTGGGCTTCTTTCCCTGGGTGTTCAACGTGGCCGACAGCGCCATCACCGTTGGGGTGGTCTTCTTGTTGCTCGATTCCTTGCGTAAAGAGCCTGCGACCTAATCCACGTTGGCGTGGTTTACGCTTTGCGTTATTCAGACATCCCTTGCGGCCGGGGCGGCCTTCGGAGCTTCAAGTTCATGAGTTTGAACCGTGTGATCGTGGCGACGGCCCTGATGGCGGCGACGGGTCTTTCGGCCTGCGGCTCCACCCGTGCGGCGCTCGGCATGAACAAGGTCACCCCTGACGAGTTCCGCGTGGTTTCCAAGGCCCCGCTGGTGGTGCCGCCCGACTACGCCCTGCGTCCGCCCGCCCCCGGTGAGCCGCGTCCGCAGGAGCTGCAGCCCGAAAGCGCCGCGCGCAACGCCCTGCTGGGCGCCCGCGAAGGTCAGGCCCGCTCCGACGGCGAGAAGCTGCTGGTGGCCAAGGCCGGCGCCGACAAGGCCGACCCGCTGATCCGCTACGTGGTCGACGATGAGACCGGCGATCTGGCCCACAAGGAAAAGAGCTTCGCCGACCGGGTGATGTTCTGGAAGAGCGACAAGGCGCCCGAGACGCCGGCCACCACCGCCGCGGCGGGCGACAACGTCCCGGCCCCGGTCGATGCGGCCGCCGAAGAGGCTCGCGTCAAGGCCCTGACCGGCGGCGGCGCCGTAGTCATCGCCCGCGAGAAGTCGACCCGCATCAAGCTGCCGGGCCTCTAGGCTCCGGTCCGGCATAGGTCGGCCAGCAAGGTAACCGCCGCGCGGCTGAGGAAGCCGTTGCGCCGCACGACGGCCACCACGGGCTGGGCCGCGTCGAAGTCGGCCACCGCGATGGCGCCGAGCGCGCCCGAGGCCAGATCCTCCCCCACTGCGTCATGCGGCATCAGAGCCAGGCCGAAGCCCGCGCCGGCCAGCCGCTTCTGGGCGGTGAGGCTGTCGACGGCCGTCCAGGCGATCTCGCCCATGCCCCGCGTCAGGAAGATCGCGAAGATATGCGAGGCGGCGATCTCCTTGCGCCCACCAGAGTCCGGGAAGGCCAGCCATCGCTCCGCCCGCAGATCGGCCAGGCTCGCCGCCCCGCGTCCCGCCAGCGGGTGATCGGGCGCGCAGACCACCACCAGCGGCTCCATGGCCACCAGCCGCGCGTCCAGGTCGGGCGAGGGATCGTGATGGTAGCGCAGGCCCAGATGCGCCTGCCCGCCCCGGACCAGGTCGCTGACTTCCGCGCTGGTCGCGGTGCTGAGGGTCAGGTCGACGCGGGTGTGATCGCGTCGGAACCGCGCCAGGGCCGCGGCGAGATCGGCGCCGGCCAGGGTCCCCACCACCACCAGCGACACAGGCCCGATGTCATCGGTCGCCAGGGCGCGGACGGCGCCGCGCGCATCCTCGATGGCGGCCAGGGCGCGTTCGGCGAAGGGCAGCAGCAGGCGCCCGGCCTGGCTCAGCACCGCGCCGCCCGCCACCCGGTCGAAAAGCGGCGCGCCCAGGTCCTGCTCCAGCAGGGCGATCCGCCGGCTGATGGCCGGCTGCGACCGCAGCAGGCTATCCGCGGCCTGGGAGAATCCCCCAGCCCGGTGGACCGCCAGGAACGTCCGCAGGCCTTCCCCGTCCATTCGCCCCTCCATGCACCAAGCTGATGGATACCAGCTATCGTATGCATTCGACGGATAGTCCTCGAACAGGCAGGGTCGCCCGCGAACGGAGCCCCTCATGACCGACGAACGTCAACGCAACGCCGCCGCCGCCTTCAGGGCCCTCCACTCAGCACCCCGCGGCTTCGTCATGCCCAACGCCTGGGACGCCGGCAGCGCCATCGTCCTGGCGCAGGCGGGCTTCGCGGCCATCGCCACGACCAGCGCCGGGGTCGCCTTCTCCCTGGGCAAGCCGGACTACAGCGTGTCCGATGACCGGTTGGCGGTCAGCCGAAGCGAGATGCTGGACCGTATCGCCCAGATCACTCAGGTCGCGGCGGGGCCGGTGAACGGCGATCTGGAGGCCGGCTACGGCGACACCCCCGAGCGGGTCGCCGAAACCGTCAGGCTCGGTATCGGGGCCGGCCTGGCGGGCGGCAATATCGAGGACGCGGACCCCGTGTCGGGCGGGCTCTATGACGAGGCCCGGGCGGTCGAGCGTATCACCGCGGCGCGCGAGGCGATCGACGCCCTGGACAACCCCTTCGTCCTGACGGCGCGGACCGACGTGTTCCAGACCCCCGGCGGCGACCTGGCGGCCTGTGTCCGGCGCGCCAACCGCTTCCTGGAGGCCGGGGCCGACTGCGTCTTCACCCCCGGGGCGCCCGACATGGCGACCGTCGCGGCCCTGGTGCGCGAGATCGACGGCCCGCTGAACCTGGTCATGGGCCTGGGCGCCGTGCCGAGCGACGCCACCGCCTTGCTCGACGCCGGGGTCCAGCGGATCAGCCTGGGCGGGACCTTCGCGCGGGCGGCGCTGGCCTTCCTGCGCCGGGGCGCCGAGGAGCTGCGCGACCATGGGACCATCGGCTTCGCCGCCGGCCAGACGCCGCAGGGCGAGCTGAACGCCCTGTTCGCCGGGGTTCGCCTCGGCCTCTAGAGCGTGACAGCCTGAAGTGGATGCCGGTTCAGGCGGCCGTCACGCTCTAAACTTTTGAAGATAGACCCTTTTCATCCGGTCAGATGATTCCATCTGACCCGGAAAGGGTCTAGGCGTCGCCCGGCGTCTTCACGGTGAAGCCCTTGGCGCGCAGGCGGTCCAGTACGCCGCCCTGGCTCAGCAGGGGGCGTAGCTGCACCACCGCCACGGCGTGGCCGGGCTTGGCCAGGGCGCGCTCGATGGCGGCGGTCTGCTCGGCCTTGAAGCGGGCGTCGAGGTTGAGCGCGCCGGGCACGCTGGCGAGGCACCGCTCATAGCCCCGCTCCTGGTTCAGGGCCCCGCGGACGTCACCCTCGGCCCAGGCCGCTCCCGCGCGCCGCGCGCCGGCCGGACCGGCCTCGATCTCATCCAGGGCGTCCTCCAGGCAGGCCCGCTGCACCGCCGAGCCCATCCGTGTGGCCTGGCCCAGCACGGGGCCCAGGGACAGCGTCCGGCTCTCGGTCTTGATCTTTCGGGCCTTGGCCATGCGCGCCACGGTCTTGCCGGGGTCGGCGGCGGTCAGCTTCACGCTGTCTCGGTAGTCACCCACCAGGATCAGCCCCACCAGCAGCTCGTTCTTGTAGCTGTAGCGCTTGGCCGGCTGGCCGGCTGCCTCGCGGGCGGCGATGAAGCGGCGCCTGATGTCGCCGGTCATCCGGTTTTCCGCCGGGCCGCCCTTCAGCCGCGCCCACTGGATCGCCAGGCCCGGAACACTGAGCAGGCTCACCCTGATGCTGTTGAAGGGCAGGATCACGGTGTGGGCTCCGGTCAGCCGTCGCTCCAGGGTGATGTGGTCCCAGGCCTGGCCCTTGGGCAGGACGCCGGGGGCGCCCAGCACATAGACCGTGGTGTCGGCGTCCGACACCCGCCACCAGGCCGGGCCGCGCTCGATGGCGGTGACCACCAGCTCCTCCAGCAGCACCGCGTCGGGATCGAGGGGGTCTGGGGCGGGGGCGACCTGGGCCGAGGCGGGGATGGCCAGGAGGAGGCTCATGGCGCCGATCGCGGCCAGTTTGGCGAAACTCATGTGGCTCCTTCCGGACGGCCCCCCGGAATCGACATATATGGAATGCATAGCGATCTAGTCTGGGGTCGTGTCCAAAGCTTGACCATGCCCATCCGCCGCCTCCCGCCCGAAACCGTGAACCGCATCGCCGCCGGCGAGGTGGTGGAACGGCCTGCGAGCGCGGTCAAGGAACTGGTGGAGAACGCGCTCGACGCCGGCGCCCGTTCCGTCGAGGTCCAGGCCGACGGCGGCGGCCTGACCCGCATCCTGGTGGCCGACGACGGCTCAGGCCTCTCGCCCGACGAACTGCCCCTGGCGGTGGAGCGCCACGCCACCTCCAAGCTCGGCCCCGACGCGGCCGGCGACTATGACCTACTGCGCATCTCCACCCTCGGGTTCCGGGGCGAGGCCTTGCCGTCGATCGGCTCGGTGGCGCGGCTGTCGATCGCCTCGCGGGCCAAGGGAAGCGCCGAGGCCTACGCCATCCTGGTGGAGGGCGGCGCCATGGGCGCGGTGGCCCCCTCCGGCTTCCCCGGCCCGCATGGGGCCCGGGTCGAGGTGCGCGACCTGTTCTACGCCACGCCCGCCCGGCTGAAGTTCATGAAGTCCGAGCGTTCGGAAGCCATGGCCATCGCCGAGGAGATCAAGCGCCAAGCCATGGCCCACGAGGCGGTCAGCTTCGCCCTCGACATCGACGGGCGCCGGGTGCTGCGCCTGCCCGCCGAGAGCAAGGGACCCGACGGACGCCTGGCCCGCCTGTCGTCGATCATGGGCCGGGAGTTCTCCGAGAACGCCATCGCCATCGACCAGGAGCGCGACGGGGTGCGGCTCTCGGGGTTCGCGGGCCTGCCCACCTACAACCGCGGCAACAGCGCCCACCAGTATCTGTTCGTGAACGGACGACCGGTGCGCGACCGGCTGCTGCAGGGCGCCCTGCGCGGCGCCTATGCCGATTTCCTGGCCCGCGACCGCCATCCGCTGGTGGCGCTCTATCTGGAGCTGGACGGGACCCTGGTGGACGTCAATGTCCATCCCGCCAAGGCCGAGGTGCGGTTCCGCGATCCGTCCCTGGTGCGCGGCCTGATCGTCGGCGGCCTGCGACACGCCCTGGCCGGCGCCGGACACCGCGCCTCCACCACCGTGGCCAGCGAGACGCTGAGCCACATCCGCCCCGGCTGGTCGCCCCAGCCGCAACCCTCCGCCCAGGGATTCTCGGCCTGGCAGATGGGCGGTTGGACCTCGGCCATCCAGGCGGCCCAGGCGATCCCCGGCCTCACCGAGGTCTCGGCCCGCGCCGAGCCGGAGACCTGGAACCCGCCCTATTCGGGCCTCCAGGAAGCCCCCGCCCCCTCGGTGGTGTTTGACCCCGTCGATTTCCCCTTGGGCGCGGCCCGGGCCCAGGTGCACGAGACCTATATCGTCGCCCAGACCCGCGACGGGGTGGTGATCGTCGACCAGCACGCGGCGCATGAGCGGCTGGTCTATGAGCGGATGAAGGTGGAGATGGCCGACGGCGGGGTCGCTCGCCAAGTCCTGCTGCTGCCCGAGGTGGTCGAGCTCGACCCCGCCGAGGCCGAGCGCGTCACCGCCCGCGCCGAGGAGCTGCAGGCCCTGGGCCTGGTGGTCGAGGCCTTCGGTCACGGCGCGGTGGTGGTGCGCGAGACCCCGGCCCTGCTGGGAGAGACCGATGTCGCCGGCCTGATCCGCGACATCGCCGACGACCTGGCCGAGAACGGCCAGGCGCTCGCCCTACGGGAACGCCTGGAGGAGGTCTGCTCGACCATGGCCTGCCACGGCTCGGTCCGGGCCGGCCGCCGGCTGACGGCGCCGGAGATGAACGCCCTGCTGCGCCAGATGGAGGCCACGCCCCACTCGGGCCAGTGCAACCACGGCCGCCCCACCTATGTGGAGCTCAAGCTCGCCGACATCGAGCGGCTGTTCGGACGGCGCTAAATCTCACCACCAGGTGAGGTCGGTGCGCTTGCCGTCGAGGATGACGCCCTTGAGGCGGGCGCGGCCGTCCTCGCCCACCGAGATCACCGCGAAGGCCGGGACCGTGCGTCCGCCGCGGCGGACGCGCAGGACCTTCTCCACGGCCTCGGCCTCCTCCTGGTCGGCATGGAAGCGGTCGACGCCGACGTCCAGGGTGACGGCGTTGGCCTCGACGTTGTCGACCATCACCCGCGAGCAGTAGACGCCGCCCTGGACGGCCAGGTCGCCGCCGGCGGCGAGCGCGGCCTGGCGGGTCGCGCCGGATCCGATGAACCTACCGTCGGCGGCGCGCAGCGACAGCCAGCCGCGCTCCCCGAAGGGCTGGGTCCGGGTGGGGCAGGCCTGGCCGGGATCGAGCCTCTGGGTCAGTTGCAGAGCCACATAGTGGCCGGTCAGCAGTTCGCGCGGATCGAACGCCTCCATCGGCAGGGCGACCTCGCGGCCGGCCGCCCGCGCGCGGTCCTCGGAGACCACCAGCACGACCAGCACCGCGACCAGGAACAGGCCCGCGGCGGCGATGCGGAGGGGGAGAGACCTGATCACGCCTTGGCCCTCCCGCGCATCATGAAGCCGGCCGCCAGCGCGATCAGGGCGCAGGCGCCGAACAGGCCGGCCGCCGTCATCAAGCCCAGACCCAGGTCGAACAGGATGGCGCAGACGCCGGCGATCATGGCGACCACGCCGGCTGCGGTGATCATCGGCTGACGGTCGTGCATGCCCAGCGCCACCGCGCCGCCGGCCAGCACCAGCCACGCCGCGCGATGGGCGATCAGCAAGCCGCCCTTCACCTCGTCGAAGCCCGAGACCGCAAACAGCAACAGGGCGCCCCAGACGAACCACAGCATGAAGATCACCGCCGTGCGGCGATCGGAGAGCTGCCGCGTCGCGCCCGCGAGACCCGCCAACGCGGCGGCCCCGGCCAGGAAGCCCGCCGGGCCCCAGCTCCGTTCATAGAGCGAGATCAGGGCCACCAAGCCGACGATTAGGGCGAGGCTGGCCACGTGGGCCAGGGGCTTGCTGTTCCACAGCCAGGCCAGGCCCAGCCCAACGGGGGCGGCGAAGATCAGCCAACGGGTGTTTCCGCCGTCGAACCGCCCGGCGAACTCGCCGATCCCGATCAGCACCAGGGCCGCGATGGCCGCCCCGCTGGAACGTCCGGCGACGGCCAGCAGTCCGGCGGCGAGCCCCGCGCTGCGCAGGGCCCGTTGAGGGTCCCCGGCGATGTCGAAGATCTGGCCGGTCAGGCCGATGGCGGCCGCATAGACCAGGGCCGCCACCATCAGCAGGGTGTTGGTCAGGATCGGTCGAGCGTCGCTCCGCGCGGCCCAGGCCGCCGCGCCGGTCACGCCCAGGAACACCGCCAGGATCAGGACGAAGCGCGCCAGCCGGGGGATCTCGCCCCAGTTGGCGGCGACGAAGGCGATAGTGGCGATACCCAGCAACAGCGCGCCGACCACGCCCAGCGCCACCGAGGCGTCGATCCGCCGCCCGTCGGCGACGCTATCGAGGATCGCCGCGCGATTGTCGGCGGGGACTAGCCCGCCTTCGATCCACGCGTCCAGATCCCGTTGCAGCCGAGCCTTATAGCCCGCCATTCGCGCCTCCCGCCGTCGGCGACGACCCTCGCCCAGACCAGCGGCGGGCGCAACCTCAGGCGGCGACGGCGTCGCGTCCGACCTCGGCGCCGAACAAGGCGTTGATGGCCTCGAGCAGCCGCTCGGCCTTGATCGGCTTCTCCACAACCCCGTCCATCCCCTGGGCGAGATAGTTGGCGGCGTCCCAGGGATCGGCGTTGGCGGTGAGCGCCAGTATGGGGATGTCGGCCAGGGCGCCGGACATGCCCCGGATCTTCCGCGTGGCGGCCACCCCGTCCAGATGGGGCATCTTGATGTCCATCAGGATCAGGTCGAAGCGGCCGCCGGCGGCCGCGGCGACCGCCTGCCGGCCGTCCTCGACGCTCTCGGTGGTGCAGCCGAACATGTCGCAGAGGGTCTCGGCCACCAGCCGGTTGGTGGCGTTGTCGTCGGCGATCAGCACGTGCAGGCCACCGGGACCCTGGCCCAGGTCCGGCTCGGCGGCGATCTCCGCCTCCGTAGGCGCCGGGACGTCGAACAGCGGGAAGTCGAACCGGAAGGTGCTGCCGCCGCCGGCGTTGCACCGCGCCTCGATGGCGCCGCCCATCCTCTCGACGAGCTGGCGGCAGATGGAGAGGCCCAGGCCCGCGCCGCCCTCGCGCACGCCGGCCTCGGTCTGGCTGAAGGGCTGGAAGATGTTCGCCAGGCGATGCTCGGGCACGCCCACGCCGGTGTCCCGGACCCGTCCCTCCAGATAGACGTGGATGTCGTCGCGCCGGACCTTCAGGGTCACCTCGACCCCACCGCGCTGGGTGAACTTCAGCGCATTGCCGATCAGGTTGTTGAACACCTGCTTGATCCGCACCGCGTCGCCCAGCGCCCACTGATCGGGCGCGCCGTCATAGGCGAAGGTCAGGCTGAGGTTCTTCTGTTCGGCCCGAGCGGTCCACAGGGCGGCGAGGTCGGCCAGCAAGGCCGGCGCGCAGAAGCCGTCCTCGGCGAGTTCGAGCTGGCCGGCGTCGGCGCGGGTGAGATCGAGGGCGTCGGTGAGCAGGCGCAGCAGGGTCTGGCCGGAGTCCTGGATGGTCGCGACGTAGGGCTTCAACTCGGGATTGGCGAGCTTGCGCTGCAGGATGTCGGCGATGGCCAGGACCCCGTTCAGCGGCGTGCGGATCTCGTGGCTCATCACCGCCAGGAACTGCGACTTGGCGGTAAGCGCTGTCTGGGCCTCGAGCTTGGCCTGGTTGAGGGTTTCGGCCAGGTGGGTCATCTCCTGGGCGTGCGCGCGGTTGGCGGCGCTGGTCGCCTTCAGCAGCGACAGGGTGGAGCCTACCCCGGCGTAGCGCCCGCCGTTCAGGACGATGAAGCCCTTCATCACCTCGTCCGAGCGGTCGATCAGCACCTCGCCGCAGAACGCGGCGACCTCGGTGTCCCCGTCGGCGACCAGGGGCGCGGCGTTCATCAGCAGCGAGATCGGGCGCAGGGCGTAGAGCGCCCGCCCGTAGTGGGCGGCCATGGCCACGAAGAAGGCGTTGCGCTCCACCAACCCGACGGGGCGGCCCCCCTCGTCGACCACGGCGATGGCCAGGGTCTCCGGTTCGGCCTGGAATCGGTCGTAGACGTCTTGGCCCTGGGTCTGTGGAGAGATGGGCGCGATCGGCTGAATCAGGTCGAGGAGGGTGGCGGTCATGGGGGAGCTTTCCGCTGTTCAAGCGTGGCTGTAGACAACCTCGACTAATGATCGGTGAATCTTACTTCGCCTCGTGCGTTTTATACCTGATCTATGTTGTTATGAAAACGTCACATAAGCGTCATGATTTGCGATATCTTAGATGTTTCGAGAATATTTCCAGTAACCGTAGTGCTACCAGCTTCTGACTGGACGATCTGGCGGAGCTTCGCCATGATCTCCAGGTCCAGACCCGTGAGGAGTTCATGTCTGAGATTGCGTTCGAGGCCCGGGCCTAACCGCCGAACCGGCGTCCTCGTCTGAAATCGGCTGTCAGGTCCGCCGTCCGCGCCCCTCTCCAGGAGCGGGCGCGTGTTTTCACGCCTGACCTCGGACAACCTAGTGAACATATCGAAAGCGCAGCAACGGACGCTGCACGCCCTCGCCCAGGGCGGAACTATCGTGCTGGAACGCGACGAGCGCGGCCGGATCATCTCGGCCCACTGCCAGACCCGCGACGGCTGGGCGCTGGCCGACTGCGACCTCGGGACCTTCAAGGCCTTGAGGAAGAACGGCCTGATCGTCAGCCGGGGCGGCAGCCCCTATCGCATCAATCGCGATGGGCTCGCTAACCTGCGCAGCCAGCTCGACAACCGGACCTCAAGCCGCTTGTGGTGAGCGGGCGCGTTCAGGAAAAGTGGGAACCGGTTTTCCGTTCGAACGCGCCCTACTTTTGAGTGGAGCGGTTTCCGGGCGGCGGACCGGCCTCCACTCCGCCTGAAACCGCTCTAAGGAAATGGACGCGCGCAGCGCCGTAGTCGCGCGCGTCCAACTTCTCGAAGCCGTCCACGCTGAAGTCCGCCTCGTCCGATCCCCGCTCGAAAACGATCAGGGCGCTGGGCGCCAACCAGCCGCCGGCGGCCAGCTTGGCCAGTGCGACCTCCCCCAGGCCCTTGGCGTAGGGCGGGTCGAGGAAGGCCAGATCGAAGGCCGGGCCGTCGCCGCCGGGCCGAACGCCGAGATCGGTGGCGTCGCGGCGATGCACGCGGGTTCGGCCGAACAGGGAGAGCGCGTCGACATTCTCGCGGATGGCGCCGCGTGCGGCCTCGTCGGTCTCCACGAACAGGCAGAAGGCGGCGCCCCGCGACAGGGCCTCGAAACCCAGGGCGCCTGATCCCGCGAACAGGTCGATGACCCGGGCGTCGCGCAATCCCGGCGACCAGGCGGCGTGCTCCAGGATGTTGAACACCGCCTGGCGGGCGCGGTCGGAGGTCGGCCGCGTGGCGTCGCCCGCCGGGGCGACCAGGGCCTTGCCGCGAAATTCTCCCGAGACGATGCGCAAAAGGGGCTCCTTGCCGATTCGCCGCGACCTTGCGGCGCCGCCCCGCGCGATCCAAGCTCGCGCCCAAGCAAAAATAACGATGACGGGAGGATGCGATGGCTCTGGTGAGCGTGGAACGCAAGGCCGGAACGGCCGTGATCACCTACGCCAACCCGCCGCTCGGGACCATGACCGCCCAGGGCTCGGTGGATATCCTGGCGGCCTTCGAAACCTGCGTGGCCGACGACGCGGTGCGGGTGGTGGTGCTGACCGGCGGCCTGCCGGGCATCTTCATCCGCCACTACGACGTGGGCGAGCTCTCGGGCCTGAGCGACACCATCAACCAGCCGCCTCAGCAGCCGTCAGGCGGCCCGCCGCCCCGGGCGGGCGGCGCCTTCGGGGCCTTTGTCGACCTGCTGGCCAGCGCCCCCAAGCCGGTGATCGCGGCCATCAACGGCCTATGCATGGGCGGCGGGTTCGAGATTTCCCTGGCCTGCGACCTGCGGATCGCAGCCCTGGACGCCGCGGCCATCGGCCTGCCCGAGACCCGCGCGGGCATCTTCCCGGGCGGGGGCGGCACCCAGCGCCTGCCCCGTGTCATCGGCGAGGCCAGGGCGCTGGAGATGATCCTGCTGGGCAAGGTGGTCAACGGCGCGAAGGCGGCCGAACTGGGCCTGGTGCACGAGGCGGTCGCCGATCCCCTGGCGCGCGCCCTGGAGATCGCCGCCGAGCTGGAGACCCGCGGCGCCGACGGCCTGGCCTACGCCAAGCGCCTTACACGCGCCGCTTTGGACCGCCCCCTGTCCGAGGGCCTGGCGGACGAGCGCCGGAGCTTCGTGGAGATCCTGAAGACGGCTTCGGCCCGCGAGGGCCTGAGGGCCGCGCGTCCGCCCTCGGCGATCCAGGACCTTTAGGACCCAGACCCTTCGGCCCGAGACCCTTGGGCCCGAGACCTTTGGGCGGGGGCCGGTCGCCGTCGAACGACTTGCCGCGATAGGGCGAGCTCTTGCTCTCGGGGCGCGGCGCGTCGGACCGGGGCGCGCGCGGGCGCTCGAACGACTTGCCGCCGTCCTCGCGCTTGGGCCCGGCCTTGTAGTCGGGGCGAGCGCCGCGCGGCGGTCCGTCGGATCGCGGTGCGCGCGGACGGTCGGACGACGGGGCGCCCTCACGTTTCGGCCCGGCCTTGTAGTCGGGGTGAGGACCGCGCGGCGGTCCGTCGGATCGCGGTGCGCGCGGACGGTCGGACGACGGGGCGCCCTCGCGCTTCGGGCCGGGCTTGTAGTCGCTGCGCGGGGCGTCGGAACGCGGCGGGCGCGGGGCGTCGGAGGCGTAGGCGCGTTTGGGACCTTCGCCGCGAGGCGGACGGTCGGGACCGCGCGGTCCGCCTTCGCGCTTGGGGCCGGCGGGGCGCGGCTTGTCCGACGCATAGGAGCGCGGCCGGTCGGCGGAGGCGCCCTCGCGCTTCGGCCCCGACTTGAAATCGCGGGCCGGACGCGGGCCGTCAGCCGAATAGGGCCGGCGGTCGATCAGGGTGGAGCTCTTCGACTTCGGACGGCCGGCGGGCCGGGACCCGCTCGATCGCTGGGGCGCCGGCGCCGAGGCGACCAGCGGCGCGCCGGGGCTGAAGGTGCGGATTCCGCCGGGCTTGTCGGCGACCAGGCGCGAGGAGCGCGCGCGCGGCGCGAGGGGCACCTCGCCATGGGGCTTGGCGGGCGACGTCGGCGACGTCGGCGAGGCTTCCACACCCGGGCGCGGCGCGCGCTTGCGCTGGCCGGCATGGACCTTGGCTTCGATCTTCGGCGTCGCCCAACCGGACTTGTAGACCGCCTTCTTCTTGGGCTCGGGCGCGCCGGTGCCGCCGGTTCCGCCGGTCGGGGCGCGGCGTCCGCCGCCGGAACGGCCGGCCTTGTCGACGAACAGCGGACGATCGCCTTCGGGCAGGTTGGCCGGGGCGATGTGCTCGGCGAGCTGCTCGCGGATCACGCGGGGGCCGACCTCCTCCACCTGACCCAGTTCGAGGGTCCCAAGGGCGAACGGGCCATAGGACAGGCGGATCAGCCGTCCGACCGTCAGGCCGATGGACTGCATCACCCGGCGGACCTCGCGGTTCTTGCCCTCGGCGAGGGTCACCGTGATCCAGATGTTGGCGCCCTGGGGGCCTTCCTTGGCCTTGTCGATCTTCGCTTCGATCGGGCCGTACTTCACACCCTCGACGGTGACGCCCTCGGCCAGCTTGTCGAGCTCGGCCTGGGTGATCCGGCCCCGGGCGCGGACCCGGTAGCGGCGGACGATACCGTTGGCCGGGCTCTCCAGGGCGCGGGCCAGCTCGCCGTCATTGGTGAGCAGCAGCAGGCCCTCGGAGTTGATGTCCAGCCGCCCGATGGAGATCAGGCGCGGCAGGCCCGGCGGCAGGTGGTCGAACACGGTCGGCCTTCCTTGCGGGTCCTTGTGGGTGGTCAGCAGGTCGATCGGCTTGTGGTAGCGGAACAGGCGCGTTGGCTCGGCCTCGTTCACCACCTTGCCGTCGACGGTGAGCACATCGCCGGGCTCCACCTTGATCGCCGGCGTGGTCAGCACCTCGCCGTTGAGGGCGACGCGGCCGGCCTCGATCAGCTTTTCGACGTCTCGGCGGGAGGCGACTCCGGCGCGGGCCAGGGCCTTTGCGACGCGCTCTCCTTGACCGGGAGCCGTCTCATCGTTGTCTTGGGGGTCGTGGATCATGATCAACGCACCATGCGCATCGCGCTTCAAGCCGCGCAAGACGCCGCCGCACGTGGCGAAACGCCCGTGGGCGCCGTCGTCGTCGATCCGGCGACCGGCGAAGTGGTCTCGATCGGGGCCAACGGACCCATCGGCGCGCACGATCCCACGGCCCACGCCGAGATCGTCGCCCTGCGCGCGGCGGCCGCAAAGCTGGGCAATTACCGCCTCACCGACCTGACCCTGGTGGTGACGCTGGAGCCCTGCGCCATGTGCGCCGGGGCCATCAGCCACGCCCGGATCGGGCGGTTGGTGTTCGGGGCGGAGGACGCCAAGGGCGGCGCCGTGGTCCATGGTCCGAAATTCTTCGACCAGCCGACCTGCCACTGGCGGCCGGCGGTGGTTGGCGGCGTACTGGCGGAAGAAAGCTCGGCCCTGCTGAAGGGGTTCTTCCAGGCGCGGCGCGGGAAAGCGAAGGGATAGCCACATGCGAAACATCGTCTTGGCGGGTCTGCTGCTGGCCGCCGGGTCCGCCCAGGCCGCGCCGGCGGACGACGTCCAGGCGCTGGCCTGGATGGCTGGAACCTGGGCCCACGAGGCCGGCGGCGTGACCGTGCGGGAAACCTGGCTAGCGCCCATCGGCGGCGCCATGGCCGGGGCGGCCCAGACCAACCGGCCCGGCAAGCGCCCCAGCCTGGAGTTCACCAGCATCACCACCGAGCCGGGGGGCGCGACCTTCACCGCCCGTGTCGGGACCCAGCCGCCGACGCCCTTCGTGCTCAAGCCGGGCCCGGCCGGCGAGGCGGTGTTCGAGAACTTGGCCCACGACTTCCCGCAGCGGGTGATCTACCGCCGGTGCGGCGAAGACCTGTGCGCCCGGGTCGAGGGGACCATGGACGGCAAGCTCGAGGGCGAGGACTGGCGCTACACGCGCGTCCGCTAGCCCCGGAAGAGGTCGAGGAAGGCGGCGAGGTCGCCTGGCGAGCCTTTCTCGATCCTGACCTTGCCGGAGGCGAGGGCCGCCTGCATGGCCGCCGGCGAGGCAAGCGCGCCGATCCAGTCGGCCTTGGCCGCGGCCACCACCAGGGGGACCTCGGCCGCCACGCCCGAGGAGGTCTCCGCCACCCCGCGCCGCACGCCGATGGTCCAGTCGCCCTCGCCCGCCAGCTTCAGCCCCATGGCCCGCTCGACCTGCGCGGCCTTCTCGGCGTTGAGCCGCACCGGGAAGGTGGCGACGAGGGCGGCGGCGGGCAGGCCCGCGGCCTGGGAGCCCTGGCGCGCGCCGGTCACCTGGGCCCAGCCGGGCGCCTTCTTCTCCAGCTCGGCGGCGCGCTGCAGGTAGTAGTTGCGGCCGTTGGGCGAGACGCTGTCATAGCCGAGCTGGCGCAGGGCTCTGGCCTGCAGGGCGTCGGCCTGGGGCTTGAGCGCCGGGTCGGCGCGGCCGACATAGCCGGTCAGTTCGGCGGTCCACTTCCAGCGGCCCTGGTCGTAGGCGGCCTGGGCCTGGGCCAGCGCGGGCGCCGCACCGCCGGCCAGGGCGACGATCTGCGCGGCGCGAACGTCAGGTGCGTCGAAGGACAGGCTCGCCGGATCACCGCCGAACCAGCCCATGTATCCGGTGACCACCGAGCGCACCGACCACTCCACCGTGCCGTAGTGCTCGAAGAGGTAGGGATCGGCGGCTAGGTGGGCCGGCAGCCTCACCTTCTCGACGATCTCGTCGGGGCTGAGGCCCGCGTTCATCCAGCGCACCGCCTGGTCGTGGGTGAAGCGGATGGCGTCACGATAGTTGGTCAGCGTGCCCATGATCGCGGGCGCGCCGACGATGGGCCGGGTGTGCGAGGGGACCAGGACGTCCGGCTTCAGCGCCCTCATCCGGTCGACGGATGCCGCCCACTGGACGGGGTCGCGGTAGCTGGTGCCGCGGATCGTATAGAGGTTGGGGAAGGCCTTGTAGACGTTGTCGCCTGGGAACAGAATCTTGCGCGCCGGCATCCAGACCAGGATCTGGTCCTCGGTCTCGCCGGGGGCATGCTCCAGCACGAAGCGCTCGCCGCCGAGTGTCAGCTCCAGGCGGTCCTTGAACACCGTGTTCGGCGCGATGAATCCGCCCGCTCCGCCGCCGCCGAAGGCCGAGAGGTAGGGGCCGATCCCCACATTGACGAAGCCGTCGGGCGTCCCCTTGGGCAGGAAGACGCCGTACATCCGGGCGGCCCGGGCCGCGACGGCCGGGGCGGCGACCCCGTTCCACTTGGCGGCCTCGCGCAGGAGGGTCTCGTGGGCGATCACCCTTCCGCCCTTGGCGAGCGGGAAGCCTGCCGCACCGTTGATATGGTCGTTGTGGTTGTGGGTGTAGATGATCGCCACCACGGGCTTGCCGCCGGCGCGCGGGGCGAACTCGGCCCAGACCTTCTTGGCCTCTTCCAGGCTGTCGGTGGTGTCGATGATCACCACGCCGGTCTTGCCCACCACCATGATCGAGTTGGCGATGCCGTAGCCGACGGCGGAGAACACGCCCGGCGCGGGTTCGTAGGTCTTGGGCGGGGCGAACTCGGCGGTGTGGGCTGCGAGCGACGGTGCGATGCGCGGACCCGGCTCCTGGGCGTGAGCGGCGCCGGCCAGGCCGGCCGCAAGAACGATGGCGCGGATCATGTCGTTTTCCCCCAGGGCGCTGTTCCTGGACGCTTGCCAGCATCCATACCGGGTCCAATGATAGGGCCATAATTAGATCATTCGGGAGCGACGTCATGGGTCTGTTGGATGGGAAGGTGGCGATTGTCACGGGCGCCGGCGGCGGTTTGGGCGAGGCCTACGCCAAGCTGTTCGCCAAGGAGGGCGCCTCGGTCGTCGTGAACGACCTGGGCGGATCGCGGGACGGCTCCGGGTCGGGCACGAGCGCGGCGGCCCAGAAGGTGGTCGACGATATCGTGGCGGCGGGCGGCAAGGCGGTGGCCAACGGCGATGACGTCTCGACCATGGAAGGCGGCGAGAACATCGCCAAGACGGCGCTGGATAACTTCGGCCAGATCGACATCTTGGTCTGCAACGCTGGCATCCTGCGCGACAAGACCTTCGCCAACACCTCTGAACAGGACTGGGACCTGGTGGTGAAGGTCCACCTGAAGGGCACCTACTGCTGCACCATGCCGGTCTGGAAGTGGATGAAGGACAACGGCAAGCCCGGCGCCATCGTCATGACCAGCTCGACCTCGGGCCTCTACGGCAATTTCGGCCAGTCCAATTATGGGGCGGCCAAGGCCGGCATCTACGGCTTCATGCGCGTGCTCTCCATCGAGGGGCGCAAGTACGGCATCCGGGTCATGGGCCTGGCGCCGGGCGCCTTCACCCGCATGACCTCCGACCTCCCCGGCCGCCAGGGCAAGGAGCCCGACGCCATGAGCCTGCCGGAGAACATCGCGCCCGGCGTGCTCTACATGGTTTCCGACCTGGCCGCCGACCATGGCGGCAAGGTGCTGGGCGTCTCTTCGCGCGGGGTGCGGGAGATCAAGATGCTGCAGACCGACGGCTTCCAGCCCGGCCGGCCCTATACCGCCCAGGAGGTGGCCGAGCACGCGAACGAGGTGTTCTTCCCCACCGCGCCCGAACGCACGGCGGCCAGCGCTTAGACGCGCGCCGCCGTCGCCCTGGCCAGGATCGTCCGCTGTTCAAGCGTCAGGGTAGCGAGCGCACGGGAGATCGGAACCAAGCGCGAGCCGGTCTCGATCTCGCCTTCCCGCTTGAGCGACGCGCGCCGGTAGGCGCCCGCTTCGCCGGCGAACAGTAGGTGAAGGAAATCGGGATAGGGGTACCGGTAGCCGTCCGGCCTGGCGCTGAGGTGGCGGAAGTGGATCATGCCGAACAGCCGCGGCTCCGGCATGGTCCAGCCGCACTCCTCGAGCAGTTCGCGCCGAAGGGTCTGAGCGATGGTCTCTCCGGGCTCCATGCGGCCACCTGGCATGATGTGGGTTTCTATGGCGTCATCGACCACCATGACCTTGGCGCCCTTGAACACCACGCCGCGCACCGAGGTGACCAGCTCGGCGGGGGGCGGCTCGTCGCAGGCATAGACCTTGACAGCCAGCCGCACGGCCCCGCCCCACTGAGTGGTCCCCTCATAGATGGAGGAACGCCCGGTGATGAAGGCGTCGAGGTCGCTCACCGCTAGGCCTCGAACGCCGCCAGCCGGGCGTCCAGGCGATCGCGGACGCCCGGCCATTCGTCGTCGAGGATCGAGAAGACCACCGTGTCTCGGATGCGGCCGGTCCAGGTGGCGCGGTCGCGCCGCAGAATCCCCTCCTGCACCGCGCCCATCTTCAGCACCGCGGCGCGCGAGCGGGCGTTGATGGCGTCGACGCGGTAGACCACCCGCCGCGCGCCGGCCTCGAAGGCGTGGGTCATCATCAGCCGCTTGGCCGCCGGATTGGTCGCCCCGCCCCGGAAGTCGGGGTGATAATAGGTGCCGCCGACCTCCACCGAGGCGTTGACCGCGTCCGCGCCGAGGAAGCAGGTCATGCCCACGCAGCGCCCCTCGACCACCACGGCGTAGTGCATCCAGACGCCGGTCGCGCGGTCCTTGGGCATCTGCTCGTCGAAGCGTTTGTCGAAGGCCTCGCCCAGCATTGAATAGGGATAGAGGTCGTGGAACAGGGCGGGATCGGCGGCGCAGGCCGCGCGCAGGTCTTCCTTGTGGACCTGCGCCATGGGCTCCAGCCGCACGAAGCGGTTCTCCAGGACCTGCGGTTCGATCTTCATCCGGCGCCTCTCATGAACAGTTGAGCGGCCTGGATCAGATAGACGACGCCGACCCCCGTCACGATCCACTTCGTCCAGGACTTGAAGTCCACATCGGTCATCCGGTCGAGGATCTTGCCGCCCAGGAAGGTGCCGCACATCGACAGCGGGATGGCGACGGCGAAGAGTTGCCACGGCGGCATGTCCTGGCTGGGGGTGGTCAGCAGCGGCGCGCCATAGACCACGATCTTGGCCAGGTGGGCGAAGACCTGGGTGGCGGCCTTGGTGGCGACGATGGCGTGGCGGGTCAGCACCGTGCGAACGAAGAAGACGTCGAGCAGCGGCCCCGCCACGCCGGCCAGCAGGTTAAGGCCGGTCACCACGAAGCCCGAGGCGAAGGCGTGGACCGGCTTGGCGGCGTCCAGCCGCAGCCAGCTCTTCGGCAGCCAGACCAGGCCCGGCACCAGGCCAAGCGCCAGGTAGAGCAGGCCCTTGGAGGGCACGACGGAGATCAGCGCCACCAGCAGCCCGGCCAGCAGGGAGGCGGCCGCGTACCAGCCGACGATGTCCCAGCGCACATGCCGGGCGTGAAGCACCGCGCGCCAACCGTTGGCGAAGAGCTGCAGGATCCCATGGGTGACGAAGGCCGCCGAGACCGGCAGGACCACGGCCAGGGCCCCCATCAGGACGAGGCCCCCGGCCATGCCGAAGACCCCGGACAGGGTGGCGGTGACAAACGCCATCACCACGATGAAAATGGCCGCGAGACTGTTCACTGGTCGTCCTCCGGGTTGCGACCCGCGCCCAGTGGGGTGGGCACAGGCCACCCCCGTTCGCGGATCTGCTGCGCTTCGCGCGCGAAAATGTGCGGGTCCGCCCGCGCACCTTCCGGAGGAAGGCGATGCGCCCAAGGGCCGCCGGTCGCGGCGGGAGCCGGGGATCACGCCACCGCCGATCCGACCCGGCCCCTCTCGGAGCACGGCCCGTTTCTAGCCCGAACAAGCGGAGCCGTCGAGCGCGGGGCTAGATGTCCTTGTAGAAGACGACCGTGCCGCAGAGCGTCCCGTCGGGCAGCAGGGCATAGCCCGGTATAACGCCCACCCGCCGCCAGCCCAGGCGCGTATAGAGGCGTTCGGCGGCCTCGCCCTCGACCGTGTCGAGGGTCAGCAAGCTCTTGCCCAGGTCGCGGCCCGCCTGCTCGGCGGCGCGCATCAGCGCCTCTCCGACGCCGCGGCGGCGGCCTCGGCGATGGACCAGCATCTTGGCCACATCAGCGCGGTGCGGCTGGTTGGGAGCCCCGGCGGGGATCACTTCGACGACGCCGAACGGGCCGGCCTCGTCCTCGGCCATGATCACCGCGCGGCCGTCGACGGCCTGGGCCAGCGCCACCCCGTCCCAGAAGGCGACCGCTTCGGCCAGTGTCATGTCGGCCATGAAGGAGACCGAGGCGCCTCCCTCTACGCAGTCCTTGAGGATGGCTCCCAGCACGGGCGCCGCGGCGCGGGTCTCGGCGGGGGCGAGGCGGCGGATGCGGACGGGGTCGGTCATGGACCGATCGCTACACCGGGAGAGGTGGCGGCGTCACGCCCCCGGAACGGAACAGGCCCCCGCGTGTGTTCCAACGCGGAGGCCTGACCAGGATTGGAGCAGGCGCGCCTGCCGGAAGCCTAGCTGCGGAAGACCGCGGCCATCGAGTTGTCGACCGGCATCTCGCGATACTGGCGCAGCTCGTTGCGGCCCACGACCATGTGGTGGACCTCGTCGGGGCCGTCGGCGATCCGCAGGGTGCGGGTGTTGGCGTACATCTTGGCCAGCGGGGTGTGCTGCGACACGCCGAGCGCGCCGTGCATCTGAATGGCCTGGTCGATGATCTGGCAGACCTTCTCCGGCACCATGGCCTTGACCATGTGGATCCAGATGCGGGCTTCCTGATTGCCCAGGACGTCCATGGCCTTGGCCGCCTTCAGCACCATCAGGCGCATGGCCTCGATGTCGATGCGCGCGCGGCTGATGATCTCGATATTGCCGCCCAGTTGCACGAGGGGCTTGCCAAAGGCCTCGCGGGTCAGGCCGCGGGTGACCATCAGGTCGAGCGCCTTTTCGGCCGAACCGATGGCGCGCATGCAGTGGTGGATCCGGCCGGGGCCGAGGCGCAACTGGCTGATCTCGAAGCCGCGGCCCTCGCCCAGCAGCATGTTCGACGCGGGCACGCGGACGTTGTCGAAGATGATGTGCATGTGGCCGTGCGGCGCGTCGGGATCGCCGAACACGTGCTGCGGGCCGACGATCCTCACGCCGGGCGCGTCGGTGGGGACCAGGATCTGCGACTGGCGCAGGTTGGGCGGGCCGTCAGGGCTAGTCTGGACCATGGTGATCATGATCTTGCAGCGCGGGTCGCCGGCGCCCGAGATGTAGTGCTTCTCGCCGTTGATCACATACTCGTCGCCCACCAGGGTGGCGCGGGTGTTGACGTTCTTGGCGTCCGAGGAAGCCGAGTTCAGCTCGGTCATGGCGAAGGCCGAGCGGATCTTGCCTTCCAGCAGGGGCTCCAGCCACTGCTTCTTCTGGGCCGGGGTGCCGACGCGCTCCAGCACTTCCATGTTGCCGGTGTCCGGGGCGGCGCAGTTCATGGTTTCCGACGCCAGCCGGTTCTTGCCCAGCTCCACGGCGATATAGGCGTAGTCTAGGTTCGACAGGCCCTCGCCGGTCTCGGCGTTGGGCAGGAAGAAGTTCCACAGGCCCGCGGCCTTGGCCTTGTCCTTGGCCGCTTCCAGCGCTTCCAGCTGGCCGGGCGCATAGGACCAGATGTTCGGGTTGCCTTCGCCCAGCCGGTGGAACTCCTCGCTCATCGGCTCGACGACGTCCTTGATGAACGCCTTCACCTTGTTGAGCAGCGGCAGCGCCTTTTCCGACATCCGCAGGTCGTTGAGTTCGTCCATCGGGTTCAGCTTGAAGCTGGAATCCGCCCGGTCCGCGGTCATGGTCATTTTGTCTCTCCCATAGCGGTTGTTGCGATCGGACCCCACGTCGCGGCGCCCTGGTCGTCGGGCAGCCGCCTCGCGCCCGAAAGGATAGGCCAACAGCTTTGCCCTGATATTGAACGAAAATCAAACAAGCGTTTTAATTTTTCGCTGTAAATATCCAGGGGAACCGGGCGCGCCGCGCGGTCGCCCCTCAGCTCACACGCAGCTGCCCCGAACCGAGCGCCTCGCACGCCAGCGCCACGCTGGCCGCGAGGTCCAGGCCGGTGGTGTCCAGCACGTGGCGCTCGAAGGCGGCGAGGTCGGCGAACTGGTCCCACATCGCGCCGATGACCTGCTCGTCGCGCATGGGGTGGCCTTCGCGGCCGGTCCCGCGGGCGAGCGCGGTGGCGCGGTCGGGGCGCAGGACCATGTAGTCGAAGGGCACGCCCGCGCCGCGCGCGGCGTCGGCGAAGACCGGCACGAACCAGGGGCCGACGACGCCGTCCAGGAACACCGGATAGCCCTGCGCCAGGCTCACGGCGCCGGCGGCCATGGCGCGCATGACGATCATGTTCTGGTCGCGGGACTCCGGCTTCCAAGGCGGGATATGGCCCTTGGCGAACCAGGCCCATATGTCGTCGGAATGCATGTGCAGCGCCGCCTCGCCGGGCCAGTCCATGGCCAGCCGGCGGGCGAGCGTGCTCTTGCCCACCCCCGGCGATCCGGTGACGATCACCAGCCGTCCATGCATGAGAATCCCCCGATCGCGCCTGCGTATCGGTCGATCATAGCCCAAGCCGCGGGAAGCCCCCGAACGGCGGGGTTCAGGCGTAGAGGGGCGCGGGTAGGGTCAGGACGATCGCCATGGCCGCCGTCAGCAGGACGGCGAGCGCGAGCGTCAATTTCATTAGCAGCATCATGACCGGCGAGATAGGGACGCCGCAGCCCCCGCGCCAGTTAAGCTTTCGACAGATTTATTGAGGCGCGTGACAGACCGCCTCAATGTTGTGCCCGTCGGGATCGAGCACGAAGGCGCCGTAATAGTTCGGATGGTAGTGCGCCCGCACGCCGGGCGGACCATTGTCGGTCCCGCCGGCGGCGATGGCCGCGGCGTAGAAGGCGTCCACCTTGGCGCGCTCGCCGGTGGCGAAGGCGACATGCAGCCGGCCCGTGGCGGCCCCGCCGGTCCCGATCCAGAAATAGGGCTTGCCCTCGGAGCCGTAGCCCATGTGGTTCTCGCCGCCCGCCAGCTCAGGCGGCACCTCCATGACCTTGGCGATGCCCAGGGGCTCTAGGGCGGAGTCGAAAAAGGCGCGCGCCCTGGCGAAGTCGCTGACGGTCAGGCCGATATGGTCGAGCATGGAATCCTCACGGTTGCGGTGAAGCCAAGCCTAGCGCCCTCCGCACCGGAATCTGTCAGCAGGCCGGCCTATTTCGACGCCAGTTGGTCGGCGCCCGCACAGGCGGCGGCCAGCAGGGCGCGGTCCTCGGCGCTCTTGGGCGGATTGGCGTTGCCCGTGCGCCAGTTGGCTGACAGCTCGAGCGGCTTGGTCGGGGCGTAGGAGCCGATCATGATCACGGTCTTGCCCTTGCAATCCAGGCCCACGACGTTACCGACGCCGTCCGGCTTGCCGGGACCCGAGGGACCCAGTCGCGGCTCGGCGCCCGGCTTGCTGATCGCCTGCATCACCACCACCCGGCCGCTCTGGACGTCGCGGTAGCTGTAGTCGGTGTCGATGGCCCATTGCAGGCCCTTGCCGTTGGGGGTCCCGTAGGGCTTCCAGGTCTCAGCCTGGGCGGCGGACGCGGCGGCCATGACGGATAGGGCGGCGATCGCAATGACGCGGCGCATGGAAATACTCCTGGTTCAAATTCCCTCGACACGACCCTATCCGGCCACATCGGCGAGCGCCAATCGGAATCCATTCCCCTAGCTCAGCTTGACTCCGCGCCCCCTCGAGCCTACCTCCCGCCCAGCGTTAGCACTCAAGGGCGCCGGCTGCTAACGGCCGGCCCACGGCGCTCTCGCCACAGCATTTCAACCGTTCCGAACGGAGACTAAAAGATATGGCGTTTCGTCCTCTGGGAGACCGCGTCCTCGTGAAGCGTGTCGAGGAAGAAGAAAAGACCAAGGGCGGGATCATCATTCCCGACACCGCCAAGGAGAAGCCGCAGGAGGGCAAGGTGATCGCCGTGGGCCCCGGCAAGGTCACCGACGACGGCAAGACGCTTCCCCTCGCGGTGAAGGCAGGCGACCGAATCCTCTTCGGCAAGTATTCCGGCAGCGAGGTCAAGCTGGACGGCGAGGAATACCTCATCATGAAGGAGGAGGACGTCCTCGGCATCCTCGGCTCGTGAACGAGCGGCTCAAGCTCGGCCGCTGTCAAACCATTCGTGCGCACTCGGGAGGAACGTAGCCATGCCCAAGCAGATCCTGTTCAACGAGGAAGCTCGCGCCGCGCTCTTGCGCGGGGTCAACATCATGTCGCACGCCGTCAAGGCCACGCTGGGGCCGAAGGGGCGGAACGTCGTCATCGACAAGAAGTTCGGGAGCCCCACCATCACCAAGGACGGTGTGACCGTCGCGAAGGAAATCGCGCTGAAAGACCCCAACCAGGATCTGGGGGCCCAGATGATCAAGGAGGTCGCCGCCAAGACCTCGGACGTGGCTGGCGATGGGACGACCACCGCGACCGTGCTCGCCCAGGCGATCTTCCGCGAGGGGATCAAGAACGTGACGGCGGGCGCGAACCCGATGGGCCTGAAGCGGGGGATCGAGCAGGCGGTCGACACGGTGGTCGAGGAGCTGAAGCACATGTCCAAGGCCACCAAGGATAAGAAGGAGATCGCCCAGGTCGCCACGATCGCCGCCAACAACGACAAGACGATCGGCAACTTGATCGCTGAGGCCATGGAGAAGGTCGGCAAGGACGGCGTCATCACCGTCGAAGAAGCCAAGGCGATGGAGACCACCCTCGAGGTGGTCGAGGGGATGCAGTTCGACCGCGGCTACCTCTCGCCCTACTTCGTGACGAATGCGGAGCGGATGGAAGTGGTGCTGGAGGACGCCCTCGTCCTCATCCACGAGAAGAAGCTCAGCGTGATGAAGGACATGCTGCCGCTGCTCGAGCAGGTCGCCCGGGCGGGCAAGCCGTTCCTCATCATCGCCGAGGAGCTGGAGGGCGAGGCCTTGGCGACCCTGGTGGTCAACAAGCTCCGCGGGACGCTCGCCTGCTGCGCCGTCAAGGCGCCGGGCTTCGGCGATCGCCGCAAGGCCATGCTCGAGGACATCGCGGTGCTCACGGGCGGCAAGGCCCTGACGGAAGACCTGGGCGTCAAGCTCGAGAACATCAAGATCGAAGACCTCGGCAAGGCCAAGAAGATCACGATCGACAAG
>NZ_JAUYNW010000071.1 GCF_030698145.1 Phenylobacterium sp. | reverse complement strand
AAGAATCACCGTTGACCCCCTAACCGCCCCGACTAGGGTGGCAAGTCTTAAGACGTCCTTCCATCTGATCTCGGATGAAAAAAGACGGCGGCGAGGGCTATGCTCGCGCTGAATAAGGCTTTGTGTTCGTTAAACAAAGTTGGCCGTCGCGGGGGCGCTGAGCTGATGACACATGATGGGGTTGGAATGATGGCCAATGGTGGCATTGCGGGTTCTGTGTCCGAGACGCCGGCGGGGGCTGTCTGGACTAAAACCTGCGTCGCGCTGAGGCGGGAGCTGGGCGAAGCGACCTTCGGGTCGTGGCTCGGCCAGGCCGCCCTGCGCGAACGCGGGGCGGACCTGTGCCTGGTGGCGGCCACCGGCGTGGCGCGGGACTGGATTCGCCGCCATGCGTGGCGCCGGATCGGCGAACTTTGGGCGCAGAACGACCCGATGGGCCGTAGCCTGGACCTGAAGTCGCGGATGGAGTTCGACGCCCAGGCGTCCGGCGGCTATGCGGAGGCGCAAGCCCTGGCCTCTTCTTCGGTCGCGACGATAGACACCGATGTCATAGAGATCGAGGTCCCGGTCGCGGCCCCCGGGGTCGAGGCCCGCGCGGCCCGTCAGCAGGGCCTGCAGGAGCGCTTCTCGTTCGAGACCTTCGTGGCCGGCCCGGCCAACGAGTTCGCCTTCGCCGTGGCGCGCCGAGTGGCGTCCTGGGCCGACGGCCACTTCAATCCGGTGATCTTCCATGGCCCCTACGGCTTCGGGAAGACCCACCTGCTGAACGCGCTCGCCTGGGAGGCCATGCAGACCGACCCCGGAAAGCGGGTGGTCTACATCACCGCCGAACGTTTCACGACGACCTTCGTCAAGGCGGTCCAGGACCGTCAGACGGCGGCCTTCAAGGACGAGCTGCGCAACGCCGACCTGCTGCTGATCGACGACGTGCAGTTCGTGGCCGGCAAGACCTCCACCCAGGAGGAGCTGTTCCACACCCTGCTGGCCCTGGTCGAGGACGGCCGCCGCGTGGTGATGACCGCCGACCGCTCGCCCGCCGAGCTGTCGGAAATGGATCCCCGCCTGCGCAGCCACCTGCAGTCGGGCCTGGTCTGCGGCATCGAGCCCGCCGACCGGACCCTTCGCCTGGGCATCCTCGAGCGCAAGCTCGCCACCCTGGCCGCCCAGGGCCGCTTCGTACCCTCGGCCAAGCCCGAGGTGCTGCAGTTCCTGGCCGACCGCTTCACCGACAGCGTCCGTGAGCTGGAGGGGGCCCTCAACACTCTGATCGCCCGGGTGGGCGGCGAGATCGCCCGCCTGACCCTGGACGAGGCCCAGACGATCCTGCGGCCCCACCTGGCCTGCAACGAGCGCCGGGTGACCGTAGACCAGATCCAGAAGACGGTGGCCGAGCATTATCAGCTGAAGCAGGCCGACATGATCTCCGAGCGCCGCGCCCGCGCGGTGGCCCGGCCCCGCCAGGTGGCCATGTGGATCGCCAAGCAGATCACCACCCGCTCCCTGCCCGACATCGGCCGCAGGTTCGGCGGCCGCGACCACACCACGGTGCTGCACGCCGTGCGGCGGATCGAGGCGCTGAAGGCGGAAGATCCGGTGATCGCCCGCGACGTTGACGTGCTGCTGCGCAAGCTGCGCGGCTGATCTCAACCCTCACGCGCCCAGCCTAAGGCCCGCCCTTACCGGCGGGCCTCTCGCATTTGAGAGGTCGGTCGGCGCTTCTGGTTCTTCTCTCCTTGCGGGAGAAGGAAGCTAAGCCGCGAGGTCGACGCCGTCCCGGCGCAGGGTCCGCACCGCGAGCGTGCCCGCTGGACCGGGCAGCAGCAGCTCGCGCTCCGGCCGGGCCAGGGTCAGCCAGTCCATCCCCGCCTGCGGGGCGAAGGTGACGATCTGGCGGTCGTGGAAGGGCTTCACGTCCGGGCCCGGCTCGGTGGTTAGCAGGGTGAAGCAGCCCTCCTTGACGATGCCGGCGATCCAGAACCAGTCCTCGCCCGCCAGGGTGAAGCGGTGACGGTCCTTCAGCTTCACCCCCTTCGTCTGAGGCGCGGTGTATTCGAAGAAGCCGTCGGCCAGGACCAGAACCCGGTCGTTGTGCGAGAAATCCCGGCCCTCCGAGCGGAAGTTGAACACCGGCGCCCCGCGCGGCCCGGGCCAGGCCCAGATGACCGCCTCCCCCTCCAGCATCCCGTCGCGCAGCCGCACCACAACGGCGGTGTCGCGGATGCGGACCTGCGGCTGGGCGTCCAGGTTGGGGATCAAGCCGCCGCGCCAGCCGAACAGCGGCAGGGCGCGCTTGTCGAACTCCGCGATGGCGTCGGAGAGCTGTTTCTGGCGGGCGAACTCGTTGCACATGGGACGAGGTTAGCGCGCCGTGCGGCGGCTGCAACGCCCGGCCAGCCTCGCCGTTCTAGACCTATGACCCATTCGATCCTCCACCAGGGCCTCGACGCCTCGGGCCGCGTCTTCACCCACCCCGTCTCGCTGCTGGCCATGGCGCTGTTCGTCGGGGCCTGGGCGGTGTTCGAGCGCGAGACCCTGGACTGGCACGCGGCGGCGACCCTCATCACCTTCGCCATGGCCGTGGTGATCGAGCGCAACGCGCGGCGTGACACCACCGCCTTGCAGGCCAAACTGGACGAGCTCATCCACGCCACCGAAGGCGCGCGCAACGAGATCGCCGCCGTGGAGAACCAATCGATCGAGGAGATCGAGGCCCGGCGGCGTTAGGCAAACGAAAAGGGCGGCCGCATCGCTGCGGCCGCCCCTCGAACTCTAAGTAGCCTGGAAGCCTTAGGCTTCTTCGGTCTCGGCCGGAGCCTTGGCCGACAGGTCTTCACCGGTCTCCTGGTCGACGACCTTCATGGAGAGGCGGGTCTTGCCGCGATCGTCGAAGCCCAGGAGCTTGACCTTCACGGACTGGCCTTCAACCAGCACGTCGGACACCTTGGCGACGCGCTCGTTGGAGATCTGGCTCACGTGAACCAGGCCGTCCTTGGCGCCGAAGAAGTTCACGAAGGCGCCGAAGTCGACGATCTTCACGACCTTGCCGGTGTAGATGGCGTTCAGTTCCGGCTCCGAGGCGATGGACTTGATCCACTCCTTGGCCGCGTCGATCTTCGAC
>NZ_JAUYNW010000086.1 GCF_030698145.1 Phenylobacterium sp. | reverse complement strand
TGCCAGCCCGCCTGGATGAAGGCGATGCGGGCCTGGCGGAAGGCGCCGTTGGCGGTGGGGAGTTCGTAGGTGACTTGGGTCATGGTCAGTTCCCTGATCGGGGTTGGAACCACGACTCAGGGAGACGCCGTCGACCGACTCCGGGCGCGGATGCGCTTGGAGTCCTGCCGTCAGCGGTTCTCATAACCGGACTCTAACCGTCGGCCCCGGGTTCGCACCGGATCTGCTGTCCCTGACGAGCCTCTCGGCCAGCCAGGCGCCCGCGGGCTTGTGCGATCCACCCTTACGAGGGGAGCGCCATCACCGCCGGTGGGGACTTTCACCCCGCCCTGAGAACGCGTTTCACCGGAACGGCCCGGTGATGGGGCAAGTTTAAGCGCGGCCTTGGGAGTCAAACAAGCGTTTAAACAAGGAATCGAGAATTCGTGAACTGCCCTAGGGGCAGGTTCGACATTGAACCCAAAGGTTGAATTGGGGCCGCCGAGGCGATAGAAAACCGCATGGTCCTGCAAGAATCGCCCGCCCTGGACGGGGTGTTCCACGCCCTGGCCGATCCGACCCGCCGCGCCATGTTGCGCAGCCTCGCCGGGGGTGAGCGCAACATCGGCGAACTGGCCGCGCCCTTCGACATGTCCTTCGCCGCGGCCTCGAAGCACGTGCGCGTCCTGGAAGGCGCGGGGCTGCTGAAGCGCCGGGTGCAGGGCCGCTCGCACGTCTGCCGGATCGAGGCCGAGCCCCTGGCCGACGCCAATGCGTGGCTCAGCTTCTACCAGAAGTTCTGGAGCGTGCATCTGGACACCCTGGACGCCCTGATCAAGGCTGACGCGGCGAAGGATTAGCGGCGGATGCTGCGGTCAGCTCGCGGTCGCGATGTGAGACCAAGCTTCGTCCACGCCAGTTCTAGGCGCGCTTGTTCAGCGTGATCGAGGTGGCCGAGCCGGGCGCGCTGGGCATGGCGCCGGCGCCGTAGCCCGTACCGGTCTTGCGCTGGGCGGCGACTTCGTCGGCGATGGCGCGGACCAGGCCCTCGGTGATGGTCTTGGCGGCGTCCAGGGCGCGACCCTGGCGGGCGAGCACGGCGTCGAAGGCCTCCGTCGCGCGGATCAGCCTGGTGCGCTGGGCCAACGGAGCGCTGGCGACCATGCTGGGATCGGCCCGTACCCGCGCCGACTCGTGGCGGTAGAGGTTGGCCAGTTTCGAGGTTTCCTCGATATGGACTGCGGCGTCCTGCGGCCGGCGCTGCTCGAAGGCGAGCGCCTCCAGCGCGATCAGCTCGGTGAGCCGCTCGGTCAGCATGATCAGTTGGCCGACGCGATCGCCGGCGTCGGTGGCTGCGAGCGCCATGGCGCGGTCTCCTAACTCAAACCCTGAAGCTTCAACATTTCCTGGGCGACGCTGTCGGACACGCCCACGCCGCCCGACTTGACCATCTGCTTGGCGATGGCGTCGGAGAGGAACGACTTGAACATCGCCTCGCCGTGGCCGCCGCCGAACGGGGCCTCGGTCGAGACGCCGGAGAACATCTGGTTGACCATCACCGAGAGGAACGAGGCCTCGAAGTCCTTGGCGGTCTTCTCGATCTGGCCGCGCTTGGCGAGCTCGGCGGCGCTGATCGCGGCGGGCGCGCCTGCGGTCAGGCCGGGCGGGACGACGGCGGCGGCGAGATCGGCCATCACATCACCTCGATGTCGGCCTGCAGGGCCCCGGCGGCCTTGATGGTCTGCAGGATGGAGATCATGTCGCGCGGGGTGACGCCCAGGGCGTTGAGGCCCGCCACCAGGCTGGAGAGCGAGGCGCCGTTCTTGACGGTGACGAACTGCTTGCCCTTCTCCTCCTCAACAGAGACGTCGGACTGCGGCACGACCGTTGTCTCGCCGCGGCTGAAGGGGGCGGGCTGGCTGACCGCCGGGCTCTCGCGGACCGTGATGGTCAGATTGCCCTGGGCTATCGCCACTGTGGAGACGCGCACGTTCTCGCCCATGACGATGACGCCGGCGATCTCGTCGATGACCACCTTGGCCGGGCCATCAGGCTCGACGCTCAGGTTCTCGATCTGCGAGATGAACGAGACCATGTCGTGGCCGCCGGGGGCGGCCACCGTGACGATTGTGGGGTTGTCGGCCCGCGCCGAACCCGGGAAGCGGCCGTTGATCACACCGGCGATCTTGCCGGCCGTGCTGAAGTCGGGATTGCGCAGGGTGAGCCGCATCGAGCCCATGGTGGCGAGCTGGAAGCCGATCTCGCGCTCGACGATGGCGCCGGCGGCGATCCGCCCAGCCGTGGGCACGCCCTTGGAGACCGACGAGCCCGAGGCGCCGCCAGCCGAGATCGAGCCGGTCTGCACCGTGCCCTGGCCGACCGCATAGGCCTGGCCGTCGGCGCCGAGCAGGGGGGTGACCAGCAGGGTGCCGCCCTGCAGGCTCTTGGCGTCGCCCAGGGCCGAGACGCTGGCGTCGATGGGCGAGCCCGCGGCCACGAAAGCCGGCAGCTTGGCGGTGACCATGACCGCGGCCACGTTCTTGGTGTTGAGGTTGGCGTCGCGGGTGTTGACTCCCAGGCGCTCCAGCATCGCCTCCAGGCTTTGCTTGGTGAAGGGCGCGTTGCGCAGGCTGTCGCCGGTGCCGTTCAGGCCGACCACCAGGCCGTAGCCCACCAGCATGTTCTCGCGGACGCCCTCGAACTCGACAATGTCCTTGATCCGCGAACCGGCTAAGGCGGGCCCCGCGGTGAGCGTGGCGGCCAGAAGGGCGGCGCTGAAGAAACGGAAGGTTCGACGCATGGGATCCCGACGCAAAGCGGGCCCTTGAGCCCATACGCTCCCATGCGAGGGGCGTGCCAGTCGAAGTCTCAGATGAAACCCAATGAAAACAAAGAGGGCGCCGCCGCTGCGGCGGCGCGTCGCACGGCCTGGCGGCAGAAATTGCCCGGCATTAACCATACCCTAAACATGCGGAGCGAGACTGAGTCGCGAAACGTCGGTAAAGGGCCTCCATGAAGGTCAGTGGCACGAGTGGCGTCGGATCGGCGAAAGGCCCCGGCAAAGCGCGTCCGGCCGGTGGGGATGGCTTCCGCGTCCCCGAGCCCGCCGCGCCCGCGGGACCCGCGCAGGTAGCGCGCGCCAGCGCCTTGGGCGGGGTGATGAGCGTCGATGCTCTGCTCGCCTTGCAGGACGTCGGCGGACCGATGGAGCGTCGCCGGCGGGCCGTTGGCCGGGCTGGACGGATTTTGGATATTCTGGACGAGGTCAAGCTGGGCGTGCTGTCCGGCGAGGTCTCGGCGGGCGAACTGGAGCGGTTGAGCGCGGCGGTGCGCGATCAACGCCAGGGCGTCGACGACGAGCGCCTGGAGGGCGTTCTTGACGAGATCGAGGTGAGGGCGGCGGTCGAACTCGCCAAACTCGAACGCGCGAATTCTTCGTCTTAAACGCGCGTGACGAGAGAGGTGCGTTGAAAGCCGTTTTTGTTTTGGTATAAGCGCCCCGCGTGTTGTCGGGGTGGTATCCCAGGGGGCGTGAGGCGTCTATGAGCACGGCGGTAATGTTGGCCGACAAGCCTGAGTATCGTCCTTCCGAGGACGAGGAGTTCATGAACGAGCTTCAGCTTGAGTATTTCAAGCAGAAGCTGTTGAATTGGAAAGAGGACATCCTGCGGGAATCCCGCGAGACCCTCGTCCATCTCCAAAGCGAAACCGAGAATCATCCGGACCTCGCGGACCGGGCGACCTCCGAGACCGACAGGGCTCTGGAGCTGCGCACGCGCGATCGTCAACGAAAGTTGATCGCCAAGATCGACGAGGCCCTGCGCCGGATCGAGGACAATTCGTACGGGTATTGCGAAGACACCGGCGAACCCATCGGGGTCGCCCGTCTGGAAGCCCGTCCGATCGCCACGCTGGGTCTCGAGGCGCAGGAACGCCACGAGCGCCGCGAGCGGGTCCATCGTGACGACTGAGGATTGACCCTCCCCACAAGGGGAGGGTTTTCTCGTTCGACCGCCGCGTCAGAGCGTGGCGGCCAAGGCCGCGAGCTGGTCGGCGCAGACGCCCCAGCCTTCGTGGAAACCCATCTGCTCGTGAGTCTCGCGGTCGGCCGCCGTCCAGTGGCGCGCCGTGGCGGTGTAGCGGGTCTTGCCGCCGCCCAGGTCCTCGAAGGTGACGATCGCCACCATGAAGGGCTTCTGCGACGGGGCCCACGCCTCCGTGAAGGCGTCGGTGAAGACGATCTTCTTGTTGGGGACGACTTCCAGATAGACACCAGGGTTCGGATAGTCGTTCCCATCGGGGTCGCGCATGACGACCAGGCTGGCGCCGCCGGCGCGGAGGTCCGTCTTGGCCACCGGGACGGTGAAGGGCTTGGGCGCGAACCACTGCTTCATCAGTTCGGGCGTGGTCCAGCAGCGGAACAGAGCCTCGGGCGAGGCGTCGATGATCCGGGTCAGGACCAGGTCGCGGTTTTCGTCGGCGGGGGCGGCGGGGGCGGCTTGAGCGGCTTGGGCGGCCAAGGGGATCTCTCCGTCATTTGCGAGTTACGCCCCTAGGACGCGGGCGGGCCGCGCTATCCGACAGCCATCCCGTGATAACCAGGCCGCAGTCTCGCGGGAACGCCTTGTGCGACCGGGCGTCATGGCCAGTAGCGGTCCGCTGACGGCGACGCTAAATGTCTGCCATGTCCACTCGCCTCGTCATCGCCGCCGTCCAAGCCAATCCCACCGTGGGGGCCATCGCTCATAACGAGGCCCTGGCCCGTGAGCGTCTGGCGCAGGCTCGGGCGGCCGGCGCCGATATCGCGCTGTTCTCGGAGCTGTTCCTCAACGGCTATCCGCCGGAAGACCTGGCCCTGAAGCCCGCCTTCTGGGCCGCTGGCAAGGCCGCGGTCGAGCGCCTGGCCCAGGAGACCAAGGACGGGCCCGCGGCCCTGATCGGGGTGATCTGGCCGGGCAGGGACGCCGCCTCGCGGCCGCGCAACGCGCTGGCCTTCCTGGCCGAGGGCCAGATCAAGGGCCTGGCGTTCAAGTGCGACCTGCCCAACTACGGGGTCTTCGACGAGAAGCGGGTGTTCGAGCCCGGCGACCATCCCGAGGTCTTCGAGTGGAAGGGCGTCAAGATCGGCGTCCCTGTCTGCGAGGACATCTGGAAGCCCGGGGTCTGCGCCGACCTCAAGGCCCGCGGCGCGGAGATCCTGCTGGTCCCGAACGGCTCGCCCTATCGCCGCAGCGCCGACGACGAGCGGATGGACGTGGCCAAGGCCCGGGTGGCTGAGACCGGCCTGCCGTTGGTCTATGTCAACGAGGTGGGCGGCCAGGATGAACTGGTGTTCGACGGTAGCTCCTTCGCCCTGTCGGCCAAGGGCGAGGTGGTCATGCGCCTGCCCATGTTCGACGAGGCCCTGGGGATCTCCACCTGGGAGAAGGGCCCTGCCGGCTGGACCTGTGTCGAGGCTCCGATGGGCGCCTGGCCGACCGGGGCGGAAGAGGTCTACCGCGCCATGGTGATGGGCCTAAGAGATTACGTTAGGAAGTCTGGCTTTACCGGTGTTTTGCTTGGCCTTTCCGGAGGCGTCGACTCGGCGATCAGCGCCATCGTGGCGGCCGACGCGCTGGGACCTGAGAACGTCCGCTGCTTCATGCTGCCCTCGAAATACACCAGCCGCGAAAGCCTGGAGGACGCCGAGGCCTGCGCGAAACAGATCGGTTGCCGGCTGGACGAGATCTCTATCGCCCCGGCCGTGGACGCATTCGCCGAGATGCTGACGCCGCACTTCGGGAACCGCGCGCCCGACCTCACCGAGGAGAACATCCAGGCGCGCGCGCGCGGGCTGTCGCTGATGGCGCTCTCCAACAAGCTTGGCCTGATGCTGCTCACCACCGGCAACAAGTCCGAGATGGCCGTCGGCTACGCCACCCTCTACGGCGACATGTGCGGCGGCTACAACGTGCTGAAGGACCTCTACAAGACCGACGTCTACGCGGTCTGCGAATGGCGCAACGCCAACGACCCCTATGGCGTGGCGGTCGATCCGATCCCGCAGCGCATCCTGACCAAGGCACCGTCGGCCGAGCTGCGGCCCGACCAGAAGGACCAGGACAGCCTGCCCGAATACGCCGAGCTGGACGCCATCCTGCATGGGCTGGTGGAGGAGGAGGCGACCCTCGACGAGATCGTCGCGCGCGGCTACGCCCCGGCCACCGTCGAGCGCATCCAGCGCCTGCTCTACAATTCCGAATACAAACGCCGTCAGGCCGCGCCGGGCGTGAAGCTGGGGGCCCGGGCCTTCGGCCGCGACCGCCGCTATCCGATTGTCAACGGCTTCCGCGACCAGGTCACCAAGGTGTGAGCGCCGCCCCCGTCATCGAGACCGAGCGCCTGATCCTGCGCGGCCATGTGAAGGCCGACCTGGACGAGTGCTTCGCCATGTGGGGCGACGCTGAGGTCACCCGCTACATCGGCGGCAAGCCCGCGGCCGTGGACGAGGTCTGGTCGCGCCTGCTGCGCTACATCGGCCATTGGGACCAGATGGACTACGGGTTCTGGACGGTGCGCGAGAAGGCGGGCGGACGGTTCGTCGGCGAGGTGGGCTTCGCCGACTTCAAGCGCCAAATGTCGCCGTCGTTCGGGGATGCGCCGGAAATGGGCTGGGTGCTGTCGCCCGCGGCCCACGGCAGGGGCTACGCCACCGAGGCGGTGAACGCGGCGCTGGCCTGGGCCGACCAGCGGTTCGCTACCGGCCGCACCGTCTGCATGATCAGTCCGGAAAACGCGCCCTCGCTACGCGTGGCGGCCAAGGCGGGGTTCCGGGAATTCGCGCGGACCAACTACCACGACGACGTGATCCTGCTGGAGCGCGGCGCCTAGGTCATCCGGGCGGCGACGGCCGGGGTCTGAATGTCGCCGGGCGCGCCGACCAGGGCGGGGATGACATCCTCGATCCTTTCGACCGAGATCCAGCTCTGCATGAAGGAGGCCGGGGTCAGTTGGTGGTCGACCGTGTGCTGGAAGAGCTGGAACAGCGGCTCCCAGAAGCCATTGGGGCTGAAGAACACCACCGGCTTGGCGTGCAGGTCCAGGCGCCGCCAGGACAGCAGCTCAACGACCTCTTCCAGGGTGCCGATGCCGCCCGGCAGCACCACGAAGGCGTCCGAGCGTTCGAACATGATCTGTTTGCGTTCGTGCATGGAGCTGACGACGACCGTCTCCACCACGTCCAGGCGGCGTTCTTTCTCCTTCAGGAAGTGCGGGATGACGCCCAGCACCCTGCCGCCGGCCTCGTGGGCGGCGATGGCGCAAGCGCCCATCAGCCCGACGCCGCCGCCGCCATAGATCAGGGTCAGGTCGGCGGCGGCCAGGCCGCGTCCCAGCCGCGCCGCATCGGCCAGCAGCGGCGGGTCGGCGGCGTCGGAGGAGCCGCAGAAGACACAGACGGATTCGAGGTTGGCGGGCGCCAGGCCCATTCGCATACGCTCCAGGAGAACATTCCATTCAGGGCGCGCTTGCGGATGCGCCCGGAAGGTCCAATTAGCTATGATCCGGGTTAAGGAGTTTCAAGCAAGCCGTGTCGTGCGCCCCGATTCTTATCGTCGCAGCTCTGACGCTCCCGCTCGCTGGGTGCGGCGAGGGGACAGCGCCGGGCATCGTGCCGGGCAAGGCGTCCCAGGCGCCCGCCGAGGCCGCCTACCTGGCCCCGCCGACGGTGCGCGCGGTGCGCGCGCAGGGCCAGGCGCTGCGGCTCTCGGGCGCCGCGCCGGCCGGTTCGCGGGTGCGCCTGGCGACGCCCGCCGGTGACGCCGTCTTCGCCGCCGCCGACCCCAAGGGCGCCTGGAGCCTGACGCTGCCGGCCTCGGCCGAGGCGCGCATCTACGGCCTGTCGGCGGCCAGCGGCCCCCAGACGATCCAGGGCGAGGGCTACCTGCTGATCACCTCGCAGGGCGAGGCGGTGCTGCTGCGCGCCGGCGCCGGGGCCCTGCGTATCCGCCCACGGGGCGCCAACGGGCTGGACGCGGTGGATTTCGACCGGGAGGGTGGGGCGGTGGTCTCCGGCCGCGCCCCGGCCGGGGCGGCGCTCAGCGTCCATATCGACGGGCGCCAGACCGCCGACGGCCGCGCCGATTCCGGCGGCCGCTACGCCATCGCCCTCACCCAGCCCCTGCCGCCGGGCCCACACCAGGTCGACGTGTTCGGTGACGCCACCGAGGACGCCGTGACCATCGAGGCGACCTCCGCCGCCGCCCTGGCCAACGGACCGTTCCGTGCGACCCAGGTCGGTTCCGGCCTGCGGGTCGACTGGATGACCCCGGGCGGCGGCGCCCAATCCACCCTGTTGCTGAAATGAGCCCGACGCCTTGACCTTCGCCCACCCCAGCCCGACGCGCGGCTTCGCCACGCCGGGCGCGATCTCGCCGGCCTCGGTCAAGTTCGATTTCTGGCGCTCGATGGCCGACCTGGGCCGGTTGGTCATGCGCTCGGGCGCGCCCGGCCTGAAGTGGCGGGTCTCCGCGTCCCTGGGACTGGTGTTCCTGGGCAAGCTGGCCGGGGTCGGGGCGCCCGTGGCCCTGGGCGAGGCGATCAACACCCTGGCGCCCGGGGCGGGGGCCCCGGTCGCTGAGGCCGGCGTCGGTTTCGCGGCCTTCGCGCTGGCCTTCGTGGGCCTGCGCCTGCTCGCCGCCTGCGCGCCATACGCCCGAGACGCCATCTTCACGGTGGTCAGCCAGTCGACCATGGCCAAGGCGGCCACCGAGACCTTCGCCCATGCGCTGGCCCTGTCGCTGGATTTCCACCAGGGCAAGCAGACCGGCAGCATGGCGCGGATCATCGATCGCGGCGCGCGCTCCACCGACTTCCTGATGCGCAGCGTGGTGTTCAACCTCGGGCCCACGGCCATCGAGCTGGTCCTGGCCATGATCGTCATGGCCACGCGGCTGGACTGGCGCTTCGCGGCCACCGCCTTCGTGACCATCGTCTTCTACACGGTGCTGACCTTCAAGATCACCGACTGGCGCCTCGCTCACCGCCGTGAGCTCAACGAGGCCGACAGCCGCACCGCCGGCCTCTCGGTGGACGCCTTGCTGAACTACGAGACGGTCAAGACCTTTGGTTCGGAGGGCCGCACCGTCGGCCGCTACGAGGCGGCGATGGGCGACTATGTGCGGGCGGGGGTGAAGGCCAACACGTCGCTCTCCATGCTCAACGCCATCCAGTCGGTGGTGCTGAACATCGGTCTGGCCCTGATGACCGTCATGGCCGGCTACGAGGTGCTGGAAGGCCGCATGCGGATCGGCGACGTCACCATGGCCATCTTGCTGCTGATCGGCATCTACGGCCCCCTGAACATGCTGGGCTTCAATTACCGAGAGATCCGCCAGGCCTTCATCGACATGGAGCAGATGGTGGCGCTGACGGCTCTGCGGCCCGACATCGTTGACGCTCCGGATGCCCGCGACCTGCCCCCCGCGACCGGCCGAGGCGCGGAGATCGTGTTCGAGGACGTGGAGTTTCGCCACGACGCGCGGTCCACCGGCCTGATCGGGGTGAGCTTCCGCGCCGCGCCAGGCGCCACCGTGGCCCTGGTCGGCCCCTCAGGAGCGGGCAAGACCACGGCGGTGCGTTTGGCCTTGCGGCTGATCGATCCGGGCAGTGGGCGGATCACCCTGGACGGGGTGGACCTGCGCCAGGTGAAGCAGTCGGCCCTGCGTGGGGCCGTGGCCCTGGTGCCGCAGGACGTGGCGCTGTTCAACGACACCATCGCCGTCAATATCGCCTTCGCCCGGCCCGAGGCCTCGGCCGAGCAGGTCCGCGACGCCGCGGAGGCCGCCGAACTGGGCGCCTTCATCGATGGCCTGCCAGACGGCATGGCGACCCTGGTGGGCGAGCGCGGCCTGAAGCTGTCGGGCGGCGAGCGCCAGCGGGTGGGCATCGCCCGCGCCCTGCTGGCCAATCCGCGGTTCCTGGTGCTGGACGAGGCCACCAGCGCCCTGGACGGCCCCACCGAGGAGGCGATCCAGGCCACCCTGCGCAAGGTCAGGACCGGACGCACCACCCTGGTGATCGCCCACCGGCTCTCGACCGTGGTCGATGCCGACCTGATCCTGGTCCTGCGCCGCGGCCGCATCGTTGAGCAGGGCCGCCACGCGGAACTGCTGGAAAACGCCGGCGAATACGCCGCGCTCTGGCGGCGTCAGACCCGCGAGGTTTGAAGGGATTGAACTGAAGCCCCACTGTCGATTGCCCCACGATGGCCTTCTCCCCTTGTGGGAGAAGGTGGCCCCGCGAGGGCGGGGTCGGATGAGGGGTCGAAAGCCCTATCCGAACGCCATGCGGCGTCGCCCTAGTTCTTCAGGTCAGACTTAGGTCCGCTAGCCAGCAGAGACGCTATGGCCCATTGGTGAGGTATCGAGTCCCACATGATGCGATTCATGTTTCGCACCTTCGGGGATGGATGAGCTGAGCGCACAACTTCATAGCCGGCCTGGCGTAGCGCCTCGTCAGCGCGTTGCGCCACGCTGCCAACGAGTACGATAACACCTATGCGCGGCATCAGGCCAAGCAACTCAAACAGCAGGGGCATTCCGGCCCGCCAATCTTCCGTCTTGTAGGCGATTGTACGATTCCAGCCTGAAATCAGGTTCCAGTGACAGGTCCGCGCTTGAACAATTCCCGCCTCGTCTAGGAACCGGCAGCTAGCTTCCGCCGTGGCGTCATCATTGTTGACGGAGATGAAGCCAGATCCACCGCCAGCACGGGAGGTCTTGGGGCCAGGTTTCTCCAGAATGAACAACACCTCCGCTCCAACTCCGCCGCCGAGCGGATCGAAGTCGGGAAATTCCTCATTCGGATATCGCGCCCGCAAGGTCTCAACCCAGCGGGCAAGGGGAACCATGTGTGGCAATTTCAACATCTGGAGGCGGCGCTCGATCTCTGCGGCGCTCCTCAACGTGCGCGGTGAAATGGTCACAAGCCGCCTCTCTGCACCGCCGCTAGCCGGCGAGTCCTGAGAGACCCCTCATCCGACCTTGCTCCGCAAGGCCACCTTCTCCCGCAAGGGGAGAAGGGACAAGTCTACTCCGCGGCCTTGGGCAGGGTTTCGTCGCCGAACACCACCGAACGCTCGCGGTCGGGCTTCTGGCGGGCCTTGAACACCTTGCCGCCGGTGCGGGCCCAGGCCCACGCGAACCGGCGTGAGGCCACCTTGGGCGCGGCAAGCAGGACCGGCGTCAGGATCAGGGTCAGCAGGGTGGCGAAGGACAGGCCCCAGACCACGGCGCCGGAGAGCTGCACCCACCATTCCGAACCGGGCGCCTTGTACTCCATGTGCATGCCATGGAAGTTCGGGTGCACCTGGAACATCAGCGGCAGCAGGCCCACCACCGTCACCAGGGTGGTCAGCATCACCGGGCGGAACCGCTGGGCGGCCGAGCGGACCGCGGCCTCGTCGGCCGGGAAGCCCTGGCGCCGCAGCTGGTAGTAGGTGTCCACCAGCACGATGTTGTGGCCCACGACGACCCCGGCCAAGGCCACGACCCCGGTCCCCAGCATGATCACCGAGATGTAGTCGAAGGTGTGGGCGACATTGATCACCACGCCCAACAACACGCCCACGGTGGAGAGGGCCACGGCCGAGAGCGTCACCAGCACGCCGTAGAAGGAGTTGAACTGCCAGAGCAGGATCACGCCCATCAGGAACAGCGACACGGCCATGGCGGTCATGAAGAACACCGCGGCCTCGCGGCCCTCTTCGTCGGCGCCGGTGAACTTCCAGCGGACGGAGGGGTCGATATTGGCCTTCTCCAGCCAGGGCCGCAGTTCCTCGATCTTCTGGTTGGCGGCCACGCCCTCGATGGTGTTGGCCTGGACGACCACTAGCCGCTGGCCGTCGCGCCGCTGGATCGTGGTCACCTGCTGGGCCGGAAGCTGCTTGATGAAGTAGCTCGCCGGCACCGGCCCATTGGCGGTCGGGATCTTCAGGGTGTCGAAGGCGGCCACGTCGCGCGCCTCGGGGGGGAAGCGGACACGGATGTCGAGCTCGTCGTCGGCGTCGTCGGGGCGGAAGCGGCCCACCAGCACGCCCCCAGTCACGAACTGGATCGCCTGGCCGACCGAGAGCACGTCGACGCCGTAGCGTCCGGCCGCCTCGCGGTCGACCGCCAGGTTCCATTCGATGCCCGGCGAGGTGCGGTTGTCCTCCAGCTCATAGAGCTGGCGGTCGGTGGCCAGTTTGGCCTTGATCATGTTGGCCGCGGCGTTCAGCGCCACCGGATCCTGGCCGCGCAGTTCGACCTGCACGTCCTTGCCGGTCGGCGGGCCGCCCTGAGGCTCGCGCACCTCGACCTCGATGCCGGGGATGTTGGTGACGCGCCTGCGGACCTCGTTGGCGATGTCCTTGCCCACCAGTCCCAGGGCCTGGCGCTCCTCGTACTCGGCGAAGTCGAGGTTCAGGCGCCCGATGGTGTCGTTGGGCGGGGAGTTCGGCCCGCCGCCCGGGCTGCCGGAACCCGTGCGGGTGAAGATCGAGTTCACGCCCTTGACGCCCGCCAGGCGGCTCTCGACCTGCTTGACCAGGATGTCCTGGGCCTGGGGCGAGAGGTTGCCGCGCGCCTTGACGAAGACGTTCACCCATTCCGGGTCCTGTTGCAGGAAGAACTCGGAGGGCTTCTTGGCCGCGCCGAAGGCGAACACCACGGCGACGATGATGCCGAGCGTGGCCAGGCAGGTCCGGCCAGGATGGCGGCCCAGCACGTCGATCATGCGAGCATAGGCGCCCATGAAGCCCTTCATCTCGCGCGGGTCGCCCCGCTCGGACTTCTCGATCTCGGCCAGGTGCTCGGCGTCCACCGCGGCCTTGCGGCCGAAGATCGAGCCCAGCGCCGGGGTGAAGATCAGCGCGATGAAGATCGAGGCGCCCAGCACATAGAACAGGGTCATGGGCAGGAAGCTCATGAACTTGCCGGGGATCGAGTTCCAGAACAGGAAGGGCAGGAAGGCGCAGAGCGTGGTGAGCGTGCCGTTCAGCACCGGCCAGAACATGCGCTTGGCGGCGGCGGCGAAGGCCTCCTCCTTGGGCATGCCCTCGGCCATCTTCCGATCGGCGTATTCCACCACCACGATGCCGCCGTCGACCAGGATGCCGACCGCCAGCACCAGGCCGAACATCACCATCTGGTTCAGGGTGACACCCATGGCGTTGAGCATCAGGAAGGCCAGCAGGAAGCAGGCCGGGATCGCCGCGCCGACCATCAGGCCCTGACGGATGCCCAGGGTCGTCACGATGATCAGCATGACCAGGATGGTGGCCGTCAGCAGGCCGCTCTCGAGCACCACCAGGGTGCGCCCGATGAAGTCGCTTTCGTCGAAGATGTAGCTCGCCTTGACCGTTTCAGGCCAACGCTTCTGCTCCTCGGTGACGACCTTTCGCACCTCTTTCACGGTGTCGAGGATGTTGGCCCCCGACCGCTTGGCCACGTCCACCGAGAAGGCGGGCTGGCCGTTGAACCGGGTGATGAGGGTGGCTTCCTTGAACGTCCGGCGCACGTCGCCGATGTCGCCCACCGTGATCAGGCGGTCGCCGTTCTTCTTGATCGGGAGGGCGAGGATGTCCTCCGGCTTCTCGACGACGCCGGGCACCTTCACCGCGAACTTGCCGGTGGTGGACTCCAGATTGCCGGCGGGGACGAGCTGGTTGTTGCGGCCGATCACCTGGGCGAGTTCGCCGGTGGAGACGTTTGCCGCCTCCATCCGCGCGGGGTCGATGGTGACCTCGAGAAACTCCTCGCGGCCGCCGTTCAGGTAGACCTCCAGCACGCCGGGCGCGCTTTCCAGGCGGTCCTGCAGCGAGCGGGCGATCTGGAACAGGGTGCGCTCGGGCGCGCCGCCCGACAGCACGATGCCGATGATCGGCTCGCCGGTGAAGTTGGCTTCCTCGATGATCGGCTCTTCGGCGTCCGGCGGGAACTCGCCGCGCGCCAGGTCGACCTTGGCGCGGACCTCGCCCAGGGCCTTGTCCTTGTCGAAGTCGGCTTCGAACTCGAGGTTCACGATCGCCATGCTCTGGCGGGCGACCGCGTTCATCTCTTTGATGCCTTCGATGCTCTGCAACTCGGTCTCGAGCGGGCGCACGAGCAGACGCTCGGCGTCCTCCGGACTCACGCCCGGATAGGGCACGACCACCGAGATGAACGGGAAGTCGATGTTCGGATTGGATTCACGCGGCATCGCCAGATAGGCGAAGAGCCCGAAGATGCTGGCGATCAAGGTGACAGCCAGCACGACCTTGCGCCGTTTGATTGCGCCGTCGATCAGGGGGCCCATCATCTGCCGTGTCTCCTAGGGACGCCGGCGCCTAGCGCGCGACGCCCACGCGAACCTTTTGACCCTCGGCCACATAAGACTGGCCGACGGTGATTATGCGGACGGGGCCTTGCAGACCCGTCACCCAGATGCCCTGCGGAGTCTCTTCCAGCACCGCGACCGGGGAGAAGGCCACGCGGTTGTCGTCCAGCACATAGCGCACGCCCTGACGGCCCTTGGCGTCCAGCACCAGCGAGGACAGCGGGACCAAATGGGCGGGCCCGACGCCGGAGCCGATCTTCACCGAGGCCGAGAGGCCCGAGCGGATCAGGTTCGGGTTGCTGGCGGTGACCTCCACCCGATAGGTGCGGGTCTGGGCGTCGGCTTCGCGCGCGGCGTAGCGGACCCGGCCCGACAGCGCCTCGCCCGAGGTGAGCTGGGCGGTGGCGTTCGCGCCGACCCTAACCTTCGAGGCCTCGGTCTCGGGCAGGTCGCCGACGATCAGCAGCGGATTGAGCTCGATCATCGTGCCGCAGGCCTGGCCCGGCGACAGGTAGGTGCCGATCTCGGCCTCGCGCTTGTCGAACACGCCGTTGAAGGGCGCGCGGATGTTCATCTGCTCGACGCCGATCTCGGCCTGCCGGACGACGGCCGAGGCGGCGTCCAGATTGGCCTGGTCCTGCAGGAGCTGGGTCTGGGAGCGGTAGCCCTTGGCCGCCAGTTCGGTGGAGGCCTTGTGCTGCAGTTCGCGCGAGCGGAGCGTGGCGCGGGCTTGGTCGAGAGTGGCTTGGCGGGCGTCGATGTTCAGGCGACAGAGCACCGCGCCCTTGCGCACCAAGGAACCTTCGACCGCGGGGGTCGCGGCGACCACGCCGGCGGTCTCGGACTTGACGACGACGCTGCGCGCCGATTCCGTCCGGCCACGAATGGTGACCGAATAGGCCCTGGCGACCTCGGGCGTCAGCACCGCCTGGACCGTGGGGTCGGCGGCCTTGGTCGAGGCCGCGGTCTTGGCTTCCGCCTTGCCCGCCTTGCCCGTGGCGTTGATCACCGTCCCGACCGCGAAGGCCAGGATCAGCGCGCCGATCAGGATCAAGGCGAATAGGTACTGTGGTTTTAAGCGCATCCAGCCGTTTCCCCGAGCGCAGCAGCAAAGAAGCGACCGTCCCAACCGGCCGCACGCCCCAGCTCACCAAATAGGTTGCGCCGTCTTGTTATGCCACCGTTCTCCGAGCGCAAATGAAATCGCGGACAGGTCGGCGGCTCGGCGGATATTGTGCCCTTGACGCCATAGGTTCGCAGCACAGCCTTGCGTAGACCTTAACCTAACGGCACACCACGCGCCGAGTGTTCAAAGGGAGCTCACGTCGTGAAGTATCTACACACCATGGTCCGCGTGGCCGATCTTGACGCTTCGCTTGACTTCTACTGCGAGAAGCTCGGTCTCGTTGAGGTCTCGCGTAACGAGAATCCGGGCGGACGCTTCACCCTGGTCTTCCTCTGCGCCCCCGGCGATCGGGAGGCTGCGGCTGAGCGCAAGGCTCCGACCGTGGAGTTGACCTACAACTGGGACGCCGAGGACTACGGCGGCGGGCGCAATTTCGGACACTTGGCCTATGCGGTCGACGACATCTACGAGACTTGCCAGCGCCTGGCCGATGGCGGCGTGACGATCAACCGGCCGCCCCGGGACGGACGCATGGCCTTCATCCGCTCGCCGGACGGCATTTCCATCGAACTGCTGCAGGCCGGACCGGCCAAGGCTCCGGCCGAACCCTGGACCTCCATGCAGAACGTAGGCGCCTGGTGAGCGGCCGGCTGGAAGGCCGCTGCGCCCTGATCACCGGGGCGGCGGGCGGCATTGGCCTCGGCTGCGCCGAGGCCTTCGCCAAGGAGGGCTGCGACATGGTCCTCATGGACATCGACGGCCCGCGCGTCACCGCCGCGGCGGCCGACCTGGCCAAGCGCTCGGGCCGCAAGGTCCACGCCCTGGCCTGCGACGTCGCCGACGCCGATGCGGCGCGGGCCGGCGTGATCAAGGCCGCGGCGCTGATGGGGCGCATCGACATCCTGGTGAACAACGCCGGGGTTCTGGCCCCGGGCGACATCCTCGACGCCGAGCTTGAGGACTTCGACCGGGTGCTGGCCATCAACCTGCGCGCGCCTTTCGTGATCGGCCAGACCGTCGCGCGCCACATGGTCGACGCCAAGATCAAGGGCGCGATCATCAACATGTCCTCGATCAACGCGATCATGGCGATCCCGAACCAGATCGCCTACGTGACCTCCAAGGGCGGCATCGGCCAACTCACCAAGGCCATGGCGCTGGGCCTCGCCCCCCACGGTATCCGGGTCAACGCCATCGGGCCGGGCACCATCGTCACCGACATCCTGAAGGGCGTGATGGAGAACGACGACGCGCGCCGCAGGGTCCTGCAGCGCACGCCGCTGAAGCGCTTCGGCCAGCCCGAGGAGATCGGTCGCGTGGCAGTGTTCCTGGCCAGCGAGGACTCCTCCTACATGACCGGCCAGACCATCTATCCGGACGGCGGCCGGCTGGCCCTGAACTACACCGTGCCGGTGGACTAGGTATCGATCTCGGCGAGGATCAGCCGCACCGCCCCGGCGAAGGTCACCGGGGTCCCGCTCGGGACCAGCAAGGCGTCCTCGCGTTCCAGCCTGGCCTCGCCGCCGGGCCAGCCGGCTGTGACAGGCTCCAGGGCGAACATCAGGGTCTGGGTCGCCGCCCCTGTGAGGGCGTCTCCGGCGTCCAGCGAACGGCGCCGCACGTGGGCCCGCCACGCACCGCGCCGGACCATGACATTGAGGTCGCTGATCGCGCCTAGGCGCAGGCTCGCCTCGCAGCGCGCCTCGCCGGGAAAGGGCAGGGGCGGCGAAGCGGCGTCGAGCATCACCGCCGCCCGGCCGTCGATGGACAGGGAAAGGCCCGCGCCCTCGATCACCGTCAGCACACGGTCGATCCCGGGGAAGGCCGAGAACGGGCCGCCCTGCGTCACGTCGGCGACGCTGATCCGCCAGTCGAAGGTCTCCATGTCCGCGTCGGGCGGGGAGACCGCCAGTTCGCGGGTGACCCCGCCGCCGTTCTTCCACGGCGTCGCGATCCGGTCGGCGGCGCGCAGGACCTGGACGCTCACGGTAGGATGCCCGGCAGGTCGAGCCCCTTCTCGCGGGCGACCGCCAGCGCGATGTCGTAGCCCGCATCGGCATGGCGCATGACCCCGCTGGCCGGGTCGTTCCACAGCACGCGCTCAAGCCGCTTGGCCGCCGCCGGGGTGCCGTCGGCGACGATGACCATGCCGGCGTGCTGCGAGAAGCCCATGCCCACCCCGCCGCCATGGTGCAGCGACACCCAGGTGGCGCCTGAGGCGGTGTTCAGCAGGGCGTTGAGCAGCGGCCAGTCGGAGACCGCGTCGGAGCCGTCGCGCATGGCCTCGGTCTCGCGGTTGGGCGAGGCGACGGAGCCTGAGTCCAGGTGGTCGCGGCCGATCACCACCGGGGCCTTCAGCTCGCCCGAGGCCACCATCTCGTTGAAGGCCAGGCCCAGGCGATGGCGGTCCCCGAGACCCACCCAGCAGATCCGCGCCGGCAGGCCTTGAAACTTGATCCGCTTGGCGGCCATGTCGAGCCAGTTGTGCAGGTGGGCGTTGTCGGGGATCAGTTCCTTGACCTTGGCGTCGGTCTTGAAGATATCCTCCGGGTCCCCCGACAGCGCCGCCCAGCGGAACGGCCCGATCCCGCGGCAGAACAGCGGGCGGATATAGGCCGGCACGAATCCCGGGAAGTTGAAGGCGTTGGTCACGCCTTCCTCCTTGGCCATCTGGCGGATGTTGTTGCCGTAGTCGACGGTCGGCACGCCCACCGCCTGGAAATCCAGCATCGACTGGACGTGCTCGGCCATCGAAGCTCGCGCGGCTTCCTCCACCTGCTTGGGGTCCTGGTCGCGCATGGCCGCCCACCGCTCCAGGCTCCAGCCCTTGGGCAGGTAGCCGTTGATCGGGTCGTGGGCTGAGGTCTGGTCGGTGAGCAGGTCGGGCCGCACCCCGCGCTCGAACATCAGCGGCAGCAGTTCGGCGGCGTTGCCGAGCAGGCCCACCGAGATCGGGGTCTTGTCGCGGCAGGACTGTTCGATCCAGGCCAGGGCCTCGTCGAGGTCCTCGGTGGATCGGTCGAGATAGCCGGTGCGCAGACGCATGGCGATGCTGGCCGGGTTGCACTCGATGGCCAGGCACGAGGCCCCGGCCATCACCGCGGCCAGCGGCTGGGCCCCGCCCATGCCGCCCAGGCCCGCGGTCAGCAGCCAGCGGCCGGAGAGGTCGCCGCCATAGTGCTGGCGGCCCATCTCCACGAAGGTCTCGTAGGTGCCCTGCACGATGCCCTGGGCGCCGATATAGATCCACGAGCCGGCGGTCATCTGGCCGTACATGGCCAGGCCCTTGCGATCGAGCTCGTTGAAATGCTCCCAGGTCGCCCAGCGCGGCACCAGGTTGGAGTTGGCGATCAGCACCCGCGGCGCGTCGGCGTGGGTCCGAAACACCCCCACCGGCTTGCCCGACTGGACCAGCAAGGTCTCGTCGTCCTCCAATCGGCGCAGGGTCTCGACGATCTTGTCGAAGCTCTCCCAGTCCCGCGCCGCCCGGCCGATGCCGCCATAGACCACCAGCTCCTCCGGGCGCTCGGCCACGTCGGGGTGCAGGTTGTTCATCAGCATCCGCAGCGGCGCTTCGGTGAGCCAGCTCTTGGCGGTGAGGGTCGTGCCCGTGGCGGGACGGATGACGCGGGTGGTGTCGAGGCGGGTCATGGCGGGGCTCAGGCTTTGGCGAAGGCGAGGCAGGCCTTCAGGACATCGGTGAGGGCCGCGCGCATGGGCGCGGCCTGGGCGTCGGAATAGGGGGCGGGCCAGGTGGCCGGGGTCGGCGCCTCGGACGGATCGTCCATGTAGCCGCGGCAGGCGAGCTCCATCTGGATCGCGTGGACGCCGGCCTGCGGCTGGCCGTAGCGGCGCGTGGTCCAGCCGCCCTTGAAGCGGCCGTTGGTGACGCGGGAATAGCCGCTGGCGTCGCAGGCCGCCTCGACCGCCGCGGTCAGGGCTTGAGCGCAGCTCGCCCCGGAATTGGTGCCCAGGTTGAAATTCGGCAGCTCGCCCTCGAACAGCCGCGGGATCACTGAGCGGATCGAGTGGGCCTCATAGAGCACCACCTTGCCGTGGACCGAGCGCAGCCGCGCCAGCTCGGCGTCCAAGGCCGCGTGATAGGGCTCGAAATAGGTCGTCCGACGCCGTGCGACCTCCGCCTCGTCGGGGCCGGCCCCGTCATAGATCGGCTCGCCGTCGAAGGTGGTGGTCGGGCAGAGCTCGGTGGTCGCCTGGCCCGGATAGAGCGAGGCGCCGGACGGGTCGCGGTTCACGTCGATCACCGTGCGGCTGATGGCGGTACGCACCGTGGTGGCGCCCAGGTCGTGGGCGAAGCCGTAGAGCCGGTCAATCCACCAGTCGGCGTCCTTGCGCGCCAGCCAGGGCGAGACCATGCGCTTCTCGATCTCCAGCGGGATCAGGGTCCCGGTGTGCGGGAAGCTGACCACCAGGGGCGCGTCGCCGCGATGGACCTCCAGCCACTCCATCACGAGACGCCCGGCAGGGGGACGGCGCCGGCCGCGGCGATCACCGCGCCGGAGCGCACCAGGGCGATGGCGGCGACCATGTCGGGGTGGAAGTGGCGATCGTCGGTGAGGTGCGGGACCTGGCCGCGCAGCAGGGCGCGGGCCGCCTCCAGAACCGCGCTGGAGGTCAAGGGCGCGTGGAAGTCGCAGCCCTGGACGGCGGCCAGCAGCTCGATCCCGATCACCGCGGTGGCGTTGTCCACCATGCCCAGCAGCCGGCGCGCGCCGTGGGCGGCCATGGAGACGTGGTCCTCCTGGTTGGCCGAGGTCGGGATGGAGTCGACGCTGGCCGGAAAGGCCTTCTGCTTGTTCTCCGAAACCAGGGCCGCGGCGGTCACCTGCGGGATCATGAAGCCGGAATTGAGCCCCGGCTTGGGGGTTAGGAAGGCAGGGAGACCCGAGAGCGCCGGGTCGACCAGCATGGCGACCCGGCGCTCGGCCAGCGAACCGATCTCGCACACGGCCAGCGCGATCATGTCGGCCGCGAAAGCCACCGGCTCGGCGTGGAAGTTGCCGCCGGACAGCGCCTCGTCGGTGTCGGGGAAGATCAGCGGATTGTCGGTGACCCCATTGGCCTCGGTTCCCAGGGTCATCGCCGCCTGGCGAAGGACGTCGAGGGCCGCGCCCATCACCTGGGGCTGGCAGCGCAGGCAGTACGGGTCCTGCACCCGCTCATCGCCTTGCAGGTGCGAGGCGCGGATCGCCGAGCCGGCCATCAGGGCGCGCAGGGCGTCGGCGGTCTCGATCTGGCCCGCGTGGCGGCGCAGGGCGTGGATGCGAGGATCAAACGGGGTGTCCGAGCCCTTGGCGGCCTCGGTGGAGAGGGCGCCGGTCACCAGCGCGGTCTGGAACAGCCGCTCGGTCTCGAACAGGGCCGCCAGCGCATTGGCGTTCGAGAATTGGGTGCCGTTCAGCAGGGCCAAGCCTTCCTTGGGACCCAGGGTCAGGGGCGCGAGGCCGGCCTGGGCCAGGGCGGCGGCGGCGGGCAGGCGGGCCTCGCCGACGAAGATCTCGCCGACCCCGATCATGGTGGCGGCCATGTGGGCGAGCGGGGCCAGGTCGCCCGAAGCGCCCACCGAACCCTGCGCCGGGATCACCGGGGTCAGGCCCTTGGCCAGCATGGCCTCCAGCAGCGCGATCGTAGCTGGTTTTACGCCGGAAGCGCCCTGGGCCAGGCTCGCCAGCTTGAGCGCCAGCATCAGCCGGATCACCGGAACCGGCGACGGCTCGCCAACGCCCGCGGCGTGCGACAGCACGATATTGCGCTGCAGGGTCTCTAGGTCGCCTGCCTCGATGCGGACGCTGGCCAGTTTCCCGAAGCCGGTATTGATGCCGTAGACCGGCTCGCCCCGGGCCAGGATGCGCTCTACGGCCGCCGCGCTGGCGGCGATCAAGGGGGCGGAGGCCGGGTCGAGGGTGGCGCGCGCGCCGCCGTAGATGGCCCGCCATTCCGCGAGGCTCACCGCGCCGGGCCGCATGACGACGTCGTTCATAGTCCACTCCAGACGCGGGCATGGAGCGGGTTGAACCCCATGCGATAGACGAGTTCGGCCGGGCGCTCGATGTCCCAGATGGCGAGGTCGCAGCGCTTGCCGGGCTCCAGGGTCCCGGTCTCGGCCAGCAGGCCCAGCGCCCGGGCCGCCTCGCGCGTGACGCCGGCCAGGCATTCCTCGACGGTCAGCCGGAACAGGGTCGCGCCCATGTTCATGGTGAGCAGCAGAGAAGTCAGCGGCGAGGTGCCTGGATTGCAGTCGGTGGCCAGGGCGATCGGCACGCCGGCGGCGCGCAGGGCCTCGATCGGCGGCAGCTTGGTTTCGCGGACGAAGTAGTAGGCGCCGGGCAACAGGGTGGCGACGACGCCGGCCCTGGCCATGGCCGCGATTCCGGCCTCATCCAGGTGCTCAAGATGATCGGCCGACAGCGCCCCGAACTCGGCCGCCAGCGCCGCGCCATGCAGGTTGGAGAGCTGCTCGGCGTGCAGCTTCACGGGCAGGTCATGCGCCTTGGCCGTCTCGAACACGCGACGGGTCTGGGCGGGGGTGAAGCCGATGCCTTCGCAGAAGGCGTCCACAGCGTCTGCCAGGCCCTCGGCGGCGAGCGACGGGATCATCTCGCGGCAGACCAGGGCGATATAGCCGTCCGCGTCGCCGGCGAATTCGGGGGGCAGGGTGTGGGCGCCCAGGAAGGTGGTCCTGATCGTCACCGGCCGTCGGCGGGCCAGGGCGCGGGCGGCCCGCAGCGACTTCAGCTCGTGCTCCAGCGACAGGCCGTAGCCGGACTTGACCTCCACCGTGGTGGCGCCCTCGGCGATCAGGGCGTCCAGGCGGGACAGGGCGGTTTCGACCAGCGCGTCCTCGCTGGCCGCCCGCGTGGCGGCCATGGTCGAGACGATGCCGCCGCCCGCCCGGGCGATCTCCTCATAGGAGGCGCCGGCCAGCCGAAGCTCGAACTCGTGGGCGCGATCGCCGCCGAACACCAGGTGGGTGTGGGGGTCGATCAGGCCGGGCGTGATCCAGCGGCCCTCGCAGTCGATGACCTCGGCGGCCTCGAAGACCGGCGCCTCGAAGGCCGGACCGGCATAGACGATGCGGCCGTCGAGCGCGGCGATGCATCCATCCTCCACCTCACCTAGCCCCGGCCGCCCGGAGGCGAGCGTGGCGAGGCGGGCCCGGGCCCAGACCCTGTCGCAGCGCATGGCCGCCTCCTTCCCTCGGTCGTCGAATATGTATAGACATATGTCCGAGACGGGAGGCTTGTCCAGTGACCGATCCGACGACGACCCTATGGTTCGAGAGCGCCCTCCTGGAAAACGGTTGGGCGCGGGACGTCCGGCTGACGCTGAGGGGCGGCCAGATCGCCGGCGTCGAGACCGGGACGGGGCGCTCCGCCCACGAGCCGGCCAACGGTCCGGCGCTGCCTGGCCTGCCCAACCTGCACAGCCATGCTTTCCAGCGCGGCATGGCGGGGCTGGCCGAGGTGCGCGGCCCCGCCGGCGACAGCTTCTGGACCTGGCGCGAGGTCATGTACCGATTCCTGCAACGCCTCGGGCCCGAGGAGGTCGAGGCCATCGCCGCCCAGGCCTATGTCGAGATGCTGGAAGCCGGTTTCACGCGGGTGGGCGAGTTCCACTACCTCCATCACGACCGCGGAGGCGGGGCCTTCGCCGATCCCGCAGAGATGGCGGCCCGGATCGCCGCGGCGGCCGACGAGAGCGGCATCGGCCTGACCCTGCTGCCGGTGTTCTACGCCCATTCGGGCTTCGGCGGCGCTGCGCCCACGGCGGCCCAGGCGCGCTTCATCCATGACGTCGACGGGTTCGCCCGTCTGCTGGAGGCCAGCCGCAAGGCTCTCGCAGGCCTGACGGGTGCGGTTGTGGGGCTGGCCCCGCACAGCCTGCGCGCCGTGACGCCGGAGGAACTGACGGCCCTGGTGTCGCTGGGGGGCGACAGGCCGATCCACATCCACATCGCCGAGCAGACCCAGGAGGTCCAGGACTGCCTGGCCTGGTCCGGCCAGCGTCCGGTGGAATGGCTGATGTCCCACGCCCCGGTCGACGCGCGCTGGTGCCTGGTCCACGCGACCCATGTCATGCTGGAGGAGATCGCCGACATGGCCCGGTCCCAGGCGGTGGTGGGACTCTGCCCGATCACCGAGGCCAATCTGGGCGACGGCCTGTTCCTGGCGCCGGAGTTCCGCCAGCAGGACGGTCGGTTCGGGATCGGCTCGGACTCCAATGTCCTGATCGACGCGGCCGAGGAGCTGCGGACCCTGGAATACGGCCAACGCCTGGCGCGGCGGAACCGCAACGTCATGGCCGCCGAGCCCGGCGACTCGACCGGCGCGGCCCTCTACCGTGCGGCCCTGGCCGGCGGGGCCCAGGCGCTGGGCGTGGGCGCGCCCCGATTGGCGGTCGGCGAGCCCGCCGACATCGTGAGCTTCGATCCCGCCCATCCGGTCCTGGTCGGCCGCCAGGGCGACGCCCTGGTCGATAGCTGGGTGTTCGCCGGACGCCAGGGGGTGGTCGACGGGGTCTGGCGGGCCGGCGTCAAGCGGGTGAGCGGCGGACGCCACCACGCCCGTGACGCCGTCGGCGCGCGCTACCGCAAGGCCATGGCGGGCGTGCTGGCATGAGCGCGACGCTGCACCAGCGCATCCGCACTGAGATCGAGGACCAGATCCTCTCCGGCGCCTGGCCGCCGGGCCATCGCGTGCCCTTCGAGCATGAGCTGATGGCGACCTACGGCTGCGCCCGGATGACGGTGAACAAGGCCCTCTCGGCCCTGGCGCAGGACGGCCTGGTCGAGCGCCGCCGCCGAGCGGGGACCTTCGTGGCTCGGCCGAAAGTGCATTCGGCGGTGCTCGACATCCCCGACCTGCGCTCCGAGGTGACTCGGCGCGGCCAGCCCTATGCGTTCCGGTTGATCTCGGTTCGTCGCAGGGCGGCCAAGGGCCCGGCGGAGACCGAACTCGCCGGCGGAGGCGCCTTGTTGGAGTTGAGGGGCCTGCACCTGGCCGCGGGCCGGCCCCTGGCCATCGAGGACCGCCTGATCAGCCTGGCCGTGGCGCCCCAGGCCGCCGAGGTCGACTTCGCGCAGGACCCGCCGGGCGCCTGGCTGCTGGAGCACGTGCCCTGGACCGAGGCCGAGCACCGGATCAGCGCGCTGAACGCCGACGCGGCGAGCGCGAAACTGCTGGAGATTCCCCGCGGCACGGCCTGCCTGGCCGTGGACCGCCGCACCTGGCGCGGCGCCGTCCACGTCACCCAGGTGCGCCAGCTCTTCCCCGGCGAGGCCTATGATCTCGTGGCGAGGTTCGGGGCGTCGCGGGGCGGGTAGGCGTGCTGCGTCCCGTTCGGGTCGGTCACCCGGGCGCCGTCGGCGCTCAGATAGCTCGGTCCCACCGGCGCCTTGCCGTGGCCGCCGGGGATGTCGAGCACATAGGTCGGCTGGCAGAGCCCCGAATAGTCGCCGCGCAAGGCCCTCATCAGGGCCTGGCCCTCGTCGATCGTGGTCCGCAGGTGGCTGGTGCCCGGCGCCAGGTCGCCCTGGTGCAGGTAATAGGGCTTGATCCGCGTCTCGACGAAGGCGCGCATCAGGGCGCCCAGGGTCGCGGGATCGTCGTTGACGCCCTTCAGCAGGACGCTCTGGCTGACCAGCGGCACGCCCGCGTCCACGAACCGGGCGCAGGCGGCCCGCGCGGCCTTCGTCAGCTCGCGCGGATGGTTGGCGTGGATCGCCACATAGACCGCCTTGCCGGGCCGCTGCAGCGCCGCGACCAGCTCGTCGGTGATCGCCTCGGGTTGTACGACGGGAACTCGCGTGTGGAAGCGCACCACCTTTACGTGATCGACGCCGTCCAGCCGGTCCATCAGGTCGGCCAGGCGCCGCGGCGAGAGCACCAGGGGATCGCCGCCGGTGACGATCACCTCCCAGATTTCCGGACGCGCGGCGATATAGGCGATCGCGGCGTCCAACTCGGCCGGCGTCAGCGCGCCCAGGCCCTGGGGCCCGACCATCTCGCGGCGGAAGCAGAACCGGCAATAGACCGCGCAGGTGTGGGTCACTTTCAGCAGCACGCGGTCGGGGTAGCGGTGGACGATCCCCTCGATCGGGCTGCGGACCTCGTCGCCGGTGGGATCGGCGTTCTCGTCGGGGTGGAGGTCGAGTTCGCGCTGGTCGGGCAGGAACTGGCGCGCGATCGGATCACCGGCGGCCTCCACCAGCTCGGCCATGGCCGGGGTGACGGCCACGGCGTACTGCGCGGCCACGCGCTCCAGGTCAGCCAGCTGGTCGGCCGGGATCAGTCGGGCCTCGGCCAGGGCGCGGGCGCTGCGCAGGGTGGTCTGGAAGGTCATGGCGCCATATGGCCCAAGGGGCGGCGCCGAGCAATCAGTCGGTCGCCGCCACCGGTGTCCACAGCACCTGCTCGATACGGCTGGCGCCGGTCGCCAGCATCACCAGCCGCTCGAAGCCCAGCGCGATCCCGCAGGCGTCGGGCATGTGCGCCAACGCCGCCAGGAAATCCTCGTCGAGGGGATAGCGCTCTCCGTGGACCCGAGCCTTCTCGTCCATTTCGATCTCGAACCGACGCCGCTGCTCGGCCGGATCGGTGAGCTCGCCGAAGGCGTTGGCCAGCTCCACCCCGCAGGCATAGAGCTCGAAGCGCTCGGCCACCCGTGGATCGGCGGCCTTGGGCCGCGCCAGGGCCGCCTCGCAGATCGGGTACTCGCAGAGGATCGTCGCGCGGCCCAGGCCGAGATTCGGCTCGATCTTCTCGACCAGCACCCGGCTGAACACGTCGGTCCAGGTGTCGTCGGGCGCCACGCGTATGCCGGCCGCGATGGCGGCCTGCGCCAAGGCGTCGCGGTCGCTGGACCCGTCGGCCGCGACGGTGGCCAGCAGGTCGACGCCGGCGAAGCGCTCGAAGGCCTGCGCCAGGGTCACGCGCTCGGGCTCGGCGAACGGGTCTGCGGTCTTGCCGCGCCAGGTCAGGGCCTTGGTTCCCACCGTCTCGGCGGCCAGGGCCATCAGGGCGGCGCTGTCGGCCATCAGGGCCTCATAGGTCTCGCCCGCCCGGTACCACTCCAGCATCGTGAACTCGGGATGGTGCAGCGGCCCGCGCTCGCGGTTGCGCCAGACCCGGGCGAAATCGAAGATCCGGGTCTCTCCGGCCGCCAGCAGTTTCTTGGCCGCGAACTCCGGCGAGGTGTGCAGGTAGAGCGGCGAGCGGGCGCCGTCGGTGGTGACCGCCTCGGTGGCGAAGGCGTGCAGGTGGGCCTCGTTGCCTGGCGATACCTGGAGGGCCGCGGTCTCCACCTCGGTGAAGCCCGCGTCGTCGAACCAGGCGCGCAGCGCGCGCTTGATGGCGTTGCGCGCGATCAGGAACGGCCGGCGGTCAAGGTGGTTGTCGGCGCGCCACCAGGGCGAGGGGAGGAGGCTCGGCATGCTGCTGTTTACGGTGTCGCAGGCCCCGCGCGAAGCGGGAGAGCTATGGCGATCCTGGCAAGGTTCGCTATAGGGGCGGGCAAAGCATCATCGACGCGGCCGACGAATCCGCCGCGAACCCGAGGAAGACCGACTTGAAGGTAATCGCCAGCTCCCTGCGCAAAGGCGCCGTCGTCGACATCGACGGCAAGCTGTATGTGGTCCTGAACGCCGAGAACATCCATCCCGGCAAGGGCACGCCGGTGACCCAGCTCAACATGCGGCGCATCTCCGACGGTGTGAAGGTCTCGGAACGCTACCGCACCACCGAGCAGGTCGAGAAGGCCTTCGTGGACGACCGCAACCACACCTTCCTGTACCAGGACGGCGACGGCTTCCATTTCATGAACCCGGAAAACTTCGACCAGCTCACCGCCAGCCCCGACGTGATCGGCGACGCTGCACCGTTCCTGCAGGAGGGCATGACCATCCAGCTCGCGACGCACAACGACGTGCCGATCGCCATCACCCTGCCGCGCACGGTGACCCTGGAGATCGTGGAGACCGAGCCGTCGGTGAAGGGCCAGACCGCCTCGTCGTCCTACAAGCCGGCCCTGCTGTCGAACGGCGTGAAGACCACCGTGCCGCCCTATATCGCCGTCGGCACCCGGGTGGTGATCCTCACCGAGGACAACAGCTACCTGGAACGCGCCAAGGACTAGCAGGCTGTTGAAAAAGTCGGGAGTTCACGGAACGTCCCAGAACGAACAGGAATCGAAGGGAGCTCAATGAGCGACCAAAGCGAGTCCAATTTTACTTTTTCAACAGCCTGCTAGGCGCGCACGATCTGACTCCGCCTAGATGCTCCCCCTCTGGGGGAGCTGTCAGCGAAGCTGACTGAGGGGGACTTTGACTCGCTTTCGGGGGCTTCAACCCCCTCCGTCTCGTCGCGACGAGGCGACGATCCACCTCCCCCAAACCGCGCTGCGCGCTGGGGGAGGATCTCGCTCAGCGCACTACCGCTTGCGGAACGTGGGCCGCGCGCCGCCGCCGCCGACCCGGGGGCCGTCGGTCTTGTGGCGATAGGTGATGCGGCCGCGGGTCAGGTCGTAGGGGGTCATCTCGACGATGACGCGGTCGCCGACCAGCGAGCGGATGCGGTTCTTCTTCATCTTGCCCGCCGTGTAGGCGAGAATCTCATGATCGTTGTCCAGCTTCACGCGGAACCGGCCCTCAGGCAGCAGTTCGACGATCAGTCCGTCAAATTCAATCAGCTCTTCCTTGGCCATACGAGGCCTCCTCTCCGCCGGAACGCCGGCGAGGTCGTCGAAAAATGAAAACGGGCCGGCGTGAGCCGGCCCGTCTGGCAGAGGCGGGCTTGCGCCCGCTAAGGCCTTAGGCGGATTGCAGCTGACCAGCCGACATCTTGCCGCTGCGCTGATCGCGCTCGAGTTCGAACGAGACGCGTTGGCCTTCGTTCAGCGAACCCATGCCGGCGCGCTCAACGGCCGAGATGTGCACGAACACGTCGGCGCCGCCGTCGTCAGGTTGGATGAAGCCGAAGCCCTTGGTTCCGTTGAACCACTTAACAATACCGGTAGCCATGAGAAGTCCCCTTCCGGGTCTTATATATTTCCCCGCGCCAAGAGCGGCATAGGGATCCAATTTCGGAGAGGGTCGAGGGCAGGTCCGGATATTCGAGTTACCTCGAACTGGGGATAGCGGCCGAACCAAAACGATATTCGATACGGTCGTAGACCATCTACTGGCCCAAAAAGCAATTTGTTTCGGCAGGCATCGTCATCACGCCGTGCTGATCTGGCGAAATCGACGCGCCGCCAGGGTTGCGGCGCGTCGCGATAACCCTTCGAATTGCGCCTATGCCGCGCAGGCGTCCGGTGAGAAGCTGAGCCGTCCTTCCGGGAGATCGCGCCATGACGTTCTACGTCCTCGCCCTGTCGATCGGCGTCATCGCCGGCCTGCGGGCCATGACCGCGCCGGCCGCGGTGAGCTGGGCCGCGGCCCTGGGCTGGCTGGCGCTGGACGGCACGCCCCTGGCCTTCCTGGGCTTCAAGTACGCCCCCTGGATTCTCACGGCGCTGGCGGTCGTCGAACTGGTCGCCGACCAGCTTCCCAAGACCCCCAGCCGCAAGGTTCCCTTGCAGTTCGGGACCCGGCTGCTGACCGGCGCCCTGGCCGGCGCGGCCATCGGCGCCGGCCAGGGCCAGCTTGTGGGCGGCCTGATCGCCGGCGTCACGGGCGCGGTGATCGGTACGCTGGGGGGCTATGAGGCGCGCCGCCGCCTGACCGCCGCCATCGGCGGGCGCGACTTCCCCATCGCCCTGCTGGAGGACGCCGTGGCCGTCGGCGGCGCCTATCTGATCGTGACCTCGCTCGGCTGATGGCGAGGTTCGACGCCATCGTCATCGGCGCGGGCCAGGCCGGGCCGTCCCTGGCCGTGCGGCTGGCCGGGGCAGGGATGAGCGTGGCCCTGGTCGAGCGAAAGCTGTTCGGCGGCACCTGCGTCAACACCGGCTGCATGCCCACCAAGACCCTGGTGGCCAGCGCCTACGCCGCCCACCTGGCCCGCCGCGCCGCGGACTACGGCGTCACTATTTCCAGCGAGGTCGGCGTCGACATGGCCCGGGTGAAGGCCCGCCAGGACATGGTGGTCACCGACGCCCGGAGCGGCGTCGAGTCGTGGCTCAGGGGGACCAAGGGCGTCGCGGTCTACGTAGGTCACGCTCGATTCGAATCGCCCCGCGCGGTGCGGGTGGGCGAGGACCTGCTGGAGGCGGAACGCATCTTCATCAATGTGGGCGGCCGCGCACTGGTCCCCGACATGCCCGGCGTGAACGAGGTCGACTACCTCACCAACACCTCGATTCTCGCCCTGGACGTCCTGCCGCGCCACCTGGTGGTGGTCGGCGGCAGCTATATCGGGCTCGAGTTCGCCCAGATGTACCGCCGCTTCGGCGCCCAGGTCACGGTGGTCGAGAAGGGGCCGCGGCTGATCGGCCGTGAGGACGAGGACGTGTCCGAGGCCATCCGCGAGATCCTGGAAGGCGAGGGGATCGCCTTCCGCCTGAAGGCCGAGTGCATCAGCTTCCGCCAGCACGGCCCCCACATCGCCGTGGGCGTGGACTGCGAGAACGGCGCGCCCGAGGTGCTGGGCTCCCATGCCCTGCTGGCCGTAGGTCGGCGGCCCAACACCGACGACCTGGGCCTGGGCAAGGCCGGGGTCGCCCTGGACCCACGCGGCTATATCGTGGTCGACGACCAGCTCCGCACCAATGTGGAGGGCATCTGGGCCATGGGCGACTGCAACGGCAAGGGCGCCTTCACCCACACGGCCTACAACGATTTCGAGATCGTCGCGGCCAACCTGCTGGACGACGACCCGCGCCGGGTCAGCGACCGCATCTCCGCCTACGCTCTCTATGTCGACCCGCCGCTCGGGCGGGTGGGCATGTCGGAAGCCGAGGCGCGTGCCTCGGGACGCAAGGTCCTGGTCGGCACGCGGCCGATGAGCCGGGTCGGACGGGCCGTGGAGCGCGGCGAGACCCAGGGCTTCATGCGCATCCTGGTCGACGCCGACAGCCGCGAGATCCTGGGCGCCTCGATCCTGGGCGCCTCGGGCGACGAGGCGATCCACGGCGTGCTCGACCTGATGTACGCCAAGGCGCCCTATTCGGTGCTGCAGCGGGCGGTGCATATCCACCCGACGGTCGCCGAATTGATCCCGACCATGCTGGGCGAGTTGAAGCCGCTTTAGCGCCGGTTTCGGGAGAAGGAGGCGGCCCTGCGCGCCTCAAAAGATCCAAATGGCTCCCCGAGCAGGACTCGAACCTGCGACAAGTCGGTTAACAGCCGACTGCTCTACCAGCTGAGCTATCGGGGATCACATTGGAGGCGGCGATATACGTCGCGTCGGGCGGGCGCGCAAGCCATGGATATCTTGCCGCCCAGCTTGCTTGAGAAAAAGGGGCCAGCCTCGAAAAAAGAGCCCGGCCGAGGCCGGGCTTTACGAAGTCGGTGATGGTGGGGTGTCTTCCGGAGAAGACGACGTCAGGTTCCGCCGACATGGTTAAGCAAGGATTAAGGCCCCCTGGGGCCTGATCCAAAACGCCGCGTCGGGCAGGCGAGCCTTGAGGCCGCCCGCCATCCTCCGCTAGTCAGTACGGGGGCGGGCCGTGCGCCGGGAGCAGTTTGGAATGCGGATCCATTTCACGGGAATAGCCGGGGCCGGGATGAGCGCCGTGGCGCTGTTGATGCGCGACGCGGGCCACGAGGTCTCGGGCTCCGACGAAGACGTCTTCCCGCCCATGTCGACCTATGTGGAGGCCCTGGGTTTCCCGTTCCACCGCCGCTTCGACGCGGCCAACCTGCCCGCGGGTCTCGACGTCCTGGTGCTGGGGACCAGCGCCAAGCTGGGCGCGGAAGCCAATCCCGAGGTCATCGCCGCCCGCGCCCGCGGCGTGCGGGTGACCACCTTCGCCGAGATGCTGGGGGAGGCGACGCTGGGCCGCGAGGTCACGGTGGTGGCCGGCTCGTTCGGCAAATCCAGTTGCACGGCGCTGATGGCCCATATCCTGCGCCAGGCCGGGACCGATCCGGGCTGGATGGTCGGCGCCATCTCGCCCTCATTGCCGGAAACCGGCCACTGGGGCGCGGGCCAGGTGGTGCTGGAGGGCGACGAGTACATCGTCTCGGCGACCGATCGCCGCTCGAAGTTCGCCCTCTACCACCCCGACCACCTGCTGCTGACCTCGCTGATCCACGACCACGTCAACGTCTTCCCGACCTTCGCCAACTATGAGGCGCCGTTCGTCGAGCTGCTGCAGGGCCTGCCGGCCAGCGGCCTGGCGGTGCTGCAGGATCATCCGGCGATCCGCGCCGTGGCCCATCACACCAAGGCCCGCGTGGTCTGGTACGACACCGCCCCCTGCGACGGCTGGTTCAGCCGCGACGTGACGTTCGGCGACACCACCAGCTTCACCCTGGTCGCGCCGGACGGCCGCGAGACCGCCCTGCGCACCCAGCTGCTCGGCGCGCACAACGTGGAGAACATCGTCGGCGTGGCGGCTTACCTGCTGGAGCGCGGCCTGGTGAGCCCCGACCAGCTCGCCCGCGCCCTGGAGAGCTTCGGCGGCATCCGTCGCCGCCTGGACCGCCTGACCGCCAGCTCCTCGGTCCCGGTGATCGAGGGCTTTGGCTCGTCCTACGAAAAGGCCCGCTCGGCCATCGAGGCGATGATCCTGCACTATCCGCAGCGCCCGCTGATCGTGGTCTTCGAGCCGCACACCTTCTCCTGGCGCTCCCGCGACGCGCTCGCCTGGTACGACACGGTGTTCGAGGGCGCGGCCAGGGTGCTGATGATCCCGCCGCCCACCCACGGCGCGGCCAGCCACCACCAGTCCACCCACGAGGAGATCGTCGCCCGCACCGCCGCCGCCGGCGTGCCGGTGCAGGGCGTCGCCAGCGCCCAGGCGGTCATCGAGGCGCTGTCGGACCTGCGCGGCGACGAAGCCGTCCTGCTGCTGTCGTCCGGCCCCCTGCTGGGCCTGCCCGACAGCCTGCCGCCGGTGTTCGACCGCCTCTATGGCGCGGCCGTCGCCGCCTAGGCCGCGGCGATCCGCGCCGCGATCAGCGGCTGGAGCCAGGCGCCGCGGTCTATGAGGCCCATGTGCGTCGTGCCCGGCAGGACGGCGAGCTGGGCGCCGGGGATCAGCCGTTTCATCTCCGCGGCGTGCTCGATGCGGGTGAAGTCGTTGTCGCCGATGGCCACCAGCGTCTTGGCGCGAATGGAGCCGAGCTGCGACGGGGTCCAGCCCTCCCACGACGCCAGCATGGCGTTCAGCTTCTCCAGCACCGGGAAGAAGGTCTCCGGCTTGGGATTGTGCTTGTTATAGTTGGCTTGCCAGGCGGCGAAGTCGGCCTCCGTCGGCAGCAGCGGCGCTAGCTCCGCCGAGGGCTCCTTGATCTCGCCGCGCTGCAGCTTGGCCAGTTCGGGCAGCATGCCGTCGAGATTGTAGCTGGCGCCCACCGTGGTCAGGCTGGCCGCCAGGGCCGGATGGCGGATCGCTACGCCCGTCGCGATCATTCCGCCCAGGCTGTGGCCGAACAGGTGGGCCTGCTTGACGCCCAGATGGTTGAGCAAGCCGGCCACGTCGTCGCTCATCCGCTCGAGCTTGAACGGGCCCTCGCGGTCGCCCGTGTGCCCGTGGCCCTGGGGCTCGATGGCGATGATCGGCCAGGTCTTGGAGAACCGCGGGATGATGTCGGCGGTGAAGGCCGTGTCGATCGCCATCACCCCGCCGGGCAGCAGCACCATCGGCGTCTGGCCGCCGGTCGGCGAGCCGCCGTGCAGCTCATAATAGACGCTGAGGCCGTCGACCTCGGCATATCCGCCGGTCTTCGTCTTGGTTTCCATGGCAAATCCCCTGTCGCTCGCGGCGAGCCCGGCGGCGGCCGACGCGCCCGCGGCCAGCATCAGCCGCCGGCTGGGGCTGTGGCCTGTCGGTATCGTCATCAAGCGTCCTCCGGTCCGGTTACACTGGAACGACGAACGAGGACGCCCCGACCCGACATCAGGCCGAGAAAATAGTCGACCTCACAGCGTCGTCCCAGTCAGTGGCGCGCCGGGATAGGTTGCACATATTCGCCGCCCGCGGCCTCCGCCTCTTTGAACTGCGCTCGCTTGGGCCCGAGATAGCCGAACAGGAAGGCGGCGACCTTGCGCATCTGGATCTCTTCCGAGCCCTCGGTGATCCGGTAGCGGCGGTGGTGGCGGTAGATGTGCTCGAAGGGCTTGTGGCGCGAATAGCCGATGCCGCCGTGCACTTGCATGGCCCGGTCGGCGGCCTCGCAGACCAGGCGGTTGGCCCAGTAGTTACACATGGAGACCTTGTCGGAGATCGTCCGCTCGATCTCCTTGTGCTCCATGCGGTCCATGTCCCAGGCGGTCTTGCGGATCAGCAGGCGCAGCATCTCGGCCTGGGTGGCCAGCTCCACCAGCGGGAACTGGATGCCCTGGTTGTCCGACAGCGGCTTGCCGAACGGCTTGCGGTTGCGCGCGTATTTCACGCTCTCCTCGATGCAGTAGACCGCCGCGCCGAGCGAGGACGCCGCCTGGCGGATGCGGTTCTGATGCACGAAGCTCTGTCCCAGCCCCAGGCCCCGGTCGATCTGGCCCCAATAGCTGTCTTCGGGGATCCAGACATTGGTGAAGCTGACCCGCGGGTGGTCCGTGGGCATGTTGAAGGTCCACAGATACTCCTCGACCTTCACGCCGGGGGTGTCGGCGGGGACGATGAAGCAGGTGATCCCCTTGGCGTCGCCGTCCTCGCCGCTGGTGCGCGCGAAGACCATGACGTGGGTCGCCACGTGCATCCCCGTGGTCCACATCTTTTCGCCCTGGATCAGCCAACCGGGCTTGCCGTCCTTCTCCTGCGGAACCGCGGTGGTCTCCATGAAGGTGGCGTCCGAGCCGTGGTTGGGTTCGGTGAGCCCGAAGCCCGTGCGCATCTGGCCGGCCAGCAGCTTGGCGCCGTCGCGGTCGTACTGGGCGTTGGTGGCGAACTCCTTGAACATCAGGATGAAGGGGTTGTTGCCGACGATGGAGTGCTCGTTCTGCAGGTCGTTGTGCAGGCCCAGGCCCTTGGCGGCCAGGTGCTCGCGGATCACCGCCATGTCGAGGTT
>NZ_JAUYNW010000085.1 GCF_030698145.1 Phenylobacterium sp. | reverse complement strand
GTCGAACAGCGCGGCCCGCCTGCGGCGGTCCAGATGCGCTGCGACCTCATCCAGCAACAATATAGGGTTTGGCGCCGATTCTGCACGCGAAAGACGCGCCGCCTGGGCCAAAACAAGGTTCAAAATCAGGGCTTTCTGCTCGCCGGTCGAGCATTCCGCCGCCGGACGGTCCTTTTCGGCGTGCACCACCAGCAGATCGCCCCGATGGGGGCCGGTCAGCGCCCGCCCGGCGGCGGCGTCGCGGTCGCGCGCCGACGCCAGCGACCGGGCCAGCCGAGCCTCGATCTCGGCGAACTCGACCCCCTCGCCGGCCATCCGCTCCCAGTCGCCGGTGAGCGTCAGCTTCGCCTGCGGGAAGGGCCGGTCGCCGCGGCCGTCGATCTCCGCCTGCAGCGCGGCCAGGGTGCGGGCGCGGGCCTCGGCCATCAGGGCTCCGGCCTCGGCGAGCCGGGCCTCCAGGGCCGAGAGCCAGGCGGGGTCAGCCGGCCCATCAGTGAGCAGCCGCATGCGCTCGCGCTGGGATTTCTCGTAGGCCGAGACATGGGCCGCATGGCTGGGTTCGCCGGCGAACACCAGGCGGTCCAGGAACCGCCGGCGGTCGCCCGCGCCCTCGAGGAACAGCCGGTCCTGAGCCGGGGTCAGCCAGACCTGGCGCTGCAGGTCGGCCAGCCGTCCCGGCGGCACGGCCTCGCCCTCCAGCCGCACGGTGCGCCGCGCCGCGCCAGGGGTCTCAACCCCCGTGCCGACGCGGGTCTCCTCGCCGGCCTCGACGATGACGGCGGCCACCGCCCAGGCCCGACCCTGGGTCTCGCCCGGCTGGCGGCGGCCAAGCTCAGCGATGGCCGCGCCACGCAGCCCCCGGCCGGCGGTGAACAGGCTGATGGCCTCCAGTAGGTTGGTCTTGCCCGCCCCGTTGGGCCCCACCAGGAACACCGGCCGCCCGTCGAGGGCGAGCTCGGCCCGCGCATAGGAGCGGAAGTCTGTCAGGGTCAGGTGGCTGAAGGCGGTCACCGGCGGGTCATAGCGGGTTTCGCGCGCCCGCGCGAAGGGGGCGGGGCTTGAGCCCCGGCCAAGCTAGGCTAGGGTGCGCCCTGGGGTTGCGGGGGTCGGCATGACGAGAGTTTGGGCGGGTCGCGCGATTTGCGTGGCAGCGGTGCTTCTGGCTGGGGCGGCCCAGGCCCAACCGCGGCCGACCATTGTGACCAACCCCGACTGGCTGGTTCGCCCGACGCCGGAGGTGTTGCAGCAGGTCTACCCCCATCTCGCTCAGGAACTGGGACTCGCCGGCCGTGCGACGGTTTCGTGCTTGGTCGACACCACGGGACACCTGCGTCATTGCCTGGTCGTCGACCAGTTTCCGGCGGGCTTGGGATTTGGCGCTGCGGCCCTGAAGGCGACCGAGACCTTCCGAATGACGCCGAAGACTGTGGATAGCCAGCCCGTGGATAGCGGAACGGTGCGCATCCCACTGCGGTTCAAACTTCCAGATAAGGCCAGTTCAGTGCTGCCCGTGCAGGGCAAGCCGAAATCCGCCGTCGTCGCCGCTCTGACACCGAAATTGAGAGCGGCGGTCCTAGCGAAGCTGACCGCCGACTATGCGGGGACAGCGCTCGCGCTAGAAATCACCCCGCAAACCGATGTCGACATCGAGACCCGAGTCGCGGCGCGGAAGGCCCTGCTCTCGGCCATCGGGAAGATCGCGCCATCCTGGTCGCAAGCAGTCGCTGAGCACTACGCATCCCTTGCGACAGACGAGCAGATGGAGGCGACGATCGCCTTCCGATCATCGCCTGAGGGCATTGCCCTGGATGGTGGAGCAGAGGGCCTTCGCCAGGAGTTTGCCGCCGTCTTCCAGGCGCATTTCAGAAACGTCGCGGTCGCCGCCCGCACCGCCTTCTGTGTGAATGAACGTTGCCGGATCGGGATCCCCCAGCCCGTATCGGGCGTCGGCATACAATCGCCGGAATGGCTGGAGTCGCCGGACGAAGCTGCACGGATAGCGGCTCGGCCTCCATTGGCCCAAGCCTTCAATATCGCGGGCTGGGCGAACTTGAACTGCATTGTGAGTCAGGCCGCTGCGCCTTCCTTCTGCACATCGGTCGCCGAGTCGCCCGCGGGCTTCGGATTTGGCCGTGCCGCGAACCACTTGAGCAACAGCTACAGGCTGCACCCGAACTTGATGTCGGCCGGCGCCCAGGGCGAGACTATCTCAGTGCTGGTCGAGTTCCCCGCCGCGAGCCAGGAGCTGACCGCTCCAAAGAGCTCACCACCGGACCCCGCGCGCCTGGCGCTCGCCCGCCAGTTCATCGCGCGAGAGCGCATCGTTGAGAATATCACCGCCAGTGTGGCGGCTCTCGACGGGGAGATTGGGGGGATGATGGCCGACGCGGCCGATCAGGCCGCGGCCTCGGGCGCCTTGCGAGGCGCGTTCATTCGAGAATTGCCGCATCTGGCGGAGGCATTGGCAGCCGCCCAAGCGAGGCTCTTCACCGAGGCCCAGTTGAAGCTCGCCCTGGCGCATGGCGCGGATCCATCGGTCCACTTCACGGACGGGCTCTACGCCGAGGTGGACGAGATACACGCTCACTATTCTGGCTTGGTCGATGCGGAGGCCCGCCGGCTCTTCTGCGCTGACCGTCAGTGCTATCCGCCGGCCACCAAGCCCTAGGACCCGGCCCCGAACACCTTCCGCAGGAACAGCGTCTCGGCCTCCCGCAACGCGTCGCGGTTCTGTTTCTTGCGGAAGCCGTGGCCTTCGTCCTTGGCCATCATCCACCAGACGTCGCCGCCGTTGGCGCGGACCTTGGCGACCATCTGCTCGCCCTCGGTCCAGGGCACGCGCGGATCGTTGAAGCCGGCGATGACGAACAGCGGCTTGGTCATCCTGGCCGTCAGGTTGAGCGGCGAGATGCGGTCGAACTCGGCCTTCATCTTCGGGTCCCGCTCGTCGCCGTACTCCACCCGGCGCAGATCGCGACGGTAGCCCTCGGTATTGGTCAGGAAGGTGGTGAAGTCGCTGATGCCCACCGTGTCGATGGCCCCCGCCAGACGGTCGTTATAGGCCGCCAGCGCCGCCAGGGTCATGAAGCCGCCATAGGAGCCGCCCGAGACCACCACCCGGCTCTTGTCCAGGTCCGGCTGGGTGGCGATCCAGTCCAGCAGGGCGCCGATATCCTTCACCGAGTCCTGGCGCAGCATGGCGTTGTCGAGCGCCAGATAGGTCTTCCCGTAGCCGGTCGAGCCGCGGACATTGGGCGAGATCACCGCCGCCCCCAGGGCGTTCACCCAGTACTGGTAGGTGCTGGAGAAGCCAGGCCGCGACTGGCCTTCCGGCCCGCCGTGGATGTCGATGATCACTGGCGTCGGCGCCTTCGCGGCCCTCACCCGGTAGATCCAGGCCGGGATCTGGCGCTGGTCGAAGCTCGGGAAGCGGACCAGGGCCGGCTCGACCATGTCGCCGGACTTCAGGCCCCCCATCTCACTGTGGGTCCAGCGGGTCAGCTTCGCGTCCTCCAGGTCCCAGGTCCAGACGTCGGCGGGCGAGGTCGCCGCGTTCAGCCCGATGGCCAGCCGCGCGCCGTCGGGCGAGAACTTCAGGTCGGCCAGCACGCCCACCGGCAGGTCCGGCTGGGGCAGGGCGCGGCGGGTGATCCGGTCGGCCACCACCACCTTGGAGCGGCCGTCCTGGTTGATGGAATAGGCCAACAGGCGGCCATCGTCGGACAGGTCGAAGGTCTCGATGTCCCAGGCCCCGCCGTCGGCCACCACGGACTTCCTGCCGCTCGCCAGGTCGTATTCCACCAGGCGGGCGACCTCCGAGCCCTCGTTCGACAGCATCAGCACCCGGGCGCCGTCGGGTGTGAACTCCCCGCCGGAATAGGCGACGAGCGTCTTGGACCGGTTGATCTCGCGGCTCTGACCGGTGGCCAGGTCCAGCACGAAGGCCTTGCCCGACTGGGCCGAGATCACCCTTCGATAGAGCATGGCGCGGCCATCGGCCGAGAAGGTCACGGGGCCGACGGCCCCGGTCCCCTGCAAGGCCACTCGTCGGGTTTCCGCCTCGCCGGTGCGCATCAGCATGATATCGTAGTCGCCCTTGCCGGGAGTCACCCGGCTCCAGGCGAGCTGGGCGCCGTCCGGCGAATAGACGAAGCCCGTGTTGCGGGTCTTGGGCTCGGTGACCTGGGCCTCGCCGCCTTCCACCGCCGAGGCGTAGCCCTGGTAGTATTCGTCGCCGCCGGAATCGCGGGCGAAGACGAAGGCGCCGGGAACCACCGGTCGCGCCGTGGCCGACATCACCGGCTCGTCGAAGAAGGTGAGTTGGGTGCGGTCGCCGCCGGGCGCCTTCACGTGGTGGATCTGCGGGGTCTGGCCGAAGCGGGTGGCGATCAGCATGGACCCGTCGGCCAGCCAGTCCAGGAAGGCGGCGGAGCGGGCGTTCTGGTAGCGACGAAGCTGTTCGCGGACGGCCGGCGGCGTCTCGGGCACGTTCTCGGTGACCAGGGCGCCGACCTCGCGCTTGACCACCGGCGCCTGGGCCAGGGCCGGCGACCCGAGCGCCAAGGCCACGGCGGCGCCGATCAGAATCCTAAGCATCGCCGCCTCCCAAGGACACTGTTGCCCGTGAGCCTACAGCAGCGACGTACTACGTCGAGGCTTAGACCCGCAGGGGCATCAGCACGTACTGGACGTCGGCGTCGGTGGGATCGAGCACCAGGGCTGGGTCGTTGGGGCCGCCGAACCGGAACTCAGCCTGTTCGGCGCCGATCTGGTCGGTGACGTCCAGCAGGTAGCGGGCGTTGAAGCTGAGCTCGAAGGCCTCGCCGTCATAGTCGACCTCGATCTCCTCGACGGCCTGGCCGGCCTCCATGTTGCGCACCGTCAGGATCACCTTGCCGGGCTCGATGGCCATGCGCACCGAGCGGCTCTTCTCGGCCGAGATGGTGGCGACGCGGTCCACCGCCTGGGCGAACAGCTTGTTGTCGACCATCATCACCCGGTTGTTGTCCTTGGGGATCACCCGGCTGTAGTCGGGGAAGTTGCCGTCGATGACCTTTGAGGTCAGCGCCGCGCCGCCGAAATCCAGCCGCACCTTCTGGGCGCTGAGCTGCAGGTCGACGCTCTCGCCGGCGTCCTCGAGCAGGCGGCGAGCCTCGGCGATGGTCTTGCGCGGCACGATGACGCCGGGCGTCCCGGCCGATCCCTCGGGCGCGGCCATCTCGGCCAGGGCCAGGCGGTGGCCGTCGGTGGCCACGGCGCGCAGCTTCTGCACCCCGTTCTCCACCACCGTGTGCAGGTAGAGGCCGTTCAGATAGTAGCGCGTCTCCTCCGTCGAGATCGCGAACCGGGTCTTGTCGATCAGCCGGATCAGGTCGCCCACGTCCACGGGCACCCGCGAGGAGAGGCCGTCCGAGGACATCACCGGGAAGTCGCCGGCCGGCAGCACCGGCAGGTTGAAGCGCGAACGCCCCGCCGAGACGGTCAGGCGCGGATCCTCGCCGGTGAAGGACAGGGAGACGTCGGCGCCTTCCGGCAGCTTGCGGACGATCTCGTAGAGGGTGTGGGCGGGCGCGGTGATCTGTCCGGGCTGGTCCACCTGGGCGAAGGCCTCGTCGATGATCTCCAGGTCGAGATCGGTCGCCGAGAAGGTCAGCCGGTCGCGCTCTGCCGACAGCAGCACATTGGACAGGATCGGGATGGTGTTGCGGCGCTCCACGGCGCTCTGCACATGCCCCAGCGCCTTGATCAGCGCCGCCCGTTCGATCGTAAGCTTCATGATGTGGTCCGGACCTCCAAGCGCCGGTGCGAGGGAGTCGCCGGCGCCCCCCGACAGGAAGGGACCTGGGACTTTAATCATTTAGAACGCGCGGGGAAGAGGGGCCCGGCGCCTGCGGCGTCCGGCCTGGGGAAATTGCGTCGTCGATCGTGTCGGCGGGGCCTTCGCCCTACGCCTTGGCCTCGTCGGCGAGGTCGAAGCGGACGGCGGAGCGGCCGAAATCGAGCGACACCGTGGTGAACTGGGCCAGCAGGTCGATGCCCAGCATGATGGTCGGGCTGTCGTGCAGGTCCCACAACTTGAACACCGGCAGGTCCGAGAACACCACCGGCACATTGCCCAGGGTCAGGCCGCCCAGGCGGATGAAGGGCAGGTTGAGCTGCTCGCCGGTGAAGCGCTCGCCGGCGATCGACAGCATGCCCACCGTCTGAACCCGCGAGCGCGCCGTCGGATCGGCCCGCTCGATGATCCGGCGCAGGGCGCTGTTGCCCAGCGAGAACTGCGAGCCCGAATCGATCATGGCGCTGATCTTGCGGCCGCTGAGGTCGGCGTCGACGATGGTGAGCTGGCCCGACTTGCGCCGCGCCGGCACCACGACCTTGCCCTCGGCGCTGTCCTCGCGCTTGGAGCGGGTGATCTCCAGGGTCTTGCCGGCGAAGCCCAGCACCAGCCGCTGGCCCTTCAGCCAGTCGATGCCCAGCACCCCGTCGATGCCGAAGCCGGCCATGGGCAGGATCGGCGCCTCGATGTTGCGCCGGGTGCGAGAGCCGATATCCAACCGGTCCACCAGGACGCTGGCCCGGTCCTTCGGCCCGACGATGGTGTGGACCCGCAGGGTCTTGCCGCGCGGCAGCTCCAGGGTCTCGGCCAGGCGCTGCGACACGCAGGAGGTGTTGGCCCCGGTGTCGACCATGAACCGGAACGGCCCCTTGCCGTTGATCATCACCGGCGCGGTGACGTGTTCGAACACGTCGCCCGTGAGGGCGACCTGGGTCGGCGGGTGATCGGCGTCGGCGGCTTCGGGAAGAATGGGGGGCGCGGCGTCCTGGCCGAACGCCCAACCCGGCGTGGTCAGCAGGGCCCCGCCGGCGGCGGCGCTCCACCCCATGATCGCCCGGCGAGTCCGTGACACTGACTGCACGTTTCCGACCCCTTATTTTCTAAGTCGAGCTTACGCCCGCGCGGGGGGTCGGTCAAATAATCGAACGGCGGTTTCCCTTGAAACTCAAAGGGGTAACTCAGGCGTTACGCCCGTGTGTCGACCGCGCCGCCGGAGTCATCCCCGTCGTTGGCCGCGTAGGGGTTGGCGGGAGCCGAGGCCTCGCCGCCAGGGGCCTGGGCGCCGGAGCCCTTGGCCGCCACCACCACCATGGCGGGGCGGATCAGCCGGCCCAGCAGCTCGTAGCCGGCCTGCAGGGTGGAGATCACCCCGCCCGCGGCCACGTCGGGGGAGGACTGCTCCGTCACCGCCTGGTGCTGGTGCGGATCGAACTTCGCCCCGGCGGTCGGCTCGATGCGCTTGAGGCCATTGGCCTCGAAGGCGGTCTGCAGGGCCTTCTCGGTCATCTCGACCCCGACCACGAAATTGTTCACCGCCGGATCGCCGCTGACCGGCGGGGCGGCCAGCGCGCGGCTCAGGGTGTCGGCGACGGTCAGCAGGTCGCGGGCGAATTTCTGGATGGCGTAGGCGCGCGCGTCATTGGCCTCGCGCTCGGCGCGGCGCTTGGCGTTCTCCGCGTCGGCGGCGACGCGCAGGACCTGGTCTTTCAGCGCCTGGTTCTCGGCGCGCAGGGCCACCAGTTCGTCGGCGGCCGCATCGGCCAGTTCGTTCAGCTCTTCGGCCGGCGTTTGATCGTCGGACATCTAGATTCCTTTACCCGTTCGCGACCTGGGAGAGCACGCGGGCGGTATAGTCCACCAGCGGGATCACCCGGGCATAGTTGAGGCGCGCGGGCCCGATCACCCCGATCGCGCCCAACACCTTTTGTCGGCCCGTCATATAGGGCGCGGCGATCACGGCGGAACCCGAAAGCGAAAACAGGCGGGTTTCGGCGCCGATAAAGATGCGCACGCCCTGGGCTTCCTTCACGTCGTCGAGCAAACCGATCATCTGCTCCTTTTGTTCAAGATCGTCGAACAGCATCCGGACCCGCTCCAGGTCGTCCAGGGTCTCGCGGTCGTGCAGCAGGTTGGCGCGGCCGCGCACGATCAGCGACCGCTCCGAGCCCTCGCCGCCGCCCCATCCGGCCAGGCCTTCCTCGACCAGCCGGGCGGCGACCTCGTTCAATTGGGTGCGGGCGTTGTCGAGCTCATCGCGAACCTCGACCTTGGCCTCGCTGAGGGTGCGGCCCCTCAGCCGGGCGTTCATGAAGTTGGAGGCCTCCTGCAGGGCGCTGGGGGTCACGCCCGCGGCCAGCTTCATCAGCCGGTTCTCCACCACCCCGTCCTCGAACACCATGACAGCCAGGGCCTGGTCGGCCGACAGGGAGACGAACTCCACATGCTTTACGCCGGCGTCGCGCACCGGGCTCACGACCACGCCCGCGCCGCCCGCCAGTCCCGAAAGGATGGCGGTGGCCTCGTTCAGCGCCTCCTCGAAGTTCATGCCCTTGGCCGTCAGCCGCGCCTCGATGGAGCGGCGATCGTCCTCGGCCACGTCGCCCACCTCCAGCAGGCCGTCGACGAACAGCCGCAGCCCGGCATGGGTGGGCGCGCGGCCGGCGCTCACATGAGGCGCGCCCAGCAGGCCCAGCTGGGTCAAGTCCTGCATGGTGTTGCGGATCGAGGCGGGCGAGAGATGGACCCCGCCCTTGGACAGGGTGCGCGACCCTACCGGCTCGCCGCTCTCCAGATAGCTCTCCACCACGCGGCGGAAGATGTCGCGGGCGCGCGCGTCCAGTTCGGCGAGCGAAGGCCCGGGGGAAAGCAGGGGGCTGGTCACGATAGGCGGCGGTGCTCGGTCAGAGCCATGGACGGAACCTCTGCGATCTAGGATAAGCCCGCCGGCGCAAGACGCCAGCACCATCGCCAAGGTTTCCCATGCGCCCCTCCGACCGCACCGCCGATCTGCTCCGCCCCGTGACCCTGGAGGTCGGCGTCAACCGCTATGCGGAGGGCTCGTGCCTGGCCTCGTTCGGCCACACCAAGGTGCTGATCACCGCCAGCGTCGAGGACCGGGTGCCGGGCTTCATGCGCGGCCGCGGCCAGGGCTGGGTCACCGCCGAGTACGGCATGCTGCCGCGGGCGACCCACACCCGGGGCCGCCGCGAGGCCTCGGAAGGCAAGCAATCGGGCCGCACCCAGGAGATCCAGCGGCTGATCGGCCGCTCGATGCGCGCCATCGTCGATCCCGTGGCGCTGGGCGAGCGCCAGATCTCCATCGACTGCGACGTGATCCAGGCCGACGGCGGCACGCGCACCGCGGCGATCACCGGCGCCTGGGTGGCCCTGCGGGTGGCGACCAAATACCTGATGGAGGAAGGCCTGATCACCAAGGACCCGATCCTGGACCAGGTGGCGGCGATCTCGTGCGGGATCTTCAAGGGCGTCCCGGTGCTGGACCTGGAATACGAAGAGGACTCCAACGCCGAGGCCGACGCCAACTTCGTGCTGACCGGCACGGGCGATATCGTTGAGGTCCAGGCCACCGGCGAGAAGCGCGGCTTCTCCCAGGGCGAGTTCGAGGCGCTGTTTTCCCTCGCGCGCAAGGGGATCGGCGAACTCTGCGAGCTGCAGAGGATCGCCACGGGCGGCTGAAGCCGCCCTCCTTCCCAGATGCTCCCCTTCTGGGGGAGCTGTCAGCGAAGCTGACTGAGGGGGACTTTGACTCTTGCCGTGGGCTTCAGCCCCCTCCGACACGTCGCCGAAGAGGGCGACGCGCCACCTCCCCCTAATCGCGCTGCGCGCTGGGGGAGGATCTATTCGCGTCAGATCTAGAAGCCGCCCAGCATGTAGCGGAAAGCGCCGGCCGGCATGCGGGCGAGTTCGCGGGCGAACGGGCCCATCAGCTTGACGATGAAGTTCTCGATGGCTTGAGCCATGATCCAGCTCCTTGTGCAGTGCAGCAAATGTTGCAGTGCATATATGGGCGGATTCCTAGGTTATCAACGGTTAGGTCGGCATTTTTGACGGGTGCGCTGCAAATTCGGTGCGAGCCATGCCGCATTGCGGCGTGGACGCCACAGTCAGGCTTCTTCGTCGTCGCCTGGGCCGTCGTCGGGGCCGGGCTCGTAGTGGATCAGCTCGCCCGGCTGACAGTCGAGCTCGCGGCAAAGGGCCGCCAGGGTGGAGAACCGCACCGCGCGGGCCTTGCCGGTCTTGAGGATCGACAGGTTGGCGATGGTCACGCCCACCCGGTCGGCGAGCTCGGTGAGCGACATGCGCCGCTCCAGCAGCACGCGGTCGAGATTTACCCGGATCGGCATCTTAGATCGTCAGCTCCGCTTCGCGCCGCAGGCGCGCGCCCTCGCGGAACACCTCCGCCAGGACGAAGATCACCAGGACCGAGAACCAGGCGGTCAAGCTGAAATTGGGCTCCACCTCGTTGACCCCCGGCAGCAGCCAGGCGCCCACGCCCCAGACCGCGTAGCGCAGCAGCTCAAGCCCGGCCAGGATCACGCCGATCACCCGCAGGCGGCGTACATTGTCGGGGTGGAAAGGGTCGCCGGCGGTCAGCGTCATGAAGATCTTCCGCAGCCGTTCGACGATGAACAGCACGCCGGTCATGTAGAGCGCCGCCGCGAACAGTCCGCCCACCATCACCGGCCCGAGATTGGCGATCTCCGAGGCGCCGGCGCGGATGGATATGCTGTCGATCAGGGCCGGATTGAAGCTGAGCAGCATGGCCAGCAACATCAGGACGCCCACCAAGATAACCCCGGCCCAGAGAGCGAAGAACACCACGTCCAGGATGGTCTTCAGGAAGCTCGACACCGAGCCGGGTCCCAAGGCGCGCATCGCGGCCCTCCGTGAAAGCGAAGCGGCTAGACTAGGCGATCAGCCGCTGCGCCACCACGGCCACGGTCGGAACCGCCGCCATCAACACCACCGCGGTCATCAGGACCCGGTCCATCGCAGACATAATCGAAGAGAACATTTTGTAGCTCCTGTTTCATTGTGCGACGCAACATTTGTCGCGTCCCTCTAAGCAGCAGGAATAGGACCACATCGCTTTTCGATCAAGAAAATTATCGATTATCGATATTAAACATTCGCAATCTTATGAACTTTTTGCAATGCAGCGAAAGACGCGCTGCGGGGGAGATGGCGGCCGGCGGCGGGCTCGCCTATGGTTCCCGGCCATCCCGGTCCGGAGTCCGCCCATGGCCCTCAAGCTCGAACCCGGCGCCAAGCTGGTGGTCGCCACCCATAATCCCGGCAAGGCGCGCGAACTGGCCGCCATCCTCGATAACCGATTCGAGCTGGTCACCGCCGGCAGCCTCCTCCTGACCGAGCCCGACGAGACCGAGACCACCTTCGCCGGCAACGCGCTGCTGAAGGCCCGCGCCGCCGCCGAGGCCAGCGGCCTGATCGCGCTGGCCGACGATTCGGGCCTGTCGGTCAGCGCCCTGGACGGCCAGCCCGGCATCTTCTCCGCCCGCTGGGGCGGCCCGACCAAGGATTTCGCCGGCGCCATGCGCAAGGTCGAGGAGCGGTTGGAAGAGACCGGAAGCGACGACCGGTCGGCCTGGTTCACCTGCGCGCTCGCCGTCGCCTGGCCGGGCGGGCCGGCGGTGGTGGTCGAGGGCCGGGTGGACGGGACCCTGGTGTTCCCCGGCCGCGGAGACCGCGGCCACGGCTACGACCCGATCTTCCAGGCGCTGGGCCACGACGTGACCTATGGCGAGCTCGATCCCGCCGTGAAGGACGCCGACAGCCATCGGGCCCGGGCCTTCGCCATGCTCAAGGCCGCCCTGATTTGAACCCCGCCCCGCCGCTGGGTGTCCCCCCTCTTGGCGTCTATGTCCATTGGCCCTATTGCGCGCGCATCTGCCCCTATTGCGACTTCAACGTCCTTCGCGCGCGGGGCCGCGAGCTGGAGCAGGCGGCCCTGGCCAAGGCCATCGCAGCCGACCTTTCCGCCCAGCGCGAGCTGACCGGGCCGCGCGAGCTGGTCTCCATCTTCCTGGGCGGCGGCACGCCCTCGCTGATGGACCCGGCCTGGGCCGGCGAGATCGTCGCCCTGGCCAAGCGGCTCTGGTCGCCAGTCCCCGACCTCGAGGTCACCCTGGAGGCCAACCCCACCGACGCCGAGGCCGACCGCTTCGCGGGCTTCGCCGAGGCCGGGGTGAACCGCCTGTCGCTCGGCCTGCAGTCCCTGCACGACGATGCGCTCAAGCTGCTCGGCCGCAATCATGACGCGGCCCAGGCCCGCCGCGCCGCCGAGGTCGCCGCCAGGGTCTTCCCGCGCCTGTCGCTGGACCTGATCTACGCCCGGCCCGGCCAGACGCCCCAGGCCTGGGCTCAGGAGCTGCGCGCCGCCATCGGCCTCGGCGCCGAGCACATCTCGCCCTACCAGCTCACCATCGAGGCCGGCACCGCCTTCGACCGGGCGGTGAAGCGCGGGATCCTGGTCCCCCCTGACGAGGACACGGCCGCCGATCTGTTCGAGACCACCCAGGAGGTTCTGGAGGCCGCGGGGTTCGAGGCCTATGAGGTCTCCAACCATGCGCGCGGATCGGCCGCCCGCTCCCGTCACAACCTCGTCTACTGGACCGGCGCCGACTATGTGGGCGCGGGCCCCGGCGCCCACGGACGCCTGACCCTGGACGGCCGGCGCACCGCCACCTACGCCCAGGCCAGGCCCGCCGACTACATCGCCGCCGTGGCGGAGGCCGGGACCGGCTTCGCCACCCGCGAGACCCTCGACCCGCGCCAGACCGCCGAGGAACGGTTGCTTTCCGGCCTTCGGATCGGGCCTGGCCTCGCCTTCGCCGAGGTCGCGGCCCTGGGTCTCGCGCCCGATCACCCCGAGGTGGCCGCCCTGGTCTCCGCCGGCCTGATCGCCGACGATCCCCTGCGCCTGCGCGCCACGAAGTCCGGCCGGCTGATCCTCGACCACCTCACCGGCCGACTGGCGAGCTAGAAGCCTCGGAACTGGGTGACCTGGCGAACCGCCTTGCCATCCTCGCCCTGAGCAGCGAAGCCTTGCCCATGTCGCGCCATCCCCCGCCCCCGCAACTCTCCGACGCCCCGCTGGCGCCCGGCCTCTATGTGGTGGCCACCCCCATCGGCAACCTGCGCGACATCACCCTGCGGGCGCTGGACGTGCTGTCGGCCGCCGACCTGGTCCTGGCCGAGGACACCCGGGTGGCGGGAAAGCTGCTCCACGCCTTCGGCCTCTCCAAGAAACTCGAGCGCTATGACGAGCACGCCGCCGAGCGGGCCGGGCCCAAGGCCCTGGCCGTCCTGGCCGACGGCGGCAGGGTGGCCCTGGTGTCGGACGCCGGCACGCCCCTGGTCTCCGATCCCGGCTTCCTGCTGGTGCGCGAGGCCATCGCCCAGGGCTCGGCCGTCTATCCCATCCCCGGCGCCTCGGCCCTGCTGGCCGGGCTCTCGATCGCGGGCCTGCCCACCGACCGCTTCCTGTTCGCGGGGTTTCCCCCGCCCAAGAGCGCGGCGCGGCGCACCTTCTTCGAGGAGCTGGCCGGGATCCGCGCCACCCTGGTGTTCTTCGAGGGCGGCTCGCGGGTCGCCGCCAGCCTCGCCGACATGGCCGCCGTATTCGGGCCGCGCGAGGCCGTCGTGGCCCGCGAACTGACCAAGCTCTACGAGACCGTCACGCGCGGTCCCTTGCCCGAACTGGCCGCCGATCCGCGCATGGTCGCGCCCAAGGGCGAGTTCGTGCTGATGGTCGGGCCGGGCCGCGAGACCGCCGCCACCGCCGCCGACGCCGACACCGCCCTCCTCGACGCCCTGACCCGCCTGCGCCCAGCCGAGGCCGCCTCCGAGGTCGCCAAGGCCCTGGGCCTGCCCCGCCGCGACCTCTACCGCCGGGCGATGGATTTGAAGTCGGGAACGCCCGAGTGAACCCCATCCGCCAGGCCCCCATTCGCCAAGCCCCCATTCGCCAAGCCAGGGGCGCGGCCGCGCGCCTGGCCGGACGCCGGGCCGAGGTCTGGGCGGCGGCCTGGCTGATGCTGAAGGGCTACCGCATCCTGGGCTTCCGCCTGCGCACGCCGCAGGGGGAGATCGACCTGCTGGCCCAGCGCGGCCAGGTGCTGGCGGTGGTCGAGGTCAAGCAGCGCACCACCCTGGAAGGCGCCCTGGAGGCGGTCACCCAGGACCAGCGCGACCGGCTGCGCCGGGCCGGTCATATGTTGGCTTCACGACGGCCCAGCTTGCAAAACCTCGCGGTTCGGCTCGATCTGATCGCCCTCGCGCCCGGCAAGCTTCCGATTCATAGTCGGGACGCTTGGAACGGCGCCTAGTGTTTGATTCGATCCGCTTGGATCACCAACGGACCCATGACCCGAGAAGACGCTGAGACCCTGCTGCGCGAGGCCGGCCGCGCCGGTGACGGCGACTTCCCGCTGCTGGAGGCCGCCATCGCCTGCGCCGTGCATGAGGATCCGGCTCGAGATCCCGACATGGCTCGCGACCTGGCCCGCAACGGCGTCGAGCGTCTGACCGAACGCCTGGCCCGCGAGAGCCCGGAGGAGGCCCTGGCCGAGGCCATGGCCGGCGACCTGCGGCTGGGCGGCGACCTCTTCACCTACGAGCACCCCGACAACGCCGACATCGTCGCCGTGGCCGAGCGCCGCAAGGGCCTGCCGGTGGCCCTGGGGGTCTTCTACCTGCACGTGGCCCGCAAGTGCGGCCTGAACGTCCAGGGCGTGGACTTCCCCGGCCACTTCCTGCTGCGCATCGAGACGCTGGAGGGGCCGCTGGCCATGGACCCGTTCAGCGAGGGCCGGGTGGTGCTGCCCTCGGAACTGACGCGGCGCGCCCTGCATGCGGGCCTGACCCCCAACGTGGCCGACCGCCTGGACCGGCTGATGGCGCCGGCCAGCGACCGCGCGGTGCTGATCCGCCTGCAGAACAACATCTTCGCCCGGGCCGGGAACGTCGGCGACTTTCCCCGCGCCGAGCGCGCCGCCCTGCGTCGGGCCCTGCTCGACCCCGCCGATCATCGCCCCTGGTTGGACGTGGCCACCGCCCGCGAGGGCCAGGGCGCCCTGGCCGGCGCCATGGAGGCGCTGACCCACGCCGGGACCCTGGATGGCGGCGCGGCGCTGGCCGCCCGCGCCCAGCGCGAGCGCGTGCGCCTGCGGCTGAACTGACAGCGCCTTCAGCGATCCTCGCTGGCGCTCGCCGCCCCGCCCGCCTATCTGAAACACCTTCGCCGTAAGGAACCGAGCCCATGTCGTTGAAGGTCGCCGTCCAGATGGACCCCCTCGAGACCGTCAAGATCGAGGGCGACACGACCTTCCTGATGCTGCTCAACGCCCAGGAACGCGGCCACGAGCTGTTCGTCTACACGCCCGATCGGCTGGCCATGGAGGACGGCGTCGTCACCGCCCGCGGCCGACCCGCCACCGTCAAGAACGTCAAGGGCGACCACTACGCCTTCGGCCCTTGGGAAGTCCGCGAACTCGCCGCCTTCGACGTGGTCCTGCTGCGCCAGGATCCGCCGTTCGACATGAGCTACATCACCTCGACCCACTTCCTGGACAAGGTTCACCCCAAGACCCTGGTGGTGAACAACCCGGCCGAGGTGCGCAACGCGCCTGAGAAGCTGTTCGTCACCGATTTCCCGGGCGTCCAGCCTCCGACCCTGATCACCTCCGATGTCGAGGCGATTTACGACTTCCGCGCCCGGCACGGGGACATCGTGCTGAAGCCGCTCTACGGCCTGGGCGGTTCGGGCGTGGCGCGGCTGCTGGCCGACGACCCCAACCTGGACGCGATGCTGGACCTGCACCGCGCGATCGGGCGCGAGCCGGTGATCGCCCAGAAGTTCCTGCCGGCGGTGTCCAAGGGCGACAAGCGCATCCTGCTGGTGGACGGCGAGGCGGTGGGCGGCATCAACCGCGTGCCCAAGGCCGGCCAGATCCGTTCCAACCTCGCGGTCGGCGGCGTCGCCGAGGCGGTGGAGCTGTCGGCGCGCGACAAGGAATTGTGCGCCATCATCGGTCCTGAGCTGAAGCGGCGCGGCCTGATGTTCGTCGGCATCGACGTGATCGGCGACTACATGACCGAGATCAACGTCACCTCTCCCACCGGCGCCCAGGCGCTGAAGAAGTTCACCGGCATCGACGCCACCGTGGTGATGTGGGACAGGATTGAAGCGCTCCGCGCCATGGCTTAGCTTCGTGCGCGAAGAGACACGCACAAGTCGCGGAAACGTCTCACTTTCCCTTTAAGTTCTAGTTTTGTTCTTGATCCGAGCCGCGCGGCGTGCTGAGCTTGTGGATAAAGTTCAAGGCTTTCAAGAGCGTGACAGCCGAAAGTGGAAGCCGGTTTTCGGCGCCCGTCACGCTCTGAATCTATGAGGACCGACGCCGATCTTGATCGGCGTCTTGGGGGGTTGGGATGGCGTCGCGGGTGGTCACGGTGGCGTTCCAAGGCGTCGAGGCGCGGCGCGTGGACGTCGAGGTCCAGCTTACCGGCGGCGAACAGAAGTTCATGGTCGTCGGCCTGGGCGACAAGGCGGTCGCCGAAAGCCGCGAGCGGGTGCGTGCGGCCTTCGCCGGACTGGGGCTGGCCATGCCCTCGCGGCGCATCATCGCAAACCTCGCCCCCGCCGACGTGCCCAAGGAAGGCAGCCACTACGACCTGCCCATCGCGCTCGCGGTCATGGGCGCCATGGGCATCCTGCCGCCCGACGCGCTGACCGAGTGGGCGGCCATGGGCGAGCTCTCCCTGGACGGCCGGATCGTGGCGGTGGCCGGAGCCCTGCCCGCCGCCGTGGCGGCCGGGGCGATGGGGCTCGGCCTCATCTGCCCGGAAGCCTCCGGGCCCGAGGCCGCCTGGGCGGGCGAAACGCGCATCCTGGCCGCGCCCTCGCTGATCGCGGTGGTCAATCATTTCCGCGGAACCCAGATTCTGTCGCCGCCCAAGCCCGGCCCGATGCTGGACGGCGAGCGGGTCCCCGACCTGCGCGACGTCAAGGGCCAGGAGAACGCCAAGCGCGCCCTGGAGATCGCCGCGGCCGGCGGTCACAACCTGCTGTTCACCGGGCCGCCGGGCTCGGGCAAGTCGATGATGGCCGCCCGCCTGCCGGGCCTGCTGCCGCCCCTGTCGCCGACCGAGCTGCTGGAGACCTCCATGGTCCATTCGGTGGCGGGCCTCATCGCCAAGGGCGCCCTGACCCGGACCCGGCCGTTCCGCACGCCGCACCACTCGGCCAGCATGGCCGCGCTCACCGGCGGCGGCCTGCGGGTGAAGCCCGGCGAGGTGTCCCTGGCCCACAACGGCGTGCTGTTCCTCGACGAACTCCCTGAGTTCTCCGCCCAGGCCCTGGACAGTCTGCGCCAGCCCCTTGAGACCGGCGAGGTGAGCGTGGCCCGCGCCAACGCCCACGTGCGCTATCCCGCCCGCTTCCAGCTGGTCGCGGCCCAGAACCCTTGCAAGTGCGGCATGGGCGGGGCCGGACGGGGACCCTGCGGCCGTGCGCCGCGCTGCCAGACCGACTACCAGATGAAGGTCTCGGGCCCGTTCATGGACCGCATCGACCTGCAGATCGACGTGCCGCCGGTCAGCGCCGCCGATCTCGCCCTGCCCGCGCCGGCCGAGGGGACGGCGGAGGCCGCCGCCCGCGTCGCCGCCGCCCGGGCCATCCAGGCGCAGCGGGCCGGGGACGAGGGTTCGCCGCTCAACGCCCGGGCCGAGGGCGACTTCCTGGAGAAGATCGCCGACCTCGATCCGCCGGCCCGCGCCCTGCTGGCCAAGGCCGCAGAGGCCGGCGGCCTGACCGCGCGGGGCTGGAGCCGCACCCTGCGCCTGGCCCGCACCATCGCCGACCTGGAAGGCGCCGGCGGGGTGCGCCGCGTCCATGTGGCCGAGGCGCTGATCTACCGGCGGATGACCACGCCAGCCATGGCGTGACCCGGAGGCTTTGGGCGCGGCCGCTCAGTCGGAAGGCGGGTCGGCCAGCGTTCGGCGCCATTCAAGCCAAACCCCGACGCCCAGGGAAGCGATCACGAGGTAGCTCCAGATGACCAGGCCCTGCCGATAGGGCATCGGCGTCACGCTGGGATCGACCAGGATGGCGAGATGGATGATCACCGCCAGGAGCTGGAACGCGCTGGCGAACAGCAGCCAGGTTCGATCGGTGGTCAGGGCCAGCCAGGCCAGCACCATGAGCAGGGCCAGATCGACGGCGAAGACGCCCCATTGGGGGTCGAACCAGTTGCGGGAGTTCTGCGCCAGCGGCGTGAGCGCCCAGGCCAGGATGCAGGCGCCGGCTGCGATCCATTCGGGACGCCGGCCGCGCCAGAACGCAAAGCCGCAGACTAGGGCCATGACGATCAGCCAGACTTGCTGCGGGAGGTTCTGGAAATACAAAAATGGGACCCCTGGTCGCCAAGGGTCCCATTCTTGCCAGACGCCGAACCGGGCGGAAAGCTCAGGCTGCGGTTTGGCTGACGGCGCGCAGCTTGCGGCCGGCCGAGAGAGCGGGCGGCTTCTCCGCGCCGTCGCCGAACATCACCGCGCCCAGGCCGATCTGTGTCTTGGCGAGGTCCAGCTCCTTGTGGGTCTCGACGATGGCGCGGCGGGCGCTGGCGAGGGCGGCGATCGCCTCGCTGGCGCGCTCCACCGCGTCCTGGCCGATGAGCGCCGACAAACCGGCGTCGGCGCGGAGGCTGGGCATGACGCCCGCCAGGCGCGCGGTCTTGGCGAGCGCGAGGTCGATGGCGGCTTCGGCCTCGAACAGGCTGGCGGCCACTTGATCGGCGATCAGACGACGTTGCTTGAGCATGAGTTCTCTCCTGCGCGCCGGAAGCCCCCCGGAGCGTTGATTGAAGTTCGGAATGTCGGTGGATTCAGATCAGGTTCTGGAGGGCGTGGAGGCCTGCCAGCAACGCTCCGAACGCAAGCGCCGAAACGATGGCGATCAGGCCGACCAGGCCCAGGCGTGTCGCGGGGCCTAGGTCATTTCGACCGATCCCTCCCCCGACCCGGGCTGGAAGCTCTCGTCCAAGAGCGCCCAGCTGAGACAGAGGATCTCCCGAAGGACCATTTCGGGCGGCTTGAAGCGCGCCATCTTGCGCGTGGCCGAGACCAGCTCCCTGGCCATGGCCTGCTTGGCCGGGGTGTCCACCAGATCGGCCAGCTGCCGTTCCAGCTGGGTCCAGGAGAAGGCCGGCGCCATCGGCTGCTCGGTCCTCGGCTCGGGCCAGCGGCGCTCGAAGGCTGCCACCTCCTGCCGCAGCCGCAACACCCGGCTGACCGCCGCGCGCTCGCCGCTCCGATCCGGGTCCGCCATCAGCGGCGTCCTTAAGGCCCTCACGTCGGCCAGCTCTCGCAACCACTCGCCCATATGCCGCATCTCCCTGTTCGGGATCATGGAGCGTCAGGGCGGGGTCGATGTCTGTCCTGATCGGATCGTGTCCCGATCCGGTAGGGACAGCCGCGTCATGGTCGGCGAGCGCGCGCGCGGCGCTGTAGCGGTCGCTCACCCCCAGTTTTCGGCGGGCGCGATCGCAATAGGTGTCCACCGAGGTCTTGGACATGCCAAGCTCGCGGGCGATCTGCTTGGAGCTGAGATGGCGATCCACCAGCCGCAAGCAATCGCGCTCGCGCGGGGTAAGCCGCTCGAGAAGAATATCGATCGTCTCTTGCTGCGCGCGCATAAGGTGAACAGGTTAGACACTCGCTCGCGAACGAGTCTACTCGCTACGGTTAGGCTCGCACCGCGCAAATGGCCGCAAGCCGGCTCAGGAGGCACAGCATGGCCCTCGACGAGGCTATAGGCCCCGATCCCGTCGACATCGCCATCGGCGCGCGGCTGCGTCTGCGCCGAAAATCCCTGGGCATAAGCCAAGGCGCCCTGGCCGAGCGAATCGGCGTCTCCTTCCAGCAGGTGCAGAAGTACGAGCGCGGCGCCAACCGCGTCTCGGGCTCGACCCTGGTGGCGGTGGCCGCGGCCCTGGACACCACGGTCGGCTGGCTGGTGGGCGAGGAGGGCGCGATCTCCGACGCCGCCGACGACATCGTCCAGTCCCTGGCCATATCGGGCGCCGTCGAGCTGCTGGAAGCCTATTCGGATATCCCGAAGGCCTCGGCGCGGGCGGCCCTCGTGGCCCTGGCCCGGGAGATGGCCGAGCGCCACGGCGCCTGATCTGGGCTTGACCCTCCATTAAGCGCCGGCCCGTTAGGGTTGACGCCATGGCCAGAAAGACCCCGACCCGCGCCGCCAACGTCAGCGCCGAGCAGCTCGCCTCCCTGAGCCACGAATTCCGCACGCCGCTGAACGGTGTCCTGGGGATGGCCCGCCTGCTGGAGGGCACCCGCCTGACCCAGGAGCAGCGCGCCTATGTGGCGGCCCTGCGCGACTCCGGTGAGCACCTGCTGGGCCTGGTCAACGACGTGCTGGATTTCGCCCGCCTGGGCGCTGACAAGATCGAGCTTCAGCCCTCGACCTTCGAGGTCGAGGGCCTGTTGCGCTCCGTGTGCGAACTGATGTCGCCCCGGGCCCGCGAAAAGGGCCTGGAGATCGCCTGGGCCGCGCCCGCCGGCATTGGCCAGACCTTCGCCGACGAGGGCCGGCTGCGCCAGATCCTGCTGAACTTCGCGGGCAATGCAGTGAAGTTCACGACCCAGGGCGGCGTGCTGGTCACGGTGGTGGAGACCGAGAGCGGCCTGCGCTTCACCGTCGCCGACACCGGTCCCGGCGTCACCGAGGCCGCCCGCGACAAGATCTTCGAGGCCTTCGAGATGGCCGACCCGTCGCACGACCTGCAGCTGGGCGGGGCGGGGCTGGGCCTGGCCATCGCGCGCAAGCTGGCCGGCGCCATGCAGGGCGCGGTCGGGCTGGAGACCGCGACCTCCGGCGGCGCGGCCTTCTGGTTCGAGGCGGCCTTCGAGCGCCTGCCCGCCACGCCCGAGTTCGCCCTGCGCGACCGGGCCGTGGCCGTGGCCAGCGCCAATCCCGTCCTGGCCGAATCCGCGCGCCGCCAGATCGAGGCGGGCGGCGGGGCCCCGGTGACCGCCGCCAGCGTGGCCGCCCTGGTCGCCGCAGCCGGACCCTCCGACATCATGCTGCTGGACCACGCCCTGGCGGCGACCGGCAAGACCCTGCCCCTGCCCGGCGGGCGCACCGCCATCGTGCTGCTGGCCCCGGAAGAGCGCGGCCTGATCGACCGCTACCGCGCCGCCGGCTTCGCGGGCTACCTGATCAAGCCGCTGCGCCGCGGTTCGCTCGCCGAGCGGGTCCTGGCCGCCGCCGGCCTGCGTTCGGGCGTGGCCCGCGCCGAGGCCCCCGAGGACGACCGGGTCGCCCCGGCCGCCGCCCCCGGCGCCCGGGTGCTGCTGGTGGAGGACAACCCCATCAACGCCCTGCTGGCCCGCACCCTGCTGGCCCGCGAGGGCTGCGCCGTCGACCAGGCCGGCGGCGGCGAGGAGGCCCTGGCCGCGCTGGCGGTCGGCGACTACGACCTGATCCTGATGGACATGCGCATGCCCGGCATGTCCGGCCTGCAGACCACCGAGCGGGCCCGTATCCTGGGGGTGAAGACCCCGGTGGTGGCGCTCACCGCCAACGCCTTCGAAGAGGACCGCCACGCCTGCCTGGCGGCCGGCATGGATGACTTCCTGGTCAAGCCGCTGTCGCCGGACGCCCTGCGCGGCGCCCTGGCCAAGTGGACCGGGCGCGGCGACTGGACGGGAAAAGCGGAGCGGGCCAAGGTCAGCTGACGGCGGGGGCGGCCCCGCGCGCCGGGAAGGCCTGTCCATGACCACCGAAAGTCCCGCCGCTCCGGCGCCCAAGCGCGGCGCACTGCAGGCCCTGGCCGTCTATCTGGAGCGCCGCTCCCTGGTGATGCTGGCCCTGGGCTTCGCCTCGGGCCTGCCCAATCTGCTGATCTTCGACACCCTGTCGGCGTGGATGCGCGACGCCGGCCTGACGCTCGAGACCATCGCCTTCCTCAGCCTGGCGACCCTGGCCTATTCCTTCAAGTTCCTGTGGGCGCCGCTGATCGACCGCACCAAGGTCCCGGGCTTGACCATGTGGCTGGGTCATCGCCGCTCCTGGATGCTGGTGGCCCAGGCGGCGATCATGATCGGCCTGTGGCTGATGGCGGGAGGCGATCCCGCGACCAATCTGGGCCTAATCGCCCTCTTCGCCGTCATCGTCGGCTTCGCCGGCGCGACCCAGGACATCGTCATCGACGCCTGGCGGATCGAGGCCGCGGGCCAGGAGAAGCAGGGCGTCATGGCGGCGTCCTACCAATGGGGCTGGCGCCTCGCCAACGTGGCCGCCGGCGCCGCGGCCCTGGCCTTGGCCGAGCTGATCTCCTGGAACATCAGCTACGCCATCATGGCCCTGCTGATGCTGATCGGCGTCGCCGGTGTCCTGGGGGCGCCGCGGGAGGCCCAGCACGAGATCCGCCCGATCCACGCCGAGGACATCCCCTCGCGCCCGGCCTTCGAGATCCCCGAATGGTTCGCCCGCCTGGCGGTGCTGGTGTTCGGCGCCCTGGTGCTGGGCTCGGGGCTCTCCGGCAATGTGGCGATCCTCACCGACGCCATGGCGCGGATGGGCCAGACCGGGGCCGCCGACGCCTTCAAGGCCGCTTGGGAGGCCAAGCCCTGGGGCGTCTTCGCCCAGATCGCCGGGGTGCTGGCGGGCGGTGGGATCATCTTCCTGGCCGCCTGTCCCGTACCCGGAATCCAGACCCGGCCCGGGCGCTACCTGGGCGTGGCCCTGGGCGAGCCGTTCCGCGAGTTCTTCACCCGGTTCGGCGGCCTGGCGACCCTGATCCTGGCCACCATCTGCCTCTACCGGCTGTCGGACTTCGTGCTCAACATCATGAACCCGTTCTACCAGGACCTAGGCTTCACCAAGATCCAGATCGCCGAGATCCGCAAGGTGTTCGGCATCCCCATGACCATGCTGGGGGTGGGCCTGGGCGGCTTCGCGGTGGTGCGGCTGGGCCTGCTGCGGGCCCTGGTGGTCGGCGCCTTCGCCGGCCCCCTGAGCAACCTGATCTTCGCCTGGCTGGCCACCCAAGGCGCCTCGATGAGCGCGCTGACCGTGGCCATCGGGGTGGACAATATCGCCGGCGGTTTCTCGGGCACCTGCCTGATCGCCTACATGTCGAGCCTGACCTCGGCGGGCTTCACCGCCACCCAGTACGCCCTCTTCTCCTCGCTCTATTCCTTGCCGGGCAAGCTGGTGGCCTCGCAGTCGGGACGGATCGTCGAGGGCTCGGCCGCCGCGGCCGACGCCGGCGGCGTCTTCGCCGCCCTCAAGGGCCTGTTCGCCGCCACCCCGCCGGAGGCCTACGCCCTGGCCGCCGCCAAGTCGGGGGTCACCGCCCAGGCCCTGGGCGCGGGCTACGTGGTGTTCTTCCTCTATTCGGCCCTGATCGGCGTGGTCGGCGTGGTCCTGGCCTTCCTGGTCGCGGCCAGGACGCCGAAGCAGGAGAGCGCGGACGAGGCCGCGGCCGAGCCGGCCATCTAGCAAGCGCAAGATGCTCCCCTCCTGGGGGAGCTCCCGGCCGCATGGCCGGGTGAGGGGGACTTTGACTCCTGTGGGCTGCAACCCCCTCCGTCACGTCGCCGAAGAAGGCGACGCGCCACCGTGATGAGCGCCGGCTCGCGCTTGCGGGCCGGATGCGATCGACAACGATTTGTCGATCGCCGCGAAGAACGCCCTTCGCCTCGCGAAGGGCGGGGCCCCAAACCGCGCTGCGCGCTGGGGGAGGATCTGGGAGTCCGGAGTCCCCTACGTCTTCAGGCAGATCACCTGGGCCACCCGCAGGTCGCGGCGCAGGGTGTCGGCCACGCGACCGTAGTTGTCGGTGGTGATGGGCTCGCCGATCGCGAAGGTGGCGGCCTTCTGGTTGGTCGCGCTCAGCGCCTCGGTCACCGTCTCGGGCGCGGTGGTGTAGATGCGGCCCCGGCGCGGGGACTCCGCCACCGTCACCCCCACAACCCGGCCCGCGCGGTCGAGCGCCGGCGAGCCCGAGAGCCCGGCCAGCGAGCCCTTGAGGTTGTCCGTTCGGCCGGTCTCGGCCCAGACCAGGACCGATTCCGTGCGCGCGCCGCGCCCGCGCACCACCAGGTTCTCGCGGCCCAGCAGGCGCGAAGTCGCCTCCCCCGGCTGGCCCTGCGGGAAGCCCAGATGATAGGCGCGGTCGCCCCGGCGCAGCGGCTGGTCCAGGCCCATGGGCAGGGGCGGCGCCCCGCCCTCGGTGGTCAGGATGGCGGCCTCGCCACGCGGGTCGATGCGGACGATCGCCTCCACCCCGCGACCCTCGGCGACCACGATGGCGGTCTGGGCGCAGCCGTCGACCACGTGCCGGGCGGTGACCCAGACTCCACGGTCGGCGACCGAGAAGGCGGTGCCTACCCCGGGCTCGGCCCGGTCGGGCACATCGACCACTACGGACGGGTCGAAGGGCGAGGCCGGACCCAGCGGCAGCCCCTCGTCGCTGGCCACCGGCGGCGGCGGCGGCGGGGCGTCGGCGCGTTCCTGGCGGCCCACGGCGGCGATCAGCAGGGCCAGGACCACCGCCAGATAGACCAGCCAGTCGGGCAGGCGGGGAAAATGCACGGGGGTCCTAGCCGGAGACGGCGGCGGCGATGATCACGGCGGTGGCGAGCTTGGCGCCCACCAGCAGGGCGGCGGCGGCCACCTCGCCCTCGTGGATCCGTTGAGGCAGGCCGCGCAGCAGCATGTCCACCAGCCGGAAGACGAGCAGCTGCAGGGCCACGGCCGCGGCGCCCCACAGCGCGATCTCCAGCATGGAGGTGGAGCGCGCCAGGGAGGTGGCCAGCGGTATCGAAAGGCCCAGCAGCACTCCGCCCAGCGACAGGGCGGCCGCCGAGTTGCCGGCCCGGATCAAGGCGATTTCCTTGTGCGGGGTCAGCAGGATGTAGATCGCCGCGGCGGCGACCAGGATCAGCATGGTCACCCCGATATGCATCAGGGTGACGGGGAAACCGGTGGCGAACGCCTGGATTTCCGGGGATTGCAGCTCTGGCGGCATCGGGGCCCGTCAGCGAATGTTAAAGCCGGGGCGAAGGGTTAGCACGCAACGCAACCCTGGCAATGGGCTAGAGCATGACAGCCTGAAGTGGATACCGGTTCAGGCGGCCGGTTGCTCCACAGGCGGCTTGCGCCGAGCGCTGGCGCGGACCTTTTCGCTCTCCGACTTGAGCTGGCCGCAGGCCGCCAGGATGTCGCGGCCGCGCGGCGTGCGGATCGGCGAGGCGTAGCCGGCCTTGTTCAGGATCGCGGCGAACTTCTCGATCGCGCCCCAGCTCGAGCATTCGTAGTCGGTCCCCGGCCAGGGATTGAACGGGATCAGGTTGATCTTGGCCGGCACGCCCTTCAGCAACTTCAGCAGGGCCAGCGCCTCGGCCGGGCTGTCGTTGACGCCCTTCAGCATGACGTATTCAAAGGTCACCCGCCGGGCGTTGGACAGGCCCGGATAGGCGCGGATGCCGGCGATCAGCTGCTCGATCGGATACTTCTTGTTGAGCGGCACCAGCACGTCGCGCAGCTCGTCATTGGTGGCGTGCAGCGAGATGGCCAGCATGGCCTGGGTGCGTTCGCCCAGTTCGTGCAGCTCCGGCACGACGCCCGAGGTCGAGACGGTGATCCGCCGCCGCGAGATGGCGATGCCCTCGCCGTCGGAAATGATGTCGATGGCGTCGGCGACATTGTCCAGATTGTAGAGGGGCTCGCCCATGCCCATGAAGACGATGTTCGAGAGCCGGCGGTCCTCCTTGGGCGAGGGCCATTCGGAAAGGTCGTCGCGGGCGACCTGCACCTGAGCCACGATCTCGGCGGCGGTCAGGTTGCGCACCAGGGCCTGGGTGCCGGTGTGGCAGAAGGTGCAGTTGAGCGTGCAGCCCACCTGGCTGGAGACGCAGAGCGCGCCCGAGCGGCCGACGTCGGGGATGTAGACGGTCTCGACCTCGATCCCCGGCGCCATGCGGATCAGCCACTTGCGGGTGCCGTCCTTGGACACCTGGCGCTCGACGATCTCGGGGCGGGTGAGGGAAAAGGCCTCGTCCAGCGCCGCGCGGGTTTCCTTGGCCACGTCGGTCATCATGGCGAAGTCGGTGGCGCCATAGTGGTGGATCCAGCGCCAGAGCTGGGTCGCCCGCATCTTGGCCTTCTCAGGCTTCACCACTTCGGCGGCGACCAGCGCCTCGGCCAGCCGCTTACGGGTCAGGCCCGAAAGGTTCGGCTTCACGGCGCTGGGCGCGGAGGGTCCGCGCGAAAGATCAAGGGTGACGCCCAAGGGAAACTCGCTGTCTGGAAGCCGGCCAATATAGGCGAAGGCGCGCCTTCCACCAAATGAACGGCCCGCGGCCTCCCCGCACGGCGGCAAATCAAACAAATGTTCGTCTGACCCTTCCGCGCCCCGCGCCCCTGCGCTAGCGTCCGCCGCAAATTCAGAATGACGCGGGAGACGACGATGAAAGCGGTGCTCAGCAAGGTTACGGGCGGACCCGAGACCCTGGTCTATGAGGACATCCCCGCGCCGGAGGCCCCCAAGCCCGGCTATGCGACCATCGACGTCAAGGCCGTGGGGATCAACTTCCCCGACGTGCTGATGATCGAGGACAAGTACCAGGCCAAGCCGCCGCGCCCCTTCGCGCCGGGCGGCGAGCTTTCCGGCGTCATCACCGCCATCGGCGAGGGCGTGACCAATGTGAAGGTCGGCGACCGGGTCCTGGCCCAGATCGGGTCGGGCGGCATGGTCGAGCAGGTGAGCGCGCCCGCCGGGCGGCTGACCAAGATCCCCGACGCCATGCCCTATGACATCGCCGCGGCCTTCATCCTGACCTATGGCACCAGCTATCACGCGCTCAAGGATCGCGGCCATCTGAAGGCCGGCGAGACCCTGCTGGTGCTGGGCGCGGCCGGCGGCGTCGGCCTCTCGGCCGTGGAGCTGGGCAAGGCCATGGGGGCCCGCGTCGTGGCCGCCTGCTCCACCCAGGAGAAGGTCGATCTGGCCATCAAGCACGGCGCCGACGCCGGCGTGGTCTATGGCCGCGGACCCTTCGACAAGGACGGCCAGAAGGCGTTAGGCGCCCTCTTCAAGGAAGCCGGCGGCGCCGACGGCTTCGACGCTATCTATGACGCGGTGGGCGGCGACTACGCCGAGCCCGCCCTGCGCTCCATCGCCTGGGAAGGCCGCTACCTGGTGATCGGCTTCGCCGCCGGCGACATTCCGCGCATCCCGCTGAACCTCGCCCTGCTGAAGGGCTGCGACATCGTCGGCGTGTTCTGGGGCAATTGGACGGCGCGCAATCCGGCCCTCTTCCAGCAGAGCATCGAGGAGCTGCTGGAGCTCTACGCCCAGGGCAAGATCAAGCCCTATGTCTCCGAGAGCTTCCCGCTCGCCAAGGGCGCCGACGCCATCGCCCATCTCGGCAGCCGCAAGGCCATGGGCAAGGTCGTCGTCACGATCGACTGAGGTTCCCAGATCCTCCCCCAGCGCGCAGCGCGGTTGGGGGAGGTGGATCGTCGCCCCTTGGCGACGAGACGGAGGGGGTTTCATCCACGGCGGGACGAGTCAAAGTCCCCCTCAGTCGGCCATTCGGCCGACAGCTCCCCCTGCGGGGGAGCATCTATGGTCTGCGCCAAGGCCCGAACAGCGCCTTGCTCTCGACGCCGCGCCAAAGCCGCTCTAGTTATCGCTGATCATATAACGGGAGCGAAGCATGGCGGGGCGGCTGGACGGCAAGGTGGCGGTGATCACCGGCGGGGTGTCGGGGATCGGGCTGGGAAGCGTCGAGCTGTTCGTGGCCGAGGGCGCGCGGGTCGTGGCCGCCGACATCCAGGACGAAAAGGGCGCCATGCTGGAGAAGCGCTTCCCCGGCAAGGTCGCCTACGCCCATTGCGACGTCACCGACGAGGCTCAGATCGAGGCCGCGCTCGCCAAGGCCAAGACCGAGTTCGGCGGACTGGACATCCTGTTCAACAACGCCGGCATCTCCGACCGGATGAGCTCGCTGCCCGAGGTCACCGCCGAGGGCTGGAGCTGGATCTTCGACGTCCTGGTGCGCGGCCCCGCGCTCGGCATGAAGCACGCCGTGCCCCTGATGTTGGCGCGGGGCGGCGGCTCGATCATCAACACCGCCTCGATCGCCGGCCTGCAGGCCGGCTGGGGGCCGATCGCCTATTCCACCGCCAAGGCCGGGGTGATCCATATGAGCCGGGTGGCCGCGGCCCAGCTCTCGCCGCAGAAGATCCGGGTCAACGCCATCTGCCCGGGCCTGATCGCCACCTCGATCTTCGGCGCCTCGCTCGGCCTGCCGCGCGAGGTCGCCGACCAGATGGCCGCCCGCGTCGCCGAGGGCGCCGCCAAGGTCCAGCCGGTGCCCAAGGCCGGCATGCCCGAGGATATCGCCCAGGCCGCGCTCTACCTCGCCTCCGACGCCTCGGCCTTCGTCTCGGGCACGCACATCGTGGTCGACGGCGGCATCACCGTGGGCAGCCGCCATGCCTGGGACCAAAGCGCCGGCTCGCCGTTCGCCGCGATGTTCGGCGACATGATGCCCGAACCGTCTTGAGCGGCCCGGCCTCCGGCTTGAAACTCGGCGCGGGGCTCGACCCCGGCAAGCTGGCGGCGGCCTTCGCGCGCTTCGGGCGCCTGCACCTGCCCGGCGTCCTGCCGCTCGCCCAGGCCCGGGCCGAGAGCACGGCGCTGGCGACCGCCACCCCCTGGCACAAGTCCATGCACATCGGCGGCAAGGGCTACGACTTCGCCCTGGAGACCCGCTATCGGGCCGGCGACTTCCTCGCCGCCCACGACGACGGGGTCGAGGGCAAGAACCGGCTCTACGCCTATGTGCTGAACTTCACCCCGGCCTGGCGCACCGACCGGGGCGGACTGCTGGCCTTCCACGACGCCGACGGCCATGTGGCCGAGGCCTATGTCCCCACCTTCAATGCGCTGAACATCTTCCGTGTGCCCCAGCTCCACGCCGTGACCCAGGTGGCGAGCTACGCGGCCGGCGAGCGGCTGTCGGTCACCGGGTGGATCCGTGAGCGCTGAGCCCCGCGCCGCCCTGACGCCGAACGTCCACGGGGCGCTATGGATGGTGGGCTCGGCGCTCGCCTTCACCGGCATGACCACGCTGATCAAGTTCCTGGGCGATGACTATCCGGCCGCGCTGCAGACCTTCTACCGCCAACTCGCGGGCTTCATCGTCCTGCTGCCGATCATCCTCAGCCGCGGCCGCGCGGCCTTCGCCACCACCCGGCCCGGCATCCTGCTGTTCCGCTCGGCGGCCGGGACGGTGGGGATGATCCTCTCCTTCTACGCCTTCCAGAAGATGCCGCTCGCCGACGCCAATGCGCTCTCCTTCACCCGCACCCTGTGGCTGGTGCCGCTGGCCGCCCTGGTGGTGCGCGAGACCGTCGGGCCCCTGCGCATCGGCGCGGCGGTGGTCGGCTTCCTGGGCGTCCTGATCATGCTGCGGCCCGGCGTCGACGGACCCTTCGCCATCGGCCTGCCGGCCCTGGCCATGCTGGCCTCGTCCTTCCTGTTCGCGCTCACCATCACCGGCATGAAGGTGATGACCCGCGACCACTCCCCGACCGTCCTGCTGGTCTGGGCCGCGACGCTGGGCCTGGTCATGGGTATTCCCGGCGCGATCCTCACCTGGCGCTGGCCCGAGCCCTTCGACCTGGTCCTGCTAGGCGCCATGGGGGTGCTGGGGACCATCACCCAGGGCTGCTACATCAAGGGCATGTCCATCGGCGACGCCGCGGCCATGGCCCCCATCGACTATATCCGCCTGGTGTTCACGGTGATCGTGGGCTTCGCGTTGTTCAGCGAGATCCCCAGCATCTGGACCGTGGCCGGCGCGGGCCTGGTGGTGGCCTCGACCCTGTTCATCACCTGGCGCGAGCACCAGATCAGCAAGGCCAAGGCCGCGGTGGTCGTCTCGGAAGAACCCCTCTAGTCGTCGTCCCGCTTCATCTGGGCCAGGAGCCCCTGCGCCGCCTCGCGGTGGCGGGGCTTCAGGTTCTTGCCCACCAGGGCCATGAGGGCGGCGAACACCGCCGCGTCATCGGTGAAGCCCACCACCGCCAGCACGTCGGGGATGGCGTCGGCCGGCAGGACGAAATAGGCGAGCGCCGCCATCATCATCGCCTTGGCCGTGCGCGGCGTGGCCGGATCCCTGGCGCAGAACCAGACCGACAGGGCGTCGCCGGCGAACGGGATCTTGGCCGCCGTGCGTCGGATCTTCGGCCAGAAGCCCTTGGCCACGCGCTGTTCGTTGACCTGGATCACCGCCGGCACAAGGGCGCGGGCCGGGTTCAGGGTCTGCTTGGGGTCGAAAGCGGCGCCCTTGACGTTGGGTGACGCTTTTGAGTCTGCGCTCATCGGGCTAAAGCCTCCGACATCAGTTTAGACGAGAACGGGAGCCAAGCGTCCATGAAACTCGATTCCTCCATCGCCGCGGTCGTGACCGGCGGCGCGTCGGGCCTCGGCGAAGCCACCGTGCGCCAACTCGCGGCCCACGGCGTCAAGGTCGCCATCTTCGACATGAACGAAGCCAAGGGCGAAGCGGTCGCAAAAGAAGTGGGCGGCGTCTTCTGCAAGTGCAACGTCACCTCCGACGAAGAGGTCGACGCGGCCTTCGCCAAGGCCCGCGCGGCCCACGGCCAGGAGCGCATCCTGGTCAACTGCGCCGGCACCGGCAACGCCATCAAGACCGCCGGGCGCGACAAGCAGACGGGCGAGACCAAGCACTTCCCGCTCGACGCCTTCAACATGATCATCCAGATCAACCTGGTCGGCACGTTCCGCTGCATCGCCAAGTCGGCCAAGGGCATGCTGGACCTGGAGCCGGTCGACGGCGAGCGCGGCGCGATCGTCAACACCGCCTCGGTGGCGGCCGAGGACGGCCAGATGGGCCAGGCGGCCTATTCGGCCTCCAAGGGCGGCGTGGTCGGCATGACCCTGCCCATCGCCCGCGACCTGGCCGGCGACGGCATCCGGATCAACACCATCCTGCCCGGCATCTTCAACACCCCGCTGATGCAGTTCGCCCCGGAGCCGGTGAAGCAGGGCCTGGCCGCCTCGGTCCCCTTCCCCAAGCGCCTGGGGAACGCCGAGGAATACGCCCAGCTGGCGCTCACCATGATCACCAACGGCTATTTCAACGGCGAGGACGTGCGCCTCGACGGCGCCATCCGCATGGCGCCGCGCTAGGAATTCCAGGCGGACCGGTCCCAGGGGATCGGTCCGCCAACTTTCACGGCGCCGCTTTACCTCCGCTCCGTTTCGGCCTTCGGTAAGGCTGCGGAGTTCGTGGGGGTCTGAGCGCGGCATGATCGGACGTTGGGCGCAACGGTTCGCGACCGCCATCGAGCGCCCGGTCGTGGCCTACGGCGCCGCGCTCGGCGCCGTGGCGCTGGCTGGCGCCCTGCGCGAGGCCGCCGGCCTGGTCCTCGATCCGCCGCCCAACTTCATGATCTTCTACCCGGCGGTGCTGTTCGCCACCCTGGTGGCAGGCCTGCGCGGCGGGCTGTTCGCCACCGTGGCCAGCGCGCTGGCGGTCTGGGCGCTCTGGATGCCCGTTCCGGACTATTCGCAGCTCGTCATGTTCCTGGCCACGGCGTTCGCCACGGTGCTGATCGCCAAGGCCGTCCGCCTGGCCGTCATGCGCGGCGCCGCGGCCGAGGAGCGGTTCCGCATCTTCCAGGAGCACGGCCTGGACGCCTTCGTGATCCTGGAGGCGGTCGTGGAACGCGGCGAGGTGGTCGACTTCACCTGGGTCTACGCCAACCCCGCCGCCGAGAAGATGGCCCCGGAAGGCGTGGTGGGCCTGACCGGCCGCCGGGTCCGCGACGCCTTTCCTGGAGAGACCGGCGCCGAGACGGTCCGCCGCTTCATCGCCGTGATGGCCGACGGCGGGCCCGACGACATCGAGGTGCGGCGGACCATCGACGGCCAGCCGCGGATCCTGCATTCCAGCGCCGTGCGGGCGGAGGGCGGCGTGGCCGTCTCGTTCCGCGACGTGACCGCCCAGCGCGAGGCCGAAGCGGCGGCGACCCGTGGCCGCGACCAGTTCCGCAGCATCGCCAACGCCGCGCCGGTGCTGATCTGGATGAGCGGGGCCGACCAGCGGGCGAGTTGGTTCAACGACAGCTGGCTGGCCTTCACCGGCCGAACCCTGGATCAGGAGCAGGGCCGGGGCTGGCTTGAGGACGTCCATCCCGACGACCGCGAAGGCCTGCTGGCGACCTACGCCAAGCATTTCGCCGGGCGCGAGCCCGGGCGCATGGAGTACCGGATCCGCCGCCACGACGGCCAGTACCGCTGGCTGGACGAGGCCGCCGCCCCGGCCTTCGACGGCCAGGGCGAGTTCCAGGGCTATGTCGGTTCGTGCGTCGACGTGACCGACCGGCGGCTGGCCGAGACCGCGCTCCGCGCGGGCGAGGCCCGCATCCGCGCCCTGGTCGACAGCCTGCCGCAACTGCTGTGGTCCAACCGCGTCGACGGGTTCTGCGACTATCTGAGCCCCCAGTGGACAACCTTCACCGGCGTGCCCGCCGAACAGCACAGGGGCGATGGCTGGCTGCAGGCCGTGCACCCGCAGGACCAGGACACGGTGCAGCAGGCCTGGGCCCAGGCGGTGAAGGGCGGCCTGCCCTTCGACGTGGAGTACCGCATCCGCCGCCACGACGGGGTCTGGCGCTGGTTCAACGGCCGCGCCTCGGCGGTGCGTGAGGACGACGGGACGATCCGCCGCTGGTTCGGCTCCTCCAGCGACATCACCGAGATCGTCGAGGCCCGCTCCGACCTGGAGGCCCGGGTGATCGAACGCACCCGTGAACTGCAGGAGAGCCTGGAGGAGCGCGCCCGCGCCGAGGCCGCCCTCGCCCAGGCCCAGCGCCTGGAGACCGTGGGCCGGCTGACCGGCGGCGTCGCCCACGACTTCAACAACCTGCTGACCGTGGTGATCGGCGGCCTGGACCTGATCCTGCGCCACCCCGACGACACCGCCCGGGTGCGCAGGCTGGCCGAGGCGGCCCTCGCCGCCGGCCGGCGCGGCGAACGCCTGACCCGTCAGCTGCTGGTCTTCTCCCGCCGCCAGGAGCTGAAGCTGGAGGTGGTCGACCTGCACGACCTGATCGAGCAGGTCGAGCCCCTGGTGCGCCGCGCCATCGACGAGGGGGTGGAGCTGACCATCCGCCGCGAACCCGGGGTCGGCATGAGCCGACTCGACCCCGCCCAGTTCGAGGCCGCCCTGTTGAACCTGGTGGTCAACGCCGTCGACGCCACCTCCGGCCGGCCCGGCGCGGCGGTGGAGGTCTCCACGGCCCGGGTCACGCTCTCCGAGGGAGAGGTGGTGGGCGCGAGCCCCGGCGACCACATCAGGTTGAGCGTCGCCGACACCGGCGCGGGCATGACGCCAGAGATCCTCGAGCGCGCGTTCGAGCCCTTCTTCACCACCAAGGAGGTCGGCAAGGGCACGGGCCTGGGCCTCGCCCAGGTCTACGGCTTCGTCAAACAGGCCGGCGGGGCGGTGACCCTGGAGTCCGAGCCTGGCCGCGGCGCGGTCGTGTCGCTCTATCTGCCGGCCGCCGAGCCGGGCGCCCGCTCCGAGCCCGTCGCCGATCCGTTGGTCGAAACGCGCTGGGCGCACGGCGCGCGGGTCCTGCTGGTCGAGGACGACTCCGCCGTGCGCACCGTCACCGAGGACCTGCTGGCCGAGCTCGGCTGCCGGGTGGAGAGCGAGGCCGATGGTCCGGCCGCCCTGGCGCGCCTGGCCGGCGCCGAGCGCTTCGACCTGCTGATCTCCGACATCATCATGCCCGGCGGCATGAGCGGCGCCGACCTCGCCCGCGCCGCCCACGCCCGCCTCCCCGATCTGCCGATCATCCTGACCACCGGCTATGCCGGCGACCGCCTGGACGAAGCCACCGACCCCTCGTCATGGCCCGTGCTGCGCAAGCCCTTCCGCGCCGAGCAGCTGGCCGCGGCCGTGCGCGACGCCCTGGGCGGGGTGAAGACGCGGGTTTAGGTCCCCAGATCCTCGCCTTCTGGGGGAGGTGGCGCGGCGCCCTCTTTGGCGACGTCGCGGAGGGGGCTCGGGCCCACAAGCAAGAGTCAAAGACCCCCTCAGTCACCTGCGGTGACAGCTCCCCCAGGAGGGGAGCATCTGAGATCGGCTACACCCTACCGCCGCTTCTTCAGGCTCCCCAGTACGCCGCGCATCAGTTCTCGGGCGATGGCGCTGCCGGCCTGGCGCAGCAGGGACTTGGCGAAGGTCTCGCCCATGCCCTGGCGGTTGGAGGCCCGCGCCCGGGGCTGGGCGCGGCGGGCCGGCTCGTCGTCGTCAGGCTCGGCGGCCCGGCGGGCGGGCGGCGCCTCGAGCGCCTCGGCCGCCGCCGCGGCGCGGGCCTTCAGCGTCTCGTAGGCGCTCTCGCGGTCCTTGGTGGTGTCGTAGAGGCCGCGCACCGGGCTCTGGGCCATGACCGCCGCGCGCTCGGCCGAGGTGATCGGCCCCAGGCGCGAGACCGGCGGCCGGACCAGGGTCTTCTGCACCACGGTCGGCGCGCCGCGTTCGTCCAGCACCGAGACCAGGGCCTCGCCCACCCCCAGGCCCTGGATCGCCTCGGCGGTGTCGAAGGCCGGGTTCTCGCGGAAGCTCTGCGCCGCGGCCCGCAGGCCCTTCTGCTCGGACGGGGTATAGGCGCGCAGGGCGTGCTGGATGCGGTTGCCGAGCTGGCCCAGCACGGTCTCGGGGATGTCGGCGGGGTTCTGCGTGACGAAATAGACCCCGACCCCCTTGGAGCGGATCAGCCGGATCACCTGCTCGACCTTCTCCAGCAGCGGCTTGGGCGCGTCGCGGAACAGCAGGTGGGCCTCGTCGAAGAAGAAGGCCAGGCGCGGCTTCTCCGGATCGCCCACCTCGGGCAGCTCCTCGAACAGCTCGCTCATCAGCCACAGCAGGAAGGTGGCGTAGAGCCGGGGACTGGCGATCAGCCGGTTGGCCGCCAGAATGTTCACATAGCCCCGTCCCGAACCGTCGGTGCGCATCAGGTCGGAGAGCTGCAGGGCCGGCTCGCCGAACAGCCCCGCCCCGCCCTGGTCCTCCAGCATCAGCAGCTTGCGCTGGATGGTGGCCACCGTGGTCGGCGAGACGTTGCCGTACTTGGCCCCCAGCGCCGAGGCGTTATCGGAGGCGTGGGTCAAGGCCGCCCGCAGGTCCTTCATGTCCAGCAGCGCCAGGCCCTCGTCGTCGGCGGCGCGGAACACCACCGAGAGCACCCCCTCCTGGACGTCGTTCAGCTCCAGCATCCGGGAGATCAGCAGCGGGCCCATCTCCGAGACCGTGGCGCGGATCGGGTGGCCCTGCTCGCCGAACAGATCCCAGAACACCACCGGCGCGGCGGCCGGATTGAGCGTCAGGTTCATGGTGGCGGCACGGGCCAGCATTTTCTCGTTGGGGGCGCCGATGGCGGCGATCCCGCACAGGTCGCCCTTCACATCGGCGGCGAACACCGGGACGCCGGCGTCAGACAGGCCCTGGGCCAGGATCTGCAGGGTGACCGTCTTGCCCGTCCCCGTGGCGCCGGCCACCAGGCCGTGGCGGTTGGCGCGGTCCAGCCGCAGCATCTCGGGATGGTCGGAAAAGCCGATCATGACGCCGTCGGACATAGGGTGCTCCAAGGGGTTTTCGTGGCGTCGGCCAAGCTATCGCCGCCGCGCGCCGCCGACCACCGCCATCGGTTGAATGAAACGTGATTGCCGATAACTTGAGAAAATCGGGCAGGGTGGACCAAAATTTAACGTTCAGACGGCAAAATGCCTCCCATCTAAGCCCAAAACAGGGTAGGGGTCGCCAAAATTGACGCGGACCTCCCCGGCGCGGACAGTCGCGTCCGACCCCAGAGTGCGCCGCAAGAGACCGATGCCCGAAACCGCTCCCCCGTCGACCGTCAGCCGCACCGCCCTCGTCATCCTCGCGGTGATCGCCTGCGGCGCGACCCTCTACCTGCTTCGCGGCATCCTCACCCCCCTGGCGCTGGCCGTCTTCCTGGCGGTGATGATCGACGGCTTCGCCCGGGTGATCCGCTCGCGCCTGCCCTGGGTGAGCGAGGGCGCCGCCCTGCCCAGCGCCATCGTGCTGTCGGTGCTGCTGTTCGGCGGCTCGACCTTCGTCATCGCCGAGAACGCCACCAGCTTCGTCGGCCAACTGGTCGCCTACACCCCTCGGCTCAACGGCCTGATCGCCCAGGTGGCGGGCCTGCTGGGTATCGACGTGCCGCCGACGGTCAGCGAGCTGTTCGTGCGGCTGAATCCCAGCGCCTACCTGGCCGACATCGCCAAGGGCTTGCAGGGCTTCGCCTCCGACGCCTTCTTCATCCTGATCTATCTGGGCTTCATCATCGCCTCGCGGCGCGGGTTCCAGCGCAAGGTGGTGGGCCTGTTCCCGCACCATGCCGAGCGCGCCGAGGCCATGGCGGCCTTCCGCCGCATCCGCGACGGGGTGGAGCGCTATCTGTGGGTCCAGACGGTCACCGGCCTGATCATCGCGGTGGCCTCCTGGATCGCCATGGCCGTGATGGGCCTCGACAACGCGGTCTTCTGGGCCTTCCTGATCTTCATCGCCTCCTACATCCCGGTGATCGGCGGGGCGGTGGGCATCCTGGCGCCGCCGGTCTTCGCGCTGATCCAGTTCCCCACCTTCTGGCCGGCGGTGATCCTGCTGGGGGTGCTGCAGGCCATCCAGTTCGTGGTCGGCAACATCATTCTGCCGCGTATGCAGGGCGACAGCCTCAACATGGACCCGGTGGTGGTCTTGCTCAGCCTGGCCTTCTGGGGCGTGCTGTGGGGCACGACCGGCATGTTCCTGTCCACCCCGCTCACCGTCATGGTCATGGTGATCCTGGCCCAGTTCAGCGGCACCCGCTGGCTGGCGGTGCTGCTGTCAGCCGACGGCGAGCCGGAGAAGCTGCGCGAGCACAAACCCATCGGGTCTCCGGACAAAAACCCCGCGCCCGAAAGGCGCACCCCCGCGTCACGCAAGCGTGAACCCAAATCCTGAAAACCAGGGTCTTCAACTTGGCCGTTTCCTTCCTATCTCAGTGTTGTTCGGGTTCCTCCCGAACTCTTGGCGACGCCGGCGTTAGCCCCCGCCGCTGCGAGCCCCGAGTGTTCCGCCTCCCCCCCCAGGGCGGGACAACGCGCCGCCGGACTCTCTCCTCCGGCGGCGTTCTCGTGTCCGGAGCCCGGATATGAGCAAGGCCCCCCGAAAGAGCTCCGCCCAGCGCGCCCTGATCGCGGCCTTCGGCCAGATCGCGGGCGACGACAGCGACGCGGCGCGCGACTTCATCGGCCAGGCCGCCGAGGACGCCGCGCCGGACGAACTGCCCGAGATCGCCACCTCGGCCCTGGCCGCCCTGCTGGCCGACTTCTGGGCCTTCGCGGCCACCCGCAAGGGCTCGGCGCCGGTGATCCGGCTGGCCCCCATCGCGGGCTCGTCCGACCTGGAGCGCCTGGAGATCCTGCAGGCCGACGCCCCCTTCCTGGTCGACAGCGTGATGGGCGAGATCGCCGACCAGGGCCTGTCGGTCAGGGCCATGTTCCACCCCATCGTCGCCGTCGCCCGTGACCGCAAGGGCGCGCGAGCGCAGGACGGCGCGGTCAAGCGGGAGTCGATGATCCAGGTGATCCTGGAGCGGGTCGGCGCCGACCGCGAGGCCGCCCTGGTCGCCGGGCTGCAGGCGACCCTCGCTGACGTCCGCGCCGCGGTCGAGGACTTCCCGGCCATGCTGGCCCTGATCTCGCGCACGATCGGGGAGCTGAAGACCTCGCCGGCCAGCGCCGCCCGCGACGAGAACGTCGCCTTCCTCGAATGGCTGCACGACGAGCACTTCGTCTATCTGGGCGCCCGGATCTACGAGTATCCGCGCCTGCCCAACGGCGACTACGCGCCCGAGGAACCGCTCTACCTGCCGGAAGGCGGCCTGGGCGTGCTGCGCGATCCCGAGCGCACCGTCCTGCGCCGGACCTCCGAGCCCGCCCTGCTCACCGCCCAGATCCAGGCGGGCCTCGGAACCGATCCGGTCACCGTGGCCAAGTCCAACGTCCGCTCCCGCGTCCATCGCCGGGGCTACATGGACTATGTCGGGGTCAAGCGTTACGGCGCCGACGGCAAGCCCTCGGGCGAGATCCGCTTCGGCGGCCGGGTCACCGCCGAGGCCTATGACGAGCCGGCTCACGCCGTGCCGATGATCCGCGCCAAGGTCGCCCACGTCCTGGCCCGCGCCGCCAAAGCCCCTGGCAGCCACAACGAAAAGCGCATGCGCAACATCCTGGAGACCTATCCCCGGGACGAGCTGTTCCAGGCCGCCGAGGACGATCTGCTGGCCACGGCGCTGGCCATCCTGCACCTCAACGACCGGCCGCGGGTCCGCGTCTTCGAACGCCGCGACCCCTTCGACCGCTTCGCCTCGGTCCTGCTCTACGTGCCGCGCGAGCGCTACGATTCCGACCTGCGCGAACGGGCCGGCGACCTGCTGGCCCACGCCTATGGCGGCCGGGTCTCAGCCTATTATCCGAGCTTCACGGACTCGCCCCTGGCCCGGGTGCACTTCATCATCGGCTTCCAGCCGGGCGCCCATGACGAGCCCAACCTGAAGGTGGTCGAGGCCCAGATCGCCGCGGCCTCGCGCACCTGGGCCGACCGCTTCTCCGCGGCCGTGCGCGCCTCGGGCCGCGACACTCCACAGGTGGCGCAGATCGTCGGCCGCTACGCCGAGGCCTTCTCCGCTGGCTACCGCGAACGCTACGACGTCGACGAGGCCCTGGCCGACATCGCCGTCATCGAGAGCCTGGATCCCGACGAGCCGGTGCGGGTGCGCGCCTTCCGCCGTCCCGCCGACGCCAATACCCAGTTCCGCTTCAAGCTCTACCGTCCGGGCGCGCCCGCGCCCCTGGCCGACGTGTTGCCGATGCTGGAGAACATGGGCCTCAAGGCCATGGTCGAGAACGGCTTCCCGGTCATGCGGGCCGGCGCCAGGCGGGTCCATGTCCACGAGTTCGAGATCGACGACGCCCACGGCGGGCACCTGGTGTTCGACGACCTGCGCGCCGCCTTCGAGGACGCCTTCGTGGCGGTCTGGACCGGCTCCACCGAGAACGACGGCTTCAACCGCCTGGTGCTCGAGCTCTCGATCTCCTGGCGCGAGGCGGCCCTGATCCGGGCCCTGTCGCGCCACCGCCAGCAGTCTGGCCTCGATCCCAGCCAGCGGGTCACCGAGACCGCCCTCTCCAACCATCCGGGCGTGGCGCGGCTGATCCTCGATCTGTTCCGCACCAAGTTCGATCCGGCGATCGCCGCCGACCTGACCGCCCGTTCCGGCCAGGCCATGAAGGTGATGGAAGAGATCACCTCGGCCCTGCAGCTGGTCGAGAGCCTGGACGACGACCGGGTTCTGCGCCGCCTGGCCCTGCTGGTCGCCGCGACCGTGCGGACCAACTACTACCAGCTCGACGCCGAAGGCCGGGTGAAACCCTATATCAGCTTCAAGGTCGCCTCCCCCGAGGTCGCCGACCTGCCCCTGCCCAAGCCCTATCGCGAGATCTTCGTCTGGGCGACCCATGTGGAGGGCGTCCACCTGCGCTTCGGCCCCGTCGCCCGCGGCGGCCTGCGCTGGTCCGACCGCCGCGACGACTTCCGCACCGAGGTGCTGGGCCTGGTGAAGGCCCAGCAGACCAAGAACGCCGTCATCGTGCCGGTGGGTTCCAAGGGCGGCTTCTATCCCAAGCAGCTACCCAAGGGCGGAACCCAGGACGCCGTGCGCGCCGAGGCCATCCGGGCCTACAAGACCTTCCTCTGCGGCCTGCTCGACCTCACCGACAACCTCGACGCCGAGGGCAAGGTGATCCACCCGCAGGGCGTGGTGGTCCATGACGGGGACGATCCCTATCTGGTGGTCGCCGCCGACAAGGGCACGGCCACCTTCTCCGACATCGCCAACGGCGTGGCCGAGTCCTACGGCTTCTGGCTGGGCGACGCCTTCGCCTCAGGCGGTTCGGCCGGCTACGACCACAAGGTCATGGGCATCACCGCCCGCGGCGCCTGGGAAGCGGTCAGGCGCCACTTCCGCGAACTGGGCAAGGATATCCAGACCGAGCCCTTCACCGTGGTGGGCGTGGGCGACCTGTCCGGCGACGTGTTCGGCAACGGCATGCTGCTCTCGACCCAGACACGGCTCCAGGCCGCCTTCGACCACCGCCACATCTTCATCGATCCCAACCCCGACATCGCCGCCTCCTACAGGGAACGCGAGCGGATGTTCGCCCTGCCGCGCTCGTCCTGGGACGACTACGACCGCAAGAAGATCTCCAAGGGCGGCGGGGTGTTCTCCCGGGCGCTGAAGTCGATCCCGCTCAGCCGCGAGATCAAGGCCCTGCTGGGCGTCGAGGCCGACAGCCTGACCCCGGCCGAGCTGATGAACGCCATCCTCAAGGCGCCGGCCGAGCTGCTCTATGTCGGCGGCATCGGGACCTATGTGAAGGCGCGCGGCGAGACCCACATCGAGGTGGGCGACAAGGCCAATGACGCCATCCGCGTCAACGCCGACGAGCTCAAGGTCAAGGTGGTGGGCGAGGGCGCCAATCTCGGCCTCACCCAGGCCGGCCGCATCGCCTTCGCGCTCGGCGGCGGGCGGATCAACACCGACGCCATCGACAATTCCGCGGGGGTCGATTCGTCCGACCACGAGGTCAATATCAAGATCCTCACCGGCACGCTGGAGCGCCACGGGGTGTTCAACCGACCCAAGCGCGACAAGCTGCTGAAGTCGATGACCGATGACGTGGGCCGCCACGTCCTGACCCACAACTACGACCAGACCCTGGCCCTGTCGCTGATGGACCTGGACGCCCCGGGCGAGCTGGAGCCGCACGCCCGGTTCATGAGTCTGCTGGAGTCGCGCGGCCAACTCGACCGCGCGGTCGAGGGCCTGCCCGACGCCAATGTCATCGCCGATCGCCGCAAGGCCGGGAAGGGCCTGACACGGCCCGAGGAGGCCATCCTGCTGGCCTACGGCAAGCTGGAGCTCAAGCGGCACATGATCGAGAGCGAGGTCCCCGACGACCCGTTCTTCGAGGACATCCTGGAGGGCTATTTCCCCAAGGGCGTTCGCAAGTTCGACGAGGCCCTGCGCCGCCACCGCCTGCGCCGCGAGATCATCACCACGGTGACGGCGAACGACGTCGTCAACCGTTGCGGCCCGTCCTTCCCGGAACGGCTGATGACCGCGGCCTCCTGCGACGTGACCGCCTTCGTCACCGCCTACGAGGCGGCTAAGGCGGTGCTGGCCCTCCCGGCGTTGTGGGATCAGGTCTCGGCCCTGGACGGCAAGGTTCCAGCCGCGGGTCAGATGGCCCTCTACCGGCGACTGGCCTACACCCTGCGCGGTGAGACCTTCTGGCTGGCCCGACGCGCCGCCCGCTCCGGCGGCGGGGTTGAGGCCCTGGTCAGGCGCTATGGTCCCGGCGCGGCGACGCTCAAGAAGCTCATCCCGGAGATCCTCTCCCCGGTCGAGCGCGAACGCCTGGAAGCCCAGGTGGTCCGCATGACCGAGGCCGGCGCCCCCGAGGACCTCGCCCGCCAGGTCGCCAACCTGCAGCCCCTGACCACCGCCGTCGACCTGGTCGACCTGGCCGACGCCTCGAGCTGGGCCCTGCCCAACGTCGCCCGGCTCTACCACCAGGTGGGCCGCGCCTTCGCCTTCGACCGGCTGCGCGCCGCGGCGGGCGGCTTCACGGCCGGCGACAGCTTCGAGCGCACCGCCGTGCGGCGGCTGGTGGAGGACCTGCTGGCCGAGCAGGCCTCGGTGACCCGCGCCATCATGGCCTTCTCGGGGAACGCCCAGGCCGGCGAGACGGTGCAGACCGCCCAGGCCGCCATCGGCTCCTGGACGGCCCTGCGCCGCGACCTCGCCGAGGCCGCCCGCAAGTCGGTGGAGGAGATCGAGGCCGCCGGCGGCGGCTGGAGCTTCGCCAAGCTCACCATCGCCAACGCCGCCCTGCGCGAGCTGGCGACGATGGATGTCGGAAAGAAAAGATAACTAAATCAATCAGTTATGTTTTCGCCTGGGCGAAGGTCCATCTGATCTAGTGTCTGAACACCCGCACGCCGGTGAAGGCCATGGCCAGACCCGCGGCGTCGGCGGCGTCGATCACCTCCTGGTCGCGGATCGAGCCGCCCGGCTGGATCACCGCCGTGGCCCCGGCCTCCGCCGCCTGCAGCAGGCCGTCGGCGAACGGGAAGAAGGCGTCCGAGGCGCAGGCTGAACCCTTGGCCAGCGACGCCGGCAGGCCCGCGGCCTCCGCGGCCTCGCCCGCCCGCAACGCCGCGATCCGGGCCGAGTCCTTGCGGTTCATCTGGCCGGCGCCGATCCCCGCCGTCTGGCCGTCCTTGGCGTAGACGATGGCGTTGGACTTCACGTGCTTGGCCACCGTGAAGGCGAACAGCATGTCGGCGATCTCGCTCGGCGTCGGCTGGCGCTTGGTGACGATCTTCAGGTCGGCGGCCGTGATGTGGGCGGTGTCGCGGCTCTGCACGAGGAAGCCGCCGGCCACCTGCTTGTAGGCGTCACCCGCCGCGCGCGGATCGGGCAGGCCGCCGGTCAGCAGCAGGCGCAGGTCCTTCTTCTTGGCGAACAGGGCGATGGCGTCCTCGTCGGCCTCGGGGGCGACGACCACCTCGGTGAAGATCTTGATGATCTCGCGGGCCGCGGCGGCGTCCAGTCGGTGGTTCACCGCCACGATCCCGCCGAAGGCTGAGACCGGGTCGCACTGCAGGGCGCGCTCATAGGCGCTCTTCAGGTCCGGACCCAGCGCCACGCCGCAGGGATTGGCGTGCTTGATGATGGCCACGGCGGCGCCCGCCGCGGGATCGAACTCGGCCACCAGCTCCAGGGCGGCGTCGGTGTCGGCGATGTTGTTATAGCTGAGCGCCTTGCCCTGCATCTGGCGGGCGGTGGCGACGCCGATGCGCGGGGTCTCCTCGGCGTAGAAGGCCGCGGCCTGATGCGGGTTCTCGCCATAGCGCATGGTCTGGACCAGCTTGCCGGCGAAGGCGCGTCGCGCCGGCGCGATCTCGCCCAGCGACCTGACGAACCAGGCCGAGATCGCCGCGTCATAGGCCGCGGTCCGGGCATAGGCCCGCGCCGCCAGCTTCTTGCGCAACTCGAGGCTCGTGGCGCCGTCCACCTTCAGCTCCGCCAGCACCTCTTCCAGGTCGGCGATCTCGGTGCAGATGGCCACATAGCCGTGGTTCTTGGCCGCCGAGCGCACCATGGCCGGGCCGCCGATGTCGATGTTCTCGACGCAGTCCTCGAAGCTCCCGCCCTTCGCCACCGTGGCTTCGAACGGGTAGAGGTTCACGTAGACGATATCGATGGCGCCGATGCCGTGGTCGGCCATGGCCTTGGCGTGGTCGGGCGCGTCGCGGACCCCCAGCAGCCCGCCATGCACGATGGGGTGCAGGGTCTTCACCCGCCCGTCCATCATCTCCGGGAAGCCGGTGAGGTCGGACACGTCCTTCACCGCCAGGCCGGCCGCGGCGATGGCGGCGCGGGTGCCGCCCGTGGAGACCAGCTCGACGCCAAGCTCGGCCAGGAGCTTGGCGGCCTCGACCAGGCCGGTCTTGTCGGAGACCGAGATCAGGGCGCGCTTGGGCGCGACACGGTCGGGGGCGGGCGGGAAATTCGGCGCGGCGGGCACGGCAGTCTCCTGATGCGTTTCAAGGAAATTGCCCAGGCGAGCGGCATATGAGATCCCGCGCTCCCCGGTGGTCGCCCACCTTCATTCGCCAGTCACGCGGAATGGCGGCGGCATAGGCCCGACGCCCGCGCCAGTCAATGCGGCGCGCTCGCAGCGTGTCTATTGCGGCGGCGGCCAGATCTCCGCGGCGGCGAGTTTCCAGCGCACACGGGCGCCGGTCTCGACCCGCGCCTGGCCGCGCAGGACGATCTGCTGGGCGCGCTTGGGCTGGCCGTCCTGGAAGAACACCGAGGGCTCCACCGAGGCGTCGGCGGCGTCGTTGCGCAGCCACCAGCCGTGTTCCTGATCGCCGGCCTGCAGCAGCACGCTCTTACTGTCGCGCGCCAGGCTGGCCTTCACGTCGGGATGGAGGTGGAAGCGCACGGCGAAGGGGATGAAGCGGCGTCCGGCCGGGCCCAGGTCGACGCCCGGCCGCGCGGTCAGGAACCGGTCCTCGCCGCGCAGTTCGTCGGCGGCGAGGTCGAGATAGAGCCGGCGCTCATGGCGCAGGCCGAAACGCTTGACCCAGCCGTCATGGGCCAGCTCCAGCCACAGGGCGCCGTCGCCCTCTTGCCGGCGCGCGTCGACCGCCTCATAGGCGCCCACCAGGCGCGGCCCCAGGACCCCGGCCCGGAAGCCGCCGATCGGTTCACCGCAGACCGCGTCGGCGAGGGTCGCCGTCGAGGCGGCGTCGGCCACGCGAAGCGCCTGCGGTCCCACCGCGTCGGGCGACCAGGCGCTGCCGACGATCACCCGCCGCGCGCCGATCAACAGCTCCATGGCCAGCGGCTGGGCGCAGGCGGTGACGCTCCAGGGTCCGCGGGCCGGCGGGGCGGCGTCGGCGATCACCTGCAGGCTGCGGCCCTCCAGCCGGTGATAGCCGTTGCGCGCCACCGGCGGTTTGGTCGAGGCGCCTTCGCTGGCCCGGGCGGCGGCCACATAGGCAGCGGTCCCGCCCTCGCCGCCCTGCAGGTCGGGCAGGCCGCCGTCGGCCAGGGTGAAGAACCGCACCGCGCCCGCCAACCGGTCGATGGCGCGCAGCATCTCGTCGGGCGGGGCGATCCCGCGCTGGACCAGGGCCTCGTCCAGGGCCTGGAGGTCCAGCAGGAGTTCGAGGGCTGCGCGAGGGCAGCGCGAGGCGTGGCCGCCGTCCGGCTGCACCGTCACGGGCAGGGATCGCTGGAGCCGCGACAGGCCCTGGGCGATCAGGGCCTCGCCGGCGTCGCCCCCCAGGGCCGTGCCGGCCAAGGCCGCGGCGCAGGCGCGCTCGGCGGCGCGGACCGGACCGTCGATCAAGCTGACCAGATGGCGGGCCTGGCGGGCCAGGTCCTGGGCGATCAGGGCCACCTCAGCGTCGGAGGCTTTGGAGCAGATTGGCTTGGCGGCGCAGGCCAGGTTGAACACCCGCCGCTCCAGCACCTCCGGCGACCAGGCGAATCCGTTCCAGCGGCCGAACAGCCGCCGCCAGTCCAGGGTCAGGCGCAGGGCCTCGGCCGCGCCCTCGTCGCCGATAGCGACCAGGTCCCGGGTCCAGTCGAACCGGTGCAGGGCCGCGGCGAAGCGGCGCGAGGGGCTGGGACGGTCCCAGGGGTCGCCGCCGACGCCCGCCTCCAGCAAGGCGCCGCCGAACTCAAAGCGGCCGGCCAGGAGACGATGGCCCGCCGCCAGGTCCACGGGCCGCGGATCCTTGGGTCGCCCGGCCAGGGCCTGGGCCTTCGGATGCGAGAGCAGCCAGCGGTGCAGTCCGGTTCCGGCCCACTCGCGAGCTAGCGCGCGGCGGCCGCCTTCCGCGAAGGCCAGGACATAGGCCCCGGCGGGCGTATCGAAGATCGCCGGGAAGCCGCCGGCCACCGCCCTAGCCGCCCTTCAGCGCGCGGATATTGCCGGCATAGGCCTCGGGTCCGCCCTTGAACACCGCCGTCCCGGCCACCAGGGCCGTGGCCCCGGCCGCGACGCAAAGGGGCGCAGTCTCGACGGTGACGCCGCCGTCGACCTCCAGCTCGATCGGCCGGCCGGTCTCGTCGATCATCTTGCGCAGGCGCTCGATCTTCCTGAGCTGCGAGTGCATGAACTTCTGGCCGCCGAAGCCCGGATTGATCGACATGACCAGGATCAGGTCGACCTCGTCCATCATCCACTGGATGACGCTGGGATCGGTGGAGGGGTTGAACACCACCCCGGCCTTGGCCCCCAGCTCGCGGATGCGCTTGAGCGTGCGGTTGAGGTGCGGGCCGCTCTCGGGATGGACGCTGATGATGTCGGCGCCGGCCTGGGCGAAGGCCTCGAGATAGGGGTCCACCGGCGCGATCATCAGGTGCACGTCGAAGGGGATCTTGGCGTGCGGGCGCAGGGCTTTGACGATGTCGGGGCCGAGCGTGATGTTGGGCACGAAGTGGCCGTCCATGACGTCCACATGCACCCAGTCGGCGCCGGCCGCCTCGATGGCGGCGACCTCCTGGCCCAGCTTGGCGAAGTCCGAGGCCAGTATGGAGGGGGCGATGATCGGAGCGCGGGTCATGTCCCTGGACTTAGCCAAGCCCGGCCGCTGCGCCAACCGACAATTCTTGAAGAGAGTGGGTCGTCAGGAGCTACGGGTGAAGCGGGCAACGTAGAATCCGTCCTGCCCGCCCGGCCGCTGGTGAGGCAGCAGGCGCAGGGTCCCGTCGGCCAGCAGGCTGGCCTCCGGCGCCCCGCCCTCCCCCGCCGCCATGGGGGCGAGCGCGAAGCCGGGATGGCGGGCCAGGAAGCCCGCGACCTGGGCCTCGCCCTCCTCCGGCTCCAGCGAACAGACGCAATAGACCAGCCGTCCGCCGACCCGAGTGCGCCGCGCCGCGGAGTCTAGCAGCCGTGACTGCACCCCGGCCAGGGCCGCCACGTCGCCCGGCCGCGCGGCCCACAGCACGTCGGGATGGCGCCGGAACGTGCCGGTGGCGCTGCAGGGTGCGTCCAGCAGCACGGCGTCGAATTCGCGCGTATCGGCCCAGTCGCCGGCCTCGGCGGCGGCGATCTCGGCGGCCAGCCCCATGCGTTCCAGGTTCTCGCTGACCCGCACCAGGCGCGCGGCGGAGCGGTCGATGGCGGTGACGCTCGCGCCCGTGGCGGCGAGCTGCAGGGTCTTGCCGCCGGGGGCGGCGCACATGTCGAGGGCGGTCTCGCCGGGGCCTACGTTCAGCAGCCGCGCGGGGATCGCCGCGCTGGCGTCCTGCACCCACCACGACCCGGCCTCATAGGCGGGCCAGGCGGCCACGTCGCCCTTGCGGGCGGTGCGCAGGGTCCCGCCGGTGAGCATCTCGGCCTCGAGTTCGGCGGCCAGGGCGGCCAGGCCGTCCAGGGACTTCGGCGAGAGGTCGGTGGCGGGTTCGTCGGCGATCAAGGCGGCCATGTCCCTAGCGGCCTGGGGGCCGAAGGCTGCGCTCCAGCGGGCATAGAGCCAGGGCGGCGCAAGGGCCTCGGGCTCGTCCAGTTTCGGCGGCTCGCGCACCAGGCCGCGCAGCACGGCGTTGACCAGGCCCTTGAAGGCCCGGGTCGAGGAATGGCTAGCCGCCAGGTCGACGCTGGTGGTGACCGCGGCGAAGGCCGGGGTGTCCAGCACGAAGGCCTGGGTCACACCGATCCGCAGGATGTTGCGCACCGCCTCGGGCGGGGCCTTGGCAAGCTTGGCGTCGAGCGCCCGATCGATGGCCCCCAGCCGGCGCAGGGTGGCCATGGCCAGCGCCATGGCGAAGCCGCGGTCGCGGGGCGGCAGGGCCCCGAAGGCGGGACGGTTGAGCGCCTCGTCCAGGCCGGCCCTGCGCGCAAGGCTGGCGGAAAGGATGTCGAGGGCCGCGCGGCGGGCCGGAAGGCCGAGGTCTGCATCTGAAGTCACGGGCGGGGCGTGCCCCCTTCCGCGCCCCGATGCAAGCCGCCTTAGGCCGCGGGGCTGCTCCGGCCCCAGCTCCGCGCCACCGAGGCGACGAAGGCGAGCATGCCCAGGACCGCGATGAGCGTCCCCGCCATCACCCCGGTCAGGAACGGCTTGGCGCCGCCGAGAAAGAGGGCGAGCGAGACCGACATGAGGATGGCGCCGGCGCTGGATAGCGCGAAATTGATCCAGCCCAACCGGCCGCCCCGGCCGGACATGGCGTAGAAGGTCCCCATGAGCGCCAGGCTCACCCAGCCCAGCAGGTTCAGGTGCGCGTGGGACGGGGCGAGCGTGAAGTCCTCGGTGATCCCCATCACCGCGCCGAAGACCATACCGGCAAGTCCACAAAGCGCGGCCACCGTAAAGAAAGACAAGGACAGCTTGGACATGGACGTTCCCCCGAACGTGCGCCGTGGCCGACGCCTGCAGGCCTATCTAGATCCAGTATCCCGGGCCTGACAATGCTGGCCTTGGCGGCTCACAGTCCCTAAATTCCGCCCATGCCCGACCAGACCCCGCCTAACGCCGCCCCGGACAAGGTTCTGACCCCCGCCGCTCGCCGCGCGCTGGAGGAGGCCGCCGCGCGCCATGCGGCCGAAGCGGAAGCCGCCGCCCGCGCCGCCGAAGCCGGCGGCCCCAGCGGCCTGGAGCCCACGCGCTTCGGCGACTGGGAGCGCAAGGGCATCGCGGTTGATTTTTAACCCTGTCGCTCCCGCCTGAGGGGCAAGCGGTCGCGAGAGCGGCCCCACATCCCTAGGCTCCGCCCGAAATCTTGTGTGCGGAGGCGGTCATGCGTCGGATTCTGAGCGCGGTTGTCGGTCTAACCCTGGCGTGCGGCGCGGGCTCTGCCCTGGCGGGAGACCGCTATCCCGAGCTCATGGGAGGGCCCGGCTACGACCAGGGTCCCAGCAGCCGCTACGACGAGCGCTACGAGCAAGGCGGCTATGCCGACGACCGTCGGATGGCCTATGCCGAGCGTCGCATCCAGGACGAGGAATACGACAGCGGCTGGCGCGGGCGTTATGCGGACCCCGGCCCTGACCGCTACGGCCCGTCCGGCTACGACCGCCGCCACGTCGAGGCCCGCTACGATGAGCGCGAACGCTCGCGCGGCTACGGCTACCAGATCCCCACCTACGGCTACGCCTCGCAGAACTATGGCTGGCCGGGCGCGGCCTGCCGCTCGACCTGCGGCCGGGCGGTCGGGGAGATCGGCGTGCCCTCCAGCTTCTTCTACGATTACGGCGGCGTCGGCGGCTACATGGACGGCGGCTATGGCGGCGGCGGCGGCGGTTACTCCGTGGCGGGCGCGGGCGCCTTCGCCGGCGCCTCGGCGCGCGCTTCGGCCTCGGCCTCCTCGTCCTCCAATGTCAGCATCCGCTTCGGCGGCCGCGGCGGCCATCACGGCGCCCGCGGTTGCAAGAGCGGCTGCGGCGGGGGGAAGCACTAAAACCACCAAGATCCTCCCCCAGCGCGGAGCGCGATTTGGGGGAGGTGGATCGTCGCCTCTTCGCGACGAGACGGAGGGGGTTGCAGCCCACAAACAAGAGTCAAAGTCCCCCTCAGTCACCTACGGTGACAGCTCCCCCAGGGGGGGAGCATCTGGGACAATGCGCCTAGACCCCGAACATCTCCGCGGCCACCCGCAGGGCGGCTTCGCGCGGATCGTTGGCGGCGCTGATCGGGCGGCCGCAGACGATGTGGCTGGCGCCGGCCTTGAGCGCGTCGGCGGGGGTGGCGGCGCGGGCCTGGTCGTTCCTGGCCGACCAGTCGGGCCGCACGCCGGGCGTCACCACCAGGAAGTCCTGGCCGCCGATGGCGCGCGCCAGGGCCGCCTCGTGCGGGCTGGCGACCACCCCGTCGCAGCCGGCCTTGACCGCGTGATGGATGCGCCGCTCGACCAGTTGGCGGGCGGTCTCGGAGAACCCCATCTCGACCAGGTCGGCGTCGCCCAGGCTGGTCAGCACAGTCACACCCAGGATCTTCAACGACGAGCGGCCCTTGCCGCGCACCGCGGCCTCCATCACCTGGGGCTCGGCGTGAACCGTCAGGAAGTCGCAGCCGGTGTCGGCCAGCACGCTGGCGGCCCGCTGCACCGTGGCGCCGATGTCGTGGAGCTTCCAGTCGATGAACACTTGATGGCCGGCGGCCTTCAGCTCGCGGGCCAGCGTCATGCCGCCGCCGGTGGCGAACAGCTCCAGGCCCACCTTGTAGAAGCTCACCGCATCGCCCAGGGCGGCCACCAGGGCGCGGGCCTCCTCGACCGTGGGCAGGTCCAGCGGCACGATCAGACGCGGGTCGCAGCGGACGGCGGCGGCGAGGCTCATGGCGGTCTCCAGGCAGGTCTGCGCACCCCCCGGTGCGGGGTTCGGCGCGGCGTCGAATTGGGCTAAGACCCAGGCATGAGCCAGTGGGACTTCGCGGTCAACTTCTTCGTCGCCCTTTTCGCCCTGATCGATCCGATCGGGAACGTTCCGCTGTTCGCCGCGGCGACCAATGGGGTCAAGGGCCGCGAGAGCCGGCTGATCGCGGTCTATCTCTCGCTGTTCGTGCTGGTCTTCCTGACCTTCTTCTATTTCTCCGGCCTGGCCCTGCTGGAGTTCTTCGGCATCTCGCTCGCGGCCTTCCGCATCGCCGGCGGGGTGATCCTGTTCCTCCTGGGCCTCGACATGGTGCGCAACGATTTCACCGCCAGCCTGACCCTCGAGGGCGACGACGGCGCCACGGCTGGCGGCCGGGCCCAGGCCCGCGCCCGGTTCGAACGGATGATCGTGCCCTTCGCGATGCCGCTGCTGATCGGGCCCGGCGCCATCTCGACAGTGGTGATCTACGCCAGCGAGGCCAAGCGGTTCGGCCTGGCCGGGGCCGCCGTGGGGGTGGCGGTGATCGCCGCCCTGGCGCTGGCCACCATGCTCAGCTTCTGGGCCACACCCGTGATCACCCGGCTGCTGGGACGCATCGGCCTGACCATCGTGGTCCGCGTCCTGGGCCTGATCCTCTGCGCCCTGGCCGTCCAATTCATCCTGGCCGGCATCGCGGAGTCGACAGCGGGCGTCATCTTGCGCGAGGCTGCGGCGCCCTACGCGAAGTAGCACCGAAACCGGTCAAAGAGTGTCATCCCTGGTTTGATGAGGGGCGACTTGCACCTTCCCCCGGAAACGTGGCCCCTGGCTGGCCATGAGCGCCAGGGCCCAGTCGTCGGGGACCAGCTTGGCGAAGGCGGCGATGGCCTTGTTCGGCGCGCCGGGCACGCAGATGGCGCGGTTGGCCTCCACGGCCTCGTAGCCGGCGGCGGCCACCTCGTCAGCGCCCAGCCACATCCATTCGGGCGCCCCGCGGCTGATCTGGTCGCGGGTGTGGTTGGCGTCGTGGAACTCCGAATAGGTGAAGCCCGGACATAGCGCGCTCACATGCACCCCGGTGGCCTGGTTCTCCAGGTGCAGGCTCTGAGACGCCTTCACCAGATAGCTCTTGGTCGCGCCGTAGAGGCTGGCCCCCGCCGAGCCCGGGATCAGGCCGGCCAGGGAGGCCACGTTGACGATCCGCCCGAAGCGGCGCTCGACCATGCCCGGCAGCACCCGGTGCGCCAGCTCCGTCGGCGCGGTCAGCATGACCCGCAGGAAGGCCGCATGCGCCTCCCAGGGGGTCTCCAGGAAGCCGCCGGGGATGCCGTAGCCGGCGTTGTTGATCAGGGCGTCCACCACCCGGCCATGGGCCGTCAGGTGATCGAGGATGGCGGCGGGGGCGGCGGGCTCGGCCAGGTCGGCGGTGATGGTCAGGGTCTCGACCCCGAAGCGCAGGCGGATCTCCTCGGCCAGTTTCTCCAGCCGGTCGGTGCGCCGGGCGGTGAGCGCCACGTCGTAGCCGTGGCTGGCGAAGATGCGCGCGAAGGCCGCGCCGATGCCGGCCGAGGCCCCTGTCACCAGCGCAAGTCTGCGATCCATGTCGGCCCTCGAACCTCTCGAAGCGGTCAAGCCCCGAAGGTGGCCAAAGCCGTCCGAAGGTCAAGCCGCGCGCGCTCCGAGCCGGTGAGCGTCAGCATGACGCGGCCACGCCGACGTTGTATGGCGGTTCAATCGGGTGTATCGCGCCCGCCGCGACGGCATCGGGCCGCCCAAGGGAACCCATGATCCTGTTCCCGGAGACTTTGAATGGCTGACCCGGCCGGCGTCGCCCTGGAGGCGGCGGAGGAGTCTCACTCCCCCCACAAGAAAGACAGCTTCCGGGCGCTCGCGCTCGGGGCCATCGGCGTGGTGTTCGGAGATATCGGAACGAGCCCGCTCTACGCCATGCGCGAGGCCCTGCACCATTCCCGGTCGGGCGGCGCGAGCGAGCTGGCGGTGCTGGGCGTGGTCTCCCTGGTGATCTGGGCGCTCTTCCTCATCGTCACCATCAAGTACGTCGTCTTCCTGATGCGGGCCGACAACAAGGGCGAAGGCGGCACGCTGGCGCTCATGGCGCTGGCCCAGCGTTATCTGCCCAAACGCTCCACAGCGGTATTCTTCCTGGGCGTGGTCGGCGCGGCCCTGTTCTACGGCGACGGGGTGATCACCCCGGCCATTTCCGTGCTCTCGGCCGTCGAGGGCCTGAAGGACGCGCCAGGCCTGGGCCGCGGCATCGAGCCCTATATCGTGCCGATCTCGGCCGCCGTGCTGGTGGGGTTGTTCATGGTCCAGGCGCGCGGCACCCACCGCATGGCCGCCCTGTTCGGGCCGATCACCGCCGTCTGGTTCCTCGTGCTGGGCGCGCTCGGCGTCTACCACATCGCCGACGACCTCTCGATCCTGCGGGCCTTCAATCCCTACTACGGGGTCCGCTTCCTGCTGAACGACGGCCTGGTGGGCTTCGTCATCCTGGGCTCGGTGTTCCTGGCGGTGACCGGGGCCGAGGCGCTCTACGCCGACATGGGCCACTTCGGGAAAGGCCCGATCCGCGCCGCCTGGCTGTGGTTCGTCCTGCCCTGCCTGCTGCTCAACTATCTTGGCCAGGGCGCCAATGTGCTGGCCCACCCGATGGCGCGGCACAATCCGTTCTGGGACATGGTCCCGGAGATCGCCTACTGGCCGGTGCTGGTGCTGGCCACCGTCGCCACCGTCATCGCCAGCCAGGCGGTGATCACCGGCGCCTTCTCGATGACCCAGCAGGCGGTGCAGCTCGGCCTGCTGCCGCGCATCGACATCCGCCGGACCTCCGAGACCCAGGCCGGCCAGATCTTCGTGCCGCAGGTCAACACCTTCCTGATGGTGGGCGTGCTGATCCTGCTGTTCACCTTCCAGAACTCTTCGGCCCTGGCGGCGGCCTACGGCATCGCGGTGACGGGATCGATGTTCGTCGACACCCTGATCTTCTTCGTCATCGTCAAGCACATGTGGAAGCGTCCGGCCTGGCAGGCGGCGGCCGCGGCGGGCGCCTTCGGCGTCCTGGACGTGGTGTTCATCGGCTCGAACCTGCTGAAGATCCCCGACGGCGCCTGGCTGCCGCTGGTCCTGGGCGCCGCGCTGGTGGTCATCATGTGGACCTGGACCCGGGGCGCCGACATCCTCAGCGAGAAGACCCGCCGCGATTCCGTGCCGCTGGTGGAACTGTCGGAAATCCTGCGGGCCCGCGCGCCGCACCGCGCGCCCGGCACGGCGATCTTCCTGACCTCGGACCCCGACATGGCCCCGGTCGCCCTGATGCACAATCTCAAGCACAACAAGGTGCTGCACGAGAAGAACATCGTGCTGACCGTGCTGACCGCCGAGACCCCGCGGGTGAAGGACGACGACCGCATCCGCATCGAACCGGTCAACGACGACTTCAAGAAGGTGTTCATCTCCTACGGCTTCATGGAGAGCCCGAACCTGCCCAAGGCGCTCGGCCTGTGCCGCAAGCAGGGGCTGAAGTTCGACATCATGGCCACCAGCTTCTTCCTCGGCCGCCGCTCCATCGTGCCCTCGGCCCAGTCGGGCATGCCGCTCTGGCAGGACAAGATCTTCATCTTCCTGATGCGCAACGCGGCCAATCCCACCGACTTCTACAAGATCCCCCCGGGCCGGGTGGTGGAGCTTGGCACCCAGGTGACCGTCTAGATGACGCTGCTTTCCATCGCCGCCGACATCCTGTGGATCGTGGCGCTCTCCATCATGGCCTCGATCAGCCTGACCGCCTGGCGGCGCATGGACGCCGACACCAGGGTTCCCATGCAAGGTGACGCCCGCAAGGCCTTGCGGCTGAAGCGGGACCTCGCCCTGGGCCTGCCGATCGGCCTCGCCTTCGCCTTCGGCGCGGTCCTGCTGTGGGGCCATCGGAGCGTGACCAATATCAGCTACGACGTGATCTTCTTCGGCCTGCGCGCCACCTTGGCGGCGGTCATCGCGCTCATGCACCTGCAGTGGCTGAAGGGCGCCCTGGCCGCCCTCGAGGCCGAAGGCGCGCTCAAGCCCTGAGGCCGGCGGTCAGGGAAGCGGAATCTCGAAGCTCCGCTTGACCGTCTCCATCGGAACGTCGGTCTTGACGCTCTGGACGCTGGGGATGCGGGTCAGGTGGTCGGCCTGGAAGCGCCAATAGCTGTTCAGGTCGGCGGTGACGATGCGCAGCAGGGCGTCGCATTCGCCGGTGGTCAGGTAGCACTCCATCACCTCGGGCATCCTCCGGACGGCCTCGGCGAACTGGTTGGTGACATCGGCGTCCTGGGTCTTGAACCAGACGCGCGCGAACACGGTCAGGCCGACCCCGAGCTTCGCGCCATCCAGCACCGCCACATAGCGCTCGATCACGCCGGCCTCTTCCAACAGCCGCACCCGGCGCAGGCAGGGCGAAGGCGACAAGCCCACCTCCCGGGCGAGTTCGATATTCTGCATGCGGCCGTCCCGCTGCAGCGCGCGTAGGATGCGCCGGTCGATCGTGTCGAGTTTCATTGGCGCCCAGCGCCTCTTTCTTTAGCCAGATTGGCATCCGATGCCGCAATCGGGCTTATTCTTGGTGTCTTTGCAACCCAATTGTTTTGATCTTGGCCTAAGGTGCCGCCCATGAACACGACCGCGCGCCCCATCAAGAAAGTCGTCCTCGCCTATTCCGGCGGCCTCGACACCTCGATCATCCTGAAGTGGCTGCAGACCGAGTACGGGGCGGAGGTGGTCACCTTCACCGCCGATCTCGGCCAGGGCGAGGAGATCGAGCCCGCGCGCGCCAAGGCCCTGGCCGCCGGGGTGAAGCCCGAGAACATCTTCATCGAGGACGTGCGCGAGGAGTTCGTCCGCGACTTCGTCTTCCCGATGTTCCGCGCCAATACGGTCTATGAGGGCCAGTACCTGCTGGGCACCTCCATCGCCCGACCGTTGATCGCCAAGCGGCAGATCGAGATCGCCCGGCAGACCGGCGCCGACGCGGTGAGCCACGGCGCCACCGGCAAGGGCAACGACCAGGTCCGCTTCGAGCTGGGCTACTATGCGCTGGAGCCCGACATCCACGTGATCGCCCCTTGGCGTGAATGGGACTTCAAGAGCCGCGAGGCCCTGCTGGCGTTCGCCGAGCAGCACCAGATCCAGATCACCAAGGACAAGCGCGGCGAGGCGCCCTTCAGCGTCGACGCCAACCTGCTGCACTCCTCGTCCGAGGGGAAGGTGCTGGAGGATCCGGCGGTCGAGGCCCCCGAATTCGTCCACATGCGCACGATCGCCCCCGAGGACGCGCCGGATAAGCCGACCGTCTTCACCATGGACTTCGAGAAGGGCGACCCGGTCGCCATCGACGGCGTGAAGATGTCGCCCGCCACCCTCCTGACCAAGCTAAACGAGCTCGGCCACGACAACGGCGTCGGACGCCTGGACCTGGTGGAGAACCGCTTCGTCGGCATGAAGTCGCGCGGCGTCTACGAGACTCCCGGCGGCACGATCCTGCTGGCCGCCCACCGGGGCATCGAGTCCATCACCCTGGACCGCGGATCCATGCACCTGAAGGACGAGCTGATGCCGAAGTACGCATCGCTGGTCTACAACGGCTTCTGGTTCGCCCCTGAGCGCGAGATGCTACAGGCGGCCATCGACCACAGCCAGGCCATGGTCACCGGCCAGGTGCGGGTCAAGCTCTACAAGGGCAATGTCAGCATCATCGGCCGCACCAGCCCCTACTCGCTGTATGACCAGGACCTGGTCACCTTCGAGGAAGGCAAGGTCACCTACGACCACCGCGACGCGGCGGGGTTCATCAAGCTCAACGCCCTGCGCCTGCGCGTGGCCGCCAAGCGCGACCAGCGCATCAAGGGCTAAGCCGTCAATTTGTTGTAGGGGTACTGGTCGCGGATCTCGAAGGCGAAGTACCGGCCTTTCGAGTCGGCGTCGACGAAGCTGCGGTGCACCTCGCCGGGCACGCCCACATAGACGTAGGCGTCCCCGTCGTGGAACGTGACGAACAGCTTCGCGCGCTCTTCGTCGTAGCGGATGTCGGAGATAGCTTCGGACTCGACCTGCATGGCGGGTCTCCCAACCTTCCGTGGACCGACCCTAAGAACGCCTGGACCTGGCGGATTTGTTCCCTCCCGGCCTTCCGCCATGCCAAGCTGCGCCGTAACGGCGGAACGACCGCCGATCGTCATTGGGGAACTCCATGCAACCGCACAGCTATGTGGCGCTCGTCACCATCGCCGCGCTTCTCACCTATTTCTGGATGGCGATCCGCGTCGGCCAGGCGCGCAGCAAGACCGGGATCGCCGCCCCGGCCATGACCGGAGATCCCGTGCTCGAGCGCGCCATTCGGGTCCACTACAACACGCTCGAGTGGCTGCCGATCTTCCTGGCGAGCCTCTGGCTGTTCGCCATCTATTGGAACGACCTGGTCGCCGCCGGACTGGGCGTGCTGTGGATCGTGGGGCGGATCATCTATGCGCTGGGCTACTACGTCGACCCAGGCAAGCGCGAGGCCGGCTTCATGATCCAGATGGCCGCCACCGCCATCCTGCTGTTCGGCGCTCTGGGACGGATCATCTGGTCGATCGCCGTGGTCGGCGCCTAGGGTCGCGTCTCAATTCAGGACGGTGGCGGACCACAAGCGCCACGGCGACCGCGTCGCCGCGCAGCATCGCGGGCGTCGGCTAAAGCAGCAGGACGACGCCCTGCCAGATCGCCAGGCCGGTCACCAGCAGGCCGACGATCCAGGTCAGGGCCCGCAGCGGCAGGATCTTGACCATCCAGCCGGCGATGGGCGCGGCGATGATCCCGCCGCCGATCAAGCCCAGCACCGACCACAGGTACTGTTTCAGGCCGCCGGAATCCCAGTGGCCGCTGACCAGGGCCGCCAGGAAGGTCGCCGAGATCGCCGCGGCGACGAAGGCCTCCGCGGCGTTGGTGGTGCCGATGGCCTTGCGCGGCTCAGCGCCGCTCCCCAGCAGGGTCGAGGTGACCACCGGCCCCCACCCCCCGCCGCCCACGGCGTCGAAGAACCCGCCGACCAGGCCGAGCGGAAATGGCGACTTCCAGGAGAACGCCTTGGGCCGCGACCCCTTATAGGCGCGGTAGAGGATGACGATCCCCATCAGGCCCAGCCAACCGACCACATAGGGTTTGATCATCTCGCCATCGACCGAGGTGAGGACGAAGGTGCCGACGATCCCGCCCAGGACGCCGCCCAGGGACAACAACAGCAGCAGCCGCCAGTCGACGTTGCGGTGAGCGATGTGCGAGACGGCCGAGGCCGCGCCAGTGAACACCTTGGCTGCGTGCACACTGGCCGAGGCCGCCGCGGGCGGCACGCCATTGGCCAGCAGGACGGTGGTCGAGACCACGCCATAGGCCATGCCCAGGGCGCCGTCGACGAGCTGAGCCGCGAAGCCGACCGCGGCGAACAACCAGAATTCCGGACCCATCGTCCCCCCGTTCGAACTGGGAGGTCGCAGGTCTTCCGAACCCGGGCAATGGGGATTACCTGAGGGCGGCGCCAGCATCCCTGAATCTCTCCCCCCAAAAGATCGCGACGCACCCATGGACCTTCCCGTCGATCCCGCGCGCTACGCCACCTTCCTGGGCGTGATGGCCGTCATGGCGGTCACGCCCGGCCCGGCCAACCTGTTCGCCATCGCCACCGGGGCGCAGAAGGGCCCCGCCGCGGCCCTGACCGGCGTCGTGGGCATGAATTCGGCCACCCTGGTCTGGTTCGCCGCCGCCGCGCTCGGCCTCGGCGCCTTGATCCTGGCCTTCCCGCAGGTCTTCCTGCTGCTGGCCTATGCGGGCGCGGCCTATATCGCCTGGCTCGGGATCAAGGCGCTGCGGGGCGCCTTCAAGTCCGACGCCGAGCCGGAGCATGGGGCGTTCAAGCAGGGCAAGTCGGCCCTACTCGATGGTTTCACCGTGCAGATCACCAATCCGAAGGCCGTGCTGTTCTTCACGGCGGTCCTGCCGCCGTTCCTCGATCCCCAACGGCCCCTCCCCGCCCAGCTCGCCGCCTTCGCCGTAGCCACCATCGGCATGGACGTGCTGGCCATGAGCGCCTACGGCCTGGGCGGCGCGGCCCTGGCCATGCAGATGAGCGAGCCGCGCTTCCGACGAGGATTTTCCTTCGTGGTGGGCTTGCTTCTTCTCACCGCCGCCGTCCTGATGGCGGGCAAGGCGAGATAGTCGCCGGCACCCAAGCGCAACCACAATTAAGCCCATGTGTTTCCTTACTAATCCCCGCAAGGGACGCTTTCAGGTTCGACAACGATGACACGCAGGTTCGCCTCCATCGCCGCAAGCCTGGCCCTGGCGGGCCTGGTCTCCGCGTGCGCCACCGCCACCCCCTATCAACCCAACATTCCGGGCCAGTCCATCTCGGGCGGCTTCTCGGAACATCGGCTGGAGGCCGACCGCTTCAAGGTCACCTTCGCCGGCAACAGCCTGACCTCCCGCGACACGGTCGAGGCCTACCTGCTGTTCCGCGCCGCCGAGCTCACGGTCCAGCAGGGCTATGACTGGTTCTCGATCGTCGAGCGCGAGACCGAGCGAGACCGCCGCACCTATGTCGACCGCGACCCGTTCTACCGGCCCTGGTATGGCCCGAGCTACGGCGCCTGGCAGCCCTACTGGCGCTATTACGGCGGCGGTTTCGGCTGGCGGACCTGGGACCCCTATTGGGGCGACCCGTTCTGGGCCGACCGCCTGGACGTGCGCACGGTCGAGAAGTTCGAGGCCAGCGCCGAGATCGTCATGCGCAAGGGCGCCAAGCCCGTGGACGATCCGCGCGCCTTCGACGCCCGCGCCGTAATGGAGAATATCGGCCCGCGCGTGATGCGACCGGTCCCCAAGGCCTAAGCGGCGTTGGTCTCGCGGCGCTCGTCGACGACGGGCGTCGTATCGGTCCAGCCGCCCAGGGTCTCCAGCAGAGCCGGTCGGCCGATGGCGTAGCCCTGCACCTCGGCGCAGGCCTCCTCGCGCAGGAACGCCAGTTGCTCGGAGGTCTCGACACCCTCGGCGGTGACCGGGATGTCCAGGCTGCGGCCCAGGCCCAGCACCGCGCGGACGATGGCGGTGGCGCGATCGTCGCGATGGATGTTCTCGACGAAGCTCTTGTCGATCTTGATCTTGTCGAAGGGGAATGACTGCAGGGTCGAGAGCGATGAGAAGCCGGTGCCGAAGTCGTCCATGGCGATCCGCACGCCGAGGGCCTTGAGCCGGCGCAGATTGTCCAGCGCCCGCTGGAAGTCCTTGAAGAGCGCGGTCTCGGTGATCTCCAGCTCCAGCCGGCGCGGCGAGAGGCCGGTCTCCAGCAGGATCTCGTGGACCAGGTTGGGCAGGTTCGCCTGGTGCAGCTGCACGGGCGAAAGGTTGACCGCGATCCGCAGGGGCTTGTCCCAGTTGGCCGCGTCCGCGCAGGCGCGGCGGAGCACCCATTCACCGATCGGCAGGATCAGTCCGCTTTCCTCGGCGATGGGAATGAAATCGAGCGGCGCGACCACGCCGCGGACCGGATGGCGCCAGCGGACCAAGGCTTCGAAGCCGCAAACCTCGCCGTCTTCCGCGCGCGCCAACGGCTGGTAGTGCAGGAAGAGCTCGTCGGCGGCGATGGCGGTGCGCAGTTCGCGCGCCACGGCGCGGCGCTCGCGGATGGTCTGGTCCATCTCGCGCTTGAAGAACCGATACCCCCCGCGGCCGTCGTCCTTGGCGCGATAAAGGGCCATGTCGGCGTTGGCCAGCAGCGCTTCGCCGGTCTCACCGTCGTCGGGGTAGAGGCTGACCCCCAGGCTCGCGCCCACTGGCAGGTCATGGCTCTCATAGGCCACGGGCTGGGCGAGGACCTCCTGCAGCGTGGCCGAGAGTTCAGCGGCGGCCGCCGGCTGGTCGCCGCCGATCTGGACGATCACGAATTCGTCTCCGCCCAGGCGCGCGGCGAAGGACGGGGCCTCCACCGACAGCTGCAGGCGCTTGGCGGTCTCTCGCAGGATGACGTCGCCGGCCAGGTGGCCGTGCAGGTCGTTGGCCTCCTTGAAGTGATCCAGGTCGACGCAGATCACGGCCAGGCGCTCGCCCGAGGTCGCCGCCTGCTCCAGGGCCTGGCTGAGCCGGGCCTGCATCACGTTGCGGTTGGCGAGGCCCGTGAGGCCATCATGTTCGGCGAGGTAGCGGATCTTCTCCTCGGCCGAGCGGCGCTCGCGCAGGTCGCGGATCGCCAGGACCATCAGGTCGCTCTGATCGCCCCCCGCCTCCAGCACGCGCGCGAAAGCCTCGACGGGCACCTCGACGCCGCCGTCGCGGGGCCGCAACCGACCCTCCCGGCGCGCGTCGACCGCGCCGCCGCCGGCGTCGTCGAAGGTCAGCATGTCGATCGTGAGATGCAGGCCGATGAGGTCGCCGACCTCGGCGCAGGCCAGGGCGCAGAAGGCCGCGTTGGCGTCCTGTATGCAGCCGGCGCGGGTCACCACAATGCCCTCATAGGCCGCGTCGGCCAGCCGGCGGGTGCGCGTCAGCGCCTGCTCGTTGGCCCCGCCCTCGATCAGGACGGCGCCCAGGCCGCCCAGGATGATCAGGCTGACGATCAGGGCGACGGCCAGGGTCATCATCACCGACGACAACAGCTGCGGCGGAACCTCGATCCCGGCGTCGGGGAGCACCGTGATGGCGCCCATTCCCGTGAAGTGCAGGCCGCATATGCCCAGCGTGAGGACCAGGCCGCCCAACAGTTGCCGGGGCAGGGTCCGCGCCTGGCCCGCAGCGAACAGGGCGCCGACCCCGCCGAGGGTTCCCAGCGCCATGGAGACCGCCACCAGGCCCAGGTCCCAGCTCAGGGTCCCCTGGGTCACATAGGCCGACATGCCGACATAGTGCCTGGCGCCCACGCCCTGGGCCGCCAGCACCCCGCCGGCCACCTTGCCCCCGACACCGCGGGCCGAGGCGGCCGCGCCGAAGGCGAGGGCCATGAAGATCCCCGCGATCAGCAGCGAGGCGAGCGTCCCAAGCGGCATGAAGCCTGCCTTGAGGCCGGTCGAATAGGCGAGCATGGCGATGAAATGGGTGGCCCAGACCGAGCAGCCGGCCACCAGGCCGGTCAGTAGAATCCAAGCCGCTCGCACTCCGTGCGTAGATGTATTTCGCATCCGAGAGTAGAGACGGAAGGTCGTAAAGCAGCCGCCGAAGCAAACCAACCCCGCGACGAGGACCAGTCGGAGATCATGTTCTGTCACTAGACAGGTAATAGTCTTGAGCACGGAAACGAAGCCTCGCCATGACGGTCAAAGCCAATTGCCATCTCTTCCGTAAAGAAAATCCTACGCTTACCTGGGCGATTCCAGGCCGCCGCCCGCCGACCTGAAGCGACGCGCAGAGCTCCCGCGCCTTCGACGCTCGCGCAGCGATGGACGATATCGCGCCGTCGGCGAAGCGACTGACGCCCTATGTGACCCTATTGTGACGCTTCGGCTTCAATGCGATGCTCTCGCCAAGATTGTGGACGATGACGCGATTGCTCTGGACCATTTCCGCCCGACGTCTGTTCGCTTGGCACCTGCTGCTCATACTCGCGCTCGCCGTCGCGAATGTCGTGACGGCGCTGGCGGACGGGGCCGGAGAGCCGAGCCAATTCTTCCGAATGGCTTTTGAGTCCAATCTCCCGACCTTCTGCGCGACTCTCGCCTTGCTGGCGACAGCTCTCGTCGCCTGGCGCCTGGCGACTACCCCCAACCTCGCCGCCGACGAGTCCCGCGCCTGGATGGTCTTCGCCGCCCTATTCAGCTTCATGACCCTCGATGAAGCCGCGCAGGTCCACGAGAAACTGAACAGCTTTGGAGACCGCACCGCCGGAATGTTCAGCAGTATCGGGGTCTTCCCCTATGCGCTCGTCGCCTTGACGCTTGGCGTCTGGCTCTTTCGATTCTGGCTGCGTCAGAAGCCGCTTGTGCGCCTGGGTCTGGCCAGCGGGGGGTTGATCTATGTCTTCTCGGCGGTCGGGCTCGAGATGGTTCAGAACGCTGAGCGGGCGGTGGGAACCTCGCAATCGCTTCCAAAGATGCTGGCCCTGGTCACCGGGGAGGAGACCGGAGAGATGATCGCCGTCGCGATCTTCCTCCGCACCTTCCTGGGTCGCCTGGCTGAACTGGGCGAACGCGATATCGCCAGGATCAGCCTGACACCAGCAGACGCCTCGACGGCTCCATAGTCGGCGTCGCGCGCTCGCACGGCGCTGGCCGCCAGATCAGCCCGACCATGTCCACGCCGGGGATGGAACTTAAACGCGCGACCGCCGCTTCGGCCTTGTCAGCCCCGAGCTCGCCCACCTCGACCCGAATGTTGACCAGATCGCCGCGGGCGCGGGCTTCCAGTGCGATCAAGGGCACGCCGCACACAGCCAGCCGTCCCAGCACTCGCAGGAGGCCTTCATGACCTGTGCGGGCTTCGATCAGGAAGACGCGTCGCGCCACAGCCCCGTCAGCCACGTGAGTCACCATAGTCGCGTTTCAGCAGCAGGCGGCCGGCCTCGTCATAGGCGCTGAGCCGCAGGGCGCCGGCCTCGGTGGCCCAGATCAGCTCGCGGCTCGGCCCGGCCGGCGGCCAGGTCAGGGCCCGCTCCACCGCCAGCAGGGTCTCGAGCGCCCCGCCGCCGCCCAGCGTCACCTCCAGGCGGGCGGTGTGTTCGAACAGGGCCCGGGAGACCAACGCGCGGACGAAGCCGCGCACGGCGTTACCGGCGTCGGGCGGATCGGAGAGGTTGGGGTCTTGGGAAGGCATGGCTGAAGGTCCTCTGGGTGGATGTCGGGACCGACGGCGCGCAATAAAAAACCCCGCTGCCTGTGAAGGGAGCGGGGTTGCTGATCTTGCGATCCGTCGGCGGTGTTTTAGGTCGCGCGCGTTCGCCCCGTTCCTGTGATGGGGGTCATAATAATCATCATGGTTTTCGAGACGCAGGCGGCCGCGCGCGCCGCGGGGCGCGTCAGGGTCTGCCGGCAGGGATCGAAGGAAGCGCTCATGGCCGCCACGATGATGAAGCTCGCAGCCGACCTATAGCCGAGATTGCGGCCGCCCGGCAATACGCCGCCCTTGACCTGCGCCGGCCTGGGCCTAGGTTGACCGCTTACAACGTAAGGGGAAGGCCATGAGCGAGACTTCGACGATGACGGCGGAGCTGACCCGCGAAGCCCCCGAGGTGATCTACGAGGCGTCCGACGGGATCGCCACCATCACCCTCAACCGCCCCGAGCGCCTGAACACCATCTCCGGCCCGATGCTGGCCCTGCTGACGGAGCTGCTGATCAAGGCCAACGAGGATCCGGCCGTGCGCGTGGTGATCCTGACCGGAACCGGCCGGGCGTTCTGCGCGGGCCTGGACCTGGTGGGCGCCACCCAGGGCACGGGCATCGGCTCGGAGAGCCAAGCCAGCAACGTCTCGGTCAATCTCGACCTGCGCAACACCCCGCCCACCGTGCTGTTCGCCATGGACAAGCCGACCATCTGCGCGCTCAACGGCGCGGCCGCGGGCTACGGCATGGACACCGCCATGGGCTGCGATATCCGCATGATGGCGCAGGGCGCCAAGCTGGCCGCGGCCTTCGTCAAGCGCGGGGTGGTGCCGGAGTCCGGCGGCACCTGGATCCTGCCACGACTGATTGGCTGGTCGAAGGCCGCCGAGCTGATCTTCACCGGCCGCACGCTCACGGCCCAGGAGAGCCTGGAGATGGGCCTGGCGACCCACGTGGTCCCCGACGCCGAGCTTCAGACCAAGGCCCGCGAACTGGCCGCCGAGATCGCCGCCAACGCGCCCCTGGCGGTGCAGTCTGCCAAGCGGTTGATGCGGATGGGCATGAACGAGACGTTCAACGACCACGTCCACCACGTCTATCTGCAGTTCCTGCAGCTGATCCGCACCCAGGACTTCCGCGAGGGGATGACCTCGTTCCTCGAGAAGCGCCCGCCCGATTTCAAGGCCCGCTGACCGGAACGCAAAAAGCGGCCCCGAGGGGCCGCTTTGATCGCTGCAACTTCCTGGAGGAAATTGGAGCGGGCGAAGAGATTCGAACTCTCGACCCCAACCTTGGCAAGGTTGTGCTCTACCACTGAGCTACGCCCGCAATCCGCGAGAGGCCGAGAGACCGGCCGCCCGAAAATCGAGAGCGGGCTTATGGCAGAGGGTCCGCCCCTTGGCAACACCCCCTGGACCGCGATAGCCGAAAGTGGTGGCCGGTTTCGGCGGCCATCGCGCTCCAAAGCACGAGAAAGGCTTTCGGCATTCGCCAACTAGCCCATCCGCGGGGCCTTCAGCCGGCGCTTGTTCACGTGGTCCTTGGGCGCCTCGCCGGTCTCCTCGGGGAACTCGCCCTTGAAGTAGAAGCGCTGCCAGGCTTCCTTGGTGGCGTCCGGGTCGGCGCGGAAGATGCGCTTGTTGAACTCGCTGCGGTGCTTCTCCCAGGTGTCGTACTGCTCGCGCAGCTCCGGGTTCCGGGCCATCGGCCTGATCACTGGCTGCACCTGGGCGAGCTGGCGGTCCTGGGTGAGGGTGATGAAGCAGAACGGCTCACCCTTCTCGAACCGCACCCGGCCTGGCCGCGTGAAGATCCAGTTCATCGTGAAGGGGAAGGGCAGCCAGTCGGTCTCCACCAGGCCGGCCAGGGGCTGGATGCCGTCCTTGATATGGTTGGGCGGGCCCTGGGCGATCATCGACCAGCCAGGCGGGGTCCGAAACAGGTAGCCCGGGTGGAAGGTGAGGACCCCGTGGCTGAAATGGGTCTTCACGAAGTTGTGGAAGTCGGGATTGGGCCGGTCGGAGGTGAGCGTGATGTCGCTCTGCATAAGCCCGCCGTTCCACTCGGCGGTGAAGGCCATCGGGCAGAGGATCTCCCAGCCGGTGGTGTTGGCCATGCTGAGCGGCAGGCAGCGATAGGGGTGGCGGTCGGAGAAATGGTCCATCCAGGCGCGCTGCGGCCGGCCCGGCACGATCTCGGGGGGCCGTTCGGCGGTGGGATAGCACTCGAGATCCATGGGACGTCTCCGGCGAACTTTGCTTGGACTGGTCTAGAGCGGGTGTCGCGCCCGCGTCCAGTTCGCTAATCAGGAGGACATGAGAACCCGCGACGACCTCTTCGCCTTCTTCGACGCCCACGGGATCGACCATGCCACCGTCGAGCACCAGGCGGTATTCCGGGTCGGCGAGGCGACCGGGGACGACATAGAAGGCGCCCACACCAAGAACCTGTTCCTGAAGGACGCCAAGGGCCGGCTGTGGCTGATCTCGGCACACGAGCACGCGGCGATCGATCTCAAGCGCCTGCATACGGTCATCGGCTCGGCGCGGCTGTCCTTCGGCAATGCGGAGTTGATGGAACGGGTCCTAGGGGTCACGCCGGGATCGGTCACGGCCTTCGCCCTGATCAATGACCGCGCGCGCGCCGTGACCTTCGTGCTGGATCGCGAACTGGCCCTGGCCGACCGTGTGAACTTCCATCCGCTGGAGAACACCGCCACCACCGGAACATCGAGAGAGGGCTTCCGCCGGTTCCTGGCGGCGCTGGGCGTCACGCCCCTGGTGGTGGATTTCGCGGCCATGGCCGTCGCCCTCGATGCCTGAGCGGCGTTGAAGACGACGCCCGAAGGGACCATTTTAGCCGCCAGGCGCGTTGTGGGCCTGGCAAGAGACAAGACGGGAAGCACCGCCATGAGCCTGATCGGCGAAACTGAGCCCCAAGTCGCCGCCGACCTGATCAAGGACGGAACCGACGCCAGTTTCATGGCCGACGTGATCGAGGCCTCCAAGGACACGCCGGTCATCGTCGACTTCTGGGCGACCTGGTGCGGCCCCTGCCGTCAGCTCGGACCCGCCATCGAGAAGGCCGTCCTGGCCGCCAAGGGCAAGGTCAAGCTGGTCAAGGTCGACATCGACAAGAACCCGCAATACGCGGGCCAGCTTCGCGTCCAGTCGATCCCGGCGGTGTTCGCCTTTGTCGGCGGCCGCCCGGTGGACGGCTTCATGGGCGCCCTGCCCGACAGCCAGGTGAAGCAGTTCGTCGACAAGATCGCGGGCCAGGCCCCGGCCAACGAGAGCGACGAGCTGCTGGCCATGGCCAAGGAGTCGTTGGACCTCGGCGACCTGGGCGGCGCGGCGCAGGCCTACGCCCAGGTGCTTCAGGCCGACCCGGTCAATGTGAAGGCCCTGGGGGGCCTCGCCCGGTCCTACCTCTCCGGCGGCGACGCCGAGCGGGCCCGGGAGATCGCCGACATGGCCCCGGCCGAGGCCCGGGACCCCGACCTCGACAGCGTGCGCGCGACCCTGGCCCTGGCCCAGGAGGCGCCCGAGGAGACCACCGAGTTCGAAAAGCGCCTGGCCAAGGACCCGGACGACCACGAGGCGCGCTACGAGATCGCCAAGGCCCTGGCCGGCCGCGGCGCCTGGGCCCAGGCCAGCGACCACCTGCTGCACATCATCGCCGCCGACCGCACCTGGAACGAGGACGCGGCGCGCAAGCAGCTCATCACCATCTTCGAGGCCGCGGGCTCCGGCTCCGATATCACCCGGACGGGGCGGCGTCGGCTGTCCTCGATCCTGTTCTCGTGAGGCTCAGGATGACGGCCGCGCCCTATCGCCGAGCTTCCGACCTGCCCCAGGTCATCCCGGTCTTTCCGCTGGACGGGGCCCTGCTGCTGCCCGGCGGCGACCTGCCGCTGCAAATCTTCGAGCCGCGCTATCTCAACATGATCGACGACGTCATGGCCGGCGACCGGATGATCGGCATGGTCCAGACACGGGCCGGCGGCGAGCGGGTGCGGCCCAACCTGGCCAACGTCGGCTGCGCGGGCCGCATAACCAGCTTCTCCGAGACTTCCGACGGCCGCTACCTGATCACCCTGACCGGAGTCTGCCGCTTCGCCGTGGGCGCCGAGCTCTCGGCCCAGACCCCGTACCGCCAGGTGCGCGCGGCCTTCGAGCCCTTCGCCGAGGACATGGATGAGGACGAGGCCGACATCCCGGCCTTCGACCGCCGCCGGTTCGCCAGCGCCCTGAAGCGCTATCTGAACCGCCGCGAGCTCGACATCGACTGGGAGACCGCCGAGACCGCGCCCCTGGAGGCCCTGGTCACCAGCCTGGCCATGGGCCTGCCCTTCGACCCGGCCGAGAAGCAGGCCCTGCTGGAGGCGCCCGGCATGCTCGAGCGCTGTGACGCGCTCACCGTCCTGCTCGAGATCGACGCCCTGGAAGGCGACGATGACGAGCCGCACTCGATCCAGTAGAGAACCGGGATGACCGAGACCTCCGTGCCCCTCTCCCTGACCGCCGAGGTCGATCCGCGCCTGCTCGAGGTGCTGGTCTGCCCGGTGACCCACGGCCCGCTGACCTATGACCGCAAGGCCGGCGAACTGATCTCCAAGCGCGCCAAGCTCGCCTATCCGATCCGCGACGGCGTGCCGATCATGCTTCCCGAAGAGGCGCGGGAGCTGGGCTGACCCGTTCTCAGATCCTCCCCCAGCGCGGAGCGCGATTTGGGGGAGGTGGCGCGTCGCCCTCTTTGGCGAGGTGTCGGAGGGGGCTGAAGCCCACAAACAAGGGTCAAAGTCCCCCTCAGTCGGCTTCGCCGACAGCTCCCCCAGAGGGGGCGCATCTATGAGGTCTCTAGATCCTCCCCCAGCGCGCAGCGCGATCTGGGCGAGGTGGCGCGTCGCCCTCTTTGGCGAGGTGACGGAGCAACCATGTTCAAGTTGCGGGTTGTTTGACCCATGGCTGGCCGCGTCCGAGGACGCTACAGCGCCTCGCCGCGCAGCAACCTCGGTAGGTCGCCGAGCGCGCCGCCGGCGTCGTGCATGAAGAACCGGCGGGCGGGCGCGATGCGGTTGACCGCGGCCATACCCGCGCCCCGCGCCAGCCGCAGCAGCGGGTGGTCGTTGGAGAACAGCCGGGTGAAGACGTCGGTGGCCGCCGCCAGCATCACGTTGTCAAAGTTGCGCCAGCGGGCGTAGCGCTCCAGCACCAGCTCCGAGCCGATGTCCTCGCCCAGGCGCGCGGCCTCGACCAGCACCTGCGCCAGGGCCGCCGCGCCCTTCAGCCCCAGGTTCAGGCCCTGGCCGGCGATGGGGTGGATGCCGTGGGCGGCGTCGCCCAGCAGGGCCGCGCGGGGTCCGGTCAGCCGCTCGGCCAGCTGCAACGACAGGGGATAGCTGAACACCGGCCCGTCCAGGGTCGCCTCGCCCAGCAGGTCGCCGAACCGGCGCTGCAGGTGGGCGTGGAACACCTCGGGCCGCGCGGCCTTCAGCGCCGCGCCGCGAGCGGTGGACTCCGTCCAGACCAGGCTCGCCCGATCCTCGGTGAGCGGCAGGATGGCGAAGGGCCCGCCCGGCAGGAAATATTCGTGCGCCACGCCCTGGTGGGGCCGCTCCAGGCGTACGGTGGCCACCACCCCGGTCTGCGGATAGTCCCAGCCGATCACCCCGATCCCGGCCTCGCGGCGCACCACCGAGCCGCGGCCCTCGGCGCCCACCACCAGAGGCGCGCCCAGGACACGGCCGTCCTCCAGGCTCACCCGGGCGGCGCGCGGCTCGAAGGCCACCGAGGCGACCCTGGCGGGGGCCAGGACCTCGATCCCGGCCTTGCCGACGGCGGCGGCCAGGGCGGCGCGCGTGCGGCGGTTCTCCAGCATGTAACCCAGGGGCTCGCCGTCGGACCGCTCGGCGATCTCGGCGGAATCGAAGCGAAGATAGAAAGGGTTCGGTCCCCCCGCCGCCGCGCCGGGGGAGGTCCCGTCGGTGACCAGGATCTGCTCGATGGCCTGGGCGTGCGGCTCGATGTCGGCGGCCAGCCCCAGGGTCCGCCACTGGCGGAACGCGGCGAAGGCGATGGCCGAGGCGCGCCCGTCGAAGGTCGGCGCCACCTGGGCGTCGAACACGATGGGGTCGATCAGGATCGGCGTCAGGCCCGCGCTCTTCAGCGCCAGGGCCAGGGTCGCCCCCGCCATGCCGGCGCCGGCGATGATCACATCCGCATCGTAAGTCTCAGCCATGGGCGGATATGCCGATGTTCAGGGGCCGGCGCCAAGCTGGTTGATTTTTGGACCAGTCCGTCCATTTTACAGATTGTGCATTGCTGCGCCCGGGCTCCGGTCCGGTTTTGATTTGGACCCCGTCGTCCGGTTTTGACCCTTTTCGAGTTCATTGCATGGCCCTTCCCAAGAGGCTTGTTCCCATCGCCGCCGCGTCCCTGACCGCCGCCGTGCTGGTCGTGGGCGGAGGCCTGTGGTGGGTCGACAAGCAGAAGCACGAGAACACCGACAACGCCTTCGTCGAGGCCGACAAGGTCACCGTGGCGCCCCAGGTGGACGGCTATGTCGCCGAGGTGCTGGTGGGCGACAATGTCCGGGTGGCCGCCGGTCAGGTCCTGGTGCGCCTGGACGCCGGCCCGCTGAAGGCGCGGCTGGCCCAGGCCGAGGCCAACGCCGAGGCTCTGGACGCCGCCGTCCGGGGCGTCGACGACAAGGCGCGGCTGGAACAGGCGATGATCGCCCAGAAGGCCGCGGGCGTGCAGAGCGCCGACGCCGGCGCCCAGATGGCCCAGGCCGAGCTCGCCCGCTACGGCGCCCTGGCCAGCCAGGGCTGGGTCTCGCCGCAGCGCGCCCAGTCGGCCCGCGCCGCGGCCAGCCAGGCCACCGCCGGCGTCGCCCAGGCCCGCGCCACCCTGGAGGCCGAACGCCGCACCGCCGCCTCCCTGAGCTCGGTCCGCGCCCAGACCCTGGCCCAGGCCCAGGCGGCCCGCGCCGCCGTCGACCAGGCGCGCATCGACCTTGACCGCACCGAGATCCGCGCCCCGGTGGCGGGCGTGATCGGCGCGCGGGCCGTGCGGCAGGGCCAGTATGTGCGGCCGGGCTCGGCCCTGATGAGCGTGGTGCCCCTGGGCGAGGCCTATGTGGTCGCGAACTTCAAGGAGACCCAGGTCGCCCGGCTGCGTATCGGCCAGCCGGTGACCATCCGCGCCGACGCCTTCGGCAAGCAGACCATCGCGGGCCACATCGACAGCTTCGCGCCCGCCACTGGGTCTGAGTTCGCCATGATCCCGGTGGAGAACGCGGTCGGCAACTTCACCAAGATCGCCCAACGCCTGCCGGTGAAGATCGTGGTCGATCCCAAATCGCCCCTGGCCGGCGCCCTGCGGCCCGGCCTGTCGGTGCAGGTCAAGGTCGACGTCACCGCCGACACCGGTCCCAGCTTCGCCGAGACCAGCGCCGCGCCCCAATACGCCCGCCACGGCGTCTCGCGCTGAGCCGCGCCTTGGCGCCCGAACCCCTCCCCCACGGCGCTCACGACGCCGACCCCCTGGTCCGCCACCGACGGCCGACCGGCGAGGTCAACTGGACCGCGGTCTTCCTGGGCTTCGGGGGCATGGTGCTGGGCCAGTTCATGGCCGTGCTCGACATCCAGATCGTCGCGGCCTCGCTGTCACAGATCCAGGCGGGGATCGGGGCGACCGCCGACGAGATCAGCTGGGTGCAGACCAGCTACCTGCTGGCCGAGGTGGTGATCATTCCGCTCACCGCCTACCTGTCGAAGATGTGGAGCACCCGCACGGTCTATGTCTGGGCCTGCGGCGCCTTCGTGGTCACCTCGGTGATGACCGGCTTCTCGACCAGTATCGAGACGATGATCCTGACACGGACGATGCAGGGCCTGGCGGCCGGGGCGATGATCCCGGCGGCCTTCGCCACCGCCATGACGGTCTTCCCCCAGGAGCGGCGGGTCACCGCCAATGTGGTGTTCGGCCTGGTGGTGACCCTGGCGCCCACGGTCGGGCCGACGCTGGGCGGCCACCTCACCGACGCCCTGTCCTGGCATTGGCTGTTCTTCATCAATGTCCCGATCGGGCTGGTGGTGATGTTCCTGGTCTCGCGCTACGCCGACTTCGACCGGGGCGATCCGCGCCTGGGCAAGGGCGTCGACTGGGTGGGCCTGGTGCTGATGACCGTAGCCCTGCTCTCCATGCAGTACGTGCTGGAGGAGGGCGCCAGCGAGGGCTGGTTCGACGACGAGCTGATCGTGGGCCTGACCATCCTGGCCCTCGTCACCGGGGTGAGCTTCATCCTGCGCCAGCTCAACTACCGCCAGCCCATCGTCTCGCTGAAGCCGTTCGCCGACCGCAACTTCGCGCTCGGCGCCGTGATGAACTTCGTGGCCGGGGCGGGGCTGTTCGGCGGCACCTTCATCCTGCCGCTCTTCCTGGGCCAGGTGCTGCGCTATTCGGCCGCCGAGGTGGGCACCACCATGCTGGTCTCCGGCCTGGTCATGTTCGCCATGGCCCCCGTGGCCGGCCGCATGGTCCGCGCGCTGGACGCCCGCATTCCCCTGGTGCTGGGCTTCGGCCTCACCGCCTACGGCATCGGCCTGGGCTCCCACGTCAACGCCGACTGGGGGTTCTGGGACTTCGCCGTCCTGCAGGTGTTCCGCGGCATGGGGGTGATGACGGCGATGATCGCGGCGTCCCAGCTCTCGGTCTCCACCCTGCCGGCCTCGATGATGAAGGACGCCTCGGGCCTGGTGAACCTGCTGCGCAACGTGGGCGGCGCGGTGGGCATGGCCCTGCTGACCACCGTGCTCAGCCACCAGACCGCCGTCCACCTGGGGGACCTCTCGGCGGCCCTGACCAGCGCCAATCCCGCGGCCCAGGACCTGGTCCAGGGCTTCACCAGCCTGATGACCCAGCGCGGCATGGCCGACCCCGAGGGCGCGGCCAACAAGGCGCTCGGCATGATGCTGCGGCGGGAGGCGAGCGTCATGGGCTTCGCCGACGGCTTCGCCTTCCTGGCCCTGGCCTGCGCCGCCGCCGCGGTGCTGGGGATCTTCGCCAAGCCCGCCAAGGCCGCGCCGGTCCCGGCCCAGGCCGAGGGCCGCTGATGCCCAGGCTGGCCGGACAGATCGACCTCGCCAAGACCGAGGCCATTCTCGACGCCGCCGCCCTGGTGTTCGGCGAGCGCGGCCTTTCGGCCTCGGTGGAGCTGATCGCCCGCCGCGCCGGGGTCTCCAAGCAGACGGTCTACAATCACTACGGCTCCAAGGCAGAGCTGATGCGCGCCATCGTCGACCGCCGGGTCTCCGAGATCACCGCCCCCCTTATGACGCCGGGCGCCCAAGAGCACCCCGAGGAGGCGCTGGCCGCCTTCGGCCGGGTGATGATCGAAGCGGTGATGGCCCCGCGCGGGACTTCCATGCTGCGCATGACCGTCCAGGGCGCGGTGGAGCTGCCCGAGCTGGCCCGAGCCTTCTACGAATCCGGCCCCGTCACGTCACGGCGCAGGCTGGCCCGGTTCCTGGAGATGGAAACCGCCGCCGGTCGCCTGGCGGTGGACGACCCGGCCCTGGCGGCCGAGTTCTTCGCCGGCATGGTGATCGGCACGCATCAGCTCGCCCACCTGCTGGGCGTGGGACGCGACTTGACCGCCGGCCAGATCGACCACGTCGCCTGCGAGGCCGCGCGCAGGTTCATGAAGGCCTATTCGAGCTAGGCTTCCTCGTCCTCGGTGAAGCCCATCATGTGGAAGCCGGCGTCCACGTGGATCAGCTCGCCCGTGGTCGAGCGGCCGAGGTCCGACAGCAGCCACAGGGCGGCGCCGGCCACCCCTTCCATCGAGGTGTCCTGCTTCATGGCCGAGAGGTCGCGGCCCTTGGCCAGCATGCCCTTGCCGCCGGAGATCCCGGCCAGGGACAGGGTGCGCATGGCGCCGGGTGACAACGCGTTGACACGAATGCCCTTGGGGCCGAGGTCGCGGGCCACATAGCGGCTGGCGGCCTCCAGGGCGGCCTTGGCCACCCCCATGGTGTTGTAGTTCGGGATGGCGCGTTCCGAGCCCATATAGGTCAGGCAGATGATCGAGCCGCCATTCGGCATCAGCTTCTCGGCGCGCCGGGCGCAGTCGACGAAGCTGTAGGCCGAGATGTCCATGGCCTGCAGGAAGCCCTCGCGGCTGGCGTTGTCGACGAAGCTGCCCTTGATCTGGTCGCGCGGGGCGTAGGCGATGGCGTGGACGAAGAAGTCGATGGTCCCGAAGGCCGTCTCGACGGCGGCGAAGGCCGCGTCCATCTGGTCGTCCTGGGTGACGTCGACGGGGACGATGGTCTTGACCCCGATGCTCTCGCCCAGGGGCTGGACCCGGCGCTCCATGCCCGGCAGGTGGAACAGGGCCATCTCGGCGCCCTGGGCGGCGAGTTGCGAGGCGATGCCCCAGGCGATGGAGTCGTGATTGGCCACGCCGATCACAACGCCCTTCTTGCCCTTCATCAGCTCGCCCGTGGGCAAGTCCCAGCCATCCTTGGCCATGCGCGTCTCCCTCGCGTTTTTCGTGCGGGTTTGTGGACTCGCGCGTTGGAGCACGCAAGCGGCAACCTCTGCCAGCCGACGACGGCGAAATGAACAAGCTGCCAGCACGGCCCGCCCTAGCCGCATGGTCACCGACACTCTACCCTCTAATTTCAACCAATCGGTGTGGCGCGGATCATGTCGGCAACAGTCGCAAGCATTACCTTGGGCGCCTCGGTTCCGGGAGAGGAGGACTTCGAGATTTCCCTGGAGATTGGCGCGCCCTACCCCGACCCATCGGGGGCGTGGCGGTGTCCGGTGTCATTGCACCCCCTCTATGCCAAGCTGTCTGACATCACGGGCGAAGACTCGTTTCAGGCCCTGTGCCTGGCGATCGCCCTGGCGCAGGACCTGCTGCACGACTTCATTGAGAAGGGCGGATCTCTAACAGCACGCGGCGACGAGTTTCCGCTCGATGCCTATTCGATGAAATGGCAGCGGGAAGGTCGGCCCTAGACCCGCGCCATCACCAGGCAGCCATTAGTGCCGCCGAAGCCGAAGCTGTTGGACATCACCGTCTGCAGCTCCACGTCCTTGCGCTGGCGCAGGATCGGCAGGTCGGCGAATTCAGGGTCCAGGTTCTCGATGTGGGCGCTCTCGGCGGCGAAGCCGTTGTTGAGCATCAGGATCGAGTAGATGGCCTCCTGCGCCCCGGCCGCGCCCAGGCTGTGGCCGGTCAGCGACTTGGTCGAGGAGATCAGCGGCACGTTGGAGCCGAAGACCTCGCGCACCGCGCCCATCTCCTTGGAATCCCCCACCGGGGTCGAGGTGCCGTGCGGGTTCAGATAGTCGATCTTGCGCCCGCCCAGGCCGTCCATGGCCAGGCGCATGCAGCGCACCGCGCCCTCGCCGGACGGGGCGACCATGTCGAAGCCGTCGGAATTGGCGGCGTAACCGACGATCTCGCCATAGATCTTGGCCCCGCGGGCCTTGGCGTGCTCGTACTCTTCCAGCACCACGATCCCGGCGCCGCCGGCGATCACGAAGCCGTCGCGGGCCACGTCATAGGCGCGGCTGGCGGTGGCCGGCTTCTCGTTGAAGTTGGAGCTCATGGCGCCCATGGCGTCGAACAGCACCGACAGGGTCCAGTCCAGCTCCTCGGTCCCGCCGGCGAAGACGATGTCCTGCTTGCCGAGCTGGATCTGCTCGTAGCCCGAGCCGATGCAGTGGGTGGAGGTGGCGCAGGCCGAGGAGATCGAGAAGTTCAGGCCCTTGATCTTGAACCAGGTGGCCAGCGTCGCAGACGCGCCGGAGCTCATCGCCTTGGGCACGGCGAACGGGCCGACCCGCTTGGGGCCGCGCTCCTTGGCGGTGTGGGCCGCCTCGACGATGGATTTCGTCGAGGGCCCGCCCGAGCCGACGATCAGGCCGGTCCGCGCGTTGGAGACCTCGGCCTCCTCCAGGCCGGAGTCGGCGATGGCCTGCTCCATGGCGATGTGGCCGAAGGCCGTGCCCTGGGCCAGGAAGCGGGCGGCGCGGCGGTCGACCATGCCTTCCCACTCGATGGCCGGGGCGGCGTGGACCTGCGAGCGGAAACCCAGCTCGGCATATTCCGGAGAGAAGCTGATCCCCGACTTGGCTTCCCGCAGCGAGGCCAGGACCTCGTTTGCGTTGTTGCCGATCGAGGAGACGATCCCGATACCCGTGACGACGACGCGACGCATGGCGGCCTCCCTAGACCAAATCCTTGGCGTCGAACAAACCGACGCGCAGGTCCTTGGCCTCGTAGATGGGCTTGCCGTCGGCTTCCAGCACCCCGTCGCCGATCCCCATGACCAGCTTGCGGATGATCACCCGCTTGAGGTCGATCTTGTAGACCAGCTTGGAGACCTTGGGCGTCACCTGGCCGGTGAACTTGACCTCGCCGACGCCCAGGGCCCGGCCCTTGCCCGGCGCGCCGGACCAGCCGAGGAAGAAGCCCACGAGCTGCCACATGGCGTCCAGGCCCAGGCAGCCGGGCATGACGGGATCGTTGATGAAGTGGCACTGGAAGAACCAGAGGTCCGGGTTCACGTCGAGCTCGGCCTCGACATGGCCCTTGCCGTGCAGGCCGCCGGCGTCGGCGATCTTGGTGATCCGGTCGAACATCAGCATCGGGGGGACGGGGAGCTGGGCGTTGCCCGGCCCGAACATCTCGCCCCGGCCACAGGCCAGGAGTTCCTCGAGGCTGTAGTGGTCCTTGGCCTTGGCGCCCTGGATCATGGTCGGCTTTCTTGTCGGCGGCCCTGGGGGCCGATGAAATCGTCTGGGTCACGGCCTAGCAGAGCCGGCCCGGTTGCTCAACGCCGGGGCTCAACGGCGGGCGGGAGCCTTGCACTGCAGGGCGTCCGACACGCCCCAGAGGCCCCGCGCCTGCGTCCACCCCGATGCGCCGTCCAGCCGGACCTTGCACCAGCCCTTGTCGCACCGGGTCAACGCGGCCAGCGACCTGGGGTTCAGATAGGCGACGATCTGGGCGTCGGCCTTGGGTTTCTTGCGCACCGCCACGCGCGTGGCTTGGGCGATGAGAACGTTGCGCCGCCCGTCGGTGAGCCGCTTGTGGACCCAGGCGACCCCGCCGGAGGGGTCGCAGACGCGCCGCCACTCGCTGTTCTCGGCCACCACCTGCACCGGCAGGCCCTTGACCCGGTAGACCCAGAGCAGCCGATGATCCTCCCCCGGACCCGCTCGGGCATAGACCTCGTCGAACTTCAGGGTGATATAGCGGGGTACGGGATAGCCCGACGGGGTGGCCCGATCGGCCGCCTGGGCCGGCAGGCAGGAAAGGGCGCACAGCAGCACCGCCGCAAACAACGGCGCCGCCCAATTGTCACGCTCGATCAGATGAGGCTCGCCTTGGCCGTCCATAGGGGCTTTGCTAGAGGTTCCTGGTCACAACTCAAAGCGCGCCACGCGCAGTTAAAGATTCCTTTCAGACGCCCATGGCCGCCCGCAAGCCGAAAGTCATCGTAACCCGCCGACTCCCCGATGTGGTGGAGACGCGGATGCGCGAGTTGTTCGACACCGAGCTCAACCTCGACGACGCGCCCATGAGCCGCGCCGCGCTGGCCGACGCCTTGAGTCGCGCCGACGCCCTGGTGCCCACCATCACCGACCGGATCGACGCCGACCTGCTGGCCGGGGCGGGCGAGCGCCTGAAGCTGATCGCCAATTTCGGCATGGGCGTCGACCATATCGACGTGGCCGCCGCCAACGCCCGCGGCATCGCGGTGACCAATACGCCCGGCGTACTCACCGAGGACACCGCCGACCTGACAATGGCCCTGATCATGGCGGTCTCGCGCCGGATCGTGGAAGGCGCCGAGGTTGTCCAGGCCGGAAGCTTCACCGGCTGGACCCCCACCTGGATGATGGGCCGGCGGGTCAACGGCAAACGGTTGGGGATCATCGGCATGGGCCGGATCGGCCAGGCGGTGGCGCGCCGCGCCCGGGCCTTCGGCATGCAGATCCACTACCACAACCGCAAGCCGGTCAGTCACCTGATCGCCGAAGAGCTCGAGGCCACCTACTGGGAGAGCCTCGACCAGATGCTGGCCCGCATGGACATCATCTCGGTCAACTGCCCGCACACGCCGGCCACCTACCATCTGCTGTCGGCGCGGCGGCTGAAGCTGCTCCAGTCCCACGCCATCGTGGTCAACACCGCCCGCGGCGAGATCATCGACGAGGGCGCGCTCACCGAACTGCTGGCCCAGGGCGCCATCGGCGGGGCGGGCCTGGACGTCTTCGAGTTCGAACCGGCGATCAATCCCAAGCTGCTCAAGCTGCCCAACGCCGTCCTCCTGCCCCACCTGGGCTCGGCCACGGTCGAGGCCCGCACCGACATGGGCGAGAAGGTGATTATCAACCTCAAGACCTGGATGGACGGCCACCGCCCCCCCGACCGGGTGCTGACGTCGATGCTTTAGCAGCGGCCGTCATTCCCGGTTGACGGGCGGCGCGCCCACGGCCAAGCCTGCGCTCGTAGGTTGTGACGCCGGGGGGCGGTTGAATGTTCAGCAGACGAGGGGCCATGGGCCTCATCGGGGCCTTGCCCCTGGTCGCGCCTACGGCCGTGCGGGCGACCACGCCGCCGCCGAGCCTGGAGGACCTGATCAGGCCGCCGCTCGCCCGCGACGCGGCCATGTCGCCCAACGGCAAGCAGATCGCCGTGATGTTCCAGCGCGGCAAGGACAGCGAACGGCTGGCCTACCTCCACCTCATCGACGCCGACGCGCCCAGCGCCGAGCCCAAGCTGGTGGTGCTGGGGAACTACACGGTCGACCGCCTGGCCTGGGCCAGCGACAAGCGCCTGCTGGTCTCCTTCCTCATCGAACGCGAGGAGATATTTCGGGAGACCGGCTCGAACCTCGGGCGGAAGCACACGAGCCGGTTCCGGCGGATGATGGCCATCGGCGCCGATGGGTCCAATCCTGTCCTGATGTTCGGGGATCTGAAGCGCTTCCAACGCGTCAACTTCGATCTGGCCATGCTGATCGACCTGATGCCGGACGACGACGACCGCATCATGATGATGGCCTATGACGGCGGAGCGCCCGCCTTCAGCCTGCATCATCTCAACGTACACACCGGCGAGGCCGCGTTCCTCGAACGCGGCGGCGGCCAGACGACCGGTTGGGCGGCCCAGGGCGGCAAGCCCGTGCTTCGCTACGACACCAACGAAAGAGGAACGATCACCACCGTGCTCAGCCGCACGGAGGGCGAGACCGAATGGAAGCCGCTCCGCCAGGTCGTGCGGCGCTCGGAATGGTTCCGGCCGAACTTCGAGTTCGTCGGTCCCACCGAACAGGCCGGCGTGTTCCTTGCGCGAACCCGGGGTTCGCAGGACGGCGCGGCGACCATACGACGCTACGATATCCGCACCCATGCGCTCGGCGAGGTCGTCGCGGCGCGGCCTGGCCGCGACATGGAAGGCGCCCTGTTCGACGATCGTGGGCATTTCGTCGCCGGCGAGTTCACCGACGACCGCACGGCCTATGTCTTCGCCGACCCGAAGTTCGCGCCTCACTTCCGCGGAATGGAGTCGTTCTTCGGCAAGCAATACAATGTGCGTCTGATGCAGACCAATCGCGACCACACCCGCTACCTGGCGCGGGTCGATGGGCCTGGCGTGCATTCCGCCTTCTATTTCTACGATTCCGCCGCCGCGCGGTTCGAGCCCCTGGGCCTGGGCAAGCCATGGCTGAACGCCGAGGGCCTGGCCCGGGTCGAGGGCCTGGACGTGAAGACCCGCGACGGGGCGTCGCTGCGCGCCTACCTGACCAAGCCGAACGCCGCCGGGCCACGACCCCTGGTGGTCATGCCTCACGGTGGGCCGGAGGCGCGCGACCGCGTCGAGTTCGATGTCTTCACCCAGGCCTTCGCGGCCCAGGGATGGCTGGTCCTGCAGCCCAACTTCCGGGGCTCCGCCGGCTATGGGCGGGCGTTCACCGAGGCCGGCCACGGTCATTGGGGCGGTCGGATGCAGGAGGATGTCGAGGACGCCGTCGCCCAGGTGTTGGCGACCGGCGCGGCCGACCCCGGCAAGGTGGCGATCTGCGGGATGAGCTATGGCGGCTACGCGGCCCTGATGGGCGTCGTGCGGCGGCCGGAGCTCTACAAGGCCGCCGTGTCCATCGCCGGCGTCAGCGACCTGCCCAAGATGCTGGCCGAGACCCGGCGCGACTTCGAGGAGGGAGAGGAATCTCTGGTCTACAAGCTGTGGGTCGAACGGATGGGCGACCCGAAGACGGAATCGGCCAAGCTCATCGCTGCCTCGCCCGCCCTGCGGGCGGCGGAGGTCAAGGTTCCCGTTCTGCTGATCCATGGCTTGGACGACGGCGTCGTGCCGCCCCGGCAATCGGCCTACATGGCGGCGGCCCTCAAGGCGGCCGGCAAGCGCCATGAACACATCGAGGTCACCGGCGCCGGCCACGGCGGTTGGGAGGAAGAGGACGAGAAGTTGATCCTCGGCAAGACCGTGGATTTCCTCGCCAAGGCCTTCGCCTAGCCGCAGACCTCGCACTCCGGGTCGGCGCCGATGCGCACCGTCCGCGTCTCGGCGGCCAGGGCGTCGTAGATCAGCAGGCGACCGGACAGAGGCTCTCCGGCGCTGGTGATCAGCTTGATGGCTTCGAGCGCCATCATCGAGCCGACCACGCCTGCCAGGGCGCCGACCACGCCGACCGCCGAACAGGTCTCGGCCTCGGGCGGGATTTCGGGGACCAGGCAGCGGTAGCAGGGCTTGCCGCGGAACACCCCCACCTGGCCCGTCCAGCGGCCGATGGCGCCGGAGACCAGGGTCCGCTCGTGGGCCACGCAGGCGGCGTTGACGGCGAAGCGGGTGGCGAAGTCGTCGGTGCCGTCCAGCACCAGGTCGACCCCCGCCACCAGGGGCCCGGCATTGCAGGCCTCCAGATGCACCGGCGCGCAGTCCACATGGACGTGGGGGTTGAGGCCCCGCAGGCGCTCGGCGGCCGCCTCGACCTTGAGGCGGCCCACATCGGCGTCGGCATAGATCACCTGGCGCTGGAGGTTGGAGGTGTCGACCACGTCGGGATCGGCCAGGACGATCCGGCCCACCCCGGCGGCCGCCAGATAGAGCGCGGCGGGCGCGCCCAGGCCCCCCGCGCCGACGATCAGCACGCTGGCGGCCTTCAGCCGCTGCTGGCCCGGACCGCCCACCTCGCGCAGCACCAGGTGGCGGGCGTAGCGTTCGACCTCGTCGTCGGTGAAACTCATCGCGCTTGACCTTCCACGCGGCCCTGACCACATCGCAGGACATGACGAACAGCAATTTTCCGGACTGGCACGGCACGACCATCCTGGCGGTGCGCAAGGACGGCAAGACCGTGATCGCCGGCGACGGCCAGGTTTCCATGGGCCAGACCGTAGTCAAGGGCAACGCCCGAAAGGTCCGCACCCTGGCGGGCGGCAAGGTGCTGGCGGGCTTCGCCGGGGCCACGGCCGACGCCTTCACCCTGATCGAGCGCCTGGAAGCCAAGCTGGAGCAGTATCCCGACCAGCTGGCCCGGGCCTGCGTGGACCTGGCCAAGGACTGGCGGACCGACCGCTATCTGCGCCGGCTGGAGGCCATGCTGCTGGTGGCCGACAAGGACTCGATCTTCACCGTCACCGGGGTCGGCGACGTGCTCGAGCCGGAAACCGGGGTCGCGGCCATCGGCTCGGGCGGCAACTACGCCCTGGCCGCCGCCCTGGCGCTTTCTGACAGCACGCTGTCAGCCGAGGAGGTGGCCCGGAAGGCCATGGGGATCGCGGCCCGAATCTGCGTCTACACCAATGGGGCGCTGACGGTCGAAACGCTCTGACGACGCGTCTTCCGCCCGCTTTTCGCGTTTCCGCCGCGCGCGACCCGTCGCATGCTCGCGGCGGATAACGGGAGATGCCCCTTGCGCCGACATGTCCTCGCCTTCGCCTTGGCTCTGGCCGCAGTTCCGGTTTTCGCCCAGGCCCGCGGCGATCCCGCCCCGGTGGTCGCCGCCGAGCGCGCCTTCGCCGTCGACGGCCTGGCCATGGGGGTCAAGCGGTCCTTCCTGAAACACTCGACCCCCGACGCGGTGCTGTTCGCCCCCGATCCGGTCAAGGCCCACGAGTTCCTGAACTCCCGCCCCGACCAGGGCCCCGTCCCGCCCCTGGTCTGGTGGCCGCTGTGGGCTGGGATCGCGCGATCCGGCGATCTCGGCTTCACCACCGGCCCGGCCACCTTCGATGGCAAGCCGAGCGGATGGTACTTCACGGTCTGGGCCAGGCAGGCCGACGGCGGCTGGAAGTGGATCTATGACGGCGGCGCGGCCAGCGCCCATGGCGCGGCGGCGCCCCAGGGCTCCGATGTCGCCTATCTCGCCCCCTCGACCGGGGGCAAGCTGACCCCCGACGCGGCCATGGTCCAGGTTCGCGCCGCCGAAACCGCCTTGGCCGCCAAGGCCGCGACCGACGCCAAGGCGGCCTACCTCTCAGCCCTGGCCCCCGACGCCCGGGTCGCCGGATCGCCGTCCGTCCCCGCCGCGACCCCCGCCGCCGTGGCCGCCGAGCTCGCCGGCCGCGCGCCGGCCATCGCCTTCAAGACCCTGGGCGGAAGCGCGTCGAGCGCCGGCGACCTGGCCTGGACCTATGGCGACGCCGGCTGGACGCGGGACGGGGCGTCCGGCCGCGGCCACTATGTCCGCGTCTGGCAGAGCCGAAAGGACGGCTGGAAGCTGGTGTTCGACCAGATTCTCCCTGTCACCCAGATTCTCCCTGTCACCAAGCCCGCGGCGTGACTATCTGGCGGGCATGACCGAGTTTTCTCCCCGCGAAATCGTCTCCGAACTGGACCGCTTCATCGTCGGCCACGCCGAGGCCAAGAAGGCCGTGGCCGTGGCCCTGCGCAACCGCTGGCGCCGTCGGCGAGTGCCCGCCGACCTGCGCGACGAGGTGACGCCCAAGAACATCCTGCTGATCGGTCCCACGGGCGTCGGCAAGACCGAGATCGCCCGGCGGCTGGCCAAGCTGGCCCACGCCCCGTTCCTGAAGGTCGAGGCCACCAAGTTCACCGAGGTCGGCTATGTCGGCCGCGACGTCGACCAGATCGTCCGCGACCTGGTGGAGAGCGCCATGGCCATGGTGCGCGACAAGCGCCGCGCCGCCGTCCGCGCCCGGGCCGAGGCCGCCGCAGAGGAGCGGGTGCTGGACGCCCTCACCGGCCCCGGCTCCACCGCCGCCCGCGAGAGCTTCCGCAAGAAGCTGCGAGCCAATGAGTTGGACGACAAGGAGGTGGAGCTGACCCTCGCCGACACCGGTGGCGGCATGCCCACCTTCGACATCCCCGGCCAGCCCGGCGCCTCGCTGGGGGTGATGAATCTGTCGGAGATGATGGGCAAGGCCTTCGGCGGCCGCACCAAGACCCACAAGACCACCGTCTCCGGCGCCTGGGCGCCGCTGATCGCCGAGGAGAGCGACAAGCTGCTGGACCAGGAGGCCCTGACCCAGGAAGCCCTGGCTCTGGCCGAGAACGAGGGCATCGTCTTTCTGGACGAGATCGACAAGGTCGCCTCCTCCCGCGAACGCGCCGGCGGGGCCGACGTCAGCCGCGAGGGCGTGCAGCGCGACCTGCTGCCGCTGATCGAGGGCACCACCGTCTCCACCAAGTACGGGCCGGTGAAGACCGATCACATCCTGTTCATCGCCTCCGGCGCCTTCCACGTGGCCAAGCCCTCGGACCTGCTGCCCGAGCTGCAGGGCCGCCTGCCGATCCGGGTGGAGCTGAAGGCGCTCAGCCGCGACGACTTCCGCCGCATCCTCACCGAACCGGAGGCCAATCTGGTGCGCCAGAACCAGGCGCTGCTGGCGACCGAGGGCGTGACCCTGACCTTCACCGAGGACGCCATCGACGCCATGGCCGACGCCGCCGTGACCGTGAACAACGCCGTCGAGAACATCGGCGCCCGGCGCCTGCAGACCGTGATCGAGAAGGTGCTGGAGGAGATCAGCTACACCGCCTCCGACCGCGGCGGCGACACGGTGGCGGTCGACGCGGCCTATGTGAAGGCCCGGGTCGGCGACCTGGCCAAGAACGCGGACTTGTCGCGGTTCATTCTCTAGCCCCTAATCCGCACAGCCCCGCGCCGGGGTTTGTGAGGATGGCATGCAGGTCGAACTCGCCGAGGAGCGGGTGTTCCGGATGACCGACCGGTTCACCCTGGAGCACGCCGAGGGCCGCGCCTGGTCCAAGCGGATCGAAGCCTTCGGGACCATGGCGCGGGTCACCGGCCTGTTCGCCCAGCCCAAGGACGACGAGTTCGAGACCGTCTATCGCGAGCGGCGGCTGCAGCCCTTCTGGCGGCTGACCGTGTCGACATCCACGACCTATGAGCGCGCCCGCGACTACGAGATGAAGGTCCTGCCGGAGGTCCGCGAGGTGACCATCGGCGAGCAGGTGCTGCCGGTGGTCGCCGGCCAGTTCAAGGTCCGCGGCCTGGAAAGCTGCAAGGAGGAGACCCGGCGCGAGACCCTGATCGACGGGCTCTCCAAGCAGGTCGCGCCCGGCCTCTCGGCCTATCTGCAGCACGACGCCATCGAGATCGACGCCGGCGCCCTGGCCGCGGCCACCGCCGAGGGGCTGGTGGTGGTGCCGCCCGAGGCCAAGGCCTCGATGGTGGTCCGCGACGTCATCGCCGCGGCCATCGGCAAGATCGACGCCGACAAGGTGCTGGAGGAGTTGGTGCGGGTGGAGGCGGTGGATCTCTACTACCGCCCGGTCCACGCCTTCCGCTATCGCCGCGCCGGCAAGGAGGCGGTGGTCGAGTTCGACGCGGTGACCGGCGAGACCCGGACCGGCGGCGCCACCTTCGAGCAGTACCTCGGCAAGGTGATGGACACCCAGTTCCTGCTCGATGTCGGGGCCGAGACGCTCAACATGGTCATCCCCGGCGCGAACCTGGCCAAGATGATGATCGTCAAGGGCATGGCCCTGCGGGACAAGCGGTAGCCTACCCCCGCCGCGCCTCGTAGATCGCCCATTCCAGGTGCCGGGCGAAATCAGCGCGCTCGGGCGGGCTGAGCGCCATGGCCACCGAGGCGTGGCGGCCGGAGATGGCCAGGCGCACGGCCTGGACCACCTCGTCGGCGTCCAGCTCCAGGGCGACGCGGGTGAAGGCGGTCGGGCTTTCCCACACCAGTTCGCTGGAGTTCGGCGTCTCGCGCAGGACCCGCACCTCGCGGGAGGTCACCTGCACTCGCTCGACGCGCTTGGCGGCGGCGTAGCTGGCCAGGAAGGCCGCGGTGACCGCCAGCACGTCCAGGCCCAGGAAGAACGGCACCAGGGTCGCGCCCATGGCCAGGAAGACCGCTGCGGCCGCGCAGTTGAAGAAGGTGACGATGCAGATCAGCACGATGAACCCCCGCTGCGACAAGGCGCGGTTGGGGGTGATCACGGCGTCCATATAGACGAGGCCATCCATCGCGGCCCGAACATAGACCTGTTTGCGGCTACGCCAAGGCCTTGGCGTGCAGCCCGACGCAAGCGATGGTCGCGGCGATGGCCAAGCTCGCGACGCGCAAACCCCTGCCCCCGGCCGAGCGGGCCCGGATCGAGGAGCTCTTCCACCGGTTCCTGTCGCTCGCCGACGACCCGCGCACCGAGCTCAACTACGACAGCCCCTACACCCTGGTCACCGCCGTGGCCCTGTCGGCCCAGGCCACCGACGTCTCCGTCAACAAGGCCACCGCCAGGCTGTTCGCCGTCGCCGACACGCCCCAGAAGATGCTGGCCCTGGGCGAGGAGGGGCTGATCGCCTTCATCGCCTCGATCGGCCTCTACCGGACCAAGGCCAAGAACGTGATGGCGGCGGCCCGGATGATCATCGACCAGCACGGCGGCGAGGTGCCGCTGACCCGCGAAGCCCTGCAGGCCCTGCCTGGGGTCGGGCGCAAGACCGCCAGCGTGGTGCTGAACGAGCTGCGCATCGAGCCGGCGATCGCCGTCGACACCCACGTCTTCCGCGTCGCCCACCGCCTGAAACTGTCGGCGGGCAAGACCCCCGACCTCGTCGAGGCCGACCTGATGGCCGTTGTCCCCGAGCCCTATCTGACGCGGGCCCACCACTGGCTGATCCTGCACGGCCGCTACACCTGCGTGGCGCGGCGGCCCAAGTGCGAGGATTGCCCGGTGGCGGACCTCTGTCCGTCGAAGCGGCTGTTCGTCGCCGACTAGTTCCCGGCTAGTTCCCGGCTAGTTCAGCGAGTGCTTGATCGCGCTGACCTCGTCGTGGTCGGCCTTGATGGTTGCGTAGGCGCGTTGGACCGTCTCGCGGGCCCGTCATCGGCAGCCCGTCGTCCTTCAGGGCGTGCTCGTACCTGCCCTTGATGAAGTCCTCGCCGCGCTCGACCTCGTTGATCACCGCCTTGTCGTCATGACCGCCGGTCAGGGCCGAGGCCGCGCTCACCGGGCGTGGCATGGCGCTCGCCCAGGAGGCCATGATCCTCGACGACCTGGCGGCGGGACGGCTGGTCAAACCCTTCGGCGTCACCCTGGAGAGCCCCTTCAGCCACTGGGTCCTGTCCCTGCCGGAAAAGGCGGACCAGCCCAGCATCCACCGCTTCCGCACCTGGCTGCTGGACCAGGCCTCGGCCGACGGCCTGCCGCGCCGCGGTTGATCTGAAGTCACCTGAAAGCCCTATTGGTCGTTTGTCGCCACGGCCCCGAGAGCGTTCAATCCTGGCCTCGACCCCACCCCAGGACTCCTCCCCAAGGAACGCCATCCCCAACGACGTCGCGCCCTCGAGCGCCGACCGCATCACCCATGACCTGGTTCTCGCCGTGGTCGTCGCCGTGATCGCCGCCCCCCTGTTCCTGCTCGCGCTCGCCTGACGCGCGCGGGGGCTTGCCCCCGTTTCGACCCTCGGCCATGAGTTCGGTATGGCCGCTTCAGTCCTACCCGGCGATGGCCCGCGACCCGTGGAGCCTGTACGGCCGCGGCGCCCCGTCAACTGGCCCCTCGCCGGGTCGACCGCCCTGCTGATCGTCAATCTGCTGCTGGGCGGCTGGGCGGCCTTCGACCTGGCCTTCATGCGCGACCTGCCGCCCATACCGGGGCGGGAGGAGCTGTGGGCCGTGGGCCGCCCGCCGGGCGCCACCTTCGTAGGGCCCGACGGCAAGGTGGTGGCCTATCGCGGGCCCCGCCACGGCCAGGCGGTGAAGCTCGCCGAACTGCCCGCCCATGTGCCCCTGGCCTTCCTGGCCATCGAGGACCGCCGGTTCTACCAGCATGGCCCCGTCGACCTGCGGGCCATCGCCCGCGCCGCCTGGGCCAACCAAAGCGCCGGTCATACCGTCGAGGGCGGCTCGACGCTGAGCCAGCAGCTCGCCCGCACCCTGTTCCTCAAGCCGGAAAAGACCCTGCGCCGCAAGGTGCAGGAGACCCTGCTCGCCGCGCGCCTGGAGGCGATGCTCAGCAAGGACGAGGTGCTGGAGCTCTATCTGAATCGCATCTATTTCGGCGACCGCGCCTACGGGATCTCGGCCGCCGCCCAGACCTATTTCGGCAAGCCGGCGTCGGAGCTGACCCTGTCAGAGGCGGCCCTGCTGGCCGCCCTGCCCCGCGCCCCCAGCAAGCTCGCCCCCAGCAACGATCCCGCCGCCGCCTGGGCCCGCGCCCGCTTGGTGCTGGAACAGCTGGCGGAGATGGACTGGATCGATCCCACGACCGCGCGGGCCGCCGCGGCCGGCCCGCCGCCCGCCGTGGTCAAGGACGCGGCGAACGGCGAGGGCGACATGGGCTGGGCGCTCGACGCCGCCCAGGCCCAGGCGCTCGCCCTGGTGGGCGACGAGGTTCCCGACCTGGTCATCCACCTGACCGTCGACCCGGCCGCCCAGGCGAAGGCCGCGACCATCCTGCGCCGCGCCATGGCCGGCGAGGGCCGGGCGCGTGGCGCGCGCCAGGCGGCGCTGGTGGCCATGGCGCCCGACGGCGCTATCCGGGCCATGGTCGGCGGGGTCGATCGCGACACCGACCGCTTCAACCGGGTGATCCAGGCGAGGCGCCAGCCCGGCTCGGCGATCAAGCCCATCGTCTGGGCTGCGGCCCTGGAACACGGGGTCCGCCCGCTGGACCATCGCAGCGACGCCCCGATCCGCATCGGCGCCTGGCGGCCCCAGAACTACGGCGGCGGCTATCGCGGCGAGGTCAGCGTCCAGGCGGCCCTGGCCCAGTCGATCAACACCATCTCGGTGCGGCTGGCGCGGGAGACGGGCTTCGACGAGGTCGGCGCCCTGGCCCGCCGGTTCGGCCTGGCGGAGACGCCGGTCCATCCCCTGCCCTCCCTGGCGCTGGGCGCCTACGAGGTCAGCCTGCTGCAACTGGCCAGCGCCTATCAGGTGCTGCAGACCGGCGGCGGCCAGAGCCGGCCCTACCTGATTTCGGCCATCGCCGACGCGCGGGGCCGCACGCTCTACCAGCGCCAAGCCGGGCCCGCGATCCCGGTCTATCCGGTGTTCGAATCCGCCCAGATGGTGCGGATGATGCAGGGGGTCATCACCTCGGGCACCGCGCGCGGCGCGGGCTTCGGCCGTCCGGCCGCCGGCAAGACCGGCACCAGCCAGGACCACCGCGACGCCTGGTTCGTAGGCTTCACTCCCGACTGGCTCTGCGCCGTCTGGGTGGGCAATGACGACAACCGGCCCATGGCCCGGGTGACCGGCGGCCAGATCCCCGCCGACATCTGGCGCAGGTTCATGGTCGAGGCCCACCGAGGCCTGCCGGTGCGCGGCTTCGACTGGTTCCCGGCCATACTGCCGCCGGACGCCCCCGCCTACGAACCGCCGCGGCCCCCGATCATACCGGTGCGCCACGCCGAGCGGGCCCGGTCGCCCGACAGCCTTGAACTCGCCGACGTCGCCACCCGGGAGCCCGATGTGTGGTCCGGGATTCCGTACTGAGGGCGGCGGCGACCCGCCGAGCCAGATGCTCCCCCCCTGGGGGAGCTCCCGGCCGAATGGCCGGGTGAGGGGGACTTTGACTCTTGTTTGCGGGCGGCAACCCCCTCCGTCACGTCGCCGAAGAGGGCGACGCGCCACCTCGTGTATTTGGCTTGCGCTAGATTTGCAGAGCGGCCGGCCGAGGCGCTCATCACGCCAGCGGCCGGCCGCCGCACCGTCGAGACCGTCGCCACCTAG
>NZ_JAUYNW010000082.1 GCF_030698145.1 Phenylobacterium sp. | reverse complement strand
AGTTTCGGGTTGTGTTCGAGCAGGGTCTGCGGCGCAAGTCCCATGCTCTCGAGGGTGCCGGGGCGGAAGCTCTCGACGAATACCGCGGCCGTGGGCACCAGGCGCAGCAGCAGTTCCCGGGCCTCGGGCTTGCGCAGTTCCAGCCCCAGGCTTTTCTTGTTGCGCGCGTAAAGCTTCCAGTTGGTCGGCACGCCCTGGGTCTGCCAGGCGCGCAGCGTATCGCCTGCCGGCGGCTCGATCTTGATCACCTCGGCGCCGAAATCGCCCAGGATCTGGCCGCAGAACGGACCGGCGATCAGGGTGCCCATCTCGACGACCTTCAGGTCCTTCAGGGGGCCGTTGTTGGCGGGGTCGGTCATGGGGTCCTCGGCGAAAGCTCGCGCCCGTTGGACCCGGCGGACGCTTCGTCTGTCAATGGCGGCCTTCACAGAGTTCCGCGCTGGGCGTATGGCGCAGGCATGACCGACTACGTCCTGGCGCCGCCGCCCACGCCCGCTGTCCCCGTCGAAGGGCAGGCGGCCGCCTTCCCGGTTCGCCGGGTCCTCTGTGTCGGGCGCAACTACGCCGCCCACCGCCGCGAGATGGGCGGCGACGACCGCGATCCGCCGTTCTTCTTCGCCAAGCCGGCCGACGCCGTGGTCCCGCCGGGTGCGTCCGTGCCCTACCCGCCGCGTACGGCCAACCTGCACCACGAAATCGAGCTGGTGGTGGCGCTGAAGGCAGGCGGCAAGGACATTCCGGTCGAGGCGGCCCTGGGCTGCGTCTACGGCTACGCGGTCGGCGTCGATCTCACTCGCCGCGACCTGCAGAACGCCGCCAAGGACAAGGGCCAGCCCTGGGACGCGTCGAAGGGGTTCGACGCCTCGGCCCCGATCTCGGCCATCCGGCCCTGGAAGGGCCCGGCGCCGCAGGGCCGCATCTCGCTCAGCGTCAATGGCGAGGTCCGCCAGGACGCCACGGTGGCCGACATGATCTGGAACCTGGCCGAGATCATCTCCGAGGCTTCCAAGCTCTGGACCCTGGCCCCCGGCGACCTGATCTTCACCGGCACGCCCGAGGGCGTCGGCCCGGTGGCGGTGGGCGACCTCGTCACGGGCGAAGTCGAGGGTGTCGGCCAACTCCAGTTCACGGTGACCGCATGAGCCTGACCCTGCATTCCTACTGGCGGGCCACCGCCCCCTATCGCGTGCGCATCGGCCTGCAGCTCAAGGGCCTGGACTACGGCTATGTCCCAGTGAACCTGCTGGAGGGGAACCAGCACCAGGCCGCCTATCGCGCGGTCAACCCGCAGCGCCTGATCCCGGCGCTCGACATCGGCGACGGCGAAATCCTAACCCAGAGCCTGGCCATCCTCGAATGGCTGGACGAGACCCATCCGGAGCCGGCCCTGTTGCCCAAAGCCGCGCTCGACCGAGCCCGGGTGCGCGCCCTGGCCGACATCGTCGCCTGCGACATCCATCCGCTGAACAACATGCGGGTGAATCGGGCGCTGGAGGCCATGGAGGTCAGCGCACCGCGACGCGCCAAGTGGGTGGAGCGCTGGATCCTCGACGGCTTCCAGACCCTGGAGCCGATGGTCGCCAAATACGGCCAGGGCTTCGCCTTCGGGGATACGCCCACCATCGCCGACTGCTGCCTGATCCCGCAGGTCTATTCGGCCCAGCGCTACAAGGTCGACCTGGAGCCGTTCCCGGCGATCCGCGCCGTGGCCGAGCATGCCGCCCAGCACCACGCCTTCATCGCCGCCCACCCGGACAACCAGCCCGACGCCAAACCGGCCTAAGCTCGACACAGTTCCTCCCCCAGCGCGCAGCGCGGTTAGGGGGAGCAACCGTAGTTATGGATGTTCAGGACGCCAGGCTGTGTTGTCGCGGATCATGGCGTTGAGCGTGACGAGCAGTCGTCTCATGCAGGCGACGAGGGCGAGCTTTGGCGGCTTACCGGCGCTGATCAGGCGTTGGAAGATCGGGCGTGGGCCTTGCTTTGCACGGAGCGAGGCGACGGCGGCCATATAGAGGGCCTGTCGTGGCCTGGCGCGACCGCCGCTGCAGACGGCCCGACCGGTCCAGGCGCCGCTTTTCCGGAAGAAGGGGGCTAGGCCCGCCAGCTTGGCGATGGCCTTACCGGAGACCTGTCCGAGCTCGGGCATGTGGGCCACCAGTTCGGCCGCCACCAGCGGACCTATGCCGGGCGCGGTCTGCAGGCGCGCCCAGGTGTCCCTGAGCGCCCGGGTCTCTTGCAGTCGGGCCAGGGCCTCCCGGGTCAGCCGCCGGGCCTCGAGCGCCGCAGCGACGGCCAGATCCTCCAAGGCCAGGCGGGCGGGGGCGTGATCCAGCCCCTGGGCCTGAGCCTTCAGCTGCCGGGCGACCTGCCCCGCAGCCTGACGCGCCGCCAGCAGATCCTTCAACTGCTGACGAGCCTCGTCCCGCTCGATCGGACGGCCGCGGGCCTGGGCCACGAAGAGGGCGATCATCGCTGCGTCGATGGCGTCGGTCTTGGCCGGCGCGCCAAGCGCCTTGGCCAGGGCCCGCACGCGCGCCGGATCGGTCCAGCGCACCTCCACCTGCGCCTCGATCAGCGCCCGCACCAAGCCCCGCTCGTAGCCGCCCGAAGGCTCAACCCCAACCACCACCGGCCGCTCCAGGGCCTTCAACCGCGCCAGCAGGCTTCGCCAGCCCGTCGCGTCGTTGCCGACCCGCCAGACCTTAGGCCCGCCAAGCACGCAGACATCCAGCGCGGCCTTGGACACATCAACGCCCACATAGGCGATCTCTTGTGGCATCATCTTCCCGCCCATCCTCGCAAGGTTCGGGCTTTGGGCCCTGACAACCGTTCGGGTTCAGAAGACGCTCCGTCGGACCCAAGCTCCCCCACGGGCTGCTAACCTCGGTGGCGACGGCCTCGACGGCCTCGACGGCGCGGCGGCCGGCCGCTGGCGTGATAAGCGCTTCGGCCGGCCGCTCATCCAAGCTAGCCCATTCCAATTACACGAGGTGGATCGTCGCCCTTTTCGGCGACGCGACGGAGGGGGATGAAGCCCATAAGAGTCAAAGTCCCCCTCAGTCAGCTTCGCTGACAGCTCCCCCAGGAGGGGAGCAACTTCGTGTCTTGCCCGCCGGCGTCAGCCGCCCTTGACCCGCACCCGGGCCGAGGCCTTGCGGCCCTGTGCGTCGACCACGGTCAGCCGGTAGAAGCCCGGGCCTTGCGGGCGCCAGACCGTACGGCCGGAGACCGGGTCCGTGGCGAGGCGCGCGCCTTCAACATACCAGGCCAGGTCCTCCCCCCCGGCGGCGAGGACCAGTCCCCGCGAGGCCTGCCCGAAGGCCTCCACCTGCACGGTCGAGCCGTTCGGCGGGAAGATCAGGCGCGGGCCCTGGTCGGTCTGTTCCAGTTTCTCCAGCGCCCGGGGCGCGGCGCGCGGCGCGACGGGCCGCGGGGCCGAGGCGGGGGCGTCGAGCTGGTCGGCCACGTCGAACAGCAGGGGCAGGGCGGCGTCGCGCCCCGTCAGCCCGCCGCGCGCTCCACCGTCGGCCCGTCCGGTCCAGACCACGATGACGTAGCGGCCGACAATCCCGGCCGCCACGGCGTCGCGGAAGCCGTAGGAGGTGCCGGTCTTGAAGGCCATGAGCGGGCGGCCCCGGGTCAGCGCCACCGGGGTCGAGCCGGCCGGCGGCGGGGTCTCGCGCAGGATGTCCAGTACCTGGGCGGCGGCCTCGGCGCGCATCAGCCGCTCGCCGCCCAGGCCCTCACGCCGCGCGGCCTCGACCTGCGTCCAGGCGAGCGGTTTGGCCACCCCGCCGTCGCCCAGAGCCGCATAGAGCACCGCCAGGTCGCGCAAGGTGATCCCCACCCCGCCGAGCGCCATCGCCAGACCCGCCGCACGGGTCTCGGCCCGCGGCCGGACCAGGTTCACGCCGGCCGCGTCGACCCGTGCCTCGAAGGCCGCGGGGCCCAGCTTGTCCAACAGCTCAACCGCCGGGACGTTCAGGGAATTGGCCAGGGCCTCGCGGGCGGTGACCTTGCCGCGGAACACCCGGTCGAAGTTCTCCGGCTGGTAGTCGCCGAACCGCCGCGCGGCGTCTTCGATCTGGGTGTCGGGCGCGGCGATCCCGTCGTCGAAGGCGAAGCCGTAGATGAAGGGCTTGAGCGCCGAGCCGGGCGAGCGGACGGCGCGGGTCATGTCGATCCAGCCGCCCGGCCGCTGCAGCCCGCCCGAGCCCACGGCGGCGCGGACGGCGCGGCCCTCGATCTCCACCACCAGGATGGCGGCGGTGGCCTCGGGGCCCTGGGCGCGGGCGACCTGGGCGGCCAGGGGCTCGAGCTTGGACTGCAAGCGGGCGTCGATCGTCGAGACCACCGTGGCCTGGTCGACTGGTGCGGCTCGGGCCAGCTCGCCGGCGGCGTGCCAGGCCATGGCCGGGAACGAGGCGCGGCCGGGCAGCGGCTCGGTCTCCGCCTCGTGCGCCTCGGCCTCGGTGATCACTCGGGCGCGGACCATCTTGTCCAGCACCTGGCGGCGGGCGGCGCGGGCGGCCTCCGGGCGACGGTCGGGTCGGCGGGCTTCCGGCGATTGAGGCAGGGCGATCAGCAGGGCCTGTTGGCCAAGGGTCAGGGTCTCGGGCTCCTGGCCGAAATAGGAGAGACTGGCGGCGCGGACGCCCTCCAGATTGCCGCCATAGGGGGTGAGGGTCAGGTAGAGCGCCAAGATCTCGCGCTTGGAGAGCCGCGCCTCGATCTGCAGGCTGCGGACCATCTCGATCAGCTTGGAGCCGAGATTGCGCGGCCGTGGCTCCAGCAGCCGCGCCGTCTGCATGGTGAGCGTCGAGGCGCCGGAGGTGACCGCGCCGCTGGCGATGGCGTCGCCGCCCGCTCGGACCACAGCCAGGGGGTCGACCCCGCGATGCAGCCAGAAGCGCTCGTCCTCCACGGCCACCAGCCGGCGCAGGAAGCTGGGATCGGTGCGGCTGAGGTCCGTCCGGATCCGCCAGCGACCGTTCTCCACCGGCAGGGCCCGCAGCCACACTCCGCGCCGATCCAGGGCCACTGGCGACGACCGCTCGCCTCGCGACAGGTTCGGCGGCAGCAGGGCGTCGAGCGCGAAGATGGCGGCCTCGACGGCGAGGAGAGCGATCAGGGCGAGGGTGAGACGGCGGACGTGTCCCTTCTCCCCTTGCGGGAGAAGGTGGCCCTGCGGAGCAGGGTCGGATGCGGGGGCGCGCCGGACTCGCCGCGCGACAGCCATGCCGAACCTCTGAAAGGCGCCGATAGGCTGGGGGGACCCCTCATCCGACCCCCTGCGGGGGCCACCTTCTCCCGCAAGGGGAGAAGGATCGCCTCTGCCATTCATTGCCCCGGCGCGATCACCGTGCGGCCGGCCGCCGTCCGGGCGTTGAGGCCCGGACGGTACATGTCGCGGGCTTCCGCCCCCGGCAGCAGGAACTCGCCCGCCGTCACGGCGCGGGCCACATAGGCGAAGGCGAAGTTGGTGTGGCCTTCCAGGTCGAGGGCGGCGATGTAGCGATCGTCGCGCGATTCCTGGACGTCGGCGCCGGTCAGGGTTCCGAGGAACTTGAACGGCCCCCTCTGGGCGTCGTCGGGGCCGAGCACCGTCTCGATCTCGAAGCCGGCCGGGAGGGGATCGTCCACCACCAAGGCCATGGAGCGGGCCTGGCCCGAGCGGCCGGAGACCAGCACGATCACCCGGTCCCCCTGGCGCAGGGCGGCGGGATCGACCGTCCCCCCGGTGAAGCCGACCAGCCGCTTCGACAACGTGATGCCATTCTGCTCGGGGGCCGGCGGGGCGACCGGCGCGCCAGTCACCGTCACCGTCCGCCAAAGCGCGCCGGAGCCAGCGTTGACGAATTTCGCCTCGGCCAGCCGGCCCACCGCCCAGCGCGGCGCGCCGCCGGTGGCCTTGAGCGGGATGGCGCCCGTGGCGTCGATCTTCATCGTCCCGGCGGCCTTCAGCATCCAGTGGGCGGCCTGCAGCAGGCGCGCCTGTTCCTGGGTGTTGAGCGCGTCGGGGTCCCTCACCGCATTCTCCAGCCGGCCTTGTAGGCTTCTTGCGAGGTCGGTCTCGCCGGCCTCGTAGGCCAGCGCGATGACCCCGGCGATGTCGCGCAGCGGGCTCTGGTACCAGTCGCTCTCCTCGCGATAGCCCAGCGAGCGGACCGCCTGGCGGAAGGCCGAACGGGCGCGGGCCCGGTCGCCCATGAGGGCCAGGCCGGCGCCGACCTGGGCCTTGGCCAGCGGCGAGGCCTCGGTCTTCATCTGCACGTCGTGCCACCAGCGCAGGCGGGCGAGGTCGCCCTTGCCGCCCTTGGCCAGGACATAGAGGGCGTAGGCCGAGGCGCGGCTGCGCATGATCGTCGTGGCCTTCTTGGAGGCCTCCGGCGAGCCTGCCCACCAGGTCGGATATTCCAGCCGGTAGGAGACCGAGGCCCAGCCTTCGGGCCGCGAGATCTGGCGCATGGCGACCAGCGCCCGGTCCAGCGCCTGTTGCGGCACCGGGGCGCCGGCCTTCTGCGCCTCGATCAGGAAGTCGGTGGCGTAGGCGCCCAGCCAGGCGTCGGCCTCGCCGTCACCCACCCGCCAGAGGCCGAAGGCGCCGTCCAGGGTCTGGCGGTCCAGCAGCTTGCCGACCGCCTGGTTCAGGGCCGCCGAGGTCCGCTTCAGCTTCGGATCGGTGGAGACTTCCTGGGCGTAGAGCAGGGGATAGGCGCCCGACACGGTCTGCTCGGTGCAGCCATAGGGGTAGCGCGACAGGGCCTGGGCGATCGGCCCGGGGTCGAAGCCGCGGAACGGCGAATAGCTCACCTGCAGGGTGGCGTCCCCCGCCGCCAGGCCGGCCAGCAGTCCGGGAACTGGCGTGTAGGACGCGCCGGCCCGCTGCAGTTCGATGGTGGTCCGGGTGATCGGGCTCCAACCCAGCCGGGTCTGGATCGGATAGTCGCGGGCGGTGGTGAAGCCGGGTCCGGAGACCTTGAAGCCGACTTTGCCGATCCCGGCCCGGCTCGGGGCGTTGAACGGGATCCGCTCGGCGATCCTCTGGCCGAGCGCCAGCTGGAAGGCCTTGCGGAAGGGCGCGATCACACCGCCCTGGGCGGTAAGTTCCGCCACATAGGCCCCGACCTTGCCTTCCAGATTGTGCAGTTCGAGGGTGGCGAAGGCCTTGTCGCCGGGCGCGAGGAAGCGGGGCAGGGAGAGCTCCGTCACCACCGGCTCGCGCACGGTGAGCGGCTTGGACGCCGAGCCCACCGCGGTGTCGGTCCAGGCCACCGCCATCAACCGCAGCTCGCCGTTGAAGTCGGGCGCCGGCAGCTTGATCACCGCCTTGCCGTCCAGGCCGGTCTCCACCACCCCCGACCACAGGGCCACGGTCTTGATCGGGGTGACCGTCAGGCCCTCGCCGCCGATGCCGTCGGCGCCGAAGCTGACATTGGCCGGGGCGCCCAGGTTGGGGTCCAGCAGTCGGCCATAGTCGTCGCGATAGTTGAGGGTCAGCGCCCGCTTGCCGAAGTACCACTTCACTGGGTCGGGGCTCTCGAAGCGGGTCAGGCGCAGGATGCCCTCATCCACCGCCGCCAGGGTCACCCGCGCGCGGCCGCCGAAACCGGCGCCCTTGATGGTGATCGGCACCTCCAGCACGGACTTGGAGTCAACCTTGGTTGGTGTGTCGATCTCCACCGCCAGCTTGCGGCTCTTGGGATCGAGCGGGACATAGACCAGGCCGAGCGCCCGGCGCGGCTTGGGCGAGGCCACCGGATCGCGCGGCTGGATGACGCTCACCAGCACATAGGCCCCGCCGCCCCAGGCGCCGTTGGTCTTGAGCCGCACCGTCGTCCCGTTCTTGCCGACGGTGACGGTCTTGAAGTCGATCAGCCGGTCGGTGGCGACCGCGATCTGGGCCTCGCCCGCATAGGGCGGCTTCAAGGTGATCTCGACCGTGTCACCCTGGCCGTAGGCCTTGGGTCCGGCGGTGACGCGCACGAAGTCGGGCGCCTCCACGTCCTTGGCCGGGGCGCCCCAGCCGGAGGCGAAGCGGATCACGCTGGCCACGCCGCCGGGCCCGGTCAGCTCCAGCCTATAGTCCCCCCAGCCTAGGCGGCGCGAGATGCGTGCGGGCCTGGCGGCGTCGACATTGATCGTCCCGCGCGCCACCACCACGTCGCGGCTGGTCCGCCGCCACTGCCAGCGGCCGTCCTGCTGGAACCAATCATAGTCCCAGTTCTCGGCCACCAGGCTGTAGGCCGCGCCCTTGGCCGCGATCCGCCGCCCCGCCGCGTCGGCGGCGATGACGTCCAGCAGCATGGTCGGGTCGCCCCGGGCGTCGGTGTCGCCTTGCTCGATCTTGACCCCCAGATAGAGCGGCTTGGTGCGGACCTTCAGGTCCAGGCCTTCGCGCACCGGCCGCCCGCCAGGCTCGAACACGCTGGTGGTGAAGGTGGCCGACAGTGGCTGGGGCGTGTCGCCGGCCTCGGTTGAGGAGATGGCCAGCACGGCGCGGCCGTCGCCGTCGGTGACGGTCTGGCCGATTTCCAGGAACTTCTCCTCAAAGGGCGTGCGCTGGTCGCCCCACTGATAGCCCTCGAACTGCGGGAACGGGTTGGGGTCGACCCGCAGCCGGGCCTCGCCCTGGGTCTGCAGCCCGGCGCCCGCCGCGCCGTAGAGGAAGCGGGCGGTGACGTCGATATTGCGCGTCTCGCCGGCCTTCATCGGCACGGTTTCCTGGCCGACCACGGTGACGGCCAGCCGCTGGGGCGCGAAGTCCTCCACCGAGAACGACAACTCGCCGGCCGGCCTGTCCAGGCCCTCGATCTCCAGCTTGGCGGTCCAGCGACCGCGCGGCGCGCTCTTGGGCACGGCGATGTCGGTGGTCACCGCGCCGTTCGGGCTGCCGTCGAAGGGATAGCGCCGGAACTCCACGCCCGAGGGTCGCCGCACCACGATGGCGCCCTTGCGATCCTTGACCGCCTTGGCCTCGCGGTCGCGCAGCAGGGCGTTGAGATGCACCGTCTCGCCCGGCCGATAAATGCCGCGGTCGGCATAGAGATAGCCGTCGATGGCCGAGACGATGGAGCGGCCTGAGGTTCCTCCGCCCTCCTCGGTTCGCCCGCCGATCCCCTGTTTGGAGAGGTCGACCGGGGCGCGGTCGAGGTCGAGCACCGCCAGGTCGCCCTGCGGCCCATAGGCCATGACCATCTTGGCGTCGTCCGCGCCCTTGCCCTCGAGTAACGGGCGGTCGAAGCGCACGTGGCCCTGGGCGTCGGTCCGGGCCTCGGCCAGGTCCTCGCCGTTGCGCGCCACCAGGGCCACGCGGATTCCGGCCAAGGTTTTGGCGGTCTTCAGCGAGCGCACCACCACGTCCAGCGCCTCGGAACCGTCATAGCCGGCCAAGGCCATGTCGGTGAACACCACCCAGCGCCGCGCTTGGGCCGGCGGATTGGGATCGTAGCCGTCCTCGTCATCCTCGCCGGTCTTCAGGCCGCGTCCGCCCGAGGCGTCGCGGGCCTTCACCACATAGGCGCCGGCCTTCATCTCCTTGAGCACCGCGCCCAGGGGGAAGACGGTGGTCACCCGCTCGCCGGTCCCCTGGGTCTGGACGGCGACCTCGCCCTTCCAGACCACCCGGCCCTCGTCATTCGGACTGTCGGACCCGTAGTCATCGGAGTACTGCCCGTCGCCCGTAGGGTCGGGGGCGCTGATCGACTTGCGCACCAGGTTGCGGTCGACCACCCGCCAGACCTCGATCTGCAGGCGGCTGACATTGACCGTCTCGATGCCGATCCCGTCGGCGTCCTCGCGCGGCAGGATCACGCCCTCGCCGGCGAAGCCCACATAGGGCGGCTTCTCCCCGAAGGTGAAGTCGACATCGACGTTGGCGGCCAGGGTCTCGCCGCCCTTGGCCGGCAGGCCCTTCAACAGGGTCACGCGGCGGTCGGTGAAGCCCAGGCCGGCGACGCAGATCTCCGAGCCCTTGACCTGGACGGCCGGGCTGCGGCCCAGGTCCGGCGAGACCAGCACAAAGTCGGCATAGGGCTTGGAAGGGTCCAGCGGCCGGGTCAGCTCGACACAGGCCAGGGGCTCGGACTTCGAGGTGTCGATCCGGTTGCGCCAGACCGCGAAGCCCTCGGGCTTGGGAATGCCCCGGCGGGCCGCGCCCGCGCCCCGCGGCTTGCCGAACAGCGACCAGCCCTGGGCGCCGGGGGCGGTCGCCGCTGGCTTGGCCTCCGTGAGGGCCTCGATCCCCTTGGCCGCCAGGAAGCCGCCGCCGAAGGCCGCCGCCAGCAGGCCGGCGGCCACGGCGCCGGGGATGCGGCTGGCGCGGACCTTCTGCGCCCAGGCGCGCAGGCGAGGCGTCGGCGCGCTCGGCGTCTCGTCGCTCGCCATTGGGCCCCTCCCGCCTGACAGAATGTCGCAGGGCCGATGGGACGCGAAAGCCCGGGCGCCGTCAATCGACGACGGCTACCGCAGGGCGAGCGTCAGCGACTTCACCTGCAGATAGTCGTCGATCCCGTAGACCGAGCCCTCGCGGCCATAACCCGACTGCTTGATCCCGCCGAACGGGTTGGCGGCGTTGGAGATCAGGCCGGTATTGACCCCGATCAGCCCTGCCTCGATCCCGCGCCCCACCCGCATCGCGCGGTTGAGGTCGTCGGTGAACAGGAAGGCGGCCAGGCCGAACTCCGAGGCGTTGGCGCGGGCGAGCGCTTCCTCTTCGGTGTCGAACGAGAACACCGGAACCACCGGGCCGAAGGTCTCCTCGTGGCAGAAGAGCGCGTCGTCGCCGCCGACCATCACCGTGGGCTGGAAGAAGCGACCCTCCAGCCGCTGGCCCCCTGTCAGCAGCCTGCCGCCGGCCGCCAGGGTGCGGGCGATGTGATCCTCCACCTTGGCCACCCCCTTCGCGTCGATCAGCGGGCCGATCTCGACGCCGGCCGCGAAGGGATCGCCGACCTTCAGGGCCGCCACCCGGGCGGTGAGTTTCTCCAGATAGGCGCCCTTCACCCCTGCCTGAACATAGACCCGGTTGGGACAGACGCAGGTCTGGCCGCCGGCGCGGAACTTGCCGGCCACCGCGCCCTCGACGGCCACCTCCAGGTCCGCGTCGTCGAACACCAGTAGGGGCGCGGCCCCGCCCAGCTCCATGGAGAGCCGCTTGAGGGTCGGCGCGCACTGGGCGGCGAGCTTGCGGCCGACCTCGGTGGAGCCGGTGAAGGAGAGCTTGCGGATCAAAGGCGACCCGGTCAGCCGGCCGCCGACCACGTCCTGAGCGCCGGTCACCACCGAGAGGCAGCCTTCGGGCAGGCCGGCCTCCAGGGCGAGGGCCGCTAGGGCGAGCGCAGTGAACGGCGTCGCCGAGGCGGGCTTCAGCACCACCGGGCAGCCGGCGCAGAAAGCGGCGGCCAGCTTGCGGGTGACCATGGCGGCTGGGAAATTCCAGGGTGTGATCGCCGCCACCGGGCCCACGGGCTCGCGGAAGGCCAGAATCAGGTCGCCGCCGTTGGCGCTCTCGATGGCCTTGCCGTCCAGCCGCTCGGCCATGCCGGAAAACCAGCTGATGAACGAGTTGGCGTAGCGGACCTCGCCCAGGGCCTCCTTCCACGGCTTGCCGTTCTCGAGGCTGATCAGGGCGGCCAGGTCATCCTCGTTCGCCGTCACCAGCTCGGCCCAGCGAGCCAGGAATTCGCCGCGCGCCTTGCCCTTGGTTGCGGCCCAGGGGCGGAAGGCGGCCGCGGCCGCGGCGATGGCCCGGTCGACCTCGTCGCCGCCGAGTTTGGGCACGCGCCCCAGCACCCGCTCGTCGGCGGGGTTGTCGACCGCGATGGCGTCGCCGCCGGCCGGGATCCAGGTCCCGGCCACCAGGGCGGCCTCGTGGATCAGGGCGGCGCCCTTGGCGCGCAGGTCGGGCGGCGGTGCGTGGTCGTTCATGGCGGGTCCTCCGTACGCAACCTATAATCCCGCAAGGTCCCCAGGGCTCCGGCGACCGGTTCCAGGCCCGCGGTCAACATTATCGTGTTGCGGCGCGGTCTCCGGCAACGCTTGACTCATACAAGCGTTGGAGTTGCTATTGTCGGTATATGCCGCACTGCAGCATGAGTTTGGAGGCGCTTGTGACGGAAAAGCCGTTCGCCTATTCCCTGTCCCACGCCGAGGCCGGTTGGGCCTGGCGCATCTTCGACGAAGAGGGCGAGACCGTCGCCCAGGGGACGGACCTGAGCCAGTCCGGCGCCCAGGCGGCCGTGGAATCGGCGATCGCGCGCGCGGCCTCGGAGCTTCGCGCCTAGGGTTCGCCGTTCGCCCTCCCTTGACGATCCCAACGCCCGGCGGTCCAGTCCTGGTCAGAAGCGTGCTTCGCGCCCGCCCCATCCAGGAACGTCCGTCAACATGAAATCGAAGCTGCTCGCCGCCACGGCGGTCGCCCTGCTGGCCTTCGCGCCCGCCGTCGCGCAAGACGCCAAACCGACCCCCGCCGAGGCCAAGGCCTTCGTCGAGAAAGCCGAGGCCGAGCTGGCGGCGTTCAACGAATATGTCGCCAAGTCCTCCTGGGTGCGCGCCACCTACATCACCGAGGACACCCAGTGGCTGGAGGCCAAGGCCACCGGCGAGCAGAACGAGCTGGTCACCCGCTACGCCAAACAGGCGGCCAGGTATGACGGCGTCGCGGTCGATCCGGTCACCGCACGCAAGCTGAAGCTGCTGAAGCTCTATCTGGTGTCGCCGGCGCCCGACCGGCCGGGCGCGGCGGCCGAGCTCGCCACCCTCTCGACCAAGCTGGACTCCACCTATTCCAGCGGCAAGTTCCAGCATGCCGGCAAGACGCTGACGCTGAACGACGCCGAGGACATCCTGGCGGCCAGCCGCGACCCGGCCGAGCTGAAGGCGGTGTGGGAGGGCTGGCACTCTATTTCGCCGGTGATGCGTCCGGACTACGCCAAGCTGGCGGCGCTCTCCAACGAGGGCGCGCAAGGCCTGGGCTTCAAGGACACCGGCGCGCTGTGGCGCTCCAACTACGACATGGACCCCGACGCCTTCGGCGCCGAGACCGACCGGCTGTGGAAGCAGGTGGAGCCCTTCTACAAGAACCTGCACTGCTATGTGCGCGCCCGGCTGAACGACAAGTACGGCGACGCGGTCCAAAAGCGCAGCGGCCCGATCCGCGCCGATCTGTTGGGAAACATGTGGGCCCAGCAGTGGGGCAACATCTATGACGTGGTCCAGCCGAAGACCGCGACCTCCAGCTACAACCTCGACAAGCTCTTGGAGTCCCGGGGCTACGACCCGGTGAAGATGGTCAAGACCGGGGAGGGCTTCTACACCTCCATGGGCCTCGCGCCCCTGCCGGAGAGCTTCTGGAAGCGCTCGATGATCATCCGGCCGCAGGACCGCGAGGTGGTTTGCCACGCTTCGGCCTGGGACCTGGACGACCGCGAGGACATCCGCATCAAGATGTGCGCCAAGGTGAATGCCGAGGACTTCTACACCGTCCACCACGAGCTGGGTCACAACTACTACCAGCGCGCCTACAAGGATCAGCCGTTCCTGTTCAAGAACGGGGCGAACGACGGCTTCCACGAGGCGATCGGAGACTTCGTCGGCCTCTCGGCCCTGACCCCGACCTACCTCAACCAGATCGGCTTGCTGGATAAGGCGCCGGGGGTCGAGGAGGACATCCCGTTCCTGCTCAAGATGGCGCTCGACAAGATCGCCTTCCTGCCCTTCGGCCTGATGGTCGACCGCTGGCGCTGGCAGGTGTTCTCCGGCCAGACCACGCCGGAGCGCTACAACGACGACTGGCTGAAGCTGCGGCTGCAGTATCAGGGCCTGGTTCCGCCCGGACCGCGTCCTGCCGACGCTTTCGATCCCGGCGCGAAATACCACGTGCCCGGCAATGTGCCCTACACCCGCTACTTCCTGGCCCATATCTACCAGTTCCAGTTCCAGCGCGCGGCCTGCCGCCAGATGGGCTGGAAGGGCCCGCTGCACCGGTGCTCGGTCTACGGACAGAAGGAGGTGGGCGCGAAATTCAACGCCATGATGGAGATGGGCGCCTCCAAGCCCTGGCCGGAAGAACTGGCGGCCTTCACCGGCGAGACCAAGACCGACGCCAGCGCCGTGGCTGACTATTTCAAGCCGTTGAACATCTGGCTGACCGCCCAGAATAAGGGCGAGAGGTGCGGTTGGTGAGGGCTTAGCCCAGGGTCCGTTTCGCCTTCAGGGTGCTGGGCAATAGTTTTTGATTCACCTTGTCCGGCGCCCGTTTGTTTACGCTGACCTGTCAAATTCGCTCGAATCGACCAGCGGGGGTCCGGGCGTGGACACGAATTCGAAGCAGATCCGCGGGCGCTTGGCCCGCTTCGGCGGGGCCATGATCGGCTTCGCCCGGCGCCTGACGCGCGACGAAGGCGGCGCTTCGGCGGTGTTCTTCGCCGTGGCCCTGCTGATGCTCACGCCCATGACGCTCGGCCTGGTCGACGTCTACATCAGCACCACCCAGCGCGGTCAGCTGCAGGACGCCCTCGACACCGCCACCCTCTATGCGGCCCGGTCCTCGGCGACCACCACGGCCGAGATCGACTCGATCGGCGACGCGGCCCTGATCGCCAACCTGGTCCTGCCCGAGGGCGAGAGCATCGTCGAATCCAACTTCGTGCTGGACGGCGTCAAGGTGGTCAGCTCCGCGGCCGTCACCCCGCCCGGCATCTCGCCGCAGATCTGGAACCAGCAGAATCTGCGCGCCAACTCCGAGGTGGTCCGCAACTCGAACCACGTCGAGGTCGCCCTGGTGCTCGACACCACCGGCTCGATGAGCGGCCAGAAGCTGACGGACATGAAGACCGCGGCCAACGACCTGGTCGACATCGTCGTCCAGGACATCCAGACGCCCTACTATTCCAAGATGGCCATCGTCCCCTATTCGATGGCGGTCAATGTCAGCAGCACATACGCCAACTCCGTGCGCGGCACGCCCAAATCGGGCACCAATCCGACCCGTGGCACCAACACCGCGCCGCCGTACAGCAAGTTCTGGTTCCGGAACAACAATAGCCAAGACAAGACCTGGACCATCAACACCTGCGTCACCGAGCGCACCGGAACCAACGCCTATACGGACGTCGCGCCGACCACCAACGCCAACCTGATCGGGCCGAACTATCAAGCGTCGACCAGTGCTTGCACGGCCGTGTCGACGATCCAGCCGCTCAGCACGAGCAAGACGACACTTAAGAACAAGATCGCCAGCTTCACCGCCAGCGGCACGACGGCCGGTCATATCGGCCTGGCCTGGGGCTGGTACATGGTCTCCCCGGAATTCGGATATCTCTGGCCGGCCGCCAGCAAGCCCGCGGCCTACGGAACGGATGACCTCCTGAAGGTCGTGATCCTGATGACCGACGGCGAATTCAACACCGCCTACTGCAAGGGCGTTGTGTCGAATAACTATAGCGGCACGTCCAACGACAACGAGATCAATTGCAACGCCACGAACGGCAGCCCCTTCACCCAAGCCAAGACGCTCTGCACCAATATGAAGGAAAAAGGGGTGATCGTTTACACCGTCGGGTTCGCCCTGGGCGGCAATGCGAGCGCCGTCGATGTCATGAACTCCTGCGCCACCGACGCGAAGCACGTCTACCTGCCCGGCAGCGGCGCGGCCCTGAAGGACGCCTTCAAGGCCATCGGCCAGGACATCAACTCCCTGCGCCTCGCGAAATAACGGACAGACCCTCCAGTCTGAACTTCGGGGCCTCGCTCACGGAACGTGGGCGGGGCCTTCGCCTTCCCTGGCCGCCGTCGCGGCCAGACGGCTCAGGGTCTCGGCGTGGCCCGCGCGGGTGATGCGGTAGAGCGAGACGCAGGTGATCGCCGCGCCGTAGAGCGCCGCCAGGACGATCAGATAGACCACCCCCAGCTCGCGGATTACGTCGATCGACACCTGACCGGGCTTGGCGCCCTGCGGGAAGCCGACGAACACCAGGATCATACTGGAGGCGAAGATCCCGACGCCGGAGACCGCCTTGGCCACGAAGGCCGCGGCCGAGAAGAACAGGCCCTCCGACCGCCGCCCGGTGCGCAGCTCGGAGTCCTCCACCACGTCGGCGATCATCGACGAGATCAGGATCGAGGCGATGATCGAGAAGGCCGTCGAGAGAATGGTCTGCAGGAACAGGATCGGGATCACCGCCGGCGCGCCGTTGGCCGGGAAGACGTCCAGCAGCCGCAGACTGATCGGAATGAACGAGATCACGAAGGCCAGCACCTTGGTGAGCTGGGCGGCGGGCTTCTTGCCCATCCATTTGGAGAGGGGCGCGGCCAGGGCGAAGGCGAGCGCCGCCGAGACAAAGTTTCCGGCGGCCAGGAACGCGACCTGACCCGCCGACAGCTCCCAGAAATAGGTGTTGAAATAGAGGTTGAGCGACAGGACCAGGCCCTGGGCCATGGCGTTGAACAGCCCCGCTCCCATGAGCACCAGGAACGACCGGTGGGTGAGGGTGCTGAACATCTCCACGGCCAGCTTGCCGATCGTGATCTTCCGGACCGGGGGCGTCTTGAACCGGGCGATGTGTTTGTGGGTGCCCATGGCCGAGATCATGATCGCGCCGAACATGATCGCCGAGGCGACCAGGGCGTAGACCTGATAGCCCGCAGGATTGAGCTGGCCGACCGGGTGGGTGGCGTCCGGTTTGAGGAAGACCTGCAGGGCCAGGACCGTCATGGTCAGCCCGCCGAACCAGCCGAAGAAATAGCGGTAGGAGAGGACCTTGGTGCGCTCGTCGTAGTCGGTGGTCAGTTCTGGCGCGAGGGCCGCGGACGGGATCTCGTACATGGTGATGAAGCTGCGGATCACGATGGCGACCACGATCAGATAGAAGAACAGCGCCTCGTGCGACCAGTTGGGCGGGTTCCAGAGCAGCAGGTAGGAGACCGCCACCGGGATGGCGGCGGCGTACATGAAGGGATGGCGGCGGCCCCACTTGGAGCGCCAATTGTCCGACACCTGGCCCATGATCGGGTCGAGCAGCGAGTCGAACAGCAGGGCGACCATGATCGCCAGGCCCACCGTCGCCGACGGCAGCCCGACCACCTGGTTGTAGAAGATCAGCAGCAGATACGAGAACCCCTGGTCCTTCACCCCGAAGGCCACCGAGCCGAAGCCGTAGAAGAGCTTGGTGGGGATGCTGAGCTTGCCGGACGCGGTCGGGGCGGGTGGGGGCAAGGCGATCTCCTCAGAGGTCAGGCGGCCGGCTTCGACGGGTCCACGCCATTCGCGCAACTATGTTGTACGATGTAAATCATAGCAAGCGCGGCTAGGCGCGCGGCGGGATCAGGTCCGGGGCGATTTCGGACGCCTTTTCCAGATCCGCAGCGGCTTCCTTGAGGGTGGCGAGGTTCTGCTCATGGGTGCCCTGGTCGATGCCGTAGAAGACCAGCACCAGGACCGACAGCCCGTTCATGACGGCGATGACCGGCAGGTAGATCGAGACCAGCCGCAGCATGATCGCCGGGTCCACCGCGCCCTGGGCGGCGTTGGTCGGGAAGGCCACCAGGGTCAGCAACAGGCCGGCCACGAACACCCCGATGCCGGCGGTGAACTTGGGCAGCAGGCCGTTGGCGGCGAACAGCAGGCCCTCGGAGCGCACACCGGTCTTGACCGCGGCGTCCTCCACCACGTCGGCGACCATCGAGGAGATGATGATCAGGCCGGCGATCACCAGGGTGGTGTAGACAAAGCCGTCCGCCAGCAGGAACAGGAAGACGGCGGGCGAACTGTTGGGCGGCATGACCCCGGCGAGCTTGAGGGTCAGTGGCAGCAGCGATGTCGCCCAATAGGCGGAAAACAGCACCAGCATCGCCTTCTTCTTGCCGAGCGCCTTCGAGGCGGGTCCGGCGATCAGGATGGCGCTGATCGAGGCCAGGGCGCCGGCGACGGACAGGTAGGAGATCTGCGCGGCGGTGAGGCCCCAGAGTTCCAGATAGAAGTACTGGCTGAGCGCATAGCTCATGCCCGTGCCGATGCCGGAGCAGAGGCCCGAGAGCATGACGACCACCAACGAGCGGTTGCTCAGGGTGTCGAACACCTCCTTCATCGCCGCCGGGAAGCTGATCTGGCGCACCGCCGGCCTGCTCAGGCGGGGGATCTGGTTGTGGGTGCCGAGCGCCGAGACCAGGATCGAGATCCCCATCACCGTGGCGGCCAGCAGGCCGTACTGGGCGTAGGCGCCGCGGTTCAGGACCCCGCCCGCCGCGGGGCTCAGGAAGACCTGGTAGAGCACCACGTTCATGCCCAGGCCGCCGACCACGGCGAAGAAGAACCGATAGCTGAATAGGCTGGTGCGCTGGTGGTAGTCGGTGGTCAGTTCTGGGCCGAGGGCGGCGCTCGGCACCTCATAGAAGCTGACGCTGAGCCGCAGGAGCAGCAGCATGCCGATCAGATAGATTCCGGTCGCCTCCAGCGGCCAGTCGGCCGGCGAGTTCCAGAACCCGATACAGGCCATCGCCACCAGCGGGGCCGCGGCGTACATCAGCGGATGGCGCCGGCCCCAGGGGGTGCGCAGCTTGTCGGACCAGCGGCCGATGGCGGGGTCGATCACCGCGTCCAGCATCAGCGACAGCATGATCGCCGTCCCGACCCAAAGCGCCGGCAGGCCGATGACCCGGTTGAGATAGGGCTGCAGCAGGGAGGATGAGAGCCCGAGGCCCGCCACGCCGAAGGCCACCGAGCCGAAGCCGTAGAGCACCTTGGTGGGGACCCCCAACTTGGCCGGGGCGGGGACGAGATCCGTGGCGCCTGCCGCGATGTCTGTCATGGGGTTTTCCGCTTCCCTATGGCTACGGTTCACGCCGCTCGCCGTTCGAATTTTCGGTACGACATTCGCGGCAAAACGCCGGTTCGCAAAGGGAAAAATTGTGAACGCGGCGAAACCGCGCGCCGGGCTCCGGCGCGGTTCAGGGGCGTGGGGCCACGGGTGACAGGTCGCCGGCGGGGCCAGTCGCGGCTGGCGCTCCGGTCTCGATCTGGGCGTCGGTGGTGGGGGCCTCCAGCGCGCCCTGCGCCAGCTTGCGCAGGTTCTCCTCGTGGACCGATTTGTCGATCTTGTAGAGGAACAGGCAGCTGATCGCGACGGCGTAGAAGCCGCCGATGGTCGGCAGGTAGATGAGCGCCAGGTTGCGCAGCAGCTCCGGATCGACCTCGTTCGGCTTGGCGCCCTGCGGGAAGGCCACGAAGGTCAGCAACACCCCCGAGACGAAGACCCCAACGCCCGAGACGATCTTCTTGAACAGGTTGTCGGCCGAGAACAGCAGGCCCTCCGACCGGCGGCCGGTCTTGACCTCGCTGTCCTCCACCACGTCAGCGATCATCGACTGCAGCATCACCCCGGTCATGATCGCCATGATGCCGTTGGCCATGAAGTCGACGATCAGGATGCCGAACAGCAGCGGCGTGCCGTTCGGCGGCATGACCCCGAGAATGCGCAGGCCGATAGGCAGCAGCAGGGCGACCACCGCCCCGAAGAACATGGTGATGGCCGCGTAGCGCTTGCCGATCTTGCCGGCGATTATCGGCGCCAGCGTGACGCCCGCGATGCTGGCCACGACCCCGGTGACGGTCATCATCGCCAACTGGCCTTGGGTCAGGCCCCAGAAATAGAGGTTGAAATAGAGCTCCAGCGCCGTCTTCAGGCCCAGCGAGACGTTCATGAACATGCCGGAGATGGTCAGCACCACGAAGGAGCGGTTGTTCAGGGTGGCGCCCACCTCGCGCAGCATGGCGGGGATGGTGATCTTCCGGGTCGGTGGCTTGCGCAGATAGGGAATCTGGTGGTGCGTGCCGGCGCTGGAGATCAGGATGATGGTGAAGATCGTGATCGCCGCGACGATGGAATACAGCTGCCAGCCGTCGCGCTCGAGCAGGCCGCCGGTGCCGTCGGCGTTCTTCTTGAGGAAGACCTGGTAGACCAGGAGCTGCATGATCAGCCCGCCGGCCACGCCGCAAAACGAGCGGATGGCGATAATGCTGGTCCGCTCGTCATAGTCGGCGGTCAGTTCCGCCAGCAGGGCCGAGGACGGCAGCTCGAAGAAGGTGTCGAACAGCCGGATGGTCAGCAGGCAGACCAGCATGTAGCCGAACAGCGCCTCGTTCTCCCAGCCGATCGGCGGATTCCAGATCAGGTAGAAGGCGATCGAGACCGGTAAGGCCGCGGCGTACATGAACGGGTGGCGCCGGCCCCAGCGGGACCGGGTGTTGTCCGAAATCTGGCCGATGGTCGGGTCGACGAAGGCGTCGAAGATCAGGGCGATCATGATCGCCGTCGACACCATGGCGGGCGGCAGGCCCACCACTTGGTTGTAGAACAGCAGCAGGAAGGTGGTGATCCCGCGCTGCTTGATGATGTTGGCCGCGGCCCCGAGGCCGTAGAGGACCTTGGTGCGCAGGCCGATGGGCGGACGCGGCGGCAGGCCGGCGACAGTGTCGGTCATGATCGTGGCTCCGGACCTAAGCCTTGGAGCCCAGCGGCGCTATGCCGCCCGCGATGCTGGTCGACGAGGCGGCCTCCTCGACCACGCCTGCCTGTTCGGCCGTCTCGCGCAGGCGGCGCAGATTGTCCTCGTGCTTGGCCCGGTCGATGTTGAAGGCGAACAGGCAGAGGATTCCCAGGCCGTAGAGCAGGCCGACCGTCGGGATGTAGATCATGCCGAGGTTGTGGATGATGTCGGGGTCGACCGCCCCGCGCTTGGCGTTTTCCGGGAAGTTGATGAAGGTCAGGATCGCGCCGGAAATGAACACGCCGACGCCCGAGACGATCTTCTTGAACAGGTTGTCGGCCGACAGCAGCAGCCCCTCTGATCGCCTGCCGGTCTTGACCTCGGCGTCCTCAATGACGTCGGCCACCAGGGACACCAGGATCACGCCGGTTCCGGCGGCCAGCGCCGTATTGATGATGGTCTCGACCACCAGCAGGGCGAACAGCAGGTCCGTGCCGTTGGCCGGCATCAGCCCCATCAGCCGTCCGATGACGGGCGAGATCCCGACGAGCAGGGCGCTGGCGAACAGGGTGATGGCCCCGTACTTCTTGCCCAGGCGCCTGGCGACCAAGGGCGCCAGGAGAACCCCCGTGGCGGCGCCCGCCACGGTGATCATCGACAATATGGCGAGCTGGCTCTGTTTCAGTTCCCAGAAATAGAGGCCGAAATAGATCTCCAGGCCGTTCCGCGACCCGGCTGCGATGGCGATGCACATGCCGGTCAGGGTGGCGACCACGAAGGCGCGGTTGTTGAGGGTGTGGGCGACCTCCCTGGCCATGGCGGGCAAGGTGATCTTGCGGCTTGGCGCCTTCCGCAGATAGGGAATCTGGCTCTGCGTCCCGCGGGTCGAGACCAGGATGGCGGTGAACACCAGGATCGCGGCGGTGAGCGAGTAGGCGAAGTAGCCCTCGCGGGCGAGCACGCCGCCCGAGCCGTCCGGGTTCTCCTTCAGGAAGACCTGGTATGCCATGACGGTCATGCCCAGCCCGCCGATCACGGCGAACAGCATACGCATGGAAATCAGGCTGGTGCGCTCGTTGTAATCCTTGGCCAATTCGGGCGCGAGGGCGCTGTGCGGCAGCTCGAAGAAGGTGTCGAAGAACCTCAGGGTGAGCAGGCAGGTCAGCAGGTAGGCGACCAGGGCCTGGTCGGACCAGCCGACTGGCGGGTTCCAGAGCAGGAAGAAGGCCAGGGAGAACGGGATGGCGGCGGCGTACATGAAGGGATGGCGCCGGCCGAGCCTAGATTTGAAGTTGTCGGAGATCTGTCCGATCAGCGGGTCGACGACCGCGTCGAAGGTCAGGGCGATCATCAGGACGAAGGAGACCGTCGCCGGCGGCAGGCCGACCACCTGATTGTAGAAGATCATCAGGAAGGTGGAGAGGCTGCGGAGCTTGACGGCGCTGGCGACCGATCCGACGGCGTAGAGCAGCTTGGTGGCGAAGCCGAGGGGCGGGCGGTCGATGATGGTCGCCGTCGCGGTCATGCGGGTCTCCAGGCGTAATGGCTCCGGCCGCATCCCGAAAAACACGGTGGCCGGCTGCGCCGAGCGGCGGCGCGTTCAAAAGTCGTTTGGTCGAAAATCGGAGTCGGTCGGACGGCGGCCGGCCCGGCAATGGGGCCATGGACGATCGGCGCGTGGCGACCGCGATCCAATGCGCTCCTCCCGCCGCGCGGCCGACCGCACGGGCAAATTTATTGGCGGTCGCCAGACCGGCCCCTTGAAGCGCGGCGCGGCGTCCAAATTTCTATGGCGGAAGCCTGCGGGACGCGTTCCGTACCGTCAACGATTTTGATCTTACATTCCTGACACAAAGGCCTTCGCCCAGGCCCGACCCCGCAAGGCTTGGCCCGCGCGGCCCGGGATGTTGGTGGAACATTCCGGGCACAAGAAACCTGCGTCCCGCGGGCAGCAAAACGGGCGCGCCGGAGGCCGGCGCGCCCGTGGGGCCTTCGCGAACGAGGCCTAGAAGCGGTACTGGACCTCCACCCCGAAGGTGCGGGGCGGGGTGAGGCCGTAGGTGGTGTTGATCCCCTGGACCAGGGGGCCGAGAGCGGGATTGATCCCGGCGCGGCGAGTGGAGGTGGCGCCCTCATAATAGCCGAGGTCATCGAAGATGTTCTTGCCGTAGGCGATGATCGTGTAGCGGTCATCGGCGTCAGTCCAGGTCAGGCGTAGGTCGACCTGATCCCAGGACGGGGACTCGTTGTAGGAGCGGGTGAAGATCGAGCCGTACATCTTGTCCCGATAGATGTAGCTGGCCGAGGCCATCAGGGTCCCGGGCGAGAACTCCCAGGTGTAGAGGGCGTTCAGCGCGAGCTTGTTCTTCGGCGCCTGGGGCAGGGAGTTGCCGCTGAGATCCTGACCCTGTTCCTTGCGGCCCGTATAGATATCGGTCGTCGGGCTGGGCGGTCCGCTGGGCCGCGCGCCGGGCGCGACGGCGGTCGGGTCGGTGGAGTCGACGATGCCCGAGGCCTCGTCGATATAGGCGTCGTTGTAGGCGTAGGTGGCCAGCAGCCGCAGATGGTCGATCGGCGTCCAGATCGCCTCGATCTCGAAGCCTTTCGAGATGGCCTTTGGGATATTGTAGAACAGGGTCTGGGCGGTGCCGACCGCGCCGGTGTTGTTGACGATGGTCACCGGGGCCTGGAAGTTCTCGTAGTCGTAGTAGAAGGCCGAGATGTTGGCTTGGAAGGTCCGGGCGAAGTTCCACTTCAGGCCGAGCTCGAAGGCGTTGTTGCTTTCCTTGTCCGTGAAGGGGTTGGTCACCACCGGGGCGACGATGCCGGAGTTGAACCCGCCCGCCTTGTAGCCGCGGCTGTACTTGGCGTAGGCGAGGATGTCGTCGTTGGGCTTCCAGTCGACGCCGATGGTGCCGGTGGTCGCCTGCCAGGACGCGTCCAGGATCCGCTTGGCCAGGCCGGTGACCGGATCGATGACCGTGGCGACCGCCACGCCGGGCAGCAGGCTGCCATCAGGCCGCCGGCCCGAACCCACCGCCGCGGCTGTGATGTCGACAGCCGGGGTGAAGCTGCCCAGGAGCTGCGGCGAGGTCCCGCAGGCGGCGAGCGCGAAGCAGATCAGCCGCGCCTCTTCCTGACCGAATTTGTGGTCGTGCGAATAGCGCAGGCCGGCGGTCAGCTTCAGGGTTTCGGTGAACTGCCAGTCGATCTGGCCGAAGACCGCGTAGGAGCGGTCCTTGAACTCCGGCCGTGTGTCGTACCAGTAGCGCTGCAGATTGCGCGGCCCGTTCACCGGGGCGGCGAACTGCGGCTGGTTGGGAAGCTGCACCGAGACCGGCTGCTTGTAGTGCTCATAGTAGAAGTAGGCGCCGGCCAGCCACTGGAAGTCGCCGTCGTGGGTGGAGGTCAGGTTCAGCTCGTGGCTGATCCAGCGCTTGTCCTCCTGGTAGTTGGTGATCGCCTTGGGGAAGATGGTCAGCGGCGTGCAGGCGCCGATCGAGACCAGGAAGGCCGAGCAGGTCCCCGTTCCGGTGAGCGGCACGACATAGGAGTCGACCGGTCCGTTATCGTTGTCGGCGATCAGGGTGTAGTGGTACTTCGCCCCGCCGCCGATGTAGCGCAGGTCCATGCTCTCGAGGTGGTAGGTGAATTCCGTCGCCACGAAAAAGGTGTCGTCGACGCTCACCGTCGAGGGGGTGTTGGTGGCGAACTTGCGCGGATCGTTGATCGCCGGATTGACCGAGGTCCCGGACGGATTGACCACGCCTCCCACCTGGCCGCTGAACGCGTAGCCCTGGTTCAGGTAGAAGATCGACGGCGCTTCCTGGGTGGTGTTGTAGGGCGAGGGCGTATAGGCCGCGCGACCGCCCAGGCCGCCGCCGCCGTTGTTCCACTCATAGCGCGTGATCTTGAACCAGCCCTCGAGGTTCTCCCCGAAGTCCATGTCGAGCTGGAGCTCGGTATAGTTCTGGTCGATGACGTTGCCCTCGTCGGGCATCCCCGGGACGATGTTGTCGAACCAGCCATCGCGCTGCTTCTCCCAGCTCGCATTGAAACGGAAGCGCAGGCTGTCCGACAGCGGCCCCGACACCGTGCCCTGGAAGAGGGTGTAGTCGTAGTTGGCGACTGTGGCGCGGACCTCGGCCTCGAACTCCTCGGTCGGCCGCTTGGAGATGACATTGATCGCGCCACCGATGGAGTTGCGCCCGTACAGGGTGCCCTGCGGTCCGCGGAGGACCTCCACCCGATCGATGAACATCGGCGGTTTGCTGGCCTGGAACGTCGTCGACTCGTAGATGCCGTCCGAATAGATGGCCACGGCGCCGTCGGCCGATTGCACGTTGGAAATACGGCCGATGCCCCGCAGCGTGATGCGGTCCCCCGAGTTGTTGTAGGTCAACCCTGGCGTGAAATTGGTCATGTCCTGGACGGAGTTGATCCCCACCAGGTCGCGCGCTTCGGAGGTGAAGGCGGAAACTGCGACCGGCACGTCCTGAAGGCTTTGTTCGCGCTTCTCGGCCGTGATGACCAGTTCCTCGATCGTCGTCACGCCGCCGACTGTTTGCGCGTGTGCGGCACCCGTAAAGATTGTAGCCGCAAGCGCACTTGTGGCCATGAGATGAAGTCTCTGACGCATCGATTGTCCTCCCCGACAACGGCTCTCTAGGCCACGCGATCACAGCGTTTTTTCGAGGGTGGGGTATGGGCGACGGCGCGTCAATGAAGATCGTGTCGAGGCCGAAACGCCAAAAGGCCCACGCGCCTGGGGGCGAGGGAGCTCTGGGCGGCGGGGCCCGGCCTTTTCAGGCCGGCGGTCTGCAAAAGTTGGGCGCCCCGGTCGTCAGGACGCCCAAAGGTGACTTGGTGAGGAACACTTACGCGTCACTTGTAGAAGTCGTGGATCGCCGGCGGGCGGGCCCGCCGGCGATCGATCAGAAGAACTTGTACTGCAACTCGATCCCGAAGGTGCGCGGCGGGGTGAGCGGGTAGGTGCTGGCGATGCCCTGGACCACATTGATCGGCGGCTGGCCGGCCAGGATATTGCGGTTCACGACCCCGGCGCGGCGGAAGCCGGTGGCGCCGCCCTCGTAGCCCACGTCGTCGCCGAGGTTCTTGCCCCACAGGATGACCTTCAGCTTCTCGCCGGGCGCCAGCCAGGTGATCCGCGCGTCGATCTGATCCCAGGAGGGCGACAGGGTGTAGGAGCGGTTGAAGACGCTGCCGTACTGCTCGTCGCGCCAGATGTAGCTTACCGATGGGGTGATGGCGCCGCCGCCCGCCAGTTCCCAGGTGTAGTTCACATTGATCGCGAACTTGTTCTTGGCCGCGTTGGGCAGTTGCTGGCCGTCGAGGTTCTGGCCGCGCTGGAAGCCGCCGCCGGGGACGCCGGCGGTGAAGACGTCGGTGGTGGTGGTGGTCCCCACCGGCTTGGCGTCCTTGTCGAGGGCGGCCGGATCGGCGGGGTCGACCGTGCCGATGGACTCTGTAATGTGGGCGTCATTGTAGGAATAGTTGAACAGGATCTGCAGGTTGTCGATCGGCTGCCAGATCGCTTCCAGCTCGAAGCCCTGCGAGATGGCCTCCGGGATATTGTAGAAGATCGACTGGGCCTGGGCGAGACCACCCGAGGTCGAGGCCACGGTCAGCGGCACCTGGGCGTTCTGATAGGTGTAGTGGAAGATCGCCACATTGGTCTGCAGATTGGCGAAGTTCTTCTTCATGCCGATTTCAAAGGCGTCGGCGGTTTCCTCGTCGGTGAAGGGCGAGGCGCCCAGCACCGTGTCGATGCCGATGCGATAGCCGCCGGCCTTGTAGCCGCGGCTGTAGCGTCCGTAGATCATCGTGTCGTCGTCGGGCTCCCATTGCAGGCCCGCCGTGCCGGTGACCGCCGACCAGCTGTCGTCATAGCCGCGCCGCGCCAGGCCGCTGGCCGGATCGTAGCTGGTGTAGGTCGAGACGCCTCGGGGCAGCGGCGCGCCCGCCGCCGGCGAAGAAACCACCGTCGGTAGTTGCGTGAGGTCGACCACCGGGATGCCACCTGGAATCACCGGATTGAGTTCCGGCGGCGCGAAGCAGGCGGCCACCGCGTAGCAGAGAACCCGAACCTCCTCGTAGCCGTACTTCTTGTCCTTGGAGTAGCGCAGGCCGAGCGTCAGCTTCCAGTCCTCGGCGAACTCCCAGTCGATCTGGCCGAAGGCCGCGTAGGACTCGATGTCGAGGTGGGGCCGGTTGTCGTAGATGCGCTGGTTGGGGTTCGGGGCGCAGGTGTTGAAGGTCCGCGCGCAGAAGGTGGCCGGCAGGCCGAGCGGGCCCGCAACCTGGGGCTGGCTCTTCATCTCGGTGAAGACCGGCTGGTCGTAGGTTTCGTGGAAATAGTAGAGGCCGGCCAGCCACTGGAACGGCCCCATGTGAGTGGAGGCCAGGTTGAGCTCGTGGCTCCACCACTGCTCGATCTCCTGGTAGTCGAACTCGTAGCGGGGATTGATCACCAGCCCGCCCGGCAGGGTGAACGAGGTGATCGGCGCGGTCTGATCGACCGGGGTGGGACCACGCAGATAGTAGTGATAGCGCGTGCCGCCGGTGATGTACTTCAGGTCGATATTCTCGAAGTGGTAGATCCACTCGCTGGCCACTACGACGGTGTCGTTGAGCTTGACCTTATAGGGCACGGTGGAGGCGATCTTGCGCGGGTCGGTGAGCGCCGGGTTCACACATCCCATGGGCGAGGGGTTCACCACGTTGGTGGGCACGCCGCTGCAGCCATAGCCGGGATTCATGATCAGGGCCGCGGCGACCGATGAATAGGTCGGATAGGGCGCGGGGGTCCAGGTCTGGCGTGAGCCGGGTCCGCCGCCGCCGTTGTCCCACTTCAGCAGCGAGACGCTGATCCAGCCCTCGAAATTGTCGTTGAACTCGAAGCTGAGTTGGCCTTCGACGATCTTGGTGTCGATGATGTTGCCTTCGTCCGGGTAGCCCGGGACTATGTTCTCGATCCAGCCCTTGGTCTGCTTGTCCCAGTTGGCCACCAGGCGGAAGTTCACGCCCGGGATCATGGTCGGGCCGGAGACGGCGCCTTCCAGGGTGGTTCGGTTGTAGTTGGCGTAGGTCGCGCGGATCTCGCCCGACATCTCGTCGGTCGGCCGCTTGGAGACCACGTTGATCGCCCCGCCGATGGAGTTGCGCCCATAGAGGGTGCCCTGCGGACCGCGCAGCACCTCGACCCGGTCGACGAAGATCGGGCCCTTTGCGCCGGCCAGCACCGTGGACGAGGTGTAAACTGCGTCGTTGTAGATCGCCACGGCGCCGTCGGCGGCGTGGACATTGGTCAGGCGGCCGACCCCGCGCAGGCTCGTGCGGTCGAGCTGGCTGGAATACTGCAGACCGGGCGTGAAATTTGTCATGTCGGCGACAGTGTTGATGCCGATCAGATCGCGTTTTTCCGACGTGAACGCCGTGACCGCGACTGGCACATCCTGAAGACTCTGTTCGCGGCGCTCGGCCGTGACGACCAGTTCTTCGATTGTCGTCTGCGCCTGAGCCGCACTCGCTAAGAATGCGACAGACATGGCTGTGGACACCATAAGGTGAATTCTATGAGGCATCATGGTCCTCCCCGACCCTGGCTCTATTGGCCACGCGATTACTGCGTTTTCTTTTAGGCTGGGGTATGGAAGACAAGCCGTCAACGGATTTTATTACAACCCTGTAATGTATCGCCACGATTTCGCCACAACCAGACCGGTGGCGGAATCATCGAGCTTTCGGTTTGCGGAGGGCGCCCGGATGTCTGATGCTGAAAGAATCCGCGCCCGCGGGAAGCGTCCCCAAGGGCAAGGGGGCGAGGGCTTGGAGCGGCTGAAGGGCAAGATCGCCGTCATCACCGGAGGTTGTGCCGGGATCGGGACCGTCGACCGGCCGAGAGCGTGCCGCCAGGCCTGGCGTCTCTGATCAAGCAGACCATCCCGGAGCGCGCCCCAACACCCAGCCGATCGGGAAGGCCGGCGTCCCGGCCGACATCGCCGCCGCGGTCCTGTTCGTCGCCAGCGAGCGCCTTCGTCACCGGAACCCACCTGATGGTCGGCGGCGGCCTCGGCGTCGGGCCGCGCAACTCCTGGGACCGGGAGACGCGGGCCGAGCGCCGGCGCCTGATGGACGAGCGCCGCGCGGCCTTCGCCGCCGCCCAGGTCGACGACCCGCAGTCGGGCTAGGCGATTAGCATCACCTTGCCGACATGGCTTCCGCTCTCGAGGTGGGCGTGGGCGGCGGCGGCTTGCGCCAGGGGGAAGGTCTTGTCGATCTGCGGTCTAACCATGCCCGCGGCGATCCACGGCCAGACCACACGTTCAATCTCGGCGGCCAGGCGGGCTTTCTCGTCGGCGTCCCGGGGCCGCAGGGTCGAGCCGGTGACCAGGGCGCGCTTCTGCATCAAGCGCATGATGCTGAGATTGACCTCGCCCCCAGCCTGGGCGGCGATGAACACGATCCGCCCGCCGACCTTCAAGGCGTCCAAGTCCTTGGCGAAATAGTCGCCGCCGACCATGTCCAGCACCACATCGACGCCGCCGTGAGTCTTGGCGACCTCGGCGAAATCCTCGGCGCCGGCGTCGATGGCCACGTCGGCGCCGAGCGCCTTGGCCTCCTGCGCCTTGGCCGCGCCCCGGGCGGTGGCGAACACCTTTGCGCCGGCCGCCTTGCCCATCTGGATCGCCGTCGTGCCGATGCCGGATGTCGCCCCGTGCACCATCAGGGTCTCGCCGGCCTTCAGGCTTCCATGCTCGAACACATTGGCGAAGACGGTGAACACGGTCTCGGGCAGGGCCGCGGCCTCGACGAAATCGAGGCCGTCAGGGATCGGCAGGGCGTGGCGGGCGTCACAGACGGCGTATTCCGCATAGCCGCCCCCGCCCAGCAGGGCGCAGACCTTGTCGCCGGCCTTCCATCGCCCGGCTCCGACCTCGACCACGCCGGCGACCTCCAGGCCCAGGGTGGCCGGCGCGCCGGGCGGCGGCGGATAGAAGCCCAGGCGCTGGATGATGTCGGGCCGGTTGACGCCGGCGGCCACCACCTTGATCAGGATCTGTCCCGGGCCGGGAACCGGCCGGGCGACGATCACCGGCTTCAGGGTTTGCGCCGGTCCCTTGCCGTCCTCCACGGCGATGGCGGTCATGGTGTCGCTCATGGGGGACTCTCCGGATCATTGCCGCTAACTTGTTCGGTAAGTCAGATAGACGTCCAACGACGCCCGGCAAAGGGAGGCCTTTGATGGAAGAACCGGCGGAAGTCCGTATCGCGCGCGGCCAGCGGCTCACCGAGGCCATGCGCGAGGACTTGGAACTCTATGGCGTGGGCGAGCTTGAGGAGCGCATCGAGGCGCTCGAGGCTGAGATCGCCCGTTGCCGCGCCCAGATCGAGAAGAAGGGCGCCGTCCGGGCGCAGGCCGACGCGCTGTTTTCCCGTCCAGGCTGAAAACCAGGGATAACGATGCGTAAACGGGGGATCGTCGATACTCGGCGTCCGGCCTTGGCACGGGGGTTGCAGTCCTCGAGCCCAAGACCACCGTCCGTCCGTGGACGACGATTTAGAGGCGAAGTGCTTAAATGAACGAAGGAATTGTCCAGGCCGGAGCCTGGCGGACGGATGTCATCCAGGACTTCGCCCGCTCGGAGCTCTTCGACCGCACTTTCCAGGAAGGCATGGATCTGGTCGAGGAGACCGCCACCTATCTGGACGGTTCGGGCCGCCAGGAATCCAAGCTCCTGTCGCGTAACGCCGCACTCGCCTATGCCGGCGAGAGCATGCGCCTCACCACCCGGCTGATGCAGGTGGCCTCCTGGCTGCTGGTCCAGCGCGCGGTCCGCGAGGGTGACATGCCGGCGGAAAACGCCCGCGAGGACCGTTATCGCCTGGGCGCTGAGGATGTATGTCGCGGGGCCACCGAGGAAGACCTGCCCACGGGTCTGCTGGTCCTGCTCGACCGTTCGGAGCGTCTCTATGAGCGCGTCCGCCACCTCGACCGCCGCATGTATGTGGAAGAGGCCGAGGGCGAGACCCCCAATCCGGTCCAGAACCAGTTCGACCGCCTGCAGGCGGCATTCGGGGTGTAGCAACGCCGCGCCACGAGGACGCACAGCAAAAACGCCGCGCGATGAGCGCGGCGTTTTCGTGATCGCCGTGGGACGCGGCGCTCGTTCGAGCGCCAGGCGCCTACTTGCGGGTGAAGCCGGCGAACTTGGCGTTGAAGCGCGAAACGCGGCCGCCGCGGTCCAGCAGGTGCTGCGAGCCGCCGGTCCAGGCCGGGTGCGTCTTCGGATCGATGTCCAGGTTCAGGGTCGCGCCCTCTTTCTGGTACGTCGAACGGGTCTGATAGCTGGTGCCGTCCGTCATCACCACGGTGATGAAGTGGTAGTCGGGGTGGGTGTCTTGTTTCATCGCGAGGTCAACCGACGTAAAGGAGCGGCAGAAATATGCACGCCTGGCCACGGGGCCGGGCGCGAGGAAGCCGCGCCTATACAGGAAAAGGCGGGGCAAGAGCAAGGGCGCTGGTTTTCATGAGTGATTTGGCCGCCGAGGCTGTCGAAGGACGGCCCAGCGCCGGCGCCGCCCTGGCGCAGGATCTGAGCGAGGCCGCCGAGCGCCGGGCCCGCAGCCGCAACGTCAAGGTCCTGGGCCATCTGTTGCCCTTCCTGGCCATGCACAAGCTCGATGCGGCCATGGCCGGGGTCTTCCTGCTGACCGCCACGGCGGCGACCCTGGGGCTCTCAGGCGCCGTGCGCCTGCTGGTGGACCAGCTCACCGCCCCCAACCTCAGCGCCGAGTCGGTGGATCCCTGGTTCTGGCTGCTGGGCGGGGTGGCCGTCGCCTTGGCCCTGTCCTCGGCCCTGCGCTATTTCTTCGTCACCAAGCTGGGCGAGCGGATCACGGCGGACCTGCGCAAGGCCGCCTACGCCCACATCCTCACCCTCGACCCCACCTTCTTCCTGACGACGCGGACGGGGGAAGTGCTATCGCGGCTGACCACCGACATCCAGATCGTCGAAAGCCTGCTCTCCACCTCCATCTCGGTGGCCCTGCGCAACCTGCTGACCCTGATCGGCGCCCTGATCCTACTGGTGGTGGTAAGCCCGGGCCTGACCGGTCTGGTGGTGCTGACCTTCCCGGTGGTGATCCTGCCGCTGTTCCTGTTCGGTCGTCGGGTTCGCAAGCTCACCACCTCGACCCAGGACAAGTTCGCCGCCGCCGTGGGCCATGCGGGGGAGACCCTCGACGCCCTGGAGACCGTCCAGGCCTTCGGGCGGGAGGCGTCCGGCGCCCGCCGGTTCGGCGAGGCCGTGGAGGCCTCGTTCAGGACCTCCCTGCGGCGGATGACGGCGCGGGCGGTGATGACCGCCCTGGTCATCGCCACGGTGTTCGGCGGGGTGGTCTGCATCTTCTGGCTCGGGGTCCATGCGGGCCTGCGCGGCGACATGAGCTGGGGGACGCTGTTCCAATTCGCCTTCCTCTCGGTGCTGGCGGCTGGGGCGGTGGGCGCGCTCGGCGAGACCTGGGGCGACGTGCAGAAGGCGGCCGGCGCCATGGAGCGGGTCTCCGAACTGCTGGCCGCCCGGCCCAGCATCGCCCCGCCGGCCTATCCCACGCCGCTGCCGTCGCCGGCGCGCGGCGAGATCGTCTTCGAGAACGTCGACTTCGCCTATCCCTCGCGCCCCGACCTGCCCGCCTTGGTGGGCTTCGACCTGAAGGTCGCGCCGGGCGAGCGGGTGGCCCTGGTGGGCCCCTCCGGGGCGGGCAAGAGCACGGTCTTCCGCCTGCTGCTGCGGTTCTACGATCCCCAATCCGGGACGATCCGCCTGGACGGAGTGGATATCCGGGACGCCGATCCCGCCGAGGTCCGCGCCCGCATGGCTCTGGTGGCCCAGGACTCGCCGATGTTCTCCGGCTCGGCCATCGAGAACATCCGCTTCGGCCGCGAGGCCGCCGGTGATGGCGAGATCCGCCAGGCCGCCCGCGCGGCCCAGGCCGAGACCTTCCTCGACGCCCTGCCGCAGGGCTTCGACACCCCGCTGGGCGACCGGGCCAAGAGCCTGTCCGGCGGCCAGAAGCAGCGCCTGGCCATCGCCCGGGCCCTGATCCGCGAGACTCCGATCCTGTTGCTGGACGAGGCCACCAGCGCGCTGGACGCCGAGAACGAGCGGCTGGTCCAGAAGGCGCTGGAGGAGGCCATGGCCGGCCACACCACCCTGGTCATCGCCCACCGCCTGGCCACCGTGCTCAAGGCCGACCGGATAGTGGTGATGGAGGCCGGCCGGGTGGTGGATCAAGGCGCCCATGCCGAGCTCTCGGCGCGCGGCGGCCTCTATGCGCGGCTGGCGGCCCTACAGTTCGGCGACGCGGCGGCCTAGGTCCGCGCGGCGACGGCTATGGCTGGGAAGTCGCTGAACAGCCCATCGACCCCGGCGGCGTAGAGTGCGCGGCAGAGTGCCTCGGCGTCGCCAAGCTCGGCCGGCGAAGTCCCGCGCCGCAGCCTGGCCGGCAGGTAGCGGTTCTCGGCCCGAACGGTCCAGGGATGGATAGCCAGGCCAAGCGCATGGGCCTGCTCCACCAGGAGCGTCGGCGGGGCCAGCGCGCCGTCCAGGGTCGGCAGGACCAGCGACCAGTCGGGCCCGACCCCGTCGGCATAGGCGGCGATGGCCTTCAGGCCCTCGGCCGAAACCATCCCCGGCGCGTCGCCGCCGACCAGCTGCACGCGGCGGGCCCTGGACAGCTTGGCGAAGGTCTTCAGCGGTTCCGGTTCGAAGCACTGCACGAAGACCGGCGCGGTGCTGCTGTCCAGACCATTGGCCTTCAACGCGTCGGCCAGTCGCGCCTCGATCGGCAGGCCCTGGCTCGCCAGGAAGGCCGGGTGCTTCATCTCCGGATAGAGGCCGATGGTGCGCTTCACCCGGCGGCTCTCGGCCTTGGCTAGGTCGACCACCTCCTGGAAGGTGGGGATGGCCTCCCGGCCGTCGTACTTGACCCCGCGTAGCTCCGGCAGGCGTTCACGGGTCCGCAGGGTCTTCAGCTCGGCCAGGGTGAAGTCCTCGGCGAACCAGCCGTCCAGGCGCTCGCCGTCGATGACCTTGGCGGTCCGGCGCGCGGCGAACTCCGGGCGCGCGGCGACGTCGGTGGTTCCGCCGATTTCGTTCTCGTGGCGCACCACCAGCACCCCGTCCTTGGTCAGCACCAGGTCGGGCTCGATGAAGTCGCAGCCCTGCTCGATGGCCAGGCGATAGGCCATGGGGGTGTGCTCGGGCCGCTCGCCGCTGGCCCCGCGGTGGGCGATGACGATGGGGCGCGGCTTGGCGAGCGCCGGGGTGGCGGCGGCCAGGGCGGCGGCGGATGCGGCGAAGGCGCGTCGGGTCATGGCGGAGGTTTGGGGCATGGCCCCATCTAGCCCCGTCCTGCGACGGTTCCGTCAAGCTTCCCGTTAGCCGCGCGGTAACCGCGATCATGCGCTACCTTCGGTCCGTCTCGCCGCTTCCGGATGGCCGCCATCACCAGTTCTCCAAAGCCTGTAGCGCCCGGGCTCCAGCCCTTGCTGCGCAAGGCGCTCGACGCCGTCCGCGCCGGGCGGCGCGACGAGGCGGCCAAGGCGGCGCTCGCGGCCCTGGACGTCGACGAGACCAGCGCCGCAGCCTGGCACATTCTCGGTGTTTGTCGCGAGAAGTCGGGCGATTTCACCGGCGCCCTCCAAGCCTATGAGGCGGCCCTGGGCTTCTCGCCCGATGAGCCGGAGTTGGCCAGCGACCTGGCCCGGCTGGCGTTGAAGATGGGCATGCCGTCTGTCGCCGAGGGCCTGCTGCGAAGCTACCTGGCCCGCCGGCCCGGCTCGCCCGACGCGCTCAACAATCTGGGCGTCGCCCAGCGCGACCAGATGAAGTTCGCCGCCGCCATCGAGACCCTGCGCGGCGCCATCCAGGCCAATCCGGACAACGCCATGCTGTGGAACACCCTGGCCTCAGTCCTGACCCTGCAGGGTCAGACCGGGCAGGCCCTGGTCTTCTACGACGAGGCCCTGCGGCTGGATCCGGGCTTCGCGGGCGCGCTCTACAACCGCGCCATGGCCAGACTGGCCGCGGGCCTGACGGAGGGGGTCATCGCCGACTTCGACGCCGCCATCGCCGGGGCGCCGGCGAACGAGGCCGGCGCCATGCGCGTGGCCCGCGCCTGGGCCCTGCTGGCCCTCGGCGATCTCGCCGAGGGCTGGGCCGCCTACGCCGCGCGCCATGATCCTGCCTACGAGGACGCCGTCCATTTCACCATCGAGGCGCCGGCCTGGCGCGACGATCTCGACCTGGCCGGAAGGACGCTGCTGATGGTCGGTGAGCAGGGGGTCGGCGACGAGATCCTGTTCGCCCAGCCCCTGCCCGAACTGATCGGCGAGCTCGGTCCCGACGGGCGGCTGATCCTGGCCGTCGAGCCGCGCCTGGCGTCGCTGTTCGCCCGTTCGTTCCCACAGGCCGAGGTCGGCGCCCACGCCAGCTTCAAGGTCGATCACCACAACGCCCGCACCGTCCCGTTCCTCAAGGATCGCCTGGGCGAGATCGACGTCTGGGCGACCATGGGCCAGCCCCTGGCGCGGCTGCGCCGGACGCCGGAGGCGTTCAGGCCCGGTGCGTTCCTCAAGGCCGATCCGGCGCGGGTGGCGCACTGGCGCGCGATGCTCGCTGGGGCCGGCCCCGGCCGCAAGGTCGGTGTGCTCTGGCGGAGCCTGGTGATGGACGCCGAACGGGTGCGCTATTTCGCGCCCTTCGAAGCCTGGGCCCCGGTGCTGGCCACGCCCGGCGTCACCTTCGTCAACCTGCAATATGGCGTCGGCGCGGTCCCCGGCCTCTGGACGCCGCCGGGCCTCGACCTGAAGGACGACCTCGACGACGTCGCCGCCCTCTGCGGCGCGCTGGACCTGGTGATCGGGCCCTCCAACGTCACCACCAACCTGGCCGGGGCGACCGGGGCGGCGCTCTGGCTGATCACCCAGCGCGGCGCCTGGACCCAGCTCGGGACGGACGCCTATCCCTGGTATCACCAAGCCCGAGTGTTCAATCCCCCGCAGCTCGACCAATGGCCGCAAGCCATGGCCGAGATCGCCGTGGCGCTCAGGGAGTGGCTCTAGGCCGCAGCCTTCAGCCGTTCGATCATCAGGGGCTGCAGGTCGAGATTGGCCCCGCAGATGCTGCCGGCCTCGAAGATGTCGTCGCCGCCGTCGGCGGAGGTGACCTTGCCGCCCGCCTCGGTGATCAGCAGCATGCCCGCGGCCATGTCCCAGGGCTTCAGGTCGCGTTCCCAAAATCCGTCCAGACGGCCGGCGGCCACATAGGCCAGGTCGAGCGCCGCGGCGCCGAAGCGGCGGACACCCGCCACCCGCTGGCTGATCTGGTGCAGCTCCTTGAGGAACTTGGCGTGCTGGCCGTGGCCCAGCCAGGGGATGCCCGTGCCCAGGACGCTGTCGTCCAGCCGCGAGCGCTGGGCCACCCGCAGGCGCTTGTCGTTGACGAAGCAGCCCTTGCCCTTCTCGGCCCAGAACAGCTCGTTGGTCACCGGGTTGTAGGTCACCGCCGCCACGATCGCTCCGTCGCGCTGCAGGGCGATGTTGATGGCGAAGTGCGGGATGGCGTGCAGGAAGTTGGTGGTGCCGTCCAGGGGGTCGACGATCCAGGTGTGGGTCTTGTCGGTCCCTTCAATCAGGCCCCGCTCCTCGCCCAGGAATCCGTAGCCCGGGCGGGCGTGCTGCAGCACCTCGAAGATGGTCTGCTCGGCCTTCAGGTCGGCGGCGGAGACGAAGTCGGCCGGCGCCTTCTTGGCCACCTGCAGCTCGGACAGCTCGCCGAAGTCGCGATTGAGACCCCGCGCGGCCTTGCGGGCGGCGTCGGTCATGACCTTCAGGAGGGCGGTTTGCGTGGACACGGCTCAGGTTCCGATCAGTCGGCGCGGCGGACGTATTCGCCAGTCTCGGTGGAGACCAGAACGCGCTCGCCGGCTTCCATGTAGGGCGGGATGAGGATCCGCATGCCGTTGTCGGCCTTGGCGGGCTTGTAGGATGAGGACGCCGTCTGGTTCTTCACCACGGCGTCGGCCTCGACGATGGTCAGGACCACGTGGTCGGGCAGGGCGATGCTAATCGGGCGATCTTCGAAGGTCTGCAGCTTCACGGCCATGCCGTCCTGCAGGAAGCGGACCTGGTCCTCGCCGACGAAATCCTTGGAGAGCTCGGTCTGCTCGTAATTGGCCTGGTCCATGAAGACCAGGGTGTCGCCCTGCTCGTAAAGGAAGGTGCAGTCCTTCTGGTCCAGATGGACCTGCTCGACGGTGTCGGAGGTGCGCCAGCGCTCGTTCAGCTTGCGGCCGTCGAGGATGTTCTTCAGCTCCACCTGGGCAAAGGCGCCGCCCTTGCCGGGCTTCACGTGCACGGCCTTCACCGCCACCCACAGCGCGCCCTCGTGCTGCAGGATATAGCCGGGCTTGATCAGGTTGGCGGAGATCTTGGACATGGGGTCGCTTTGCGCGCGCACACGGGAAATTCGGGCGCGGAACCTAGTCGGGCGGGGGACCTAAAGCAAGGCGAGCGCCCTAGCCGCGCCGGGCGAGCCCCTCGGCGATGGCGGCGTTGATCGCCTTCACCGCGGCCTCCGGCCCCTGCGGATGGGCCCAGACCCCGGCCGAGACCGCCAGGAAGTCGGCGCCGGCGGCGGCCAGGGGCGTGGCATTGTCGGCGGTGATGCCGCCGATGGCCACGCAGGGGGTCTCCACATGCGACTGCCAGCCGGTGAGAATCTCCGGATCGGCGCGAGTGGGCGCGTCCTTGGTGGCGGTGGGATAGAAGGCCCCGAAGGCCACATAGTCGGCGCCGGCTTCGGCCGCCTCCATGGCCAGGTGCAGGCTGTCATGGCAGGTGACCCCGATCATGGCGTCGGGGCCCATGATGCGGCGGGCCTCGGCATAGGGCGTGTCCGATTGGCCCACATGCACGCCGTCGCAGCCGAGCCGGGCGGCGAGGTCGGGCCGGTCGTTGAGGATCACCGCCGCGCCGCGGGCCTGGGCGATGGGCATCAGCACGTCCACCGCCGCGGCGATGATCTCGTCGGGCTGGTCTTTCAGGCGAATCTGCAGGGCGGCCACATCGCCGGCGTCCATGGCGTGCGCCAGGCTCCGGCCGAAGGCGGCCAGGTCATCGATGCGCGGCGGGGTGATGATGTAGAGGCGGCAGTCGGCGGTCATGAGAGGTCTCTTACCATCGCTTGGCATGATGGGGAGGGACGCCGTGGTTCGGCAGCTGTTTCTCTCCTCCTCTCCACCCGCCTCCCGGGGGGAGAGGGTAGGGTGAGGGGGGCTTGTCCGCTGCACTGAGGTGGCCGAAAGGCCGGATTGCGTGCTGCGCGCCGCATCCCCTCACCCTACCCTCTCCCCTTGAAAGGGGAGAGGAAGAGCAATCACCCCAACGTCGAGTACAGCCCCCGCGCCTCTGCCGGCGGCCCTCGGCGTTCGCCAAGCCCTTCCACCGCCACGGCGATCAGCTTGCCGCCGACCGCGAACACCAGCTGGTCGCCGACCTTCAGGGCCCGCGCGCACTTGTCGATGCGGGTCTCCGCGCCGGCGCGGGTCAGGCGAACCTTGCCCTCGTCCAGGAACTTGGCGGCCAGGGAGCGGGTCTTGAAGAACCGCGCCCGCCACAGCCAGACATCGGCGCGGCAACCCGTCTCGCTCATGGGGGCGCGGCCTTGGCCTTGCGGCGGCGGCGCGGACGCCGCGCAGGCGCGGGCTTGTCCTTCAAGGCCGCCAGCGCCGAGAAGGGCGAGTGGGGGGAGGGCGCGGCGGGCCTTTCGACGGGCTTCTCACCCCGGCGGCGCCAGACCATGGCCTCGCCGGCCTTTGGCTTCGTCGTGGGCGCAAAGCCGAGGGCGCGAAGGATGTCCCGCGTTTCCGGTTCGCTCCAGCCCAGCACCTCGCGGTCGGCGTCGGTGAGCTGGCCGGGTTTTCCAGCCCGCATCAGGTCGTCCATCCGCTCCAGCATCTCGACGGGTACGGCCAGCCGGCCCACGGCCCGCAGGCCGAAGGCGGCAAGCGCCGTGGCGCGCGGCGGCGGATCCGGCAGGCGGCTGATGATGTGGGCGGGCGGGCGCCAGGCCCGGTCGGCGAAGCCCTGGACGAAGCTCAGGGCGCTGGGGGCGAGCATTGCGGGCAGATAGAGGGTGAAGTGGCCCAGGCGCACGCCGAAGCCCTTGAGCATGCGCCGCTCAACCTGGCTCAGGGCCTTGGTTTCGGCGTGGACCTGCAGGCGATCCAGCACCCCGCCGGCCTCGATCAGGCGGTAGGCGAGGCCGCGGGCCAGGCCCTTGATCTTGCCCTCCGCCATCGCGATCTCGAGCTTGCGCAAGGGCCCCAGGCGACGGACGGCCTCGGCCGCGAGGAAGGCCTCCAGCCGCCGCGTGGCGCGCTCGCGGGCCGCGGGATTGCCCAGTTCCCCCAGCAGACGCACCCGGGGCGCGAAAGGCGAGCCCCCGGAGATGGCGCCCGCCGCCTGGCCGCGCCACAGCACCATGCCGTCGGGTGTCAAGGAAAACGCGTTGTCGGGCTCGGCGGCGAGCTGGCCCAGGCGCTTGGCGATCTCGGGGCCCACGGCCAGGGTCGCCGCCGCGCGCAGAGCCTTTTCCTCCAGGATCGAGGCGCCGTGCTCGGCCTCGAAGGTCACGCCCCGCAGCTTGCCGACATAGTGCCCCTCGACGGTGACCGTGCCGTCCTCGGCGACGCCCGCCAGCATGTCCTCCCGCACCCGCAGACCGCGCATCAGGGCGCTGGTCCGCCGGTCCACGAAGCGGGCCATCAGCTTCTCGTGCAGGGTGTCGGAGAGCTTGTCCTCCAGCACCCGGGTCTTGGCCTGCCAGGCCTGGGCGTCCGCCAGCCAATCGGGGCGGTTGGCGACATAGGCCAGGGTCCGCACGCTGGCCAGCCGGGCCGACAGGGTGTCGATCTCGCCGTCGGTGCGGTCCAGGTGGCGGTACTGGCCGGCGATCCAGTCCTCGGGGATGCGACGGTTGCGGCTGGTGAGATACTCGAAGAAGTCCCGCGTCAGCCGCAGGTGCTCCTCGTGGCTGACCTTCCGGAAGTCCGGCGTCTGGCAGACGTCCCACAGCCGCATCAGCGAGGGCTTGTCGCGGGCCCGCTCAGCGATGTCGGGATCCCCCGCCAGCTGGCGCAGGGTCACCTCGTCCAGGCTCTCGGCCGAGGCCTTCAGCACATCGAAGGTCGGCGGAGCGGCCAGGGACTTCATCAGGTTGGGCAGCGACGAGAAGTCGAGCTTGGCGTTGCGCCATTCGGCGGCGGCCACCGGCTGGAACTGGTGCTCTTGGACCGCCTCGACGAGGTCGGCGTCCATGTCCTCGCACTCGCCGGTGACCCCGAAGGTGCCGTCGGTGCGGAACCGTCCGGCCCGCCCGGCGATCTGGCCCACCTCCTGCGGATGCAGGAACCGGGTGCGCTTGCCGTCGAACTTGCGCAGGCCGGCGAAGGCCACGTGGTCGACGTCCATGTTCAGGCCCATGCCGATGGCGTCGGTGGCCACCAGGAAGTCCACCTCGCCCGACTGATAGAGCGCCACCTGGGCGTTGCGGGTGCGGGGGCTGAGCGAGCCCATCACCACGGCGGCGCCGCCGCGCTGGCGGCGGATCAGTTCGGCGATGGCGTAGACCTGGTCGGCGGAGAAGGCCACGACGGCGGACCTGCGCGGCAAGCGGGTCAGCTTCTTGGGCCCCGCATAGGTCAGGCTGGAGAACCGCTCGCGGGTGACGATCTCGGCGTTGGGCAGCAGCCGGCGGATCAGCGGCGCCATGGTGCCCGCCCCCATCAGCATGGTCTCGTAGGTTCCCCGCGCATGCAGCAGGCGGTGGGTGAAGACGTGGCCGCGCTCGGGGTCGGCGCAGAGCTGGATTTCGTCCACCGCCAGGAACTCCACCTCGCGGCTTAGCGGCATGGCCTCGACGGTGCAGACGAAATAGACGGCCCGCGGCGGGACGATCTTTTCCTCGCCGGTGATCAGGGCCACTGAGCGCGCGCCGCGCGCCTTGACGATACGGTCGTAGATCTCCCGGGCCAGCAGCCTTAGCGGCAAGCCGATCATGCCCGAGGCGTGCCCCAGCATCCGCTCGACGGCGAGGTGGGTCTTGCCGGTGTTTGTCGGCCCCAGCACCGCCACGAGGCGGGGCGGCGGCGCGCCGGTCGGGCGGTGACTCATGACCTCAAGTTGGGGTGGGAATCGACGCGCGGCAAGCGGCGCTGGAGGGACTGCGACACGAAAGACGTCCTTGCCGCGATCCTTCTCCCCTTGCGGGAGAAGGTGGCCCTGCGGAGCAGGGTCGGATGAGGGGTCGAAAGGTCTATCCGGCGAATTTCCCCGGCGCAGGCCGGCTCTCATCGTACCCGCTTGGGTCAGGACCACCGTTCGTGGGGTTCGTGAGGTTCGTGGTTCCATTCCTTCAGCAGCGACGCCGCAGGGCGGGAAAAGATTGTCCACCAACCTCACGAACCACACGAACCAAGAGGGAGAGACGCGTTGAGCGGAGCGCGACCTTTCATCCGGCGCGCTCTCGCGCGCCACCTTCTCCCTTGCGGGAGAAGGCCGCGAACACCTAGTCCAGCGTCCGCCGATACCGCGCCATCGCCAGCGCCGTGACCACGCACACGAAGGCCAGCAACGCCGCCAGCTCGCGCCACATGTCCTCGAGCCCCTGGCCCTTCAGCAGGGCGCCGCGCACCACCCGCAGAAAATGGGTGACCGGGATGATCTCGCCCAGCGCCTGGGCCCAGCCCGGCATGCCCCGGAAGGGGAACATGAAGCCCGAGAGCAGGATCGACGGCAGGATGTAGAAGAAACTCATCTGCATGGCCTGCAGCTGCGATCGCGCCACCGTGGAGATCAGGAAACCCAGGGCGAGCGACCCCACGATGAACAGGCTGACGCCGACGCCGAGGCCGAGCCAGCCTCCCAGCATCGGGACCTGGAACAGCAGCTTGGCGATGGTCAGGATGATGAGGGTCTGGGCGACGCCCACCAGGACATAGGGCGCCAGCTTGCCGATCATCACCTCGATCGGTTCGACGGGCGTGGCCAGCAGGCTCTCCATGGTGCCGCGGTCGGTCTCGCGGGTGACGCTGAGCGAGGTCATCATCACCAGGGTCATGGACAGGATCACCCCCAGCAGGCCCGGCACGATGTTGTAGGCGGTGACGGCTTCGGGATTGTAGCGGCGGTGGACCACCACCTCGAACGCGGGCCTGGCCTGGATCCGCGGAGCCAGCGCGCCCTTCAGATCGCCCACCAGCGCCTGGGTCGGCAAAGCCGCCAGGGCGGCGAGGGCGGGGCCGGTGGCCGAGGGATCGGAGGCGTCGGCCTCCACCAGAATCTGGGCCTTGTCGCCCCGCGCCACGCGACGGGTGAAGTCGCCGGGGATGGTGATGGCGAACTGCACCTCGCCCCGGCGGATCAATTCGTCCAGTTCGGCGGGACTGCGCGCCTGGGCCACCAGGTCGAAATAGGCGCTGTTGTGGAGGGCCGAAAGGATCGAGCGGGCGAAGACGCTGTCCTCCTGCACCAGGACAGCGGTGGGCAGGTGGCGGGGCTCGGAATTGATCGCGTAGCCGAACAACAGCAGCTGCACCACCGGCAGGGCCAGGATCATGGCGTAGGTCAGGCGGTCGCGGGTGAGCTGCTTGAACTCCTTGATCAGCACCGCCCAGACCCGCGTCGCGGAGAAGGCGCTCATCGGAAGTTGTCCTCCGCGCCGTCCATCAGCTGGATGAAGACGTCCTCCAGGGTCGGCTCGACCTCGGTCCAGCGGAAGGGTTCGCGGCGATAGGGGGCGATGGCGGCTTCGACGGCGGCGCGGTCGGTGCCGCTGACGTGCAGGGCCGCGCCGAAGGGGGCGGCCATCTCGACGCCGGGCCGCCGGCCGATCTCGCCGGCCAGCCGGTCGATCCCGGCGCCCTCGCCGTTGAAGGTGACCAGGTGGGAGCCCGCGATCACCTGGTCGGCCGTGCCCCGGGCGATCAGCTGGCCATAGGCGATGTAAGCGATCTCATGGCAGCGCTCGGCCTCGTCCATGTAGTGGGTGGAGACCAGCACGGTCAGCCCCTCTGCCGACAGCGCGTGGATCTCGTCCCAGAAGGTGCGGCGCGCCTTGGGGTCGACCCCGGCGGTGGGCTCGTCCAGCAGCAGCAGCTTGGGTTCGTGCAGGGTCGCTGTCGCCAGGGCCAGCCGCTGCTTCCAGCCGCCCGACAGCGTGCCGGCCAGCTGGCTGCGCCGCGCGATCAGACCCAGGCGTTCCAGCGCATGGGCCACCCGGTCCTTGCGGCGATCCAGGTCGTGGACGCGGGCGGAGAACATCAGGTTCTCCTCCAGGGTCAGGTCCTCATAGAGCGAGAACTTCTGGGTCATGTAGCCGGCCTGGCGCTTGATGGCGCCCGCCTGGCTGATGATGTCCAGGCCCAGGCAGGTCCCTTCACCGCTGTCGGGGGTCAGCAGGCCGCACAGCATCCGCAGGGTCGTTGTCTTGCCCGAGCCGTTGGGGCCGAGGAAACCGCAGATGCGCCCCTCCGCCACCTGCAGGGAGACGTCCTGGACGACATGCTTGTCGCCGAAGCTCTTGTTCAGGCCGTGGACGTCGATGGCCAGCGTCACCGGACCGGCTCCAGGGGCGTGACGTCCACCGGCTGGCCCGGGTTCAGCCGGGCGCTGGGCCTGGCCTCCACCATATAGACCAGCCGGTCGCGCGCCTCTCGGCTGTAGATGATCGGCGGAGTGAACTCGGGGCGCGGGCTGACGAAGGTGATCTTGGCGGTCAGCCCCTTGGCGCAGCCATCGCAGGCGAAGCGCACGACGGAGCCGGGGCGATAGGCCGAAAGGCTCTGTTCCGGCACAAAGAACCGCAGCTTGATGCGGTCGTCAGGGAGCAGGGAGACAACCGGCTGGTTGGCCACCGACCATTCCCCCTGCTGGAAGAACACCTCCTCCACCCGCGCGTCGGAGGGCGCGACGGGGGCGAGGTCGGAGAGGCGGGCGTCCACCGCCGAGAGGCCCGCCTCAGCCTGTGCGACGCGGCTGTCGGCGGCCTGGACCTGGCCGTCACGGGCGCCCAGGGCGGCGGCGTCGCGCTGCCGCCGGGCGGCCGCCAGCTGGGCGTTGGCGGTCTGCAGGGCGGCGCGGACGTCGTCCAGGCGGGCCGGCGCATAGACGCCCTTGCGCACCAGGGGCTCGATCCGGCGCATGTCGGCCGCGGCGTCCCGGACTCTGGCCTCGGCGGCGGCGATGTTGGCGTCATAGACAGCCAGTTCGACCGGCCGCAGGCCTTTGCGCGCGTCCTGCGCCTGGGCCTGAGCGGCGCCCACCTCGGCCTGGGCCTGCTGGCGCTGGGCGGCCAGCTGCTTGGGGTCAACGACGAACAGCCGGTCACCGGCCTTCACCCGGTCGCCACGCTGGACATGGACCTGGGCCACCGCCCCTGAGACCGGCGCGGCCAGATAGAGCGGCTGGCCCTCCACATAGCCGGTCAGCACGTTGGATCGGTTTAGCCTGGGGGTCAGCACCAGCGCGGCGATCAGGCCGGCGGCCGCCAGCAGCAGGGCGATGACGAGCAGGCGTTGTTTCATGGGACCATTCCCCGCAGCTGGGTCTCGACGTGTTGCGCCATCAGGGCCGGCAGGTCGAAGGGCTCGGCGCCGACGGGGGTGAAGGTCTCGCGCCAGATCACCCCCACCAGCAGGGGCGAGATCAGGCCCGCCGCATAGTGGCGGGGGTCGCCGGGGCGGATCTCCCCGCGCGCCTGGGCCGCGGCGATGGCGCCTGTCAGGGCGCCGAGGGCCGGGACGATCAGCCGGTCGTGCCAGACCCGCGCCAGCTCCGGGAAGTTGCGCGCCTCTCCGATCACCATCTTTATGATCCCCCCGATCGGCGTGGTGGAAGCGACGTGGGCCATGACCTTGGCGAAGGCGCGGATCAGGTCGGGAAAGGTCTGCGGATTGGCGGCGGCCAGGGCGGCCAGATTGTGCAGGTTGGGGGCGACCCCCTGTTCCACCACGGCCTGGAAGATGTCCTCCTTGGTGGCGAAGTAGAGGTAGATCGCCCCCTTCGACACCCCGGCCCGGGCGGCGATGTCGTCCAGCCGCGCGGCGGCGAAGCCCTTCTCCGCGAACACCTCGAAGGCCGCCGCCACGATCTCGTCGGGACGATCGGCCTTGCGGCGTCGGAACTTCGGCTGGCCGGCGGGGAGGGACATGGGCGCTCTAAATAACTGACTGGTCAGTTATCAATACGCCCCAAGCCTGGGCGTGGCAAGCCGACTCTATTCCATCAATCAGCCAAGCTTGTTGGTGCTCGCCGCCCGCCATGCGACCGTGAGGTGAGTTGGGGAGGAACCATCATGTTCGCCGGGGAAACTGATCACGGTCAGGCGTCACGACCGATCGCCATCGCCCGCGTCGCCATCGGGTTCGCCCAGGGCCTGGCGCTGTACGGCCTGAACGAGTGGGAGAAGCACGGCCTGATCGACGGCGTCTCCTCGCCGCTGTTCTGCGCCTGCGCGATGCTGATCCTGTTCCTGCCCGTGGTGCTGCTGGGCGGCCTGCACACCCTGCGGACCCGGACCCTGGTCATCTGGGGCGCCGCCGTCGCCGTCGTGGTGGCCGCGCTGGGCGCCTATCACGGGACCATCGCGGTTCCCGACTTGGGCGCCGAGCACTGGCCGGGCCCGCCCCTGGTGATCTTCACCGCCGTGGGCCTGTTCATCGCCCATCACCTGGTGACCGGCGCCGACGCTGATCGCCGCTGGATCGCCAGCTACGATCGCTACTTCGAGCAGACCTGGAAGGACGGCGTGCGCCTGGCCCTGGCCGTGCTGTTCGTCGGGGCCCTGTGGCTGCTGCTCTGGCTGGGCGGGGCGCTGTTCGACCTGATCGGTATCAAGTGGGTCGGCGAGACCATCCAGAAGCCCTGGTTCGCCTTCCCGGCCACCACCACATTCTTCGCCCTGGCCATCCACCTGACCGACGTCCGCGCCAGCCTGGTGCGCGGCATCCGCACCGTGGCCCTGACCCTGCTGTCGTGGCTGCTGCCGGTGATGGCGGTGATCGGGGCGGGCTTCCTCATCGCCCTGCCGTTCACCGGCCTGACCCTGCTGTGGGACACCAAGAGCGCGGCGGGCATCCTGCTCTCGGCCGCCGCGGCCCTCATCGTCCTGCTCAACGCCGCCTATCAGGAAGGCGAGGCCGAGGACCATCCGCCCGTCGCGCTGAAGTGGGCCGGCCGGATCACCGGTGTGATCATCGCGCCCCTGGTGGCCATCGCCGCCTATGGCCTGATCCTGCGCATCGGTCAGTACGGCCTGACACCGGACCGCATCTACGGTGTCGCCTGCACCATCGTGGCCGTTGTCTATTCCGTGGGATACGCGGCCAGCGTCTTCTGGCCTGGGCCCTGGCTGAAGCGCCTGGAGGTCACCAACGTCATCGCCGCCCACCTGGTGGTGGCCATCCTGCTGGCCCTGTTCTCGCCCCTGGCCAATCCCAGCCGGCTGTCGGTGAACGACCAGCTTGCGCGCCTCGATCGTGGCGCGGTGACGCCAGACAAGTTCGACTACCTGTTCCTGCGTTTCGAGGCCGGCAAGCCGGGGATGGACGCCCTCAAGGCGCTCGCCGCCCGCAAGACCGGTGCGAACGCCGCCGAGATCGCCCGGCGCGCCGCCTCGGCCCTGGCCCGCAAGGCCCGCTACGGCGAGGCTACGACCTCGGTGGTGGAGCGCAAGGAACTGGTCCGTGTCGCCGGCGGCGGCGCCTTCCCGGTCGGGTTCCTCGAACAGACCTGGAAGAGCTTCGAGGACCCGCTGCAGAACTGCGAACCCGGCCGTCTGTGCGACGCCGTGGTGGCCGACCTTGACGGCGACGCCTCGCCCGAAGTGGTGGTGTTCGCCATGGGCGACCGCCGCGTCTACCGGCAGGCCGGCGGCGTCTGGACCCGGATCGGGACGCTCTCCGGATCTTATTGCGACAAGGACGGCGAGGCCTTGAAGGCGGGCCAGTTCGCGGTGAACGCCGATCCGAATCCCTTGGCGGACGTGGTGGTGGCCGGCCGCCGCCTGCGGGTCGTGCCCGAAAGCGACAAGTGCCCCGATGGTACGGCGGGCGACGTCGCCATCGTGTCCGAGATCAAGCCCCCGCCGCCGGAGACCAAATGAGCGACCAGGTCCGCAACCTCGTCTTCCACACCCTCTCCGACGAGTGGGCGACGCTGAAGCGGGTGACCTTCGACTACCGCCGCCACGACGGGACCTGGGAGACCCAGGTCCGCCAGACCTATGATCGCGGCGATGGGGCGGTAATCCTGCCCTACGACCCTGATCGCGGGACCGTGCTGCTCACCCGCCAGTTCCGCATCCCGGCCTATGTCACCGGCCATATCGAGCCGCTGATCGAGGCCGCCGCCGGTCTGCTGGACGCCGACGATCCGGAGACCGCCATCAAGCGCGAGGCCGAGGAGGAGCTGGGCTACCGGTTCTCGTCGGTCACCTCGGTCTTCAAGGTCTATATGAGCCCTGGCAGCGTCACCGAGCAGCTCAGCTTCTTCACCGCCCGCTACTCGCCCGCCGACAAGGTCAGCGCCGGGGGCGGCCACGCGGGCGAAGGCGAGGACATCGAGGTGCTGGAGGTCAAACTCACCGACGCCCTGCGGATGGTCACCGACGGCGTCATCGTCGACGCCAAGACCATCATGCTGATCCAGCATCTGCTGCTGACCCAGCGCACCTAGAACTTCGCGTTGATCCCCACGAAGAACCGCCGGCCCAGGATGTCGAAGGTCGAGGGATCGGTGTTGGAGTTGGGGTAGCTGGTGAAGTAGGGCGGATCCTTGTCGGCGAGGTTGTTCACTCCAGCGCGCAGGGTGACCCGGTCGTCGACCTTCCAGGAGCCCGACAGGTCAAAGACGTCGTAGTCGGGCGTGTTCACCGCCGTGGGGCTGAAGGTCGGCACGCTGCGGGCGTCGGTCATGGCGGCGATATGGCGCCAGCGCAGGGTGGTCCGCACCGGCCCGACGGCCCAGGTGGCCGACAGCACCGACTTCCACTCCGGCAGGGCGCCGCCCGAGAGGTCGGCGCCGATGGTTCCGGCATAGTCCATGAAGGCCGCGTTCGGCCGCGCCTGGCGCTCGAAGCTGTCGAGCTTGGAGATCACCAGGTTGAAGGCCAGGGCGCCCGCGCTCTCCGGCAGGCCGAGGTCGGCGAGATCAAAGCCCCAGTCCACCTGGGCGTCGATCCCGGAAGTCTTCACCGAGGCCAGGTTCACCTGGGTCTGGGCGACGCCGGTGATCTGGCCCGAGCTCAGGCGCGAGAACCGGCTGCAATAGAAGTTGGCGTTGGAGAGGCCGGGGTTGGATCCATCGGCGTTGAAGCACGAGGCCAGGATCGTCGGGACCCCGATGGTCCCCACCACATCGGCCACCTCGATCTTGTAGTAGTCCAGGCTGACGCTGAACCGGCGCAGGAAGGGGGCGTCCACCGCGGGCGTCCAGACAGCCCCGGCCGTGAAGCTGTCAGCGGTCTCCTCGGTGAGGCTGGGATTGCCGCCGCCCACGATCTCCACCTGGGTCGAGGCCTGGTTGAAGGTGTCGATGATCGCGGCGGGCACGCCCTGCGACAGGCACAGGCCGCGCACCGCCGCCGCGCTCGCGCCGTTGCGGAACGAGGAGCGCACGTCGCAGGGATCGCCCGCCGTGGTGCCGGTCCCGGGCGAGCCGATGCCGAGGAAGCCCACGGACTGGGGCGAGAACAGCTCGGCGATGTTGGGGGCGCGGACCGCTCTCTGATAGCCGCCGCGGATCAGCAGGCCTGACACCGGTTTCCAGGTGAGGTCGGCCTTGTAGGCGCTGACCTGGCCGGTGGTGGAATAGTCCGCCACCCGGCCGCCCAGCGCCACCTCCAGGCTCTGGATCAGGGGCAGGTCGGCCAGCACCGGGACCAGCAGCTCGGCGTAGAGCTCCCTGGAGGTGATGTCGCCGCTGACCGGGACCGCCGGGTTGAAGCCGACGATATCGGGCCCCTGCAACTGGAGGTCGGGTGAATAATCGAAGTCGTCCTTGCGATGCTGGGCGCCGGCCGAGAACTTCAGCGGCCCGGCCGGGAGGTCGATGAGGCTGCCGGTCACATAGCCCTCGACGACCGTCTGCTTGATGGTCGTCGAGTTGGCGACGTCGCGGGCGATATAGGCCGCGCAGCCCGGGCTGACCTTGCCGGCCCCGAAGATGTTGAATCCGCCGCAGATGGCGGCACCGCCGTCGGGAGCGAAGGTCAGGGTGCGCATGGCCGACCGGCTGACGTTGCCGACCTGGCTTTCGGTGTGATCCATCTGGCCGTGGCTGGCGTAGAGGTCCCACTTCCAGTCCTTGATCGGCAGGGCTCCACGGAGGCCCGCCACCAGCTGCATCGTCTCATAGGTATTGTTGGAGAGCCGGCCGCCCACCTCATTGAAGGCTCGGCGGGGATAGAAGGCCGCCGTCGGATCGGCGCGCGACGCCAGCAGGGTGCGCAGGTCGGTGGGGATGAAGGGGTTGGTCACCGGGACCACGATGTCGGGGCCGGGGAAGGCGCCGTCGCTGGCCGAGGCGGGGCCCAGCTGCCGCGAGACATCATAGGTGGTGTAGCTGGCCGTGCCGTAGGCCTCGAGGCTGTCGGTCAGGTCGTAGCGGCTCGAGGCGTAGAGGCTCCACCGTTCCAAGGGCAGGTTCAGGTAGCGATAGGCGGCGCTGTTGAAGGTGTAGCTGGCGGCCGAGAAGCCCGCATCGCGCACGCCCGTATAGTTGTTCACCGGGGCGGTGGAGAACAGGCTGCCGTCGGCGTTGAAAGAGAGGCTGGCGCCGCGGGCCACCGTGCCGGGTGCGAAGCCATAGGCGCCGAACACGGTGTTCATGGCCGCCTGGCTGGGCAGGTTGGCTGCGCCGCCGGCGTTCGACGCCGGATCGAAGCGCCCGTCGGGGATCGTCGCCGCGCCTGAGGGCGTCAGGCCGGTGGTGAGGATCGAATAGCCCACGGCCGACCAGTCGCGGTCCGCCGCCAGCAGGCCCTCGCGCTTGTCATAGGTGGCGGCGACGGCGAGGGCGCCGCGCTCGAAATTGCGGCCCCAGCCCACGGACGCCGTGAGCTGGCCGGCGTCGTTCTGCTCCGTGACGCCGAACTGGGCGTCGACCTGCAGGCCCTCGAAATTGCGCTTGAGCTTGAAGTTCACAACGCCCGCGATGGCGTCAGAGCCATAGACCGCCGAGGCGCCGCCGGTGATGGTCTCCACCGTGTCCACCAGGAAGGTCGGCACGGTGTTGAGATCGACCACCGCATTGGGGTTTCCCGCCACCACCCGGCGCCCGTCGATCAGCACCAGGGTGCGGGTGGGCCCCAGGCCGCGCAGGTTGGCGTAGGCCTGGCCGGGCGTGGTCACGAAGTTGGTGGTGTTGGTGCCCGAGCCATTGGACGGCGTGAACTGGGGAAGCTGGTTCAGGGTGTTCTCGATCGTCACCATGCCGACGGCGGCGATCTGCTCCTGGCCCACCGTGACGATGGGGCTCTCGGAGACATAGTCCTTGCGGGCGATCCGGCTGCCGGTGACCACGATCTCGGAGACCTCGGCGTCCTGGGCCAGGACCGGAGCGGCAGGCAAGCTCAGCAACCCCGCCAGGGCGCCGGCGCACATCAGGTCCGCTGTCTTCATGTTGAACGCCCGTCCCCTGGATCCACCCATGCGGGTGATTTGCAGCCCAAGCTAGGGGAAGGCGAGCCTTCTCGCTACTGACGGAAAAGGAGTGGGTTAAGGTTCAGGCGGCGGCGCCGGAACGTGGCCGCAACGAATCAGGACCGAATCGCTGACTCGGCCGGATTCGGGATTTGTTCCCTACAAGGTATTGTATCCAAAGGGCTTGGGGACACAAGACGGTCGGTCCGCGGGTGGTTTGGCGTGGCGACAGGAAAGTGCGATGAAGCGGTGTGAAAGGCGGCTCCGCCTTGACGCCGCCGCTTACCTTCGACTATATCGCCCGCTCTCGCGCGGGTCCGCCCGCCGTCACTCTTTCTCGCTTAGGTCTTAAGCCATGTCGCGTCGCTGCGAACTCACCGGTATCGGCCCCATGGTCGGCAACAATGTGAGCCACTCGAATATCAAGACCAAGCGCCGCTTCCTGCCGGCGTTGGCCCCTGCCAGCCTGCAGTCCGATGCGCTCGGGCAAACCTTCAAGCTGCGCATCTCCAATGCGGCCCGCCGCACCCTGGACTTCCGCGGCGGCCTGGACATCTTCCTGGTCAAGGCCAAGGACGAGCAGCTCTCGCCCCGCGCCCTCAAGATCAAGCGCCAGCTGAAGGCCAAGCTCGCCGCGCAAGCGCCGGCCGCCGCCGCCTAGGCGCAAGCGACAAGCAGATTTGGAAAAGGCCGGCGGTGACGCCGGCCTTTTTCTTTTATACCCGCTCGTCCCGGCGAAGGCCGGGATCCAGGTCGTAGGTCGCGACCTGCGCCAAGCATCCTCAGAGCGGTGGATGTATCTGGGTCCCGGCCTTCGCCGGGATGAGCGGATGAGGGGGTTCTATTTCAGCGTCTCATCGAACAGGGCGATCAATTCGCGCCAGTGGCGCTCGGCGCCGTCGGGATTGTGCACCGGCATGTCGGTGGGCACCCAGCCGTGCTTGCAGCCTTCCCAGATCGACACCTCGGCGTCCACGCCCGCCTCGCTCAGGGACTTGATGAGCCGGGTGTTCTGGGCCTCGTCATAACTGCGGTCCTCTATGGCCCCGGCCACCAGCACCTTGGCCTTGATCGCAGGCGCCAGCAGATGCGGGCTGCGCTCGTCGTCGGTGGCCATGTTGCCGCCGTGGAAGGAGGCCGCCGCCCCGATGCGGTCCGGGTAGGTTCCCGCCGCGCGCAGGGCGATGGAGCCGCCCATGCAATAGCCCGTGATTCCCACCTTGCCCGGCTTGGCGGCCGGATCGGCCGCGATGAAGTCGAGGCAGGCCTTCACGTCGGTCATCTGCCGGCCCGCGCCCGTGCTGGCCCGCAGTTTGGCGAACAGCTCGCCGGCCTCCTTGTCGCCCGCGCGGGCCGCGGCGATGTCCAGGGGCGGGTAGGGGCCGGCGCGCCAGAACAGGTCGGGCAGCAGCACGTAGTAGCCGGCGGCGGCCAGGCGCTCGCCCATCTCGAACAGGGCCGGCCGAATGGCCGGGGCGTCCATGGCGATGATCGCGGCGGGCCAGGGGCCAACGCCTGAGTCGGGCTTGAAGATGAAGGCGCGCGCCTCGCCCTCCGGGGTGGGAAGGGCGATCTCGGTCTGGCTCATAATGGCGGCCTCGCTAAGCGGGATGAGGAAAAGTGGGAACCGGTTTTCCGCCCGCATCCCGCGCTCTGAAAATCTACTTCGCGGGCTTCCAGTCGAAAGCCAGCAGGATGGTCTTCTGGGAATTGGAGAAATTGTCGTCGGAGAGCAGGTAGAACCGGATCGCGCCGTCCTTGCCGGGCACCGCCGATACGCCTTCGAGATTGTCGACGGTCAGGGGCTTGGCCATGTCCATGCGCGCCACCTCGCCGGCGGGGCCAAGGATCTTCAGGGTGATGCGGCTGCCGCGCACGGGGTCCCAGGCGCGGAACAGCCAGGCGGTCTTCCCGTCGGCCAGCCTGTCGACCGCAACCACCCCGAACTCAGGCGGCTTCTCCAGGGTTGGACCCTTCACGCAGGCCGCGGTGACGCGGCAGGTCCAGGTCTCGCCGGAGTCCTCACCGGCGGTGATGTAGCCGTCGGGGCCGACAGCGGGATCGAAGGCCAGGGCCTCCATGCCGCCGTTGGGGGGGAAGCCGGCGTCCACCGGCGAGGGAACAACCCGGGCGGCGCCGCCCTTTGCCGGATAGAGCAGAATGCGGTCGATGGCCTCGAAGCTGACCAGCCGGTCGCCATTGGGCATGAAGGCCAAGCCCTCAGAATCAGCCTCCTTCTTGCCCTGAAGCGGCTTTCCGTCCGGCCCGGTGAGGACCGTCAGCTTGCCGGGACCGACGCCGACCAAGCGGCCGGTCTTGTCCAGCAGGACGCGGCTTTCCAGCAGGTCGCCCTCGTCGCTCATCGAGACCAGCTTGCGATCCTGGGTCACCCGAAGGTCCGACAGTCCATGGAAGCGCGAGGTCTGGTCCGACGAGAGCACCAGGCCGCCCGCATAGACGAAGTCGCCGATGCGATCCTGGGACGGGTCCTGCGGATTGAGCGCGACCGGCGTGGCGGTGATGGTGATCCCGGAGCCTGCGGCCATCGGCCCCTTGGGCAGGGTGGACGGTTGCGCGCAGGCGGTGAGCGCGGCGAGCGCGGCTCCCAGGATCAGTCGTTTCACGCCACGGCTCTCCGGACTTCCTTGAAGGTGGACCGCCGGGTCGCGCCGCCCTGGGGGCCTTGCGTATTGGGCGGTGGGGCCAGCAGGCCCGCGGTCTTGCGGGTCTGCCTGCGCGGCTCTTCATTGAACAGCTCAGCCAGCTGGTCGACGATGGCGCCGGCCAGTTGCTCGACATCCACGATGGTGACAGCCCGACGATAGTAGCGCGTCACGTCGTGGCCGATGCCGATGGCGATCAGCTGCACGGGGCTCTTGTCCTGGATCTCGGCGATCACCTCGCGCAGGTGGCGCTCGAGGTAGTGGCCGGAGTTCACCGACAGGGTCGAGTCGTCCACCGGCGCGCCGTCGGAGATCACCATCAGGATGCGGCGGGCCTCGGTGCGGTCGATCAGCCGCTGGTGCGCCCACATCAGGGCCTCGCCGTCGATGTTCTCCTTCAACAGGCCTTCGCGCATCATCAGGCCAAGGTTGCGCTTGGCGCGGCGCCACGGGGCGTCGGCGGCCTTGTAGATGATGTGGCGCAGGTCGTTCAGGCGGCCCGGCTGGGCGGGCTTGCCGGCCTTCAACCAGTCCTCGCGGCTCGTGCCGCCCTTCCAGGCCCGAGTGGTGAAGCCGAGGATCTCGGTCTTCACGCCGCAGCGTTCCAGGGTGCGGGCCAGGATGTCGGCGCAGACGGCGGCCACCATGATCGGGCGGCCGCGCATGGAGCCGGAATTGTCGATCAGGATGGTGACCACCGTGTCGCGGAACTCGGTGTCTTCCTCTTCCTTGAAGGCCAGCGAGGCGGTGGGATCGGTGATCACCCGGGTCAGGCGGGCCACATCCAGGAGCCCTTCCTCCAGGTCGAAGGTCCAGGAGCGGTTCTGCTGGGCCATCAGCTTGCGCTGCAGCTTGTTGGCCAGGCGCGAGACCACGCTGGAGAGGCTGGCGAGCTGCTGGTCGAGATAGGCGCGCAGCCGGGTCAGCTCCTCGAGGTCGCAAAGCTCCTCGGCCGCCACGATCTCGTCGTTGGCGGTGGTGAAGACCTTGTAGGTGGGGGTCTTGGCGTCGCCCTTCGGGTCCGGCCGCGCGGGCTGCTCGCCCTCGCCCAGCTCCGGCGGCTCGTCAGAATCCTCGGCGTTGGGATCATCCTCGGCCTGCATCATCTGGCTGTCGGCGTCCTCGCTTTCGCTGTGGGTCGCCTCGCTGTCGTCCATGGAGGCCTGCTGCGGGGACTGCCCCTCGCCATCGCCCTCATCGCCGTCCTCGGCGGCTTCAGCCTCGCCCTCGTCGCCATCCTCGTCGTCCTGGTCGGCCTGGTCGGGGGCGTCCGAGAGGTCGTCGCCCATCGACAGGTCGCGCAGGATGGTGCGCGCCATCTTGGCGTAGGCCTTCTGGTCGTCGATCTTGTCGATCAGCTTGTCGAGATCCTGGCCCGCTCGGGCCTCGATCTCGTCGCGGAACATGTCCACCAGCAGCTTGGCGTTCGGCGGCGGCTCCACCCCGGTCAGCCGCTCGCGGGCCATCAGGGCGACGATCTCGGCCATCGGAGGATTGGCCTGGGCGTCGACGGGATTGAAGGGGCGCTTGAGCCAGGCCTGCTCGTGCACGACCTTCAGGTTCTCCCGCACGCCGCCGAGCGCATTGGAGCCGATGGCCTCGATGCGCACCTGCTCCAGGGCGTCATAGGCCGGCGCGCCCAGGGCCGAGCCGGGGCGGGTGCGGGCATGGACCTGGGCGTCGTGGTGCGAGATGCGCAGGGCCATCTGGTCGGCCAGGCCACGGATGCGCGCGGCGTCTGTCGGCGTGAGGTCGCGGGGCGGGTGCGGCAAGACCGCGCGATTGCCCGACAGCACGGGACCTTCCCCGGAGTAGACGATCTCCAGGTCGGGCGACTCGGCGAGCGAGCGCGCAGCGTTCGCAAGGGCGCGTTTGAAGGGCTCGAGCGGGCTTTCCGGGTTCTTGGCCATGGCCAACTTCCATAGCGCGTCGGAGTGAACCGAGGAAAGTCCTGTTGGTGGTGCGGCTGAGTCCCGCAGGCCGGTCGTAGGATGTGTTTACACTTTCACGCGCCACGATGATCGAGGAACAGGTGGAGTGAGTGCGGTGACGGCGGTTGCGTGTCTGAGAGTGGCGGTGGATGCGGAGAAGACGGGCCTGAAGCCGGCCGTCCTCGGGCCATTGGTCGCCAAGTTCTCAGGGATCTATCTTGAGGGAAAATGGCAGTGGCCGCGCCAGTTCACGCCCCTGACCCACTACTCCTTCCTGCTGACCGATCCGCGCGCCGATGAGCTGGACGTCCAGGAACTCGCGCGGCTGGGCGACGACCTGCAGATCAAGCTGTTCGGCGAGGGTGACGACGAGGCCGGCAAGGTCGGCCTGCTGCTGTTCGAGGGCTCCGCTGAAGCGGTCCAGGCCTTCGCGGCCCTCGACGACGCTGCCGTAAGCGCGGCCCTGCTGGATCCGTCCCTGCTACCACCCGGCGGCCGGCTGAGCCGCGTCGAAGCCGCCCCCACCCGAACCGGCGACGAACCTGCCCTGTCGCCCGGAGCTCCCGTCGGACCGATCTGGGTGACCCAGCAAGCAGCCCTGGCGGATATCGCCGAGGCGGCCGCCAAGCACCCCATGCCGTCCCTGGACGGAGTGCAGGGGATCTACTTCACCCTGCGCAGCGTCTTTGTCGGCGACGTGGTCAGCTCAACTCCAGGATCCCTGAGGACCCACCTCAGCCTGGTGGAAGGCGACGAGCACATGCCCGCCGATCCCCAGGCTTTCGACGCCGATTGCCTGGCCGTGGCGGCACGGATGCTGGCGGGCCCTGGGCCCCATTCGATGCTCTACCTGCCCATCTGCTACTCCAACATCGTCCGCGCCTCCCAGCGCGCGGCCTATGAGGAGATGCTCGCCACCCTGCCTCCAGAGGCGAAGGGCCAGTTGGCGGCGGCGGTCTATGATGTACCCCGCGACCCGGCGTTCACGGCCCTGGCCACCGTCCGGGCCTCCCTGTTGAAGTACGTGACCAATATCGACCTGCGCACGCAAGATCCCGGCTTCGAGGTGGAGAAGCTGGCGCCCAACGCGGTCACGAGCGTGACCCTTGTCCTGCCCAGCGGCGACCAGCGGGCTCGGCTCGCGGTGTTGCGCCGGTTCGCCGAACGGCTGGGGCTCTATCGCAAGAAGCAGATCTGGGCGGCGGTCACCAACGTCCGAAACCGCGTGGAGCTGGAAGCCTGCATCGCAGCTCACGTGCCGTTCGTGACGGGCTCGGGCGTCTGTCGCCTGCAGACGGCGCCGGTCGGCGGCCGCATGCAGCCGCCGGAGGCTCTGCCTCTGCTGGCGGCCTGATCGCCACAGGAACGCGACGGCGTTGCCCCGCGTTTAGCCAGCAAGACCCCTGATGTCTTTGGCTGGAGTTCAACATGTTGAAATGGGCCCTGATTTTCGCCGTGGTCGCGCTGATCGCGGGCGCGCTCGGCTTCACCGGCATGGCCGGCGCGGCGGCGGGTATCGCCAAGCTGCTGTTCTTTGTGGCCGTAATCGGCTTCGTGCTGTTCCTGGCGCTGGGCGCCTTCGTCGGCAAGAAGATCAGCGGCGGCTGAGCCGCCTCTGAAATCTGAGACGGACAAGGGCGCGGAGTCACCTCCGCGCCCTTTCTGTTTCGAGCCTGTCGCGTGAGCGAGTCGGCCTCGTCGGCTGCGGGGTTGGCTCTAGGCCACCCGCACCCGCGCCGTGGATTCCGGCAGGTCCTGACCGAAGGCGCGCTGGAAGAACTCGGCGACGGTGCCGCGCTCCAGCTCATCGCACTTGTTCAGGAAGGTCATCCGGAAGCCGAGCGCAATATCGCCGCCGAAAATCTCGGTGTTCTGGGCCCAGGTGATGACGGTCCGCGGGCTCATGACCGTGGAGATGTCGCCGTTCATGAAGGCGTTACGGGTCATGTCGGCGACCCGGACCATGGCGCTGATCGTGCGCTTGCCCTCGGTGTTGTTGTAGTGCGGCGCCTTGGACAGCACGATCTCGGCTTCCACGTCGTGGGCCAGATAGTTCAGCGTGGTCACGATCGACCAGCGGTCCATCTGGCCTTGGTTGATCTGCTGAGTGCCGTGATAGAGCCCCGTCGTGTCGCCCAGGCCGATGGTGTTGGTGGTGGAGAACAGGCGGAAGAACGGGTTGGGCCGGATCACGCGGTTCTGGTCCACCAGGGTCAGCTTGCCCTGGGCTTCCAGATTGCGCTGGATAACGAACATCACGTCCGGGCGGCCGGCGTCGTATTCGTCGAACACCAGGGCCACGGGCCGCTGGATGGCCCAGGGCAGGATGCCCTCGCGGAATTCGGTGATCTGCTTGCCGTCCTTCAGGACGATGGCGTCCTTGCCCACCAGGTCGATGCGGCTGACGTGGCTGTCCAGGTTCACCCGGATCAGCGGCCAGTTGAGGCGCGCGGCCACCTGCTCGATGTGGGTCGACTTGCCCGTGCCGTGATAGCCCTGGACCATGACGCGGCGGTCGAAGGCGAAGCCGGCGCAGATGGCGATCGTCGTCTGCGGATCAAAGCGATAGGCCTCGTCGATCTCGGGCACATGGCTGTCGCGCTCGGCGAA
>NZ_JAUYNW010000080.1 GCF_030698145.1 Phenylobacterium sp. | reverse complement strand
AAAGCTCGCCCTCACCGCCTGCATGCGACGGCTCCTCGTCACCCTCAACGCCATGATCCGCGACAACACAGACTGGAGACATGCGCCAGCCTAACTACGGTTGCTCCCCCAAATCGCGCTGCGCGCTGGGGGAGGATCTGAACCCCTCGTTCCCTCATCGGAACGCCAACCCCTCGAAATCCCCCGAGCTGCGCCAGGCGTCGATGTACTTGAAGAAGGCCGTCGCCCCGGCCGGATAGCCGACGTTCAGCCGCGCCGCCGGGCCCGGGTCCTGGCCCTCGTTGTTGTAATAGCCAGGCGTGCAGTCGGGCGCGCCCAGCATGCGGCCCATGCTGGTCAGCAGTAGCTCGACCCACTTCTCCTGGGCCTGCGGCGTGACCTCGACCTGGCGGTGGCCATGGTCCAGGGCATGCTTGACGGCCAAGGCGATGGTCTTGCCGGACTCGGTGAGGTTATGCGGCACGTTGGAGATCAGGTTCGCGCCCTGGGTCGGCTGCACGAAGAAGGCGTTTGGGAAGCCGTGCACGTGGATGCCGTGCTTGGAGCGCATGCCCTCCCCCCAGGCCTCCGACAGCTTCAGGCCGTCGCGGCCGGTCAGGTCGAAGCCGGCGCGGCGCCTGTACTCGGTGCCCACCTCGAAGCCGGAGGCGTAGATGATGCAGTCGACCTCGTATTCGACGCCGCCGACCACCAGGCCCTTCTCGGTGATCGCCTCGACGCCCTTGCCGTCGGTGTCGATCAGGCGCGTGCCCGGCGTGTTGAAGGCTTGCAGGTAGGCGTCGTGGAAGCAGGGTCGCTTGCAGAGCTGGCGATACCAGGCCTTGAGGTTCTGGGCGGTCTCGCGGTCGGCGACGATGGAATCCACCCGGGCGCGGATCTCCTCCATCTTCTCGAAGTCGCTGTCCTCGTAGGCGGCGAGCATCTTCATCGGCGCCCGGTCTTCCGGCGGAAGTTGCATGATCTTGCTTCGGATCCGCCGCGACAGGTCGGTCCAGCCGTCCATCACCAGGTCGACCTCGGCGTTGCCGCCGGCCTGGTTGGCGGTGAAGTTCTCCAGCCAGCGGGTCTGCCAGCCCGGGGTGGCGATGCCGGCGAACCATTCCGGATCGATCGGCTGGTTGGCGCGCACGTCGATGGACGAGGGCGTGCGCTGGATCACCAGCAGCTCCTTGCAGGCCCGGGCCAGGTGCGGCACGGCCTGGACCGAGGTGGCGCCGGTGCCGATGATGGCCACCCGCTTGTCGGCCAGCTTGGTCATCAAGCCGCCCTTGGGGTCGCCGCCGGTATAGTCGTAGTCCCAGCGGCTGGTGTGGAACGAGTGACCCTTGAAGCTCTCGATGCCGGGGATGCCCGGCAGCTTGGGCACGTGCAGCGGCCCAGTGCCCAGGCCGATGAAGTCGGCGGTGAAGCGGTCGCCGCGGTTGGTGGAGATCACCCAGCGGGACTTGGCCTCGTCCCAGGCCAGGTCCTCGACCTCGGTGTGGAACAGCGCGTTCTCATAGAGGTCGTACTGCTTGCCGATGCGCTGGCACTGCTCGAGGATCTCGGGCGCGTGGGCGTACTTCTCGGTGGGCATGTGCCCGGTCTCTTCGAGCAGCGGCATGTAGATCATCGAGGCCGTGTCGCACTGGGCGCCCGGATAGCGGTTCCAGTACCAGGTGCCGCCGAAGTCCCCGCCCTTCTCGACGATGCGCACGTCCTTGACGCCGGCCTCCACCAGCCGCGCCCCGGTCACCAGCCCCGCGAACCCGCCGCCGACGAAGGCGAAGGTGACGTGGTCGGTCTTGGGCTCGCGCTCGACCCGCGGCGTGTAGGGGTCTTCCAGATAGTGGGCGAGCCGGCCCTTGACCTCCAGGTACTGGGCGTTGCCGTCGGCGCGCAGCCGCTTGTCGCGTTCGGCGATGTACTTGGCGAGCAGCGCCTGCTTGTCGATCGGCGGCTTGGCGCCGTCCTGCGTCGTCGTCATGAAGTAGACCTCGATCGAAAATCGTAGACTTGGAATGCCTGTCCCGTGGTGCGTCCCAGGGGTGATCTATCTTCGAAGATAGAGTACGGAATGAGGGTGCGCCACTGCTCTCTGGACCCCGTCTCATCGGAGGCCAGCCATGACCCGGACAGACCTGCCGAAGCTCGCCAAGCCGGCCCAGCGCGCCCTGGCCGGCGCCGGTGTCGTCCATCTCGAAGACCTCACCGAACGGACCGAGGCGCAGATCGCGGCCCTGCACGGCATGGGCCCCAACGCCCTGGGCGCGCTCAGGAACGCGCTGGCCTCCAAGGGTTTGGCCTTCAAGCCCTGAGCTCACTTTTCCTCACCCGTTTACGGGGGCGGGGGACCGCCGAAGGTGGTGGTGGGGGCGGCCTCAAGCTCAGCACCCAGTTTCGCCCCCTCCACCATCCTTGCGGATGGTCCCCCTCCCCCATTCGCTTCGCGATGTGGGAGGAAGAGATGAACTTGACACGCGCTCCTCGAACCCCGACGTGTGAGCATATGCTCACAGACACTCTCAGCACCAAGGATCGCCTTCTGCGCGCGGCGCTGAAGATCGTGGCCCGGGACGGCATGGGCGCGGCCACCACCGCGGCGATCGCCGCGGAGACCGGGGTCGCCGAGGGCACGCTCTACCGTCACTTCCCCAGCAAGGACGACCTGCTGATCGAGGCCTATCGCCGGCTGAAGGGCGAGGTGTTCACCGCCATCTCCGAGGCCGGGGACGGCGACGGGCCGCCCACCGAGCGCCTGAAGCGGCTGTGGCTGACCCTGCTCAACGCCTATCGCTCCGACACCGAGGCCTTCACCTTCGGCCAGCGCTTCGCCGAGTCCGCCCTGTCGGAACGCGAAGGCGGAGCGGCCCACGAACGCATCGGCGCGGCCCTCACCCGCCTGCGCGACGCCGGCGTGGCGGCGGGCGTGTTCAAGAGCCTGCCGACCGACATCCTGTCGAACCTGTTCTTCGGCCCGGTCGGCTACATGGTCAAAAGCGAGATCAAGGGCCGGGCCTGGAGCGACGCCGAGCTGGACATGGCCGCCGACGCCGTCGTGGACGCCTGGCGCGCCTGAACATCGGTATTCCAGCTTGACGCCGGCCCGGGGCGGGGCCTATAAGACGATGTGAGTGAACGCTCACACACCTCCCCCATACCCCATCTCGACAGAACGGAGCTCCCCATGATCCGTCGTGAAATCGGCCGTACCGGCCGTCAAGTGAACGCCATCGGTCTCGGCTGCATGGGCATGTCCGTCGCCTATGGCGAGCCCATGGACAAGACCGAAGCCGTCAAGCTGCTGCACGCCGCCCTCGAGCGCGGCGTCGACCATTTCGACACCGCCGAGCTCTACGGCTTCGGCGCCAACGAGGAACTGCTGGGCGAGGCGTTCCACGACCGCCGCGACCAGGCCTTCATCGCCACCAAGTTCGGCCCGGTGGGCAACCTCGCCACCCGCACCGTGACCGGAGTTGACGGCTCGGAGGCCAATATGCGCCGGGCCATCGAGCAGTCCCTGCGCCTGCTGAAGACCGACCACGTCGACCTCTACTACCTGCACCGCAAGGACCCGGCCCTGCCGATCGAGGAGACCGTCGGGGCCATGGCCAAGCTGGTGGCCGAGGGCAAGATCGGCGCGATCGGCCTCTCCGAGGTCAACGCCGAGACCCTGCGCCGCGCCCAGGCGGTCCATCCCATCGCCGCGGTCCAGTGGGAGTATTCGATCTTCACCCGCGACATCGAGCGCGAGGTCCTGCCCCACTGCTGGGAGACCGGGGTGAGCGTGGTGGCCTATTCGCCGCTCGGCCGGGGCATGCTGACCGGCGCCTTCAGCCGTGAGGTGCGTCCGCAGGGCCAGGACTACCGCGCCGTGGTCTCACCGCGCTTCCAGGGCGACGCCTATGGCGCCAACATCGCCCTCGTCGACGAGATCGAGCGCCTGGCCAAGGCGCGGGGCGCCACCCCCTCGCAGATCGCGCTCGCCTGGGTGCTGGCCACCAAGCCCAACGTGGTGGTGATCCCCGGCACGACCAAGCTCGCCAACCTCGAGGGCAACCTCAAGGCCGCCGAGCTGCAGCTCACCCCCGCCGAGACCGCCAGCCTCGACGGCCTGGCCGACAAGGTCCAGGGAACCCGCTACGACGAACGCGGCATGACCCTGGTCGACGCGTAGCCATGACGCAGCGCCCCTTCTCCCCTCGCGGGAGGAGGAGGCCCTGCGCCCGGGCTGACCTATGACGCGACATCCGTCAGGGCGGCCAGCCGAACTTGTTGCGCCGGCCGTATCGATGTTCAGTATCCCCAGGTGCAACCTGGAGGCGCGGCGCACGTGGCGGCGCGGGAAGTGCGATGCGCGTTATCGCGATGCTGTTCGTGAGCTTGGTTGCAGGCTGCGCCACGCCGGGCGCGCCGGAGCCTGCGCTACGCCCGCAGGCTGATGGTTTGGCGCGGCAGGCGCCGAGTCACCTCGATGATCTCAAACGCCAACGCGCAGAGGTGGAGGATGCGCTCCGCCCCCTCGAAGCGGCGCATACGGCAAGCCTTTTTGCGATTGACCAAGAGCCCCCCAAGTCCGGGGCCGAAGATGCCGACGCTCACCTGGAGGACCTTCTGCGCGCCCATCGTGAGGGTCGCCGGCTGGTGCTTGAACCCCTGGCGGCTCGCGGCAGCAGCGAGGCCATGATGCGCCTGGCCTCCGATCTGCGCGACGGCTCGTCGCCTGACGACTGGGCGCGGTGGCTGAGCCTTGTGACCCGCGCGTCCCAGCTCGGCGATCCGCTCGCTCACGACGAACTTGTCCGATGGTATTGGCACCAGAGGGGCGATGGCTCGATCGAGCAGGTTCAGGCGAACCGGGCGATTGCGCTGGCGTTCGCCGGCAGGGCGGCCGAGGGGGGCAACATGTGGGGCATCATCAGCGTCGCGACCTACATCGCCGGCGACGTGCATCAGTACCCGGCCAACCTTCCCCTGGCGCGACGGCTGATGGAGCTCTGCGCGCGAACCGACTCCAGCTTCTGCCAGGAGGTGTTGGCGGGCGGGTCCTCATACGACTACGGCCAGAGCCCGACCGAGGTTCATCTGTGGCTCTCGCGCCTGGCGGCTCGGGCCCCTGTGAGGTTCGCGCCGCGGCGCGACCTCGCCTGGAGCAGGCTGACCGTCGAAGAGCGTGTAGCTGCGGAGCGCATTGAGGAAGCGTGGCGGCCTGCTCCATGGTCTGAGCTGAGACCGGAGTGGCGCGACATACAGAGGGATATCGCACGCCATGGAGAGACCTCCGCCGGAGTCCTTGACGACTGCACGACATCGAAGCCCTGGTGCCGTGGCCGGTCTACGCTCCCGCAATGACGGCTGCGCCGGTCTAGCGCAGCGCCAAACTCCATCGGCCTGATCACCGCCCATTTCCTGCGCAACCCCGCCGATTTATTGCGCTCGCCAACTGAACGGCGACAACCTAGCCTGCGGCCACAAGGGGGCGCGTCAGACGCCGCCGGGAGGACGCCATGAGATCGCTCGCCATCACGCTCGCCGCCGTGCTGGCGGCCGGCTCCGCCCAGGCCAAGACCCTCGCGGTCGGACCGGGGCCGAACGCCCAGGAGCGCGTCCAGACCGCCCTGCTCGACGCCAAGCCGGGCGACGTCGTCGACCTGGCCGCCGGGCGCTACGACTTCACCGACGGCCTCTCGCTGGACATCGACGGCGTCACCGTGAAGGGCGCGGGGCCGGGCGAGACGGTCCTCTCCTTCGCCGGCCAGAAGGGCGCGGGCGAAGGCCTGCTGATCACGTCCGACCGGGTCACGGTGCGCGACTTCTCCCTGCAGGACACCAAGGGCGACGGCATCAAGTCCAAGGGCTCCGACCAGATCAGTTTCCTCAATGTCGTGGTCGAATGGACCGGCGGGCCGAAGGAGACCAACGGCGCCTATGGGGTCTATCCGGTCTCCTCGACCAATGTGCTGATCGACAGGGTGACGGTGCGCGGCGCCTCCGACGCCGGCATCTATGTTGGCCAGTCGAAGAACATCATCGTCAAGAACTCGACCGCGGAGTTCAACGTCGCCGGGATCGAGATCGAGAACTCGATGAACGCCGACGTCTTCGACAATGTCGCGACCCACAACACCGGGGGCATCCTGGTGTTCGACCTGCCGAACCTGCCGCAGATGGGCGGTCATTCCACTCGCATCTTCCGCAACAAGGTGATCGACAACGACACGCCGAACTTCGCGCCCAAGGGCAATATCGTCGCCAATGTGCCGATGGGCACCGGTGTCATGCTGATGGCCAACAAGAACGTCCACGTCTTCGACAACGAGATCGACGGCAACGGCAGCGCCGCGGTGATCCTCATCGCCTATAGCCAGACGTTCGACGACAAGACCTACAACCCCCTGCCCCGCGACATCGTGGTGCGGAACAACCGGCTCGGCCGCAACGCCTGGGCGCCAGCCTTCCCTGGCGGGGCGATCCTGGCCAAGGCGCTGGGCGGGACCGTGCCGCCGGTGATCTGGGACGGGGTGGTGACCTGGCCCGGCAGCGAGGCGGTCCGGGTGCGGTTGACCGACGGCCCGGTGGTCAATCTCAATCTTCCGAAGCCGGGCGCCCTCATGGAGGCCAATCCCAAGATCTCGCCGACCCTTGGCGACGCGGTGATCGAGGAGCCCAAGGCCGTGGTCCTGCCCGCCGAGCAGGCCAAGCTGGTCCCTTGAGACCCCTGGCCGCCATCGCGGCGGCGGCCCTGTTGCTGGGGGCGGCGCCCCAGGCCCCGCCCGTCGCCCTGGACGCCCTGCTGGCCGAGGCGCCGGCCCAGACCCTCGACGCCTACCGGCTGTTCGTCGATGAGGGCGCGCGCGCGCCCAACGGTCGGGTGACGCCCTACGCCCTCAACACCCCGCTGTTCAGCGACTATGCCGAGAAGTTCCGCTTCGTGTTCCTGCCGCCGGGCAAGGCCGCGACCTACACGGCCGCCGGGGCGTTCGAGTTCCCGGTGGGCGCGACCCTGGTCAAGACCTTCGCCTACCCCGCCGACCTGCGCCGGCCGAAGGAAAAGATCCGCTTCCTCGAGACCCGGCTGCTGATCCGCAAGGCCGACGGCTGGGCGGCGCTGGCCTATGTCTGGAACGACGAACAGACCCTGGCCACGCTCAAGCGGGCCGGGGCCCGGCTGGACGTGGGCTTCATCGACACGGCAGGCCGGACCAGGCGGGTCGACTACGCCGTGCCCAATGTGAACCAGTGCAAGGAATGCCACGCGGTGGCCGGCGAGATCTCGCCGCTGGGCCCCAAGGCGCGCAACCTCAACGGCGCCTTCGCCTACGCCGCCGGGCGCGAGAACCAGCTGGCCCACTGGAGCCGGACCGGCATGCTGACCGGCGCCCCGGCCCCGGCCAAGGCGCCGCGCACCGCGGTCTGGGACGATGTGGCCGCGCCGCTGGCGGCGCGCGCCGAGGCCTATCTCGACGCCAACTGCGCCCACTGCCACAACGCCCGGGGCATGGCCTCCAATTCGGGCCTGTTCCTCGACGTCGAGGAGACCCGCCCCGCCGCCCGCGGCGTCGGCAAGCGGCCGGTGGCCGCCGGTCGCGGTTCGGGCGGGCTGGAGGTCTCCATCGCGCCGGGCGATCCGGCCGCCTCGATCCTGCTGCACCGGATGAAGTCGACCGAGCCCGGCGTCATGATGCCCGAGCTCAGCCGCTCCCTGGTCCATGACGAGGGCGTGGCCCTGATCGCGGCCTATATCGCCAGCCTGGAGCCCGCGCGCTGAACGCGTCTCGGGTTGTGGTAACCTATTGTCTATGTTGGCGATTTTTTTTGAAACCGCATGAAAGTCATACAGATTCCAAGCGTCAATACCGTAGCGGTCACTGTATGCTGCTAAGGCCTAGGCGGGGCTCTCGACCGCCGGCCGGAACGCCCTGGTCAGCCTGACCCGGAGCATCCAGAAGACCAGCAGGACCAGGGTCGCCAGGGGTGGCCCGAACAGGATCGGCGATTGCCGGATGGCCTCGGGAAAGACCTGCGGCTGTCCGAGGAACAGCGAACCCGCGGCGATGAACAGGGCGAAGCACATGCGCCAGAGATGCCGCGCGATACGCTGGGGTCCGGATACCCCGCCCCGCAGGATCACGCTGAGATCCGAGATTGCGGCGATCCCTCCGACGAAGGCGAAGATGTAGTTGGCCTGAGGCGGCTGGCCGTCGATCATGCCCGTCGGGCTGGCCGCCGCCTCGAAGATGAAGGCGACGCCGGCCACCGTGACGCCGATGACGGCGAGCAGCGCGCCGATCTCGAACAGGCCCGTCTCGCCTTCCTTGCGCCGGACCGCCATCCAGGCCGTCAGCACCAGGTAGAAGGTGAGCACGGCGGCGACGATGTTGACCCGGTCGCCCATCATGACGGACACCGGCCCGGCGATCCCGGACATGGTCAGCATGGAGACGAAGAACACGGTCCCCGCCGCCCGGTGCAGGCGCTCGCCCTTGCGGACGGTCACGGCCACCGCGCCGGAGACCAGGCCCAGGCCGCCGCCGCCGATGTGGAGGACCAGGGCCGAGGCGGCGGCCGCACGGGCGATCCAGGGCGCGTCGGCGGCTAGCTCAAGAACAGCCATGCGGCCCTGCCTCTCGGCGTTTCCCCAAGGGCGGTCGCCTCGGGCTTGAACGCGTTGGTGAACTTGACCCGCAGCATCCAGAAGGTGAACAGGCCGAGCGAGGCCACGATCGGGACGAACAGGATCGGTGAGCCCTGAAGGACCTCGGGCATGACCTTCTGCTGTCCGAGGAAGAACGACGTCGTGGCGATCAGCAGGGCGACGCACATGCGCCAGAGGTGCCGGGCGATGCGCGGCGCGCCGGTAACCCCGCCGCGCCGGATCATCCGCAGATCCGTGGCCGCGGCGATTGTGGCCACCGTCGCGAAGACGAAGATCACCTGATTGGGAATCTGATCCATTCGCCCCTTGGGGCTCTGGGTCGCCACCCATCCGGCGATGAACAGCGCCGCGGCCACGCCGATCACGGCCAGCGCCGCGCCGACCTCGAAGCGGCCGATGCGCCCCTCCTCGCGCCGGACCGTCGCCCAGGCCGTGGCCACCAGGTAGAAGGTGAGCAGGCCGATGAGGACGGTGGGCCGGTTGGGCAGGAAGACGGCCAGGATCGCGCCCAGCCCCGACATGAACAGCATGGCGCCGAAGAACAGGGTCCCGACCGCCCGGTGCAGGGGCTCGCCCTTGCGGAAGGCGAGTGCGCCGAAGCCCGACAGCAGGCCCAGGCCGCCGGCGGTGATATGGATCATCATCAGTGGCGACATGGTGCGCTTACCCCGGAAGCCCGACCGGCGCGCCCGACAGGATGCGCTGCGAGAAGATTGTGAAGCCCACCATTCCGACGCCCATGAGCGCGGTGAGCACGAAGAGGCCGCCGGCCATGGCGAAGCGCCCGCTCGGCCCGGCGCCGTCCTTGGCGCGCAGGTAGAGCTCCAGGACCGCGAGCGGCACGAGGTAGCAGCCGAAGGACCAGGCGATGAAGAAGGCGCCGTCCAGGCCCTTCACCGCCAGCGGACGGCTGACCATGAACCAGGCGAAGAAGCCGACCCGCATGAACCATTGGGCGTTCGACACCAGGTAGAGGCGCATCGCCCAGCGGCGATGGACGGCGAAGGCCCGCGCCCGTGCCGCGCGCCAGGCCAGGGCCGCGAAGCCCAGAATGAGCAGGCCGTTGATGCTGATGGCGATCGAGCTGACCAGGCCGCTGCCCGTGCCGCGGACCCAGACCAGGTAGAACCCCGCCAGGCTGAGGCCGCTGGCGGTCAGCAGGAACACCCGGCCGTTCCAGCGGTGGAATGCGGGCGCGCGGGCCCGGACCTGAGGCACGAGCTGCAGGGCCCCGCCGAAGGCGATGATCCCCGCCAGCAGGGCGTGGGCGGCGAAGGTCAGGTTGCCCACCGTGTCGCCGGGCCTGTAGCCCCCGGAGAGCAGGGTGTTCTTTCCCCAGGCCTGGAAATCACCGGAGAATGTCGAGGGTCCGTAGAAGGCGGCGATATAGTAGAGGAACGCCCACTGGCCGATCACGGCCGTCACGAACCAGAACGCCGCCGAAGCCTGCAAGGCCTTGTCCGCGGCGGAACTCGCCCCCAACCCGCCCGTCGCAACAACCGCCGTCATGCATCACCCACCAAACGCTGAACCGAGCCTAGCCATGGGAGCGGTGATGGCCATGACGGCTCGTATCAAAAACCTGACCGCAAGTTGCAGGGGGGCTTGCATCCAAAACAGGGGTCAGCGGCCTCTAAGGATGAGAGCGGGATCGGAAACCATGAGGCGCCGAAACCATGGCTGAGCTGACCGTCGGGGCGGGCTTCGCGCGCGGCCTGCTGGACCTGGCCGTGTCGAAGGGCGCCAGCCGCAGGGCGCTGGCCGAGCGGTCGTGCATCGACCTGAAGGACCTCGAGGACCAGGAAAACCGCATTCCGTTCGTGAAGTACGTGGCCCTGATGCGCGCGGCCAAGGAACTCAGCAACGACCCGGCCCTGGCGCTCCACTACGGCGAGGCGGTGGACATCGCCAAGATCTCGATCATCGGCCTGATCGGCCAGGCTTCCGAGACCATGATCGAGGCCTTCAAGCAGCTGAACCGCTTCGTGCGCCTGATCGTGGAGACCGACAATGTGGGGTCCGGCGATCGCTTCGCCGTCACGCAGGAGCGGGGCGTCTACTGGCTGATAGACAACCGCGCGAACCCCAACGATTTTCCCGAACTCACCGAGTCGGCCTTCGCCCAGATGATCTGCGCGCCGCGACGGCTGCTCGACGCGCCCTATGTGCGGGAGGTGCATGTCACCCATGCCGATCCGGGCTATGGCGCGGAGTACGAACGCATCTTCCAGGCGCCGGTGGTGTTCGGGAGCACCCAGAACGCCATCCTGATCGACGAGGCCTGGGCAACTCACAGGGTCGAGCGCCTGCCGCGCTACGTCTTCGGGATCCTGAACGAGCATGCCGATGCGCAACTCAAGAGCCTGGAGAGCTCGAAGTCGATCCAGGGCAAGGTCGAGAGCCTGTTGATGATGGTGCTGCACACCGGCGACGCCGGCATGGACAGGGTCGCCAGCAAGATGGGGGTCAGCCGCCAGACCCTCTTCCGCAAGCTGAAGGCCGAGGGCGTGACCTACGAGCAGGTGCTGGATGACCTGCGCCACAAGCTGGCCCTGCACTATCTCAGCGGCCGCCGGGTCTCGGTGAACGAGACGGCCTATCTCGTGGGCTTTTCAGATCCGGCCGCCTTCTCGCGCGCCTTCAAGCGCTGGACCGGGTCCAGCCCGCGCGCGCTGAGGGCCGCGAAGGACCAGGACCCGCCCGACGAGGCGTCCTAGGCCGAGTAGAGCGCCCAGGCGGTGGCCAGGTCCTGGACCACGTGGCCCAGGGACTTGTAGGCCGTGATCTCATCTGCGGAGCGTCGGCCCGCGACCTTGCCCGACAGCACCTCGCCGATCTCGGCCGCTATATGGTCGTCGCCGATCAGGCCGGCGGCCTTGGCGCGCAGGAACTCGGCGCCCTGGCGCAGCACGCCCTCGCGGCTGTCGGCGATGAAGCGGGCGCGGACCACCAGGTCGCTGTCGACCTCGACGGGGCCGGCGTAGCTGGAGCCGACCAGGTTCAGGTGCGTCCCCGGCGCCACCCAGGCGCCCTTGAGAATGGGCTCGGCGGAAGGGGTCAGGGTGCAGATGATGTCAGCCTGGGCGACGGCGGCCTCGACCTCGGCATGGGCCGTCGCCGGCAGGCCAAGCTCGGCGCCCATCTTGGCGGCGAAGGCCTCGCGACGGCCGGCGTCGCGGCCCCAGACATGGATGGCGCTCAAGGCGCGGACCTTGGCGATGGCCCGGGCATGGGTGGCGGCCTGTTCTCCATAGCCCAGCAGGGTCAGGCGCGAGGCCTCGGGTCTGGCGAGCGCGTCGGTGGCCACGGCGCTGGCTGCGGCGGTGCGGATGGCGGTGATCTCGCCGGCATGGACCACGCAGACCGGCGCGCCGCTGTCGGGATCGAACAGCACCACCACGCCCTGGTGGGACTGGACGCCCTTGGCGAAATTGTCGGGAAACACGCTGATCAGCTTGGCGCCGAACGGCGCGGTCTCGCCCATGGCGCCGGGCATGATCCCGAACATCCGCCCCTGCGCCAGCGGGATGATCGAGCGAAGGTGCTGGCGCGTGGTCCCCGCCGAGAGCGCGATCATCGCCTCGCGCACGATGGGGATGGCGACCTCGTAGGTGAGCCGGGCGGCCACCTCTTCGCGGTCGATCAGGCGCATTAGGCGAAAGTCTCGGCATAAGTGTCGCGCAGCAGGTTCTTCTGCACCTTGCCCATGGCGTTGCGGGGCAGCTCGGCGACGAAGAACACCCGCTTGGGCGCCTTGAAGGCGGCGAGCTTCTCGCGCGCCGTGGCGATCATCGCCGCCTCGTCCCCCTGCCCCATCACCACGGCCACCACCGCCTCGCCGAAGTCGGGGTGGGGCACGCCCACCACCGCGCTCTCGATGACGCCGGGCAGCTCGTCGAAGACCAGCTCGATCTCCTTGGGATAGACGTTGAAGCCGCCCGAGATGATCAGGTCCTTCGCCCGGCCGGAGATCCAGACCCGGCCGTCGGGGTCCTGCCGGCCCACGTCGCCGGTGAGGAAATAACCATCGGCGGTGAACTCCTCGGCGGTCTTTTCCGGCATCCGCCAATAGGCGGCGAAGACGCTGGGGCCCCTGATCTCGATGACGCCGGTCGCCTCGCCGCCGCCGATTCGCAGGTCGACGCCCGGCAGCGGATAGCCGACGCTGCCGGCGATGCGATCGCCGTGCAGCGGGTTGGAGGTGATGATCACCGCCTCGCTCATGCCGTAGCGCTCGAGGATGCGCTTGCCCGTCCGGGCCTCGAACTCGGCGAAGGTCGATTCCAGCAGCGGCGCGGAGCCGCAGACGAACAGGCGCATGTGCTGGGCGCGCTGGCGGGTGAAGGCGGGATTGGCCAGCAGCCGGGTGTAGAAGGTCGGCACCCCCATCATCACGGTGGACGTTTCCAGCCCCGACAGCACTTGGACGTCATCGAACTTCGGCAGCCAGACCATGGGCGCGCCCGACAGGAAGGCGCAGTGCAGGGCCACGAACAGGCCGTGGACGTGGAAGATCGGCAGGGCGTGCAGCAGGACGTCGTCCGGCGTGAAGCCCCAGATCTCGTGCAGGGCCAGGGCGTTGGCCGCCAGGTTCCCATGGCTGAGCATGGCCCCCTTCGAACGGCCCGTGGTGCCGGAGGTGTAAATGATCGAGGCCAGGTCGGCGTCCTCGCGGGCCACGGTCTCGTTCAATGGCTCGCGTGAGCGGGCGTCGGCGACGAAGGCCTCGGCGTCCTCGACGAACAGCACCGGCTCGGCGTCGTCGAGGAAGTAGTCGACCTCGGTCTCGGTATAGGCGGTGTTGAGCGGGAGGAAGACCGCGCCGACCTTGAGGGTCGCCAGATAGACGGCCACCGCCGCGACGCTCTTTTCCGACTGCAGGGCGATGCGGTCGCCGGGCTCGACCTCATGCTCGATCAGCAGGGCCGCCGTGCGCGCGACGTCGTCCTCGAAGGCGCCGTAAGAGATGGCGGTTCCGTCGGCCAGCAGGAAGGCGGGCTTGGTCCGGTCGTCGGGAAAGCGGGCGGCGAGCAGGTCGTAGAGGTTCATCATCCCTCAGAGCGGCAGGGCGGTGGTGAACTTGATCTGCTCCATGGCGAAGGCGGAGGAGACGTCGTTCAGCGGCGCGGTGGCGATCAGGCGTTTGTAAAAGCGGTCATAGGCGGCGATGTCGGAGACCACCACCTTCAGCAGATAATCGGTTTCGCCGGCCATGCGGTAGAACTCCACCACCTCGGGCAGGGCCGCGGCCCCCTTGCCGAAGGCCGCGATCCAGGCCTCGTCGTGATGGCTGGTCTTGATCGATACGAAGACCACCAGTCCGAGGTCCAGCTTCTCGCGCGCCAGCAGAGCGACGCGGCGCTCGATCACCCCCTCGTCGGTCAGCCGCTTGACCCGTTTCCAGCAGGGCGTCTGGGACAGCCCCACCCGCTCGGCCAGCTCGGCGACGGGGATGGTGGCGTCGGCCTGGAGCTCGCGGAGGATTCGCCGATCTATCGGATCAAGGAGAACGTCTGACACGTCATGGGCCGCCTGATGAGAATGATGTTCTCCATTCTGCCGCCTGGGCGGCGAACGAGACAATGTCTTTCTCGCCGGCTCGCGGCAATCTTCGGTCGATAATCCAGGAGGGCGAGATGCTGGACGCGTTCAATCGGCACCCAAGCGAGGTGGGCGAGACCTATGTCGAGCACCTGGGCCACGCCGGGGGCTTTGGGGCGGAGATGGTCGCGGCCGGGCTGGCGTGCCTGATCCACGCCGTCTTCCCCTTCTGGTTCGAGAAGACCGCGAGCCTGTGCATCCAGCGCCTGCACGCCCAGATGACCGCGCGTCGCCGCATCACGCCCCAGGACGACATCCGCGGCCAGGCCGAGACCTGGTCGTATTCGATCTAGACGCCAATGGCCTGCTCGAGCGCGGCGTGGGCCGCGCGGGCCTGAGCCCATAGGGCCGGATCGGTGAGGTCCTTAGGCGCGATAGCCTCGGGCCAATGGGCCTCCACCGTGTGGGCCAGCCGTTCCCAGCGCGCCTCGTCCAGCAGGAAACCCGGATCGATCCCGGCCCGGGCCGCCTCGTCCACCGGAACGCGCAGCCGCAGGCAGGCCGGGCCGCCACCGTTGCGCATGCTTTCACGCACATCGACCACCACCGCCCGCGAGATTGGATTGTTGGCGGCGACGATCCGCTCGACCTCGGCCCAGACCCGTGCGTTCTCGCGAGCCTCGACAGGCAGGATGAGCGCCATGGCGCCGTCCGGCAGGGTCACGAGTTGGGAGTTGAACAGGTAGGAGCCGATGGCGTCCTCCAGGCTGACGCCCTGGGTCTCCACCACGTGCAGGCTGGGCAGGCGGGCCTGCAGGGCGGCGTAGAGACCCTGGGCGTCGTCTAAGGCCTGGGGATGGGTCAGCAGCACCGTCTCGTTGGCGACCGCGACCACGTCGTTGTGGAAGGCGCCGGCCTGGACGGCGGCGGCGTTCTGCAGGGCGTAGATCGGCGCTTCAAGCCCGCCCAACCTGGCCACAGCCTCGCTGGCGCGGCGGCTCTGGCGTTCGGGGAACGCGCCGCCACGGTGTTCCCCGTGGGCGAAGACGTTGACGCCGGCCACGCCATGGCCGTCAGCCAAGCGCATGTGGTTGGCCGCGCCCTCGTCGCCAAAATGGCGAGCTGACGGCAGCGGCCCGTGGACGGCGAAGCACGCCTCGTCCCGGAACACCCTGCGCAGCAGCGCGTGGGTCTCGGGCCCCTCGAAGCTCCGGTGCAGCATCCCGGCAAGGTTGGCGGTCACCAGGTGGACGCGGCCGTCGGCGGTGTCGGGCGCGGCCAGAACGGTGGCGGCGTTGGCGCGCCACATGCTGGACGCCGAGCAGACCGCGCGGAACAGGGCCAGGTCGTCGCGGGCGGCGGCCGCCAGGACCTCGTCGTCCGAACCATCGAAGCCGAACGGCCGCAAGGCCTCGGCGGCGGGCCGCAGCGGCGGGGGCAGGAAGCCCTGGGTGAGGCCCAGGTCCATGACCGCGCGCATCTTGGCCAGGCCCTGCAGGGCCGCGGCGCGGGGAAAGGCCGTCTCGCCGAAATTGCTCTGCGAGGCGACATTGCCCGGCGAGAGGCCCGCATAGTTGTGGGTCGGCCCGACCAGGCCGTCGAAATTGACCTCGACCGTCGTCGCGGGATCGCGGGTCACGCCGCCAGGCCCGTGCCGATCCGGAACTGGGTGGTGTCGGCCTCCAGGCTGGCCACCGGATAGGCGCAGTAGTCGGCGGCGTAGTAGGCGCTGGGGCGATGGTTGCCCGAGAGCCCCGGCCCGCCAAACGGCGCGGTGGCGGCGGCCCCGGTGGTCGGCCGGTTCCAGTTGACGATCCCGGCGCGGGCCTCGCTCCAGAACCTGCGATAGAGGCCCTCGTCGTCGCTGAGCAGACCCGCGGCCAGGCCAAAGCGGGTGGCGTTGGCCGTGGCGATGGCGGCGTCGAAATCGGGCGCGCGGATGAGCTGCAGCAGGGGTCCGAAGTTCTCGCTGTCGGGAACCTCGAGGCCGGTGACATCAACCAGGCCCGGGGTCAGGTAGGACCGGTCGGGGGTGGTGGGCGCCAGTTCACGGATCACGGTCCCGCCCAGGCGTTGCTGGGCCAGCAGCAGGCTCTTGGCCGAGGCCAGGTCGATCACCGGGCCCATGAAGGGCTGCGGGTCCTCGAACGGCGCGCCGACCTTGATGCGGTCGATGAGCGCGGTCAGCGCCTCGACGACGGCGTCGCCCGCCGCGCCCTGGGGCACGATCAGCCGCCGGGCGCAGGAACAGCGCTGGCCGGCCGAGACATAGGCCGACTGGACGATCAGGTGGGCGGCGCTCTCGGCGTCGGCCACGTCCCAGGCGACCAGCGGATTGTTGCCGCCCAGCTCCAGGGCCACGATCTTCTGCGGCTGGTCGGCCAGCGCCATGTGGATCGCCTTGCCGGCGCCGACCCCGCCGGTGAACAGCACGCCGTCCACCGCCTCGTGGCTGACCAGCGCCTTGGCGGTCTCCGCCGCCCCGGTCAGCACCTGCAGGACGTCGGCTGGCACGCCGGCCTCGCGCCACAGTTCGACCAGCATCAGGCCGCTGGCGGGGGTCTTCTCGCTTGGTTTGAAGATGACGGCGTTGCCGGCCAGCAGGGCCGGCGCCATGTGGCCGTTGGGCAGGTGCATGGGGAAGTTGAACGGCCCGACCACCGCCAGCACGCCGTGCGGCCTGTGGGCCAGGCGCGCGCGCGCGCCGGCCGCCTCCCCCGTCCGTTCCCCAGCCCGCTCGGCCTGGGCGCGGATGGAGACCTCGATCTTGGCCGAGACGGTGTCGGCCTCGGTCAGGGTCTCCCAGAACGGCTTGCCGGTCTCGCGGCTGATCAGGCGGGCGATGTCCTCGCGCCGGTTGCGGGCCAGGTCGGCGAAGGCGCGCGCAATGCGGCAGCGCTCCTCCAGCGGCGTCGCCGACCAGGCCGCGAAGCCCTTGCGCGCACGGGCCACCGCCGCGTCGACCTCGGAGGCGGAGGCCGCCGGGCCGCGCCAAACCACTTCGCCGGCGCAGGGATCGGTGGAGACGATCTCAGAATTCGACATGACGCACGCGGTCTCCGACTTGAACATTGAGCATCTGGGCCAGCTCCGGCGGCAGGGTGACGCCGTCGTCGCTCGCCCAAATCCGGCCGCGCGAGGCTCGAAACCCGGCGGCGTGGCCGGACGCGACCAGCATCTCGGGGCCATCCTCGCAGGGGCCGATGGTGCGGACCGTCGAGACCCGGCTCTCGCGCACGGCCTTCAGGGCGTCGATATCGGCCACCATGGTCGGGCCGCCGTCGAAGATGTCGACGCAGCCTTCGAAACGGAAGCCTTCCTCCATCAGCAGGGCCTGGGCGCGCAGGCCGTCGGGATGGCACTGGCCGACGCTGGCGGCGGCCTCCGGCGACAGCAGGTTGAGATAGATCGGATATTTTGGGCCCAGGTCGGCGATGACCTGCTTGCCCGGCCCGACGCTGATCTTGTCGGCCTCGGAGAACTCCAGGCCGTAGAAGCGCTTGCCCACGGCTTCCCAGAACGGCGAGGTCCCGTCCTCGTCCTGATAGCCGCGCAACTCGGAGACCACGCGGTCGCCGAACCAGTCGCGATGGTCGGCCATGAACAGATAGCGGCTGCGCGCCATCAGCCGTCCGCCGGCCACACCGCGCAGGCCGGGGCGTACGAACAGGCCGCCCACCTCGGCCGAGCCGTCATAGTCGTTAACCGGGGTCAGCAGGGTGTTCTCGACGGTCTTGCCGAGAGCTTGAGAGGCCTGCCGGATGCGGCCGATGCGGTAGGAATAGAACGGCCAGTCGCCGCCGACGCTGGGGAAGATGCAGCCGGTGCCAACCACTTCGCCGCCATGCTCCAAGACCAGCAGCATCTGGCTGTGGCCGCGCGCGCCAGCGAAGGCCGCGGCGCTGCCGGCCAGCAGGGCGGCCAGCTTGTCGCGGCAGGGTGGCAGGTTGGTCATGCCCAGGCCGGCCGTCTTGGCGAGCGCCAGCAGGGCTTCCAGGTCTTGGGATACCGCGGCACGGATGACGACGCCGGTGGCGACCATGTTGTCCTCCGCAGAATGATCGAAGCTCAAGCGGCTTATTGTGCTAGGGTTTGCGCGAAATGGGCGGCGGAAGACCGGGGGTCGTGCCGCAGATCATGCGGTGAAACACGACCTTGGACGGATATTCTGCTCTCGACCGACTGGACCTGAAAATCCTGGCGATTCTGCAGGCCGACGGCCGCATCACCAACCAGGCCCTGGCCCAGCAGGTGGCGCTGTCGGCGAGCGCCTGCCTGGCGCGGGTCCGGCGGCTGGAAGCCGACGGCCTGATCCAGGGCTATCACGCTCGCCTGGACATCGAGCGGATACGTCCGACGGTGACGGTCTATGGGGAGGTGACGCTGAAGAGCCACCGTCCCGCCGATCTGCTAGCCTTCGAGGCGGTGTTGGCCGAGATCCCCGAGGTGGTGGAAGCCGCCCAGGTCTCGGGGTCCTTCGACTACCTGATCAAGGTGGTGGCGCCTGACGTGCGCGCTTGGGGCGAACTGGCCGACCGTCTACTGCAGGAAGGCCTGGGGGTCGACAAGATCGCCAGCCACATCCTGATGAAGGACGCCAAGCCCTATCGCGGGACGCCGGTCACCCCTGCCCCATCGCGGCCTTGATCTGGGCGGCCGGGATGTCGCCTGTGGCCAGCTTGGCGAGGATCAGGGCGGAGAGTTGGGCGCGTTCGACGAAGCTCTCGGGCCAGGCGTGCTCGGCCTCGCTGTGGATGTCGCCGCCCCGGACGCCCAGGGTGTCGACATTGGGCAGGCCGGCGGCGAACAGGTTGTTGCCCTCGCAGACCCCGCCGGACGAGGCCCAGGTGATCTCCTGACCGAGCAGGGCGCCGGCCTCCTTCACCGCTCCGAACAGCTGCTGCTGGGCGGGTGTGAAGGGCTTGGCGGGCCGAGTGAAGCCGCCGTGCAGCTGCGCCTCGATGCCGTCAGAGGCGGTGGCGGCGACGCAGTCCTGCACGAACTTGAGCGCCCAATCCCCGGCCTCGCGGTCGGGCAGGCGGACGTTGAAGCGCACCACGGCCCGATCGGGCACCATGTTCAGCGGCCCACCGCCGTCGATGCGTGCGACATTGAGGGTCACGCCCTCACGCCGGCCATTGGCGGCGACCAGGCGTGTGGCGAGGTCGGCGGCCGCCGCGATGGCGTTGCGGCCCTTGTCGAAGTCGCGTCCGGCATGGGCGGCGCGGCCCTTCACCACCACGTGGAAGTTGCCGGAGCCCTTGCGCTGGGCGGCGAGCGCTCCGCCCCCCATGGCCGGTTCGTAGGTCAGGCCCACATGACCCCCCCGGGCGAGTTCAGCCAGGTGCGGCGCAGAGGCCAGGGAGCCGATCTCCTCGTCGGGCGAAAGCAGGACGCGGTAACCGAGGCTTTCGCGGGCCGGGTGGCGCTCAAAGGCCGCCAGCGCCGCCAGCATGACGCTGATGCCGCCCTTCATGTCGGCGATGCCCGGGCCGTTCAGCGCCCCGTCGGCGCGAGTGACCACCTTGGTGAAGCCGCTCTCGGCCGGATAGACCGTGTCGTAGTGGCCGGTGAGCACCACCTGGACCGGAGCCTCGGGGCGCACGGTCAGCCGCAAGGCGGGGGTGTGACGCTGGGCCTTGAGCTCGCCGTCGGCGGCGACCTCGTGGCTGTCGGCCAGGGCCAGGGGCTCGACCTGGCCCGGCAGGTCGGCGAGCACGCCCTGGAACACGGCGCATTGGGCCTCGAGGCCTGGAAGATTGCGGCTGCCCGAGCCGATCGCGCACCAGTCGATGGCGCGGCCGATCAGGTCGGCCTCCTGGCCGGCGAGAGCGTCAAGGATGGCGGCGTCGGAAGAATCCAGTTTCATGCGCGCGAGCCTCGCGCCGAACGGCGTCTCCGCGCAAGGCTGGAGGAGAGTCGATGACGATCCCTTTCCTGTCGCGCCTTGACCCCGACGCGACCGAACTGTGGCGCGACCTGCTGGAGCAGGCGCTGGGCGAACCGGTCACCTTGGGTCCGCCGGACGATCCCGGCGCGGCCGATATCGCCGTGGTCGCCAATCCGCCGCAGGGCCAGCTCGCGACCCTGCCGAACCTGAGGTTCATCCAGTCGGCCTGGGCCGGGATCGACGGCCTGATGGCCGATCCCGCCCTGCCCCGCCACGTGCCCCTCGCCCGGCTGATCGATCCGACCCTCGCCGCCCAGATGGCCGAGGCGGTGGCCGGCCATGTTCTGGCCCTCCACCGCCAGGCGCCGGCCTATGCCGCACAGCAGGCGCTGGGCGTCTGGAGGAAGCTGCCGCAACCGCCGACCACCGCGCGGAAGGTCGGACTTCTGGGTTATGGAGAGATGGGAAGATACTGTGGCAAGATTTTGGTTAATCTAGGTTTTCTGGTCTCGCGCTGGACGCGCCGAAGCGGCGACCTGGACACGCTGTTGGCCGAGAGTGAGATCGTCGTGAACCTGCTGCCGCTGACCCAGGAAACGCGCGGGATCCTGTCTCAGGCCACCTTCGCCCGGATGCGTCCCGGCGCGGCGATCATCAATGTCGGACGCGGCGGGCACCTGGTTGAGGCCGAACTGATCCCGGCCCTGGACTCCGGCCAGCTCAGCCATGCCGTCCTCGACGTGTTCGCGCTGGAGCCCCTGCCCGCCGAGCATCCCTTCTGGCGTCACCCGAAGATCACCCTCACGCCCCACGCCGCGGCGATCACCGACCCGGCCAGCGGCGCCCTACGGATCGCCGAGAACATCGCCCGCTTCCGGGCCGGCGAGCCGGTCCTCGGGCTGGTGTCATACCAATCCGGGTACTGACCCTAAGGCTCGTCGAGATGCAGCCAGGCGGCTTGAGTCGCCAATCGGTAGTCCTCGCTCCACGGCGGGCCGAGCGACGCCCCGATCTCCTTGAGGCGCGCCTCAAGCGCGGGCTCATCGACGCCCACTAGGTCGCAGACCAGGCGAGGCAGGTCGCGCTCAACGACCCGGTGGACCTGCAGCCCCAGGGCCGTGCACCCCGCCGCGACGACATCGCGATAGAAGACCCCCTCGGCGGCATGCATGCGCGCATGCGCCCGCAGAATGTCCTCGAGCGTCTCGGGAAGCCTTGCAGTTCCGGTCGGCGCCACCGCTCGGCGAACGTTGACGCCGTCGCGCTGCAGGTCGGCGATCAGGTTTCCGATCTCATGCGCCACGTTCGCCGCCGTCGCTGTCCGGATGCCTTCGATGAAGGCCTCGGCCTTGGCCGCATCGACCTCCGCGGCCTGGTGATAGGCGAAGCGTTCGTGGCCGTTGGCGAAGACGATCCGCCGCCGCTCGATCACCTGTGGCGCACTCGGATCGCCCGCGAGAGCGACGACCGCGGTCCAGTAGGTGTGGGGACGAAATCCCAAGACGGCGAGGGTTGGCCTGCGTTGCATGACGTGCTCCGGGGCGGCGCCCGTCTCCACAATCTACAGCCTAGCGCACCGTTGGGCCGTCGGAACCTCAGACCGGCAGTTCGGTGACCGACTTCACCTCTTCCAGCACGGCGTAGGTCCGGGTCTCCCGCACGCCAGGCATCCGCACCAGGACGTCGCCCAGGAAGCTGCGATAGGCTTCCATGTCGCGCACCCGGGCCTTGATCAGATAGTCGAAGCCGCCCGCCACCATGTGGCATTCGAGGATTTCGGGACTACGCTGCGCGGCCTGGGCGAATTGGGTGAAAGTGTCGCCGGTCGTCCGGTCCAGCTGGACCTCGACGAAGATCAGCAGCGCCCGGTCGATGGCCTTGGGGTCCAGCAGGGCCGAGTATCGCAGGATGACGCCGCGGTCCTTGAGCCGGCGGACCCGGTCCGAGCAGGCCGACGGCGAAAGGTGGCATTGCTGAGCCAGGTCGAGGTTGCTGATCCGCCCGTCGCGCTGCAGGACCCGCAGCAGGCGGCGGTCGACATCGTCCAACTGTACGTCGTTCGGCATGTAGGCCCCGATTTATGAATTTGTGCGGCAATGTGACCATATCTCCGTAGGACATTCGATAACACAAGCGGTACGCCGGACAATAGAACCCACAAGGCTGAACCCATGACCTCCTGGACCGCGCTCGACGACCTTTCCGCCAAGTATCGCGACGAGACCGACGCGGTGACGGCCCTGCTGGCCGCACAACCTCTCTCGCGTGAACAGAGGGCGGCGGTGCGCGCCGAGGCCGAGGACCTGGTGCGCGCGGCGCGCAAGTCGGCCAACCGCCAGGGGGTGGTCGAGAGTTTCCTGCAGGAGTTCAGCCTCGGCACCCGCGAGGGCCTGGCGTTGATGTGCCTGGCCGAAGCCCTGCTGCGCACCCCCGATCAGGACACCCGCGACCGGCTGATCGCCGAGAAGATCGGTGGCGCCGACTGGGCCAGTCACCTGGGCCAATCCGACAGCCTGTTCGTCAACGCCTCCACCTGGGGCCTGATGCTGACCGGCAAGCTGGTCGAGGTGGACGACGAGGTCCGAAGCGACCTTCCCGGATTCCTCAAGCGCCTGGTGGAGCGGATCGGCGAGCCGGTGGTGCGCAAGGCCGTGGCCCAGGCCATCGGCATCATGGGCGAACAGTTCGTCCTGGGCCGGACCATCGAGGCGGCTCTCAAGCGGGCCGGCAAGGAGGGGCAGGTCTGCTCCTTCGACATGCTGGGCGAGGGCGCGCGCACGTCGGCGGACGCGGCGCGGTACGAGCAGGCCTATGCCGACGCCCTGGAGGCCGTGGGCAAGGCGTCCAAGGGCGCGGGGCCCGAGGCCGGCCACGGGGTCTCGGTGAAGCTCTCGGCGCTCTGCCCGCGCTATGAGGCCACCCATGAGCACCAAGTCTGGAGCGAGCTCTATCCGCGCGCCATGCGCCTGGCGCTGATCGCGGCTCGGCACGACATCAACTTCACCATCGACGCCGAGGAGGCCGACCGGCTGACCCTGTCGCTGAAGCTGCTGGACCGCCTGGCCCGCGAGCCGGAGCTGGGTGAATGGCAGGGTCTCGGCCTTGCCGTCCAGGCCTACCAGAAGCGCGCGCGGCTGGCCGTCGAGCGGGTGGCCGAGATCGCGCGCGGCAGCGGCCGTCGGCTGATGGTGCGGCTGGTCAAGGGCGCTTATTGGGACAGCGAGATCAAGCGCGCCCAGGTCGGTGGCCGGCCCGACTATCCGGTGTTCACCACCAAGGCGGCGACGGACCTCTCCTATCTGGTCTGCGCGCGCACCCTGATCGAGGCCGCGCCGAACCTCTACGCCCAGTTCGCCACCCACAACTCCCACACCCTGGCGGCGGTCCACGCCATGGCCGCGCAGGCCGGCGTCAAGATCGAATTCCAGCGCCTGCACGGCATGGGCGAGGCGCTCTACAAGGCCGCCGACGACCTGCATGCGGGCGCGGTGGTGCGTACCTATGCCCCGGTCGGAGGGCATGAGGACCTGCTGCCCTATCTGGTGCGACGCCTGTTGGAGAACGGCGCCAACACCTCCTTCGTCCATGCCCTGCTCGACGAGCGGGTGCCCGCCCAGGACGTGGTGGTCGATCCGATCGCCGCCGTGGAGAAGGCTGGGATCGGTCCGCATCCGAAGATCCCGCGTCCACTCGACATCTATGGGGCGGAACGCAAGAACTCCCTGGGGATCGACCTTTCGATCCCCGACGAAGCCGCGCGCCTCACCGCCACGGCCCGAGCGCTGGAGCCCCTATCGGCCGGGCCGCTGATCGGGGGCAAGCAGCGCGCCGGGATCGAGCCCCAGCCGCTACGCAGCCCCGCCGCCAACGCCGAAGTGGTCGGCAAGGCCAGCGAAGCCTCGGCGGCCGACATCGAAGCGGCCTTCGCGGCCGCTCGAGCCGCGCAGCCCGCGTGGGACGCGCTCGGCGGCTACCGCCGCGCCGAGGTCTTGCGAGCGATGGGCGACATCCTGGAAGCCAATCGCGACCGACTGATCGCCATCTGCGCCCGCGAGGCCGGCAAGACCCTGGCCGATGGCGTGGCGGAGGTGCGCGAGGCCGCCGACTTCTGCCGCTACTACGCCCATCTGGCCCAGACCCGGTTCGGCGGTCCCGAGACCCTGAAAGGGCCGGTCGGCGAGACCAATACGCTGGAGCTGCACGGCCGCGGCGTCTTCGTCTGCATCAGTCCCTGGAACTTCCCGCTGGCAATCTTCACCGGCCAGATCGCCGCGGCCCTGGCCGCCGGCAACGCCGTGGTGGCCAAGCCCGCCGAACAGACGCCGCTGATCGCCGCCGAAGCCGTGAAGCTGTTCCACGAGGCGCGCCTGCCGCAGGGGCTGCTGGCGCTCACGCCGGGACGGGGCGAAACCGTCGGCGTCGCGCTCACCAGCCATCCTAGCTGCGACGGCGTGGCCTTCACCGGCGGCACCGACACCGCGCGGCGGATCAACCAGGCCCTGGCCGGCCGTGAAGGCCCGATCGTGCCGTTCATCGCCGAGACCGGGGGCCTGAACGGCATGTTCGTCGACACCACCGCGCTCAAGGAGCAGGTGGTGGACGACGTGATCGCCTCGGCCTTCGGCTCGGCCGGCCAGCGCTGCTCGGCCCTGCGGATCCTGTTCCTCCCCACCGACACCGCCGACATGCTGATCGAGGGGATCAGGGGGGCCATGGACGCCCTGGTGCTGGGCGACCCGACCGACGCGGCCACCGACGTCGGCCCGGTGATCGACGCCGAGGCCCACGGGGCGCTCACCGCCCACCTGGCGCGCCTGCAGCGTGAGGCCAAGGTCCTGCACCAGTTGGAGGCGCCCCAGGGCGGGACCTTCTTCGGGCCGGTCCTGGCCGAGATCCCGTCCGCAGGCTTCCTGGAGCGCGAGGTGTTCGGACCGGTGCTGCACGTGGTGCGCTACCACCCGGCCGACCTCGCCAAGGTCGCGGGCGAGCTGGCGGCCTCGCGCTATGGCCTGACCCTGGGGGTCCACTCGCGGATCGACGCCTTCGCCGCCCAGGTCCGCAACCTGGTCCCGTCCGGCAACGCCTATGTGAATCGCTCGATCATCGGGGCGGTGGTGGGCGTCCAGCCCTTCGGCGGGGAAGGCCTGTCGGGCACCGGCCCCAAGGCGGGCGGGCCCAATGCGCTGACCCGCTACGCGATCGAGCGCGCGGTCAGTGTCAACATCACCGCCCAGGGCGGTGACCCGGCGCTGCTCAATCTGAGCCTCTAGGGATGTTGGGAACCCGGCATTCCGGGGGCGCCGCGATGGTACCACCTCTCGGGCTCGAACCGAGGACCTCTAGATCCACAATCTAGCGCTCTAACCAACTGAGCTAAGGCGGCGCATCGCGAGGCGCCGTTCTAGTCGCGCGGGGCGGATCGATCAAGCGCCGAGCCGGCCATGAGGCTGTCCAGACAAAGAAAAAACCCCGGAGGCTCGCGCCGCCGGGGTTTGTTCTTTGGTCGAGGTCGACGCCGTCCCCTACTTGGGAAGGTTGAACCGGATCGGGATCCGGACCGTGCCGCCTTCGACAGGCGCGCCGTCCTGAGTTTTCGGGCGCATCTTGAAGAGCTTGGTCAACCGCATCGCGGAGTCACCGAAGCCCATGTCGGCCGGATCCTCGGAAACCACCGAGCAGCCTTCAAGCGTGCCTTTCGCCGTGACGGAGCACGACAGGGTCGCGCGACCTTCAACAGACATCCGCGTGGCGCGGTCCGGGTAGTACCGGGCCATGTCTTCGCCGCTGGGACGACGCAGCCAGTCGGGGTTCGTGATGACCGACGGGCGCGGCGGGGTCGGAGGCGCAGCCCGCGGGGGCTCCGGAGCTTCGATCCGCTTCTCGACCGGCGGGACCGGCAGAGGGGGGATCGTCGGGATGTCGGCCGGCACGTTCACCGGAGGCCGCGGTTGCAGCTTCGGCGGCGGCGGCGGCGGCGTGTTCGGAGGCGGAGGCGGAGGCGGCGGAGGCGGCGGCGGCGCGGGCTTGATCAGCGCCACGTCCGTCACGTCATCCGAGTACTCCTTGTACTTCGGCTCGAACTTCGACTTGTAGAGATAGGCGATGAGACCCGTGTGGACGATCACGGAGAGGACAATGGCGATGGTGACGCCAGTGTTCCGCTTCTTGACCGGCTCATCAAAGACGCTGCGGTGATGGGTCGTGTCGGTGGTTTCAGCCATTCGTCACGCCCCTCACTCTTCAAGGCCAATGAGGGCCACGCTGTAGAACCCGTTGTCCTGAAGCATGTTCATCACGCCCATGAAGTCCCCGTAGAGGACGTTCTTGTCGGCGCGGATGAAGATGCGTTCCTTCTCCGGGTTGCGCTTTCCGATGTTGGTCCGCAGATCGTCGCCCAGAGCCGACAGATCGGTCTTGCTGTCCCCGAGGTAGATGCTGCCGCCCGGCTGGATACTGATGTAGACCGGCTTGGGAGGGTTGGTCGATGGCTTGGCGGTAGCGGGCGGAAGAGTAACCTCCACAGTCACGGCGGCCATGGGCGCCGCGACCATGAAGATAATCAGGAGCACCAACATGACGTCCACGAAGGGCGTCACGTTGATTTCGCTCATCGCATCTACCGAGTGCCGTCCACCCCCAGAACCTGAGAGTTTGGCGCCCATGGCGGTTAGGCTCCTTTGTCGAGCTGCCGGGAAATGGCGTTCATCAGTTCAGCCACAAACCCGTCCGTCCGCGCGCCGTAAGCCGAGATGCGGGTCTGGAAGTAGTTGTAGAAGATAACCGCCGGGATGGCGGCGAACAGGCCGATACCGGTGGCCAGCAGCGCCTCGGCGATGCCGGGGGCGACGACGGCCAGGTTGGTCGTGTTGGTGTTCGCGATCCCGATGAACGAGTTCATGATCCCGTAGACGGTGCCGAACAGACCGATGAACGGACCGGACGAACCGACCGAGGCCAGGAACTGCATGCCGCTGGACAGGCGCTTGGAGAGGTTGGACTGGACCGCGCTGACTGCGGCTTCCGCCCGGTGGATCGTGGTTTCACGGTGCGCGCCGGTGACGGCGAGACCCGCTTGACGCGAGAGTTCGACTTCTTGGGCGGCCGCGGCGGCCATGTCGGCCAGCGGGTTGCCTTCGAATTCGTCGGACATCGCGATCCGGCCCATGTCGTTGATCGATTTGGCGCCGCGGAAGGCTTCAACGAAGGCGTCCGAGGCTTTGTTCAGCGAGCTGAACTCGATCATCTTCGTGACCAAGAGAGTCCACGAGAGGATGGAGGCCAGGATCAGGCCGATCATCACGACCTTCACGACGGGTTGGGCGTCGAGGAACATCTGCACGACGGTCAACGAACCGGCATGCTCGATGGTCGGGGGGGCGACGTCGGCGGCGGGAGCCGCAGCGTCCGCGGCGGGAGCCGCGGCGGCATCAGCGGCCGGAGCCGCGGCGGCGGCGTCAGCAGCGGGAGCGGCCGGGGCGGCTTCCTGCGCGAACGCCGGCACGCTCGCCATCAGCGCAACCGCGCCAATGAGAGCGATGAAAGGGGTCAGTCGTTTGTTGTCGAGCATCTGTCGCCAGTTCCTGATTGGTCTAGCACGTTTGGACCGAGGGTCGTCGCGCGAGAGCGTCTCCACCCTAGTTAAAGCCCGCCGCCCGTCCGGTAACCGCCGGACAAAACGCCAGAGCCGCTTTCGCTGCGCCCGACCCGTTACGCCAACTCTTCAACGAACCCGTGAAGCGTGACGTTCCGAAGGCGGGAGCGACACCAGTTTCCCCGAAGGCAATCTGAAGTCTTAACCGCCATGTTAGACGTGCGGCAGGGGTCCTTTGGCAACCCCTATTCGGGGCGTCAAGGGGTGATGCTCAGGGGTGCGACGGGGCGGATACCTCGTTACTCGATACTATGCTGCAATGCACAATCGACGTAGCAAGTAATACCGGGCGTTTTTCTACTTCTAGATGGCGCCATATGCTGCATTGCAGCACGAATGATAGAACGCGGGTTTCGAAATAACCCGCGGCCCGATCCGATTCAGCGGCGCGGCGCCCGAATTTCGGTCGCGCCCTGCTCATGGATCGCAGATGGGCGCCGCTCCGGGCCAAGTCAACCCGCGTTCACCGACTCGCTGGCGCGTCCCGGCCAGGCGTGTCCCGCGGGACATACCTCAACCGTGAGGCCCGCGAACCGCTCTGCAGTCACTCAGGCGTTACAGAACAAGCTCTAGCGGTCGTCGGTCGTCCGGGTGCTCATAGGCGCCTCCGGGTCGGGCGGCGGAGCGAGGATGACGGGGCCGGACGGCGGAACGACGGGGACCGGGGCAACCGGTTCGGCCCCCACTGGCGGCGGCGTCAGGGGCGGCGGGACTATCGGGATCGGCGGGGGCGAGCGTGGCCCGACGGCGGCGCGGACGCGCGTAGCTGTGGCGGCTCGCGCCGGGGGTTGGCGCATGGGCGCCGGGAGCGTCGCGATGGCGGGCGTGGGAGCGGCGGCGGCCGGGGCCACCACGGGCGCAGGCGCGGCCACGCGGACCGCCGCCACGGAGCCCTGGCGGGCCGCCAGCATCACCACGGCCGTCGCGGCGGCGATCGCCAGCCCGCCCGCCCCCACGGCCAGCCACGCCCGCCTGTTTGACGCGACCCTAGCCTGCTCTCGGATGGCGCGCGGCGGCGTAGATGCGAGGGCGGCTGGTTCGACGGCTTCCACCGGGGCAGCTGGCGCACGCGGCGCAGGCTCGGGCGCCGCGGGCCTCGTCGGCGTGGGGACGAGCGATCCGGCAAGGATCCCCGGGCGTCCGGAAGGCGACGGCATCGGCGCGACATAAGCCGGGGCCGGCGGCAATGTCCGAGGCTCGGGCGGGCGGGCGGGCGTTTTCGGTAGGGGGCCAATGCGGAAAACCGGCTGGGGCTGGCGACCCCAGGGGTTGTTGGCGGGCGCGTAGGGGCTGGGCGGATCGTCCGGCGGCATCGTGGTCTCCGGGGCCACGAGACGCCGCGCCCTTAGTGTTTGGTTTGGCCCCCGCCTTGGATCGGCATCCTCGCTGCAGACTTCGTCTCTTCTGTGACACGTCGGGCGTGGACAGGCTCCAGCCGCCCACCCACACTCCCTGCGCCCGGGACGGGCGCGTGAACGGTGGGGCCCTGCGCCCGGGGACGGGCGCGTGAACGGTGGGGCCCTGCGCCCGGGGACGGGCGCGGGAACGGTGGGGCCCAGCACCTGGGACGGGTGCGTGAACGGTGGGGATGGTGATGACCTACGGAAAACTCCTGGGCGCGGGGCTCTGCGCCGCGGCTCTGCTCGGCGCCTCGGCCCGGGCCCAGACCCCGCCGGCGGCGAACCTAACCCTGGCCCGCGAGATCCTGGGTGAGCTCATCGCCATCAACACGGTGCACGACCAAGGCACCCTCCCCGCGGCCGAAGCGATCCAGAAGCGGATGCTGGCGGCGGGATTCGCCTCCACAGACGTCACGGTGCTGACGATTCCCGGCCATCCGACCCAGGGACAGGTGCTGGTGCGGCTTCGGGCCAAGGCGGCCAAGGCCAAGCCCGTGCTGTGGATCAGCCACCTGGACGTGGTCGAGGCCAAGCGCGAGGACTGGACGGTCGAGCCCTTCGCCCTCACCGAGAAGGACGGCTGGCTTTACGGCCGCGGCGTGCAGGACATGAAGGGCGAGATCGCCGCCCTGCTGGCCGGCCTGATCCGCGCCAAGCGGGAGGGCTTCATCCCAGCCCGCGACATGATCTTCGCCTTCACCAGCGACGAGGAGAGCGGCGACGCCAACGGCGTCGAGTGGTTGTTGAAGGCCCAGCGCCCACTGGTGGACGCGGCCCTGGTGATCAACAGCGACGGGGGCGGCGGATCGCTGCGCGGCGACCAGCGGCTGTCCTACGGGGTCCAGACCAGCGAGAAGGTCTATGTCACCTTCCAGCTCGAGGCGACCAACAAGGGCGGCCACTCCTCGATCCCGGAGCCCGACAACGCGATCTACAGGCTGGCCAAGGGCCTGGCCCGCATCGAGGGCTTCAAGTTCCCCGTGGTGACCACCCCCACGACGCGAGGCTATTTCGCCACCGCCGCGGCGCTCGAGAGCGGCCAGGCGACCGCCGACATGCTGGCCGTATCCAAGCAGCCGACCGACCTGGCCGCCGCCGAGCGCCTGAGCGCCACTCCGGCGCGCAATGCGCGGCTGCGGACCACATGCGTGGCTACGGGCCTGTCGGGCGGCCACGCGGAGAACGCCCTGCCCCAGCGCGCCCGGGCCGTCATCCAGTGTCGGATGATGCCGACCGACAGCGAGGCTGAGGTGCGCGCCAAGCTGGTCGAGGTGCTGGCCGATCAGCGGATCGCCGTGAGCGTCATTTCTCCGGCCGCCCCGGCGCGGGATTCGCCCTACGACGCGGCTCTGATGGCGCGCTTCACCAAGGTGGTCCAGGGCATGTGGCCCAGCGTACCGGTCGCGCCGCACATGGACCTGGGCGCCACCGACAGCCTCTATACCCGCGCCGTGGGCATGCCGAGCTACGCGGTCGGCGCGATCTGGGGCGACATAGATGACAACCGCGCCCACGGCCGGGACGAGCGGATCTCCACCAAGGCCTTCAGCGAGGCGGTGGAGTTCGACTACCGGCTGATCAAGAGCGTGGCGGCGGCGCGCTAGGGCTTGCGGCCATCGCCAGTTGCTCGCCCATCAGGCGGTGCAGCAGGTTGATCGCCTTGAGCGGGCGCACCATCACCTTGAAATGGGTGATCAGGTTTCCGTCGTCGTTGAAGGTGATGATGTCGACGCCATTGATCGTGATCCCCTCGACCTCGTTCACGAACTCCAGCACCGCGCCGTTGTCGCTGCGCCACTCGCCGACATACCTGAAGCCGGGACCGCCCAGCACGTTGCTGGCCCCAGCCAAGTACTTGAGCGTGATCTCACGCCCGCGCTGCGGCGTGTGCACGACGGGGCTTTCGAACACGACTTCGGGATGCAGCAGCGCCCGCAGCGCCGCGTGATCATGGGTCTTCATATAGTCATGCCAGCCTTCGAGGGCGGTCATCGGCATCGGACGTCTCCTATGTTGGCGGTCGACGCCGAGCGCCGACCGCATGAGGGCCATGTCCGGCTCTCGCCACTCTATAGTGAGGCCACGATCATCCAGACACAGAAGGCCGCCGCGCCGAGACCGACGGCGCGGGTGGCCCAGCGGCGCGCAGGGTTCTCGATACCCGAGGCGAACCGCGCGAGCGCCAGGGCGCAGAGGATGTAGACGAGTAGGATCAGCAGCACCGAGGCGTTGATCAGGTCGTTGAACTGTTTGGTGAGGGTCGGCGACAGGGTGGCCAGCGCCGCCAGCGACATCAGCGCGCCCACCAGCAGGATGTCGCGCACCGGCGTGACGCGCACGCCCCGGGTGGAGAGGGCCTTGGGCAGGTAGCCGCTGGCGGCCCCGGTGCGGCCGGCCTCGGCGGCGACCAGCACCCAGCCACCCAGGGTGCCCAGGGTCTTTGCGAGCGCGCACGCGGCCACGACCGCGCCCGCGACGGGGCCCGCGGCGATGGCGACCATGTCGGCGAAGGGCGCGGTGGAGGCGGCCAGCCGCTCGGCCGGGATCACCCCCATCACCGCGGCGGTGGCGGTGGTGTAGACCAGCGAGGCCAGGGCCACGCCGCCTAGGGCGGCGATCGGCAGATTGCGCTTGGGATTGTCGACGGCTGCGGCGGCCACGCTGGCGCTCTCCAGGCCCATGAAGGCCCAGAAGATCATCACCAGGGATCCGGGCACCACGCGGCTGAGCGGCTCGCCGCTGACGTTCCACGAACCCCAGAAGATTTCAGGATCGAAGTTGAGGATTCCCAGGGCGATGGCGGCCAGGATCGGGATAAGCCCGATCATCAGGGTCGAGGCCGCGAGCCAGACGACGATCCGCGGGCCCCAGAGATTGGCCGCCACCATCACCCAGATGATGACGAGCGTGGTCGCCAGGGTCGCCAACGGCCCGATCAGGCCCGGCAGGAACACCGCCAGATACCCCACCGCGGCGATGGCGATGGCGACATTGCCCACCCAGGCGGCGACCCAGTAGGCGCTCCAGGAGACGAAGCCGAATACGCGGTGCAGTCCGTCGGCGGGGTAGCGGACCAGGCCGTTCACGTCCGGCCGCATGATCCCCAGCAGGGCGAAGACCAGGGCCAGGACCAGGCCGCCCACCGAGGCCGCCGCCCAGCCGATGACACTGGCGCTGCCGATGGCCGCCAGCGAGGCCGGCAGCAGGAAGACGCCGGAACCGATCATGTTGCCGGCCACCAGGAAGGTCGCCGCGAAGGGGCCCAGGCCCCGGGCCGCGCTGTCGCGCCCCTGGCTCATGCGGCGCGGAGCCGGCCCCGGCGGGCGTCCTTGATGATCTCGCGGGCGGCGTTGTGGCCCGGCGCGCCGGTGACGCCGCCGCCGGGATGGGTCCCTGCCCCGCATTGATAGAGGCCGGCGATCGGCGTGCGGTAGTCGCCCGCGCCCAGCACGGGACGCGCGGAGAACATCTGATCCAGGCTGAGATTGCCGTGCATGATGTCGCCCCCGCTCAGGCCGAAGGTGCGCTCTAGATCGAGCGGCGACAAGACCTGGCGGCCGACCACCGAGGCGGCGAAGCCCGGCGCCTGGGCGTCGACCGTGGCGATCATCAGGTCGGCGACCTCTTCGCGATGGTCGTCCCACGAACGGCCGCCGGAGAGGGTCGGCGAGACGTGCTGGCAGAACAGGCTGGCCACGTGCTGGCCGGGCGGCGCCAGGCTGTCGTCGAGGGTGGACGGAATCAGCATCTCGACGATCGGCGCCTTGGACCAGCCATGGGCGCGGGCGTCGGCATAGGCCTGCTCCATATAGGCGAGGCTCGGCGCGATGATGATGCCGGCGGTGAGGTGATCGCCAGGGCCCGGCAGGCAGGTGAAGTCCGGCAGCTTCGACAGCGCCACGTTCATGCGGAAGGTGCCCGAACCGCTGCGGTAGCGGTCGATGCGCTCGGCGAAGTCGGCCGGCTGGAAGGACCGGTCGACCAACTTGCCGAACAGGAGCTTGGGATTGAGGTTGGAGACCACGGCGCGGCCGCGGAGGGTCTCGCCCTTCTCGGTGACCACGCCCACGGCGCGGCCCTTCTCGACCAGGATCTCGGCGACAGCCACATCGGTGCGGATCTCGACGCCGCGCTCGCGGCAGCAGGCGGCCATGGCCTGGGTGATGGCGCCCATGCCGCCGATGGCGTGACCCCAGGCGCCCTTCTTGCCGTTCACCTCGCCGAACACGTGGTGCAGCAGGACATAGGCGGAGCCCGGCGTGTAGGGGCTGGCGTAGTTCCCGACCACCCCGTCGAAGCCGTAGACCGCCTTGATCGGATCGCTCTCGAACCAGCCGTCCAGCCAGTCGCCGGCGGATTGGGCGAACAGGGCCAGCAGATCGCGCTTGGCGGTCATGTCCAGGTGGCTGAGCTTGCGGCCCAGACTGGCGCTCTTCAGCAACTCCGGGATGGCCTGGGCCAGGCCGCCCTCGACGAGGTTGGGCGGGGTCTGCAGGACCAGATCGCGCAGAACGTCGGCGATGGCCTCCAGGCGGTCGCCATAGGCGTCGAGGCGATCGGCGTCCTTTTGCGAGAACTTGGCGACCTCGGACTTGGTGCGGCCCTCGCCGGTGGCCAGGTAGCCGCCCGGCACGGGTAGGAAGTTCGAGACCTTGCGCTCGACGATCTTCAGACCGTGGCGATGGAGCTCCAGGTCGGCGATGACCTTCGGATTGAGCAGGGAGACGGTGTAGCTGGCCACCGAGTTGCGGAAGCCGGGATGGAACTCCTCGGTCACCGCCGCGCCGCCGACCACGTGCCGCCGCTCCAGCACCGTGACCTTGAGGCCGGCCTTGGCCAGATAGGCCGCGCAGACCAGGCCGTTGTGGCCGCCGCCGACGATCAGGATGTCGCGTTCGCTCGCCATGTCAGGCCGCCTTGGCAGGAGGGTGCGGCAGGGCCGCTTCGGGGATGTCGGCCTTCAGCCGGCGCGCGAAGCTCGCCAGGCAGACCTCGTCGGGCGACAGTGGGCCGCTGACATAGGACGAGGAGCCCATGCCGTCCTGGACCCGCTGAATCAGCACCGTGTCCTCGGCGTTGACCTGGCGGTTGATGCGCCAGTTGAGGTATCGCGCGGCCTTGGCCTCGCGGCGCGCGTCGGGCCGGGCGTAGGAGATCTCGCGGATCAGGGTCTCCTTCGGCGAGACCGGGATGAACTGCATGAAGTCGACCTGGTCGGGATAGACGTCGAAGGCGAGGTTCGGCCACAGCTTGTAATAGCTCCAGCGGCGTCGCTGCCCGGCCGGCAGGTGGTCGAAGGACGCCAGCAGGGCCTGGTAGCCCCGCTCGGACCAGTTGGACGACGGCGCCTCGGTCACCTCGCCCCACAGCTTGTCGACCCAGGGCTGGGCCTCCATGGCGTAGGTGGGGCCAAACAGCCGGGTGAGGCCCGGATGGGCGACCGGGATATGCATGCCGTCGGCATAGTTGTCGGCCACGTTCTTCCAGTTGACTGAGCGCGGCCTCAGGGTGACCCGGCCCTGGGGGACGAGGCTCTCGAAGCTATGAGGCGCCAGTTCGTCCAGATACGGCGCCATCATCTGCGCGACGCTGGGCAGACCGGGCGCGAAGCGGACGAAGACGAAGCCCAGGAAGATCTCCTGTTCCACCGGCGCCAGACCGTGCTGAGAGAGATCGAGGTCGCTGAAGCCCTGCCAGGGCGGGGTGCGCAGCAGCCGGCCGTCGAGGCCGTAGCTCCAGGCATGATAGGGGCAGACCAGCCGGTGGCCGCAATTGCCGTGCGAGCCGTCGGCAAGCCGCGCCGCGCGATGGCGGCAGGCGTTGTGGAAGCCGCGCACCACACCGTCGTTTCCCCGCAGGACCAGCACCTGCTCGCCCAGGAAGTCGAGGGTCTGGTAGTCGCCGGGGTTGGGCACGTCGTTGACGTGGCACACCACCTGCCAAGCCGTGCGAAAGAGGGTGTCGCGCTCGCGCTCGAAGAAACCGGGATCGCTGTAGATCCAGGCTGGGAGGCTGTGGGCCTCTGGACTCATCGCAGCGTCCCCACGTTTGCGTTGCTATACACTCGTATAACAAAGTCGACCACGCAAGGGCTAGTCCGCGCCTGCGCCCTCCAGGAAGCGGGCGGTCCAGTCGCCGGCCAGGCGCGTGGCCTCGGCCGGGGTGAAGGTCGCGGGATCGAGGCAAAGCTCGAGCCAGAGCCCGTCCAGCATGGCCGAGAGGCCGAGGCCCCCGGCGCGGACGTCGAGCGCCCTGTCCCGCGCCCGGCCCGCGGCCGCCAGCAGGCCTTCGATCCGGCCGCGATAGGCGGCGTAGGTTTCGGCATGCAGCGCGGCGGCTTCGGGGTCGCTGCGCACCAGGCCCCAGAAGCCGAGCCAGGCCGACAGCAGGTCGCGATCGACAATGGCCGGCGAGAAGCTGGCCGCGATGAAGGCCGCCAGCCGGGCGTCGGGGTCGTCCCCCGCCCCGGCCAGGGCGACGTCTATGTGATCGTCCACGCGTTGGACCACATGGCGATAGGCTTCGACGAGCAGGGCGCCGAAGCTGCCGAAATGATGGCGAACGAGACCGGGCGAGACCCCGGCGCGGGCGGCGACGTCGCGCACCGACACCGCGCCAAGGCCCCGCTCGGCGAGGCTGGCCAGCACGGCCTCGACCAGCGCCCGTCGCCGGACGTCGGCGGCCTCCCGCGAAAACTGTGGTGTCCTGGCCAAGGGCTTCATCCTCCCCGCGGCGCGCAACGGGCGCGCCGCGGGGAGGCTATAGCGTCTCTCAACGGCTAGAACTTCTGTCCGAACCGGATACCAAAGGTCCTTGGCCGGTTGGGCACGATATAAGTCTGTGCGCCGCAGACCGAGGTGGCGCACTGAGCGAAGCGGCTGACATTGCCGCGCTCGTCCGTGACGTTCTTCATATAGCCCTCGATGGTCCAGCCATCGCCCTCGACCCCGGCCGTGAAGTCGAAGGTGGCGTAGGACGGAAGCGCACCGACGATGGCCCGCTCGGCGACCCGCAGATCGGTCCAGGCGCGGCTCTGATAGACCGCCGAGCCCTGCACATGGGCGCGCATGTCGCCGACATCCCACTCGTAGCGGGCGCTAAGATTGGCCTTCAGCTTCGGCGTGATCGGTAGCTGGGTCCCGTCCGGCGCCTGCGGGACGGCGCAGTTGGTGATCGCCTTGCCAGAAGCGTCGACCGTGCCGCAGTAGTTCTCGTCGAGCTTGGCGTCGATATAGGCGGCCGAGCCGAAGATCGTCAGGCCATCGCCCACCAGCCAGTTGATGTCGGATTCCACCCCGGTCATCTTCGCCTGGCCGGCGTTCTTGATCTCGGTCAGGCCGTTGGCGCCCAGGAACGAGAACTGGAAGTCTTCCCAGGTCTCGTAGAACACCGCCCCGTTCCAGCGCAGCCGGTTGTTGAGCCAGGTGGTCTTCCAGCCCGCCTCGTAGTTGGTGAGGAAGTCCGACTCGTAGGGGGCCAGGGTGCCGCGCCGGTTGATCCCGCCAGGACGGAAGCCGGTGGAGACGATGCCGTAGACCATGCGGTCTTCATCGATCTTGTAGGTCAGGTTGACCTTGTAGGTGTAGCCGGTCTCCTCGGTGGTCTTGTTGAGGTTGGTGCAGGGGCCGCCGGACACTACCGGAGGTCCGAAGCAGCCGCCGACCCCAGTGCCAGAGCTGTAGCCCAGGCCGAACCCGAAGAAGCCCTTGAGCGAGTTCTCCGACTTGAAGCCGCGCACGCCGACGGTGCCGGTCAGCTTGTCGGTGACGTCGTATGTCAGCTCGCCGAAGACCGCCGAATCGACATCCTCCCGAAGCTGCTTGGTCAGCCACAGGGTGTCGGACCAGCCAGGCACCTCGGTGGCGGCGGCCAGGTTGTCGATCTTGTAGCGCTGCTCGATGTTGTGGGTCTGGCGCTGGTAGAACAGGCCCCCGACCAGCCGAACCCGCGCGCCGGCCGGGGTGGAAAGCCGGAACTCGTGGCTTTCCTTGGTGAAGCGGTCCTTGCCCTGGATGTACTGGGACGGGTTGATGAAGGCGCCGGCGTCGTCGGTGATGTAGGCGCCGTAGCCGAACAGGGTGTCGTAGAAGAACGAGTAGTCGGAATAGTCCGACTGGGTGTCGATGTTCCGCTTCATGTAGGCGCCGGCATAGACCAGATCGAGATTGGCCACCGTGCCTTGGATCGCCAGGGCCGCCTGATACCAGCGGTCCTTGATCGATTCCGGATAGAAGTGCGTGACCTTCAGGTCGCCGACCGCCGGATCGTAGGCGAACAGGCCGTTGGCCTTGGTCTCCTGGGCCATGATCGTTGGGCTGATTGTCCAGTTGTCGTCCAGGTCGATCCGTAGGGCCGCGCGAGCGCCGGTGGTGTCGGCGTCGTTGTAGTCCTCCTCGGCCTGGGCGGCGTTGTTGATGGTGACGCCAGAGGTCGGGAAGGTGCGGGTCCCCGCGACATTGTCCACATAGCCGCCGTCATGCTGGTGCCAGCCGACCAGGCGCACGGCCATCTTGTCGGACACCGGGATGTTGACGAAGCCTTCGACCCCGAACCCCGGGCCGCCGTCGTCGACCTGGTTGACCTCGACGTCGTAGCCGCCCTCCCAATGGCCGATTTCCGGCTTGTTGGTGATGTAGCGGATGGTGCCGGCCTGGGAGCTGGCGCCGTAGAGCGTGCCCTGAGGCCCGGCCAGGGCCTCGATGCGGGCCATGTCATAGACGTGGATGTCCAGCGGGCCGGTGATGGTCGTCACCGGCTGCTCATCCAGATAGACGCCGACGCTGGGCAGGGGCCCGGAGTGGTTGCTGTTCTCGCCGCTGGCGACGCCGCGCATATAGATGTTGGTGAAGCCCGGCCCCCCGGTCCGGAAAGCGACGCTGGGCAGGAACTTCACGAAGTCGGTGAAGTCGGCGACCTGCAGTTCGTCCAACTTCTGCTCGCCGATGGCCTGAATGCTGACCGGAATGCTCTGCAGATTCTCTTCCCGCTTCTGCGCGGTGACCACGACCTCCTCCAGCTCCTGGGCCACGGCCCCGCTCGCGCCCATGGCGGTGAGCATGGTGGTGGCCAGCAGCAGGCGTGGCCAGGCCCGCCTCGCGTGCGTTGTCGTTCGACTCATCTCGGTCTCCCCTCATTTGGGCCATGGCCTCTCAGGGCCAGGTCCTCGTCAACGTCTCCCCGCCCCGCGGCGCGTCTGGCGACCTCGCCGCCCGTTTCGCGGGCGGCCGGCGCTCAAGGCGCGGGCGCGGCGGGATAGGCTTCCAGAACCGCGCCCAACTCGGCCTTCAGCGGGCCCAGCCAGGGTTCGTAATTGCGCCAGTGATCGGTGGCGTCGGCGAAGATCGGCCGGCGCACTTGCTCGGAACTAGCGGTGCGCACGGCGCGGTCGTTCTCATAGAAGCGCAGGCAGCCGTCCTCGAACGGCAGGCCGCAATAGTCGAGCAGGCGGCGGACCTGGGCCTCCGGATCGGCGACCATCTCCTCATAGATGACCCGATGGATCCGGCCCGGCAGTATGGCGTCGAAATGGGCCATCAGGGCCACATAGTCGGCATAGTAGCGGCCGATGTCGGAGAGGCTGTAGCTGAAGGCCTGGCCGCGAGCGAAGTGCTGCTTGAAGCCCGAGAAGCAGCAGCCCAGCGGATGGCGGCGCGCGTCGATGATCCTGGCGTTCGGCAGGATCAGGGCGATCAGCCCGGCGTGGGCGAAGTTGTTCGGCATCTTGTCGATGAAGAACGGCCGGCCGAGCTTGCGATGCACCTGGGTGCGGGCCAGGAACTCCTCGCCCAGTTCCCGCACCTGGGCCGCGTCGAGATCGGCGAGGTTCTCGGGATAGGCCTTGTCCGGGCCGCCGAGACGGCGGGCCATGGCGATGATGTCGGGCAGTTCCTGGGTGCCTTCCACCGCCGAATGGCTGGCCAGGATCTGCTCGATCAGGGTGGAGCCCGAGCGCGGCAGACCAACGATGAAGATCGGGTCCGGCGCCGGACTGCCCCGCCCCGCGCGCTCGGCGAAGAACTCGCCGGTGAAGGCCACCTTGGAGCGGGCCACGTGGCGCGAGGTCTCCTCGGCGTCGTAGTCCAGCCCCGCCCGGCGCAGCGCCGCGCCCTGGTCGTAGTGGCCGAAGGATTCCTCGTAGCGCTCCGCGTCCTCCAGCGCCTTGCCCAGGGCGAAATGCAGGTGGAAGCGGTCGTCGTCCGAGAGATCGAGCCGCTGGAGCTGGCTCTCCATCGCCGCCACGTCGGCGTCGGTGAACTTCACGGTCTTGAGATTGGCCAGGCTCCAATAGGCCTCGCCCAGGCCTGGCTCGATGGCGAGGCTGCGGCGGTAGGCCTCGACCGCCTCGGCCTGGCGCCCCACCGTCTTCAGGGAATGGCCGTAGCTCATCCAGACCTTGGGTTGGCCGGGATAGTCCGCCAGCACCCCGCCATAGCATTCGATGGCGGCGTCATACTCGCCGATGCGCCCCAGGGCGGCGGCCTTCAGATTGCGGTGGCCGGGATTGCGCGGGTCGTCGGCCAGCAGCAGGTCGACCTGGACGATGGCCTGGGCGGCCTTGTTCTGGCGATAGAGGACCGTGGCGTAGTTCTGGCGCGCGGCGGCGAAGCTGGGGGCCAGTTCGAGGGCGCGGGCCAGCAGGGCCTCGGCGTCGTCGTAGCGTCCGAGCCGCAGGCCGGCCTCCGCCAGCATGCGGATCGCGCCGACGTCGGTCGGATGGGCCTTGAGGAAGGTGCGCAGCAGGCGTTCGGCCACCGCGAGCCTGTTGTCGCACAGGGCGGTGGCGGCCTCGATCAGCCGCGGGTCGCGGGTGGAGGCCTTGATGTGGCGGGCATAGGCCGCGTCGGCCTCTTCATGCCGGTCGGCCAGGGTGAGCTGGTCGCCCAGCGCGCGCCAGGCCTGGGCGTGGTCGGGGGCGAGGGCCACGACGCGGTTCAGGGCGATGATGGCCGCGGGCCCATCGCCCAGCGCCATCCGCGCCAGGGCGGTCTCGAACTGGAGCTGGGCGAGGTCCGGGCGCGCCTCGGCCGCAGGCCCCAGCACCTCCAGCGCCGCGCCCGACCGGCCCTGGCGGCGCAGAGCCGCGGCCAGCAGGGTCACCGCGTCGGGGTGTTGCGGCGCGACCTTGAGGATCTCGCGCGATTGCGCCTCGGCGAGGTCCGGATTCGAAGGCAGGAGACGCGCGGCGTGGGCCAGGGCGGTGGCCAGTGTTCCGACGGGCTCAGCGGGGCGGCTCGTCACCAGAAACCCATTTCCTGACGCGTGAAACCGCGATGAAAGGGTGTGTTGTGAAGCCTTGTCAATCGGCAGTGACCGGCTTGCTGCACGACCGTATCAGAACGGCCACAGGGTCGGTCGCCGCGATTTCAGGAAGGCAACCAGTTCGTCGGTGACCGGATGGACCGCGACGATGCGGAGGCCGTTCGCGCCTTTTGGCGAAATGACGGAGTGAGTGGTGCCTGGGGGCGGATTCGAACCACCGACACGCGGATTTTCAATCCGCTGCTCTACCAACTGAGCTACCCAGGCCTAGTCCCGCCGACGCGGGAGCAGCGTCTATAGAAGAGGCTTTCGCGGCTGTCCAGCGAGGTCGCTAGTCTTCCGGGTCTTCGCTGTCGGGGCCTTCGTCGTCGTCCACGACCGGGATGGCGTAACCGCCCTTCAACCAGCGATGCAGGTCAACGTCGGCGCAGCGTTTCGAGCAGAAGGGGCGATAGTCCGGCTGGGCCGGCTTGCCGCAGACGGGACAGGCGCTCATCGGCCGCTCACGTCAAAGCGTTCGCGAGGATGCGCCGCGTCGGGGCGAATCTCGAAGCGCGCACCGATGCGGCCCGCCAGGCCCGCGGCCAGCGGCTGGGCCGCGGCGGCGATCTCAGGCGCGCAGAGCGCAGTGAGTCGGGCGCCCGGCTGGGCCGCCCCCTCGTTCTCGATGGCGCGGATCAGGCGTAGGGCCAAGGTGAGATCGGTGAGCCGGCCCTTGGCGTCGCAAAGCAGCTCGGCGATCGGCGGGGCCCGGCGCGGCACGGTCAGCTCCATGGTGCCGAACCGGCCCACCGGGCCGATAGCGACACCGGGATTGTCGGGGGCGAAGGCGGCGCGAGCGGCGGTCATCAGGGCGTTTCCATCGTGGCCACGGCCGACGAGGTCGATCACCACGATGCCGCCGAGGCTCTTCAGGCGCAACAGCCGTCCGGCGACGGCGAGGGCTGTGAGATTGGCCTGGCGGGTGACGCGCTTGGCGTCCTGGCCCTTGCGCTCGCCGATATCGACGTCGATGGCGACCAGGGCCCGGGTCGGCTCGATGGCCAGGGTCCCGCCGCCCGGCAGCGGATGGACGATCTCCAGCGCGTCGGCTTCGGCCTCGTCGGCCGCACGGCGGGCCTCGCGGCCCTCGACGAGCTGGACATTGCGGGCGAAGGCGGCGAGCTGTTCGGCGAGCCCGGGCGCCTGGGTCAGCAGGCGGGGCGCGCCCTCCCCCGCGCCGATGGCGCGCACGGTGGCGAGCTTGCCGGCGCGCGGCTCGGTCCGGACATCGACCTCGAGGGACTGGCCTTCCACGGGCCGCGCTTCCGGCTTGAAGGACAACAGGGCCTCGACCCCGCCCAGGTCGACGAAAGCCGAAGCGAAGGCGGCCTCCACCTTGCGCACCCGCCCGACGTAGCGCGCGCCCAGCTTGACCGCGGACGTATCGCCGTCGCGGGCGATCAGCAGCCGCTCAGGCCGCCCGTCGAGCGTCACCACGCCCCTCGTTTCGCCGACGCCACGATCCAGGTAGAGACGCCGTTCGCTCATCGCCGCCCAAATCCCAGACCTGTCAGCAGGTTTACGGTCTCGTAGAGCGGCAGTCCAACCACCGCGGGATAGGAGCCCTGGATCGCCATGACGAAGGCGCCCGCCCGGCCCTGGATCGCGTAGCCGCCGGCCTTGCCGACGCCCTCCCCGCTCTTCAGATAGTCGTCGATCTCGGTCGGGGTTAGCCGCTTGAAGTGCAGGCGGCTCTCGACCAGGCGGCTGACAAGACGGCCGTCCGGAGCCTGGACCGCGACGCCGGTCAACACCCGGTGGGCGCGGCCCGACAACAACTCCAGGCACCTTCGCCCCTCGGCCTCGGTCTCGACCTTGGGCAGGATGCGGCTGCCGACCGCCACCACGGTGTCGGCGGCCAGGACGAATGCGCCGGGCTGCTTGGCGGCCACGGCCGCGGCCTTGGCGCAAGCCAGGCGCAGGGCCGTCAGGCGCGGCGTCTCGGACTTGAGGGGGGTTTCATCGATCTCGGCGGCGTCGACCGCGTCGGGCGCCAGATCGATCTGGCGCAGGAGATCAAGCCGCCTAGGACTTGCGGAGGCGAGCACCAGGCGCTGCATTTTCATGTGTGACAATCGTCGTCCTAGCGGACGCGGAACGTGATGCGGCCCTTGGTGAGGTCATAGGGCGTCATCTCGATAAGGACCTTGTCGCCGGCCGAGACGCGGATGCGGTTCTTGCGCATCTTGCCCGCGGTGTGGGCGATGATCTCGTGGTCGTTCTCAAGTTTCACCCGGAATGTGGCGTTGGGCAGGACTTCACTCACCGTACCCGGAAACTCCAAAAGCTCTTCTTTCGCCATGCAGGCTCCCAAACTGACCGACGACCAAGCGGGTGGCGCGCGCGATGAGTCGGGCGAGCCGTAGCGCCAATTATGATGCGCTTTACGCGCTCGGCCAATCGAAGGCTAGCCTGAGTTCGGAGGGATTCTAGCGGCCGAAACGCTCCGCGATCCTGGCGGCCAGGGCGTCGCGAACCTCGCGATAGGCGGCCATCCGGGTCGCCCACGAGCCGTCGGACAGGGTTGGATCGAAGGTCGGCCAGTACTCGATCTCGGCCGCCCGACCGCGCGTCATCTCAACCGCGCGGTGCTGGGCCTCCGGGGTCAGCGAGACGACCAGGTCGAAGCTGTCGTCCTCGAGATCGTCGAAGGTCTTGGAGCTGTGGGCGACGAGATCGCAGGAGATCTCCGCCATCACCGCCTGGACGAAGGGATCGACGCGTTCTCCAGTCTCGGTCGCTTCCCGCCGCAGGCCGCAGCTGTCCACGTAGATCCGGTCGCCCAGGGCGCGTTTCAGCAGGGCTTCTGCCATGGGGGAGCGGACGCGGTTGAAATTGCAGGCGAACAGCACAGCCCCGGGCAGAGGCGCGCGTACGGCGTCATCGACCATCCGCCCTAGCCCCGCCAGTGCAGGGCGCAGATCAGGGTGAAAAGCCGGCGCGCCGTGTCGAGATCGGTCTCGATCTTGCCCGACAGCCGGGTGCGCAGCAGCTCGGAGGCCTCGTTGTGGAGACCGCGCCGGCCCATGTCCAAGGCCTCGATCTGCTGGGGCGTCGAGTTGCGGATGGCCTGGTAGTAGCTCTCGCAGATCATGAAGTAGTCCTTGATCAGACTACGGAACGGCGAGAGCGACAGGATGTGGCGCTTTTCGTAGGCGGGGCCGGTGACGTCGAGGACCAGGCGGTTCTCGATCAGGCCCATGCGCAGGTCATAGGGACCGCTCTCCGCGCCCTCGGGGAAGAAGTGGTTCTCCTCCAGCAGGTCGAAGATCGCGATCTGGCGTTCCTGCTCCTGGTCGCGCGAGACCGCGGCGAGGGATTCCTCGTCGATCTCTACGGACTGCAGGCGCTGATGGGTGCGATCGTCGGCGGCCATGGGCTCGGTTGGTGAAGGCTTGCGTCGAGGTTTATTGCAAACCAACCCCTAACGTCATCCTGCTCAATGCCGCCAACCGGGTTCAGGGCCAAGAAAAAAGCCCCCGGCGCGGTTGCGCCGAGGGCTCAAGCCTGTCTCCGATGAAGGCAGACCTGGGTCTTAGTAGCCGTAGCTCGCCTGCTGATAGCCGGCCGGCTGGACATAGGCGCCGTGGACATAGCCCACGCCGACGCCCCCGCGACCCACCAGGATCCACTCGCTGCCGCGCACCCGGGCCAGGGCCTGGAAGCTCTCGCCAGCCCGCAGGCTGCCGACCCGGGCCGAGCCCGTGGTCGGCGCCGCACGCAGGTTCAGCGTCGAGGTGGCGACGAAGCCGCCGCCGTCACGGACATATCGGGCCGGAGCCAGGTTGCGGTTCAGGCGATAGCCGTTCTGAACATAGGTCGCCGGCTGAGCGTAGGGTTGGCCGTAGGCGGTCTGGGTCTGGGCGTCGCGCTGCATCTTGCAGCCGACATAGGAGCCCGTCGCCGCGCCGGCGACGGCGCCGATGGCGGTGCCCGTGCCGCGGTCGTTCTTGGCCAGGTTCGAGCCCGCGGCCGCACCCAGCAACGCGCCGATCAGAGCGCCGCCAGCTTGCTTGCCGCCCGGCGCGTCGCAGCTCACGATGGAGCCGACACCGCCGCCGGTCGGGGCGCGATACTGCTGAGCGTTGGCGCTCGAGACGGCGCCGGCCGCCAGCACGCCCGCGAGGCTCGCCACAATGGCGCCGCGCATCAGCTTCGAGGTGTTGGAAGTAGGCATGGGGTGGTCTCCGTCTTTCTTTGAGTGTCTTTCCCAAGGCCCTGCGGCCCCGATGAGAGGCACCCTAGACGGGCTTTCCTGAACGGGCGCCGGAACGCCGCTGACAGGAACTGTTCAGCTTCGGCGACCGACCTCAGCCGCGGCCCAGGCGAATCGCGGCCGAGCGCGCGTGGGCGGGAAGACCCTCGGCGTCGGCCAGGGCCACAGTCGCGGGTCCGAGCGCCGCGAACGCCACCTCATCGCATTTGACGATCGAGGTGCGCTTGATGAAGTCGTAGAGCGACAGGCCCGAGGAAAATCGCGCCGCGCGGCTGGTCGGCAGCACGTGGTTGGAGCCTGCCACATAGTCGCCGATCGCTTCCGGCGCGTGGCGGCCGAGGAAGATCGCGCCGGCGTGGCGCACGCGATCGGCCAGGCGCTCGGGGGTGTCCAGGGCGAATTCCACGTGCTCTGGGGCGATGAGATCGACCAGCGCCGGCGCCTCATCCAGCGGCGCGATCACCACCGCGCCATGGTCGCGCCAAGACGCGGCGGCATCCTCGCCTGTCGTCAGGCTCGCCAGCTGTCGCTGGAGAGCGGCGACAACTTGGTCTGCGAAGGCGGCGTCATCGGTGATCAGGATGGCTTGGGCGGCCGGATCGTGTTCGGCCTGGGAGAGCAGGTCGGCGGCGATCCACTCGGGATTGTTCGCGGCGTCCGCCACCACGACGATCTCGGACGGGCCGGCCAGGGCGTCAATGCCCACCGTGCCATAGACCCGGCGCTTGGCGGCGGTCACGTAGGCGTTGCCTGGGCCGACGATCTTGTCCACCGGGCGGATCGGCCCGGCGCCGTAGGCCAGGGCCGCGACCGCCTGGGCGCCGCCGACGCGCCAGATCTCGGTGATTCCGGCCTCCTTCGCCGCCGCCAGCACGGCGGGCTGCAGCCGACCGGGCGGCGTGACCATGGCGATGCGGTCGACGCCGGCCACGAAGGCCGGAACGGCGTTCATGAGCACGGTGGAGGGATAGGCGGCGCGGCCGCCGGGGACATAGACGCCCACCGCCTCGATGGGCGTCCAGCGCCAGCCGAGTTGGACGCCCGCATCATCGGTGAACCACGCGTCGGCCGGCCGCTGACGTTCGTGGTAGCTGCGGATGCGCCCCGCGGCGAAGGCGATGGCGTCGCGCACCTCCTGAGGACACTTGGCCGCGCCCTCCTCGATCTCGTCGATCGTCACCCGGATGTTGGTCTCGTCGACCTCGGCGCGATCGAACAGCCGCCCATAGCGCAACACCGCGGTCAGGCCCTCGGCCCGAACGGCTGACAAGACGTCGCGGACCGCGACATCCACGTCCTCGGGCGTTTCTCGGCGCTCTTCGACGAAGGCGGCGAAGGCGGTTTCGAAGTTGGGATCGGAGAATTGGAAACGGCGCATGGCGCGCTCTATTAGCGGCCTTGCCCGCGCAAGGCTATGGCGTGTCAGGCTTCATGCGTCGGGGTGCGCGGGGTCGGCCAGGGGGCGGAGACGTCGGCCAGCACCGCGTCGACGCATTCGACCGTGGCCCGCAGGTCTCCGCCGCCCGCAAACGTCAGGCTCAAGACGCCGCCAGGCGCGTCCCCGGCCTCGAACCCAAGCGTGAGCAACTCCACCACCGCGGCCTTGGCGGTTCGACGCAGTTTGCGGGTTTGAACGGTGAGCACCGAACCGATCTGCAGACCGCTGCGCACGCGCTCGCCCCCGGGTCCTTCCCAGCGGTAGCGGTTGACGCCCAGGGTCAGGCGACGAGCCTTGGCGTCGTAGGCGATATCGCCGATCTTGCAGACGGCGTCCTGCAGCGCCGCGGCGATCACCGTCAGGTCATCGGCGTCTTCGGCCAACAGGCGCAGGCGCGGGGCTTCAGCGGTGCGCATCATCAATCCTCCGGTTCGCCGTCGCCGGCGATGCGGCGAATCTGGGCGCCGCAGGCGCTGAGTTTCTCCTCCAGACGCTCGAAGCCGCGATCCAGGTGGTAGACGCGATTGACCATGGTCTCGCCGCTTGCGGCCAGGGCGGCGATCACCAGGCTGACCGAAGCCCGCAGATCGGTCGCCATCACCGGCGCGCCCTCCAGCATCGCGACTCCGCGAACCCGCGCCTCGCCGCCCGACACCGAAATGTCGGCGCCCAGGCGCGCCAGCTCGGGCGCGTGCATGAAGCGGTTCTCGAAGATGGTCTCGCGGATCACGCTCTCGCCGTCGGCCACGGTCATCAGGGCCATGAACTGGGCCTGCAGGTCGGTGGCGAAGCCGGGATAGGGGTCTGTTTCGATCTCGACGGCCTGCAACCGCCCGCCGCCACGCTTGATCGTGGCGCCGTCCTCATGGCGGGTCACGCCGACGCCAGCCTCTTCCATCTTGTCCAGCAGGGTGTCGATGAAGTCGCTGCGGGTGCGTGTCAGGCGCACTTCTCCGCCGGCCATGGCCGCGGCCAGGGCGAACGTCCCGGTCTCGATCCGGTCGGGAATGACGGAATGCGTCGCCCCGGTCAGGCGCGCGACGCCCTCGATGCGGATCCTCGAGGTTCCGGCGCCGGAGACCTTGGCCCCCATCTTGTTCAGGCAATCGGCCAGGTCGACAAGCTCCGGCTCGCACGCCGCGTTGGTCAACACGGTCTCGCCCCGCGCCAGCACCGCCGCCAGCATCGCGTGTTCCGTCGCGCCGACCGAAACGAAAGGGAAAACGATCTCGGCGCCGATCAGGCCGCGCGGCGCCTGCGCGTAGACATACCCTTCATGCAGATCGATGGTCGCACCCAGACTTCGCAGCGCTTCGAGGTGAAGGTCCACAGGCCGCGCGCCGATCGTGCAGCCGCCGGGCAGCGAAACCTTCGCCTGCCCTGTCCGGGCGATCAGCGGGCCCAGCACGTTGAACGACGCCCGCATCTGGCGGACCAGCTCATAGGGCGCGATTCCGCTGACGATCTCGCGGGTGTGCAACACGGTCTCGGCGCCGTCAGCGCCGTCGCGTTCCTCGACCTGGGCGCCGAGCCGCTCCAGCAGACGACCCAGGAAGCGAGTGTCGGCCAGTCGCGGCATGTTGGTCAGCCGCAGCGGCTCGTCGGTGAGCAAGCTGGCCGCCATCAGCTTGATTGCGGAATTCTTGGCGCCGCTGATGGGGATCTCACCCTCCAGCCGCGCGCCGCCGACAATGGCGATGCGATCCAATCTCGTCCCTCAACCGTGGTCGGCGCGCCGCGCGCGCCAGAGCCGTCGCCGCTATCTAGCCTGCGCGGCGGGCGGCGCAAAGCCGGGCGCGCTACGAGGCCGCATCCGGTTCAGACGGCTTCGGTGGCGCTGCGACTCGCCCACCTCCCTTGCGTCGGCGCAGATTTGCGCGAAGCGCCGCGGCGAGTTTGGCCTCGCGTTCCTCGACGACCGTTTTTCCAGGTTTTTCCATGCAAAACTGGGGTGCGACGAGGCCGCCGCCGCGTCAAGACGCCTTTCGACGCTTTTAGGCTTCACGCGGGCCCAGGCTTTGGCTATAGCCCGCGCCTCGTCTTTTCGCCGCCGTAGCTCAGTGGTAGAGCGCATCCTTGGTAAGGCTGAGGTCCAGGGTTCGAGTCCCTGCGGTGGCACCACTCTTTCCCCGCCAAAGGGAGAGAGCGCGAGATCCTTCGACATCGTCCGTCGATATGCGCCTCTCGGCGTGATGGGTCTTGCGTGCTTGATCAAATTATATCCGGGTATTATTTAAGGCCACATGACGGCAGGGTAGCCGTCGTTCGGCTGGAGCGCACATGGCCCGTCTCGGACCCTTTACCGCCTTCGTCGGGAAGCTGCGGGTGGCGTCGGGTTCGCTCGCCGACGTCGCCCCTGCCGTCAAGGCGGCCTTCGATGCTGACGCCACCCACCTGCTGGTCTTCGAGGATGCGACGGGCCATACGGCCGAACTCGACCTGCGCGGCGAGCTGGCCGACGTCCTGGCGCGGCTGGCGGCGCAGGAGGCGCCCGAACCCGCCAAGCCGACAAGCCGCGGACGTCCCAAGCTTGGCGTCATCGCCCGCGAGGTCACCCTCCTCCCCCGGCACTGGGAATGGCTGGCCGCGCAGCCAGGCGGCGCCTCGGCGGCCTTGCGGCGCCTCGTCGAAGACGCGCGGCGGGCGGCGCCCGCCGATAGCCGACAGGCTCAGGAGGCGGTTCACCGCGTGATGTTTGCCCTGGCTGGCGACTTGCCGGATTTCGAGGAAGCCAGTCGCGCATTCTACGCCAAGGACTATGCGCGCTTCGACGATCTGACCGCGTCCTGGCCCCAGGATGTCGGCGACTACGTACGGACCCTGGTCCGTCGGGTCGGCGTTGCAGGTGACCAGCGATAAGCTAGGATCGCTCAAGCGTGCGTGGTCCGTCAGAGGCCCGGCGTCGGAGGATCACGACCCAAACCTGCCCGATAGCCGCCGTTTTTGCGCTTGGTCAGCACCTGGCGTCGCCCTCGAGGATCAGCGCTCAAATGGACCCAACGACCTTCCTCGATTAGCTGGTCGAAGGTGATGCTGGATCGTGCGATCGCCTCGCAGACCTCGGCCGGCGAGCCAAAAGCGTGGCAGTTGAAGTCGACCGCCAGCCCCGACAAATGCGCGCTAGTTTTCGCGCCGCCGACCGCACGGTTGACCGCGGGTGAACGATAGCCGCTCGACACGGTGATCACCCGGTCTCCCAGCAGGCTGCGTACCTGTTCCATCCGCTCCGCCGTACGGCGCAGATTTTCAAGCACCGCTGGCGACGGCGTATTGTCCAACCGGCGATGTTGCGTCGCGGTGAGCTCCTCCACCGTGAAATGCGGCGAAAGCCTTGTCGGCATGTCTGACCTCCTTGCTTCTTGCGCTTGTCAGGATCTCTGGCCGGTCACCGGCCACCACCAGCGCGCCAACCCATGCCGGCGAGAAAAGCCGCGGCGCCCGCGGCTAGCCACGGCCCGCTGCGTACAAGCCACGCCCAGAACGCGGCCACCCCGACCACTCGGTCCCGCTGAGACTCCAGGGTGTCGATCCGCGCCAGCGCCGCCTTGAGATCGCCGCGCAGGCCCTCAACCAGCTTTCCGGCTTCCTGGGCTTCCAGGCGAACCAGCCGCTCGCGCACGTCATCCACCTTGGCGGTCAACCCCTCCAGCCGCTGGGTCTGGGCCGCGACGTTGTCGCCGATCTGGCGCAGGGTCAGGATCTGGGCCTGATGCAGGGAGTCCAGGGATGTGGACGCGGTCACAGGCCATAGCGCGCCCGAACGCGCGCAAGAACGTCGGAAGCGCCTGAGCTTCCGCCCCGTCCCGTCAGTGTGGGCGTGGCCGGCGGCGAGAGGTCGACCGACGGGGCGGGAATGTAGTGTTCGTCTCGGTCTCTCAGGAGCGATCCGATCTCGCCAAGGTGCTCGGCCCGAGTCTTACCGGTTCGCTCCAGCGGCGTGCCCCAATAGGCTTCGAACTTCGAGGGCGGCTTGTAGCTGAGGCCCGGGTTGAACACCGGCCGATCCGGCGTCCACGCGGCGGGCGTCTCCGACATGATGCTGAGAGGAGCCGCCTGGGCGACTCTTTGGCCGAACTCGGCGTTCGGAAACATGCTCTGGCGAAACGCCTTGAACCCAAAGGTCATGTCAGGCTCCCAGCTTGCTGTAATCGACCATCAGGAATCCGCTCGGATGGCGCACGACGGCTGCCGGAGTGACCTTCAACACCTCTTGCGCCATCACCCCGATCTGCCAGAGCGGCGACCAGAGATAGCGGTAGAGATAGACGCTCAGCCCGTCGGCGCGGTGGCCAAGACGATGGATGTCTCGCTTCAACCGCCGATCCGAAGCCTTCAAAGCCGCGGCGGCTTGGGCGATCTGAGCGAGCTGACCCACGGTGTCCAAGACGCTGCCGGTCTGCGTCGACTTCGAGCTCCCGGTCCCCGACGAGCTCGTGGTCTGGCCCTGGAACAGCGACAGCGGCAGGCCCGAGAACATGTCGATCTGTGAGCCCAGCAGCGACAGCGGCGCGTTGCGGGTCGCCTGGTCGACGCCCCGCAGCTGGGCGCCCAGGGCCGCCTGGGCCGCGACGTTGGAGCGCGCGCCATCGTCCCGCGCCAGGGCGGTCTGGCTGCGCCACTGATTGTCGGCCTGCGCCAGTTGCGCATTGGCGATCGACGCGTCCTGGCGGCGTTGGGCGTCCTGCCCAGCCAGGCCCGCGCTGGTGCTGAACATCTCCGAGAGCAGCCTGGAAAGCTGGCTGCTGCGCGCTCGCGCCAGTTCGCCCTCGGTCATCGACTGCGTCAACGCCGCGCCCGAACCGCCGAACGCCGAGGCGCCGGCCAGCGCCAGGTCCTGCGCCGCTCTGGTCCGCCCGGCGTCCGCGTCAAAGTCGGCCATGGCCGCGCCGGTGACCTGGTCCTTGAAGGGGTTGTAGTAGGCCCGAAGATTGTCCAGCAGGCTGGCGGACGAGGCGGCGGGCGTTGGCCCTGACAGCAGCTTCGCGAACCAGGCGTCGCCGCCGACGGCGTCCGTTCCACCGCCGCCGAAGCCCCTGCCAAGACTGGACGCCCCCTGGGCGGCCTGTGTCTCGAGGCCCGTCACCGGGGCGACCAGCGAATAGGGGTCGAGGCCGCCGATGCGCTGCACACCCTGATTCAGGCTCTGAGCCGTATGCTGGACCCAGTCTGGATTGATTGGCGTCGTGGTAGACAGGTTGGATTGAGACGACTGTGTCGTCGACTTTCTCTTGCTCATCGGAGCGTCCTTCTCAGTTCACCGCCGGCGCGCACGTAGCCGTGGCCACGCAACACCCGGCTCCATCCCGGTCGTCCATCGATCGTCACGCTGCGGCAGCCCAGGCCCCGCGCGTAGGCCTCCAAGCCGGGCCGCAGCGCCAGGATGCCCTGTAGATCACCGCCGCCGAGCCAGATGTGCAGGCAGGTCCCGTCGCCCTCCGACGCCAGCTCGGTGGCCAGGGCGCAGGCTTCTCCGACCCAGAGCCGCACCCGGCCGGCCGCGATCTCGGCGACCAGCTCAGCCTCTCCTCCGTCTTCCGGCAGCAATGCAGGCAGCAGCCATCCTCGGCAGAGCATCCAGAGGTCGATCATGATCAAAGCTCGCGAAGACGCCCTATCGCCGGCCGGCGACGGCGATATCGAACACCGGCTTGCCGATCCGGCAGGCGGTCGGCGACGACCCACCCGAGAGCCGCATCCGGAAGAGCCTGCCGGTTGCGCGGATATCGATCCGGTCTTCGCCGGGCGCCATCAGATAGGGACCGTAGACGCGCTCCTCCCCCTGCGGCTGGAAGCGGCTGATGACCGTCACGGCCACCGGGCCCTGCTGGTCCTTGATGTCGGGCCACAGGCCGCGAACCATGGCCGTGACGTCCTCGTCCAGGTGCTGGTCCGCCGTCTCGACGAACCAGGAGAATGGACCGCCGTCGGCGCTGGCGCCGCGCTCGTGCCAATAGACCTGGCCCACAGGATCCACCCCGATGGGATGCTGCGCCGGGCCCGCGTCGACCATCGCCGTTCGCGCCATGACCCCCCTCGACCAGGCGCCGTCAGCCAGCGACAGCGACAGGTAGCGGCTGTTCTCAGACCCGTCTCGGGCGTCGGGATAGTCGAACCGGATCTCGCTGAACGCCGAGATGGACGACGCCACGACCTTGTCGCCCTGCGATGGCGCCAGGTTGTCGGCGAAGTCCTGGTGGATTGGGCAGGCGAGCGGTTCCGGGGCGCCCCCCAGGAGGTAGCGATAGAATTGTAGGTCCGGACCGAGCCAGTAGGCCCCCTGCCCCACGACCACTGCGCCGTTCGGCCCGATCAAGCCGCACTTCTCGCCCACGCGATCGAACCGCCAGGGCTGCCCCAACGCGCCCACGAAGGTTCCCAGGAACAGCGCGTGGGTCGTCCAGACCAGCAGGTACGGGCCGACCACCCGTCCGGCCACGATCCTTCCGCCCCCAGGCAGGATGTACTCGCGGGCGGTGGTGTTCGCCGCGGTGTTCCAGACCGTGCTGTTCCGCACGGAGGAATGACGGATGCAGAGTGGGTTGAAGGCGCCGGAGACCTCTTCGTTGCACCCCAGGGCGAACACCTGGTCCTGGGGCGCGACCAGCATGTGGGTGACCTGGCGCGGCGAATTGGCCAGCGGCGCGGCCATGACCATGGTGTCGTTGGTCCAGGCGTGGATCGCCCCGCCGCGCGGATTGGCCAACAGGTTCTCCCCCCAGGCCGCCAGCGCCCAGGTGCGGGGGAAGTAGTCGGCCGTGGAGGGCTCGGAATAGTCGCCGGTGGAGTAGGACCCGGTGCCATAGCCGGCGCCGCCGGCGCCATCGACTGACCCCATCGAGAAGGTGTTCTGCGGCGCGCTGACGACGGCGGATCCGCCGCCCACGGCGGTCGAGGTCGCCGCGGACCCATGGGTGATGGCGTAGGCGTGGGGGCCGGTCACCGTAAGAGAGTAGAGCCCTGAGGGCGTGACCCCGCCGACCAGGGACGATCCCGAAATCATGACGCTGTCACCCGTGGCCAGACCGTGAGCGACGTGCGCGACGGTGATCACCGTCGATGCGTTGGACACGGACAGCGGATTTGCACCCAGCCGCGCCGAGGCGCGGGCCAGGCCCGGCGTGATGTCATGGAGCCCGCCGCCGACCCAGACCTGCAGGTTCGAGTGGGTGCCAAAGGCGATATCCAGGCTGGACGTGCGATCCGTCCAGGCCAGGGCCGCCCGGCACAGGCCAGTCAACGGATCGCTGGCGAGACTTTCCCACCCACCGATGACCTGGGGCCTCCCTCGGTGAAAGCGCACATTCGAGGCGTCGGCCCACCGACCGGTTGCCGCGAAAGTGGTGTCGTCGCCGTTGAGGCCGACTGGAAATTCGATCGGTATCCGCAAGATGCCTCCTTGGCGACCGGCGATCGGCCATGCAAATAGGGCGAATGCAGCTAGTGCGCGTGCCGACCAGCAACGGTGTGGTTCACTTCCATGCGGGGGAGCTGCGAGGCGATCGCCCACTCGTGGTCATCCTTCACGGCGCCACACGTGCGCTGGCGCAACTTCAACCACTTACGGCGCTGCTGACCGACTTTGATGTGATTTTGGCGTGCCTCCCAAAGCACAACAATGCTCCGGCTCTATCCGAGGTGTCAGTGGAGGTGTTCGCGGCTGCGTATTCCGAAGCGCTCCAGGCCACGCTTGTTGGAAGGAGAGTGCTTTTCGTGGGGGAGTCGCTCGGGGGCGTCGTTGGACTAGCCATGGGGCGCAAGCCGCCGACATGCCTCGCTGGCGTCGTTGCTCTCGACCCCTTTCTAGAGGGCGACATCTGGCCGCTTCGGCACATTGTGGACAACAATCTCGCCGCGGCCGTGAACGCCACCTTCCGTGGTTCGTACCAGTATCTTCTCGAAGATCAGCTTGTTCCGGTTCACATAGTTGCTGGCGACAGCCTCTTAGACGTCCGAGCGCCTAAGTCCCTTCCAAGCCTTCTACGGCAGGAGGATCGGCCGATGGTTGTTGATCGGGCAAGCTTGACGGTAGTACGCGGCGGACATCACCTGATAGCTGAGAATCCCGAAGGGTGCTCGGACGCGATTAGAGCCTCGGCAGCGGCTATCTGGCGTAGATGATTGCAATTGCACCGTTCGCGCCAGTTGCCCCAGGACCGCCACCACTCACGACTCCGTATCCCCCTCCGCCGGGCGCAGACATAGGATAGTCGCCGTAACCAGACCCGCCGTCGCCAACTAGGCTTGGCAACATGTCCCGGAAGCCCGCGCCTCCCCCCCCGCCCCCGCCGGCATATGCGCCAACACCTGCGCCAGAGGGGCCGACTCCGCCTGAGCCACCCAATTCGCCCGCCGTCGGCAGGACACCAATCCCATCCTCTGTGCTGGGATCACCGTCGGGGTTCATTGTGCCCTCGCCAGCACCTCCTGAGCGATTAACGTCGCCGCCGAGTCCAAGACCGCCCGCTCCACCGAGTACAAATCCTGTTGCGCCTGCCCCTCCACTGGTAGCTGAGAACGCAAATCGTCCCGCAACGGCAGCGGTGGTTGAAGCGCCCGAGACAGCGACGGTGTAGGTCACGACTTCGCCAGCCCTAAGCCAGATGCGCTTTAGAGCCGCGCCACCGCCACCGCCTCCAGATGCCGCCGTGCCGGCCGACGATCCGCCCATCCCGCCAGGACCGTAGAGAAGTACGTCGTACCAACCTGATGCTGGGGCCGCAAAATTGGCGTCGCCGGGTAGTGCGATAATGTGCGCGTTTCTCTGCTTGGCCCCCTTCAGGACTTGTCCGCGGCGGACAAGTGCGTGTGCATGGAGGCCGCTGAGACCGGGGCGCGACTCCAGCCCGCGTACCCCCCGCATCAGTAGTCCGCCCACTCGGCGTTGAAGGTGATGTTCTTCGTCTGGCCGATGGCTGCATAGACCTTTTCCCCAGACGCCAGGAACAGCGGACTGAGATCGGAATAGGCGAACTCCGTCGGCGTCGCGGCGGTGGTCTGGGCCATCGTGTAGGCCAGCATCTTCGCGCTGTTGAAGAACCGCTTGGCGGCTCCAGTCCCGTCGCCGTCTCGAAACAACTGAAGCTGCGTGTCGCCGACGTTCTCCAGGGGAATGGCGGATATCCGCGTCACGCGGGCGCCATTGGCGCCGGCCGTGATCAGCACCTGGGTGTTGGTCGGCGAAGACGAGTATGTGGTGTTCGCAGTGGTGCACGCGGCGGTCGCGCTCTTGATGGCCTGGGGCGTGATGATGGAGTTCGGCGTCGTGGGCATGAGATCCTCAGAGAGCTGCTGCGAAAGCGATGGCGAGCGCCTTTGAGGACGCTTCGGCCGCCGCCTGCGTGGCCGCATGGCGAACGGCTTGATCGGCGGCGTAGCCGTCGATGTCGGAGATCAGGGGCGCGGCCCAACCAGCGTTCGTTCCGTCCGACTTGACGTAGTGTCCGGCGGTTCCCGGACCCTGGCCCGGCAGGGCGACATCGTTGAACGCCAGCGCATCCGCATAGGCCTTCGTCGCCGCGTCCTGCGCGTCGGTGGGGTCGCCCAGATTGATCAACCTGGCGCCGCCGAAGTCAGTGGCCTTCACCGCCTTCACATTGCTCCCATCGCAGATCACCAGCGCCGCTTCGCCGCTGGCCACCTCCACCGTCGCGCCCGCCCCGGTCGTCAGGGTCAGGGCCCCGGCGGAGGCGTTCCACACCTGGTAGACCTTGCTCACCGAGGGGATGGTCACCGTGAAACCGCCCGTCCCGGTGAACTTCAGGATCGCGGAGCGCGCCTCGTCATCGGCGGTGTTCGAGCTGGTCAGGACGTGGTCCCCGGTGAGCGCGATGCTCGCCAGGCCCGCGATCGAATAGTCGATCCGGTTGATCACCGTGTTGAGCTTGGGCGCGCCCCAGGTGTTCAGGTTCTCGCCGGCCGCCTGCATCTCCAGGCGAAGGCGCGGGGTGTAGGACGATGGCATCTAGATCGCGGCTCCCGTGTCTTGGCGGATCCAGCTTGATCCGTCCGAATGGGCGAGGATGTTGAGGTCGGAGACCAGCACCAGGCCGTTGGGCCAGTCGCCCGCGTCCGGCAGTTGGTCGGCGTCGCAGGCGTAGAGAGAGCTCGGGGCGCCGGGCGCGCGCCAGGCGCGCACCACCTCGGCCAGCTCCGCCAGCAGGGCGCGCAGCGCCGGTGGCGTCTCGGGACTGATCGGGGTCATGGCTCAGGCGCCGATCGCGGCGAGCGCGGGCTCCACCGACAGCCGGGCGAGCGAACGGTGGCGCGACTCCTTTGCCCGCACCTCGACCAGCGCCGCCTCGAACCGCGCCGCGAACAGCGACAGCAGCTCGGCGTCGCGCAGATAGGGCGCGGCCTCCATCAGCGAACCGAACAGATAGAGGTCGGGATAGTCGCGCAACACGGCGTTGGTGGGTGTCGTCTCGGAGAGCGCCAGGCGCCCCAGCATCCTCAGCGTGAGGTCGCACGCCTGGGCCCACGGGCGATCGAACGCCAGGTGGTCCCCGTCGATGGTCCAGGCCCGCGGCTCGCCGGATGCGTGCGTCACGGCCAGCACCGCCGCGTCGACAAAGCGCATCGGTTCGCGCCCGCCTGGCCGATCGATCCACAGCGCCACCGGCTCGCGAAAGCCTTCCGGCAAGGCCAGGGTTCGCGCGCCGCCTGGGACGGCGAGCGCGTGATCGGCCTCCATGTGGCGCAGGCGCAGCACGCGATCCAGGCGCGACTCCGCCAGCCGGATGAAGTCGGCGGTCCGCTCGAGCAGATCCGATCGCTCGAGCCAGTCGGCGATGGCGCCGCGCAGCTCCGAATAGGTTGAGATGGCCATCGTGGGCGCCTCCAGGAGAGATGGACTTGGCTGTCTGGGTGGCTGGAGGTCAGCCCCGGAAGACGATGACGGACGAGGCGGTCGTGCCGGTGAGCTTCACCTTGCTGATCGCCTGCGGGAAAACCACGCCGGCGAAGGCGGCGGGGATGACCACGGTCCGGCCACGCCCGGTCTCGATCGCGCAGTCGCCCCCGGTGAAGACGAAGCCCACCGCGTGGCACGCGGCGGCGTCGCTGGGGGTGACGACCTCCATGTCGCTGGAAACCTGGCTGGCGTCCATTGGACCTCCTTGAGTTGTCGGGGATGGGTGGGAGCCGGCGAACCGGCTCCCGGGGGATGAGGCCTAGTTGTTGGCCAGCCGGCAGGCGAGCTGCGGGCGCAGGGTCTTGAAGCCGTAGAGGACATCCAGCCGGCACGGGAACTTGTCGCTGTTGATGTCGTACTGGCGCACGATCCGCATCGAGACGCCGTCGAAGACCTCACGCGCAGCGAAGTCGACCCCGCGCGGCATCACCATGTCGGCGGTGGCGAAGGCGAAGGCGCTCTTGTGGTAGGCGAGCGACGTGCCTGTCGCCGCCGAGGCGGTCCCGGCGAAGGCGATTGGCGCGTTGTCGGCCGGGGCGGCGCTCACGTTCTGGCCCGCTCCGGTGGTGACGATGGCCGGGCTGATCGCCAGGCTGGTCGCCCCCGAACCGTGCACGCCGGTCAGCACGAACTGCTGCAGCACCCCCGTCGACAGCTTGGTCTCGGGATGCACGCGGAAGACGCCGCTGATGGTGAAGACGTCGCCGATCCCACCCGCGCCCGTCCCGGTGTCCACGATCAGCGACGCGCCGCTCTGGCCGGCGCCATTGACCAGATAGCCCGCCTGGGCGCCGCGGGTGTGCGACGGCCACAGCGTGTTCTCCATGAAGTCGAACCCGGCGGTCCGGCCCATGAAGCCCTCGCGGTGCTGCTTGGAGATCGTCGCGCGGTCGTTGAACAGGCCCTTCAGCGCATCGACCAGGTCGACATTGTCCTGGGTGTTCAGGTTGCAGGTCCGGCCGGCCAGCGGCGCCAGGTTGTCCACCAGGATCTTGCGGCCATCGAGGATCTTCTTGAAGTTCGCCGGGGCCCCGTGGTTGTTCGCCTGGTTCCAGACGTCCTTGTACATGCCCATGGCGTCGGCCTCGATATTGGCCGCCAGCACCGACATGGCCGGCTCCAGGACGCGCTCGGAGAAGTCGTCCAGGGACAGGGTCAGGTCCACCGAGGTGAAGTTCAGGTCCACCCCCTTCTGGGTCTGGACCTTCAGGTCCACGGCGGTCTCGGTCGTGTCCTGCGCGGCCAGCGTCGAGCCGCTGCGCACCGTGTACTGGTTGGGCAGGCGCACCTTCAGGGTGTCGCCGACCTTGGCGCCCTGGCGGGCGAAGCTGTCGTCGTATTCGCGGGTGATGGAGCCCACGAAGTTCAGTTTCTGATGCAGCACGCGCAGCGCCTCGCGGGTCACCGACGTGGGGGAGAGAAGCGTATTGGGCATGAGGTCCTTCGAGATTGGCCGCGCGAGGGCTTCCGGGCTCGCTCGAGCCTCGGGAAAGCCGCGCGGAATGGGAGGGAGACCGGCTCGGCGCCGTCCTGGCGCTGGGCCAGAGCGACGAGCTGCCCGCGCGGGGCGGGCGAAGGCGCGTCGACGTCCAAGCGGGTTGGTCGTGCGCCGTGAGATGGGAGGGCCTTGTCGGCCGTGGGGTCAGCGCCCCTTCAGAACATGCTCGTTGCGGCGCCGCATCCACTCCCCGGCGCCCAGCTCGTCACGAACGCCGCCGGCGGCCGCGCCGCCGCCGCTCACCTGGATCGCCGGACGGACCGATTGCAGCTGCTCGGCCTGCTTGGCGGTCTGGTGCTGCTTGGCCAGTTCGTCGCCCGCATGGGCCCGATGCAGGATCTTCCACAGTCGCGGGTCGGCCACCTCGCGCAGTTCGTCCAGGGTCACGCCGAACGCGCCGGCGTATTCCACCAGCTTGGACGCCACGTCCGGAGACCAGCCCTCGATTTCCGCGGACAGCACCCGGCCGGTCTCGGCCAGTTGCTCGGCCACCTCCCGTTCGGCCTGGGCGCGGCCGTGGTGCTCGCGCTGCGACAGCGACCAGACATAGCGGTCACGGGCGTGGCCGAAGTCCTCATAGCGCGACCACAGCGCCTGGGCGGTCTGGGGATCCTCTTCGCCGAGCGTCTCCCAGTCGATGGCCGCGAAATCGGCCATCTGGTCTTCGATGGCCGTCAGCCGCGCGCGTTCCTCCACGGTGGCGTGGGCCGTCTCCAGGCGCTGGGCCAGGCCCTGCCGGTCGCGCTCCAGCGCCCGGCGATGCTCCGCCAGCTCCTGGGTCTTGCGCGTGTAGTCCGCGTTCATCAGGAACGCGCCCTTCAGCGCGCGCGGGATCCTGTAGGCTTGGCCCTCGTGTTCGATCTCCTCGGCGTCGTCCTCAAGGTCCGCGGTAGGGTCAGGGGCGAGCTCGAGCTCCGCCGTCGAGTTGATCGCGTCTTCCGTTTGCATGCTGTCCTCAGGGTTGGGCGGCCGCCCGACGGCGGTGCGGCGGCGGTTCAAGGGCGTCGGCTCAGCGTCGGCGGCGTTCTCGAATCCCGGCGGGGCCGAAGCTCCGTCGGCAGGACCGTGTCCGCTCCCCAGAGCTGGGAATCGGCGAAACGGCGCCCCGTCATCATCCGATAGCCGCCCTGAGCGACGCTGTTGGAGTTCGACAACGGCCCGTATCGGGGGGCGGCCTTGGCGTAGGCGTCGGTGAGCGCCTCCCCGCGACGGAACAGGTCTTGCCCGTCGGCCTGCGGCAGCCAAGTCTTGGCCAGGGTGGTCACCGCCTTCCCGCGGTCCAGCACCGCCCGTTCGCGGCTTTGCGACCAAGGCCGCATCTCGGCGGTGACGCGAGGCAGGCCGCGTGAGAACTCCGGCCCGCCCCGAAGCACCCTCTGCTCGCCGGTGCGATGGTCTGTGACGACCAGGAAGGCGTGGTCGGGACCCCTTCCGTCCTTCGATAGGAAGGCGTCGTAGGTTCGAACCTCGACCGTCGCGCCGTGTGGCGGCGCGGCCGCACTTCTCTCCAATGACGCAATCCTCGCAAAATCCCGTGCGAAAGTCAAGAACAAACCACGAACATTTGGCCCTCAGCCACGCCGTGTCTCCGCCTGGCCCAAGGCGCGCATCCGGTTGGTCTCGGCCTCGAAGGCCTCGATCTCCAGCTTCCGGGCTTCGTGGCCGCGATCCTGCTCCAGGGCCGCGATCTTGGCGCCGGCGGCCTGCAGGGCCTGGGCGAGCTTGGCGATCTGGCCCTTGGCGGCCTCGGCCTCGGGCGAGCTCCCCTTCATCTGCGCGGGCAGCATGGCGCCCAGCCGCTCGGCGATCTCATCGGCGCCGGGCCAGTCGAGGTTTCGCGCCAGCAGGTCGCCGATCATCGGCGCCGCCGGCGGATAGGCGCGGATCAACTCGATCATCTGGGTCGCCGCCTCTTCCCGACGGCTGGTGAAGCTCGGCCCCGCGCGGACGGTCAGGTCGTACTTGCCCGCCCCCAGGTCGTAGATCTTCTCGATCTTCTTCACCTGGCCAGCCGCGTCGGCGGCGTCGGCCGAGAACTGCTGGTTCACCGGCGCCAGCCTCGCCTCCCCGCCTGGGCCCAGCACCCGCAGCACCCGCGGCGTCGAATAGACCTTGGGGATCAGGTCGATCAGGATCCGCCCCGCGTGCCGGATCGCCCGGCTCAGATTGTCGATATAGTGGAAGGTCGAGACATCCCCTTCCCTTTGCCGCGCCATGATCGCGCGGCCGGACGTCTCGTTGCTCCGCGCGCCCAGGCTGGCGTCGTGCAGCCCCATGATCGACTTCATGTCGTCGCTGGCGTTCAGCGCCTCCTGCAGCGCCCCAGCCGGCACGCCGGAGAACGGCTGGCGCATCGGCGGCTCGGGCCCGTCATATTCGATATAGGCGTGGGTCTGGACGTTGGCCGTGGCCCATTTCACCGCGTCGGTCTCGAACGCCCCCTTGCGCCCGATGAACGGCGCCTTGGGCGCCAGAGCCACCAGCTCGGTCGAGGTCGTGCGCCAGTAGTTGAACATCCGCTGCGGGTCCTTGGCGTCGCGCACCAGGCTGCGCAGCACGCGCCGCCCGTCCACGTGCAGCTCCTCGCCATAGACCGGCACGATGGGGATGTACTTGCCCGCCCAGTCGACGGTCTCCAGCACCTCGCCGCCGGTCATGATCCGCTGGATCACCTTGTGGCCGGCCACCGACCGCGGCCGCCCGACCACCTTCACCCCAAGCGTGTCGAACAGGCCCTTCTGGGCCTCATAGGCGCTGAGCTCCATCACCTGTCCGTCCGACAGCGCCACGATCGAGCGGGTCACCGCCTCGCGCCGCCAGTATTCGGCGATCATCACCCGGTCGCCCTCGATCCAGGGCCCGCCCAGCCCGCCATAGGCGTCGGTGGTCCAGTCCATCGGATCGGCGCCCTTCCACCGCGCCTCGAACTCGGCCTTCGAAAGGGTGTCGACCACGAAGGCCGTGTTCCAGTCGGCCGAGTCCGCCGCGCTCGAGGCCGGGTCGCCATAGATCGAGAACGGGTTGCTCACCCGCTCGATGACCAGGTCCTGGTCGAAGGCGTCGTCCCGGGCGTAGCGGGTGTTGATGCGGAAATAGCCGAACCCGCCGGTCACCGCGAAGTCGAGGGCGGTGTCGTAGGCCACCTCGGCGTCCGAGCTTTGCTCGATATTGCGGATCAGGCCGTTGAAGATCTCGGCGGTCTCCGGATCGGCGCCGCTGTCCACCGGATGGCAGACGATGGACGGCTTGTTCTGCCGCGCGTCGTTGACCACCTGGCGGATGAAGGCCGGCAGCCGGTTGATGGTCAGGCAGGGCCGCCCGTCCAACTCCCGGTCGCGGCGCACCTTGTCGGGCCACTGCTGGCCCAGCCGGGCGAAGCGGATATCGTCCAGCGCCTCGCGCCGGTTCTCCGCCTCGTGCTCGCGCGCGAGATCGAACGCCGCGCGGGCGTCTTTCAGGATGTCTTCGGACATGGGGTCTCCGGCTCCGCGGCAGGCGCGGAGGTTTCGGGTTATACGGATGTTCGGTCGCACTAGTCGCGGCGGTCAAGCTTCACGAGACGCCGCAAACATCGAATGGGCGACGGTTTAGGCAACCCCCCCGGGCAGGCAGTCTAGACTTGAATGCTCTGCTCCATCGAGATCAACCGCCCCGCACGGTCGAACTTGAAGGTGGTATACATGGAATCGCTCTGTGGGCTGCCGCACGTGCTGGTGGAGATTGTGTCGCTATCCTCGTGCGACCAGCCGGGCCGCTGAATAACCTTCAGCCGCCGCTTCACGGTCGCCCGGCTGTCTGTCCACAGCACGCCGAAGGGAAGCTGTGCGGCTTGCGCCCGCAGCGCGACCTTGCTGAGCAGAACGCGCTCCTCCACGCCATCCGCGTCGTTGGAGCCGAAATGGTTCGTGTAGCCATGCTTGTCTCGGAACGCGCACACCACGCGGCGAGGGTCATAACACCCGGACGATTTCGGCACTCGGCCCGTCATCGTCCCGAGTAGGTCTCCGATCTCCAGGCCCGGCGTCCGGCCTGCTGGCCAATAGGGCGGCGGACAGAAGTAGGGCGTCTCCGCCGCTAACGCCGAGGCTCCGATCGCGCTGATGGCCAAGGCTAGAATCAAATGCCGCCGCACGCTCGCCTCCGCTCGATGGTCAAACTATGGTTGGTCGAACAAATAGCGAACGTCAAGGCTTGGAGCGATAGTTTGGCGAGGCTTCGCCATAGCGGAACAACCGGTACGGATCCACGAGCCGCCCGTCCATGAACCGCTCATAGTGGAGGTGCGACGCAGCTTCCGCGTCAAGGTTCCCCGATCGGCCGCTGCGGCCGATCACCTCACCCTTTTTCACCTGTTGACCAGGTTTCACAAACGACTGCGAGAGGTGGGCATAGCGACTCTTCCCGGCGGAGTCCGGGCCAGCGTCGATCATCAGGCCGTAGTCCTTTACGTCACCAGAATAGAGTACCCGCCCATCCCGATCCGCGTAGACGGGCGTCCCCTCAGGCATGGTGATGTCCACCCCATCATGACGTCGCGGGATGCCATTCTTGAAGCGAAACCCCTTCCCGAAACGCCCATCGCCCTGCCCCGGCGCCTTCCGGTTCCACTCATAGTAGGACCCGCCGGGAAAGGCCCAGGTCTCGTTGCCAGCGAAATCCTCCGCGCGGGCGCCGAAATAGGGATCGGGCGTCGCCTTCGGGCGCGGGTCCACCGGCCCCCGCAGTGGGATCTCCGATGGTCGATCCTTCCGCGGCGCGCCCACCATCGCCCGCCGCTCGTCCAGGCTCAGACGCGGAATGTCGAGCTTCGCGACGATCTGCGCGCGCATCTCCTCCTGGGCCGCCAGCTCCGTCCGCCGCATGCCGGCGTCAGCCGCCACGAACCCGTTCCACTGGTTGCGAAGCCACGCCTTGGCTCTCATCGCCGGGTCGGCCATCCACATCTCCTCTTCAATCGTTGGTCGGGGGCGCCTCATCCCATCCAACTCAGGCCTTCGCCGCGCGGCGGCCGGGGTCGCGGCGTCGCCACCCCCCGCCGGTTGACCGCGAACTCGCCGAACGCGTCCGCCCCATGGCTCGCCGCGTCGTGCAGCGGCCCCGCATAGCTCGAGGTCGCCCGGCTCCAGCGCTTGCGGTAGGCCCGCAGCCGCTCCAACCCGACCGCGCACTTCTCCGCGTCGAACCAGGTCATCGGGATCATCTGGCGCGAGGCGTTGATCCGGTCCTCCGGGTCGCCCGCCACCCCCGCGCTGATCGGCGAGACCCCCAGCCCGCCCAGGGTCTCGAACCGCGAACGGCCCCCCGCCCCCAGTTCGCGCACCATCACGTCATGCGGCAGGTAGTGGGTTCCATAGACATAGGGCTTGGCCGCGATCGCCTCGCGCACGATGGACTGCAGCCCCTCGCCCGAAGTCTCGAAATAGTCGATGGCGCGGACCTCGCGTCCCACCTGCTGGAAGAACCAGATGGCCGTGTAGTCGTCGATCCCAAGGTCCCAGGCCGTGTCCACCCGCAACGCGGGGTCGTAGGGCACGCGGGCGATCCGCCCGGCCTCCGCGGCCTCGCGCAGCACCGATCCGTAATAGGCGCCCGGAGCCGCGGCGTCGAAGTCCACCAGGTATTCGCTGGCGTACCGCGCCGCGCCCTCCTCCCTCGATCCGGCCTCGGCGACCAGCTCGGTGCGCTCCCGGGCCAGTTGCTCGGGTGTGAACACATCGGTCTCCGTCGCGGGAGATTTGAGCGTGTACCAGTTGACCGGATCGGCGTGGCGCGCCTCGAAGGACTGGGTCGCGTGGTTTCGTCCGCGCGGGGTCCACAGGAACAGCGCCCAGCCCTCGTTCTCCGCCAGGATCGGCCGCAGGTAGGTCCAGGCGTCCGGCTTGGCCAGCGCCCATTCCGAGAACACCACCCCGGCCGGCGGCGCCCCCACCAGGCTGTCGAAATTGTCCGACCCCAGCACCTGCCAGACCGCGCCGCTCAGGAACTCGATCTTCATGTCGCCGTCGCGGGTCTGGCGGCGCATATCCAGCGGAAAGGCCTCGTCGATCCGCTTGCGCCCAGTGTGCGGATTGACCGCGTCCCAGACCGCGCGCCGCCCCTGCCCGACCTCCGGCAGCAGGTGCCAATAGAGGCCCGGCCGCATCACCGTCGCGCGCGCGGCCCAGTGCAGCGCCACCTCGTCCTTGCCCCAGCGCCGGTGGGCCGCCACATCGGCCCGCTTGCCCTCGCCCTGCAGATACCGCCAGAGCGGCATCTGGTAGTCGCGCGGCGCCCAGACCTCAGGAACCTGCAGTTCGATCGTCGTCGCCAAAATTCACCACCCTGATGTTCAGGATCACCCGCCCGTCGTCGGCGTCGCTCTTTGCGCTCTTGGCGCACTCCGCCGCCTTTGCGGCCGCCTCGGCGGCGCGCCGCCCGACCTGCCAGCGCAGGGCGTCGATCTTCAGCTTGGTCTGCGGCACGCCTTCGCCCGGCGTCGCCTGCGCGATGTCCCAGACCTGGTCGAATTTCCAGTCCGCCCCGGCCAGCTTGGCGGCCTCCACCTGCGCGCCGAACGCGGGGTATTTCTTCCGCCAGACATAGAGCGTCGCGTAGCTGGGCATCCCCGGCTCACCCGACATCCTCGACCAGCTCTCGCCCTGGGCGATCCGATCGCAGATCCTCTGGGCCAGCTCCCGATTGAGCCGCACATACTTCTGCGGGCCGACCGGCGAAGCCGGCGGCGGCTTTGGTTTTCTCATGGTAGGATTTCCTTGCGTTGTCGCATCGCGGATCGCCCCGGCCGGACGCCTCCGTTCATGCCGCCTTAAGTGCAACCTGCGCGGGATATGCGCGTCTCCTCCGCCACCATCAGGACTGCGCGATGACGCCGCTATACGACCGGATGAACCGCTTCCTGATCGCGAGCCGCGACCTCTTCAACACCCAGTTCAGGATGGAAGCGCCATACTCCGAGCTGAACGCCGCCTTCGACCTGAACGACGACTGCCTGCTGGTTGAATAAGCCCTGTTCAAGGTGATCGTCGGCGCCCCCTCGGACGGGGACGCGCCGCCGTATGGCGAGGCCCAGCACTGGATTCGCGTCCTTCCGTCTGGAGCGCCATCGCTGCGGATCATGCTCAATCGCGAACTGTCGTCCGGCTATTGGGACTATCCGCTCGACAGGTTCGACGCGACCGACGACCTCCGATTTGTCAGATACTTCGACTGGTCGGATATCGAGCGTCGCGACCATCGTTACGTCATGGTCCTCGTCGCGGGCTCCGCTTCCCATCCAGAGATCGTCGGCAAGCTGGGCCTGATCGAAAGCCACCACGTCACCTACGAGGCCATCCCTCCGGAAGACGATCCAGTGAGCCCCCAGCGCTTCAAGATCTCGTTCCGCGTCACCCATCCAGCCTGGGTGGCCGAGCAAATCATCGAAACGCTTCAGCTCGTGCCGAGCCGCGCCTGGACCGTAGATGAGCGGCGCTCGACACCCGCCGATACGCCGCTCGACGGCCGATGGGACAGAACCTATTGCTGTTTTCCGATGTCGGCCGGCGATGACGACCTTGAGCCAGGGATCGAGGCGGCGCTGGACATCCTCGAGGCTCACGGCGACTTCATCCGAGAACTCACGAGCTCCGGCGGTACCGCGGAGTTCTTCGTCGGCCTTTTCGTCGAGGTCAGCGGCGCCTGCGTCCTGCCGCCCGACATGCTCCGGCGGATGACCGCCCTGAACATTTCGCTGTCCTTAGATGTCTACGGTGGCCCCCACTGACCGCTGAGAGTTCGCTAGATCCCGAGCGCCTTCCTGGCGTCGGACAGCGTGACCATCAGTGTCATCGGGTCGATCGGGCTTTCCGACAGCCCGCATCTTTCGACATAGAACCGCCGAGCCTCGTCTGACTTGGCGTGGATGAGGATCGCCCTCACACCGATCACCTCGGCGGCGGCGAGCGTCCGGATGACGGAGTCCCGGATCAGACCCCTGCCGATCCCCTGCCGCTCGAATGTCTCGTCGACCCCCATCCGACCGACGATGACCGCGGGAATCGGGTCGGGCATATTGCGCCGCGCCTTTCCGGTGGCCTGGGCATGAGCCACGGCGCCGGTGGCGAGACAGTAGAATCCGATGACCCGCTCCCCATCGGTCGTGACATAGGTTCGGCAGCCGCCGGAGGTCTCATTGGATAGCGCTTTCCGGCGCAGCCATTCGTCGAGTTGCGGCTGCCGGGACTTGAAGTCCGCTATGTCGTGAGCCTCCGTTAGACGCTCCGGAGCGGTTATTTTTCCCACGGCGCCTTCGTGTTCAGAAGCTCGACGAGCTTCGCCGACGGCGCGGGCGCATCAAGGCGCGCGAGAAAAGCCTGAAACTGCGCCTCGTCGAGCGTGAAGTACCTGCGATCGAGAAGGACGGATTCAGCCTCCTTGCAGGCGGTTTCCAGCATGAACTCCGAGCGTGACTTTCCAAGGGCCTCCGCGGCGCGATCGATGAGATCGCGGCGCCTTGGATCGGCGCGGATGTTGAGGGTGACGCCGTGCGTGGCGTCCTGCCGTTCACGGGCTGTAGTGGCCATGACACGCCTCCTGTACGGACAACGTATACACACGATGTACGTACATTGTCCATACAAGCCCAATTGAAGCGCGCGCGGTGGGCGCTGGAAAGCTTCGCCGCGCGTCCTATTCCTGCCTGCTACGACGGCGGCGCGCTCGCGGGCTGGCTCTCGGGCCCGGGCTGCAGGCCGGCTTGCGCGCACAAGAATTCCACCTCGGCTTTCGAACCCCGCACCAGGACCTCGCAAACCCCCCGCTCATTCGATCCGCCTCGATCCAGACAACTGTCTTCCTGCATGAACAAGACACCGGAGCGCGTCAGAAAGGCTGTGCAAACAATCGTCGCAATGAGGGTGATCGCCGTCGCCAATCTCGGTTTCATGCCGCCCGCCGCACTGGAACATATGGAGAACTTCGAGTTGTGCATCGGCTAATAGCGGCTGTCGAGTCCTGGCGGTCGAAATCTCTCGCAGGTGGTGCTGCACACCCGCTCCGGATGAGCGGATCCGCCGTGTCGACCATGTCGATTGGCGGCTTGGTCCTCTAGCACGTCATCCAACTCATCACCCTTGACGCGCTGGCCGTAGATCTCGCGAAGGTTGCTGAGTTTCTCCGCCATCAGGGCGCCTGGCCCCCCGCGCGATGCCGCTTGGCAATTCGCTTTGCAGTGAAAGTACTTGTCGGTGTTCTTTCGGTCCTCCACGCGCATGTCGCGATAGTTCCGGCCGAAGTCGCCGACCGCGCCCGTTCGCGCCCCAAAGCCCGAAGCCAGGCTCGCGGTCTGACGCCGCTGAGCCTCGTCCAACTGGAGTTGCGCGCGGCCCAGGGCCTCCAACTCCGCGGTCGTCCGGGCCAGGACCGACCGCCCCGAACCGATCGCCGCGTTCCATACGCGCCGGCCCGCATCCTCTGCCTGTCGCCGAGCCGCTTCGATCTCCGAGGCGCTCCGCTGGAAGTAAGCGTCCCGTGCGGCGTCAGCGCCTCCGCGCTCCCTCAACCACATCCGGTCCATGGGACTTCCTTCTTCTGGCGCTCGAAAGCGCGGATCACCCCCGCGCCCGCTCCGCCCGTCCCGCGGGACGCGGCTCGGAGGCGGGGCGCGGGGGCTCCTCGGCGCGCGACGCGGTTTCCAGGGGACCCGCGCCCTCGTGGGAGGGAGGCGCAAGGGCGCTCGGCTCGCGACGGGGCGGCCGGACACGCGAAGCCGCGCATCCGCTTCCAGCGCCGTTCCCGGCGCCGCGCTCCATCGTCAAACCCTGGAAGATCGTGCTCCGACCCCGCCGCAGGAGCGGTCCGGCCGGAACCCCGAAGCGCGTCGCGCGCCTCAGACACAGTCATCACCGATGCCCAGATAGTGCGGCAATCGTGTGCGAAAGTCAAGAACAAACCACGAACATCTCCACCTAGGCTCCCGCCAGGATGTCCAGCGCCACGGCCAGCACCGCTTCCAGGCGCGAGGCCTCGCGTTCGGCGGCGGCGGCTTCGCGCGGGGTCAGCTCCTCGCCGCAGATCTTGTCGCAGGCCGCCACCAGGGCCGACTGGTCCCACAGCCGGCGGCGATAGGCCGCCAGCCGGGCGCGGGCCTGGGCGTTGGCCTCCGCCTTGGCCAGCACCTCGGAGAGCGGCGCCCCGGTCCCGCCGCTGAGGCCGGGCTTGACGTCCAGGGTCGAGGCGATGGCGATCTCGCCGCGGGCCCGGCGATAGCAGGCGCCGTAGCGCTCGCCCGCCGCCCGCTGCGCCGGGCTCAACCGGCCCTTGGCGGCCAGCCAGTCCAGCCCGGCCTGCCGACGATACGGCTTGCCGCGCCTGGCGTCGGCCGGGACCTCGAAGGCGCCGCCCCGGGCGATCGAGAGCGCCACCGTCTCGGCCACGCCCTCGGCCACCGCCTGGGCCTCGGCCTTCGCCTGGGCGCGCCGCGCCCCGCTCAGCAGCCGCTGGCGTTCCAGGCCCGCGAGATAGGCCGCCCGGCTCATGGCCAGACCAGCGGCAGGCAGACCGCCACGCCGTCCCGCCCGATCCGGCGCTCGGAAAAGGCGCAGAACCCGCCTTGAGCCAGGACCGCCGCCACATGGGCGTCGTGCCGGGCGAACTTCGGAAGCTGCCGATCGCCGGCGCCCCGCGCCTGGACCTTGCGGAACACCCGCTCCAGGCGCCGCGCCGTGCCGGCTTCGAGCTGCAATTCGGTCATCGCGCGGCGAGGTGGCGTCCCCGTTTGTCGTAGGGCGGCGTAATCCTGAGGTGAGCGAGGTGGTGTTTCATGTCCCATGGGTTGCACTGTATAGAACATACTGTGAACGGCCAAACATTTTCGTATTTTTTATACACATTTTCGACTATGGTTCGTCGTCATGGAGGAACGATTCCAACGCCTGCGCCTGGCGCGCACCCACAAGGGTTTCGAGACGGCCGCCGCGGCCGCCGAGGCCTTCGACTGGAACCGCAACACCTATACGTCCAACGAGAACGGCAACGCGCCCTTCTCCTACCGCAAGGCCAAGGAGTACGCCTTGGCCTTCGGCGTGCGCCCGGAGTGGCTCTACGACGCCTCCGGGACCATGAGTGCGACCCGCGTCGAGGGACTGGCGCCGATCATGGGTAAGGTGGGCGCAAACCCCGAGGGCGACGTGCTGTTCGCCACCGGCGACGACGCCGGAGACCTGGCGCCAATCCCGCCGGGAGGAACGGATAGGGCTGTAGCCCTGCTGGTCGCCGGGCACTCCATGCGCGGCCTGGCCGACGACGGCGCCCTGATCTATTTCGAGGACCAGCGCAGCGCGCCGGGCCTCGACATGCTGGGCGAGGTGGTCGTGCTGGAGACCGACACCGACGAGGTGCTGGTCAAGCGCCTGCTGCGCGGCAGCGGGCCGGGGCTCTTCGACCTGGAAAGCATCGCCGGCCCCACCCGGCGCGACGCCAGGCTCCGCTGGGCGGCTCATATCACTGCGATCATCCCGCCCTACCAGGCCCGCCGGATCATCATCCGCGACCGCTGAGGGGGAACGTCGAATTTCTACGAATCGATTTTGCCAGTCGTCGTATGTAAGATACGATTTACCTCATGCCCACATCGGACTCACCCGAATTCGCCGCATGGCTGGCCGCCGAGATCCAGGCGGAGCAGTGGCGCCAGGCGCGCGCCGATCGGGCCGCGGCGAGGCATCGGGGTGTCTGCTGGTCGGGGCTGGGCCAGGGGCCGTACGAACCACAGGGCGCCGAGGCGCTGCTGGCTGAGGCGCGCGCCAAGTTCGCCAGGCGCCGCGCCTGGCGCGACAGCCCAGCCGGCGGCTTCATGCGCGCCGTGACGGAAAGTCAGGTCGCCGCCTGCGCCGCCCATGAAGCCGCCGAGCAGGCGCGGGCCGCGTGCTCGCGCGACGCCAATGGTGAGGCCGGGGCCTGCGCGGCGGCCGCCAGCGAACTCGAAGCCCAGGCCAGGGCGTTACTGGCCAGCGCCAAGGCCGCCCGCCGCGCCGCAATCAAGCTTGGCGGGCCGCCGGTCCAGAGTGCGAACTGAGGCGGCGGCGCCAGGACATCTGCTCGAACTGCCGCTCGCGGATTAGGTCATGCAGCAGGTCGGCGAGATCCAACACCTGGTCGCGTGACATGCGCCGGGTCATGGCGCGGACTTCGGCGGTCACTTGCGCCATCGCTTCGGAGGGCAGGACATCTTCGTAAAGGGCCATTGCTGCGGTCCTCTCGCCCGCTACTCGCCTAAACGGAGAAGTCTCGCAGGCGGTTCCCGCAGACCGCGTACTCGGCGCCCCAGCCGCTTGACGCCCCGTGCGGCGCGGCGCAGTTAGATAGTTCGGTGACCTAACTATCTCGACGGCCTGATGACGCTCCAGCTCGACAATCCTGACCCGATCGCCTTGGCCGAGGCGCTGCGCCCGGCCCTGCTGCGGGTCTCGCGCCGGCTGCGACAGGAGGCCCAGCGCGTCGGGATGTCGGCCCAGGACGCCCTCATCCTCAACCAGATCATGCGCCGCCCCGGCGTCGGGGTCTGCGACCTGGCGGAGGTCGAGCAGATCTCCCGTCCCACGATGAGCGTCCACGTGAAGCGCCTGGAGGCCGCCGGCTGGGTAGCCCGCGCCGGCCACGCTGAGGACGGCCGCCGCTCAGGGTTGGCCGTGACCCCGGAGGGCGCGCGGCGCCTCGAGGCCATCCGCCAGCAGCGCAATGACTGGCTCGCCGCGCGGATCGCCAAGCTCGAGCCAGATGCGGCCAACAGCCTGCACGCCGCCGTCGGGCCCCTCCTCCAGCTCCTGGCGCTCGAACCATGAGCCCGGTCGACGATCGCCTCGAAGCCACGCCGACGACTCGCGGCTGGATGGTCCCGGCGATCATCGGTTCGGCCATGCTGATGCAGACCATGAACGCTACGGTGCTCTCTAACGCCTTGCCGACCATGGCCGTGGCGCTGGACGAGGACCCGCTGCGGCTCAACCTCGCCATCACAATGTTCCTGCTGGCCTCGGCGGTCTTCCTGCCGGTCAGCGGCTGGGTGGCTGACAAGTTCGGCGCCAAACGGATCTTCATGGCCGCCATGGTGCTTTTCGCCTTGTCGTCGGCCGCCTGCGGCCTGGCCCAGGACCTGACCCAGTTGGTCATCGCCCGCATCTTCCAGGGCATGGCCGGCGCCATGATGGGGCCCGTCGGCCGCCTGGTGCTGCTGCGCACGACACCCAAGTCCGAACTGATCGGGGCCATGTCGGTCATGACCATGCCGGCCCTGCTGGGTCCGGTGATCGGTCCGGTGGTCGGCGGCGCCATCGTGACCTTCGCCGACTGGCGCTGGATCTTCTTCATGAACCTGCCCATCGCCGTGGTCGGCGTGCTGCTGGTTTTCCGCCATGTGCCAAACGTGACGGAGCAGGAGGTCTCTCCCATCGATTGGACGGGCATCCTGCTCACCGGCCTCGGCCTGGCGGGACTCATCTTCGGCTTCGAGAACCTGGGCCGCGGCATGGCCCCCGACGGCCTCGTCGCGGGCCTGTTCCTGGGCGGCTTCGCGGCCCTGGCCCTCTATTGGCGCCACGCCAGAGGCAATCCGCACGCGATCATCGACCTCTCGGTGTTCCGCATCCAGACCTTCACGGCCTCGGTCGTGGGTGGGGCCTTCATGCGGATCGCCATGGGCGCGACGCCGTTCATGCTGGCCATGCTGCTGCAGATCGGCTTCGGCATGTCGCCGTTCCGGGCCGGCCTGATGACCTTCATCTCGGCCGCGGGCGCCCTGGTCATGAAGACCACCGCCCCGCCGATCCTGCGCCGCTTCGGCTTCCGCACGGTGCTGGTGGTCAACGCCGTCATCGTCGGGCTGAGCTTCATGGCCTACGGCCTCTTCACGCCCACAACGCCCCACTGGCTGATCATGGCGGTCCTGGCCGTCGGCGGGTTCTTCCGCTCCCTGCACTTCACCAGCCTGAACGGCATGGCCTATGCCGACATCGACCAGGACCGGATGAGCCGCGCCTCCACCACCTCGTCGATGATGCAGCAGCTGGTCCAGTCCATCGGCATCGGCCTGGCCGCCACCTTGATGCATTTCTTCATGGTCGCCCGCGGCGAGAGCCAGCTCAGCGCCGGCGCCATATCGCCGGCCTTCGTGGTGATCGGCCTGATCACCTTCGTCTCGCTGTTCTTCTTCGTGCCCCTGCCGAAGGACGCCGGCGACGAGATGAACGGGCGCGGCAAGGCCTGATCAGTCGCCGAGCGGCGTGACCATCTCGCAGACCAGGCCATCGGCGGCGAAGTCCAGGCTCGCCGCACCCCCGAACGAGATCAGCGCCGTGCGGATCAGACGCGATCCGAAGCCCTGACGGCTGGGCGGTGTCACGCGCGGGCCTCCGGCCTCACGCCAGATGATCCGCAGGCCATCGGGGTCAAGCCGCCAATCGAGGATCACCTCGCCACCCGCCTCCGACAAGGCCCCATATTTCACCGCGTTGGTGGCCAGCTCGTGCAGTAGCATCACCAGGCTGACCGCCAGGTCTGGCTTCACGCGAACCACCCCGGGCTCACCGCCCAACCGGACGCTCGCCTGCTCAAACGGAGCGAGCGCCGCGGTGAAGACGTCGGTCAGTTCCGCAGTCTCCCAGGCGTTCCGGGTCAGCAGATCGTGCCCTCGCGCCAGAGATTGCAATCGCTGCTCGAAAGCGGTTCGGAACGCGGCCGGATCGTCGCCTACGCTCCGGAACGCGTGGGCGGCGATAGCCTGAACGGTCGCCAGGTTGTTCTTCACCCGATGGTTCAGCTCGGCCAGCAGTAGGTCCTGACGCTCCTGGGCCGTGACCTCAGCCGTGATGTCTTGGACCGTCCCGATCACCCTGCGAGCGCGGCCATCCATGCCGAAGACCACGCGCGCCGCGCCGCGGACCCAAGCCGCCGAGCCCCGTTCGCCGCCCGCGGCGGTGCGGTGCGCCACCACATAGGCGCCGCCGTTCTCCCCAGCCAAGGCGCCCCCATAGGCGGCCTCGACCAAGTGAAAGTCATCCGGGTGGACGGCCGCGGCATAGGCGGCGAAGTCGATCGCCATCTCGGCGTCGACGCCGAACAGGCCGCGTGTGCGCCGGTCCCAGTCGATCTGATCGGACTCCAGGTCGTACTCCCAGAGACCGAGCTCCGTGGCGTCCAAGGCCAGGGCCAGCCGGGCCTTCTGGTGTTCGACCTCCCTTTCGGCCTGGTGGCGCGCCGTGACGTCGAGGACGACGAACGCCACCTGGGGGCGATCCCCTGGCATGGGCGAGAAGGTGCCGAAGAACCAGCCCCGCTTTCCGCCTTCCAGGCGGAAAGGATATTCCACCGTGCGCGACTCATGGGCCTCCCAACAGGCCCAAAGCATCACGAGCCGAGCCTGTATCAGTTCCTGGCTCAGGCCCAGATCGCGGCCGGTCAGGCCGTCAAGGCCTCCCTCGCCCCGACCATAGAAGGCCGCCGCGTTACGGTTGGCCGTCACGTAGCGGTAGTCGTCGTCCAGAAGTTCGAACACTCCGGCGATCACATCGGCGGCGTCGAACATCGCCCTTAGCATCGCCCCGCCGCCGATGTCGGCGCCTGGCCAGCGGCGGCTGCGCTCCTCGTCGGCCATCTGCACTCGCCTCCCGCCGTCAAGGTCGCGGCGATGTTAGCGGCGCGGGCCGCCCGGGCCTAGGCCGGCTGATCCTCGATCACCGGCTCCAGTCCCGCGGAGTCGTAGGCAGCCTGGTCGAGTATGCCCTGGCGTTTGGCCACCAGGGTCGGGACCAGGGCCTGGCCGGCGACATTGGTCGCGGTTCGGCCCATGTCGAGGATGGGATCGATGGCCAGCAGCAGGCCGACGCCCTCCAGAGGCAGGCCGAGGGTCGAGAGCGTCAGGGTCAGCATCACCACCGCCCCGGTCAGGCCCGCCGTCGCGGCCGAGCCGATCACGGAGACGAAGACGATCAGCAGGTAGTCGGTCAGACCCAGCGATATTCCGTAGAACTGAGCCACGAAGATCGCCGCCACCGCTGGATAGATCGCCGCGCAGCCGTCCATCTTGGTGGTCGCGCCCAGAGGCACGGCGAAGGCGGCATAGGCGCGCGGCACGCCGAGGCCGGACTCGGTCACCGTCTGGGTCACCGGCAGCGTGCCGATGGACGAGCGCGACACGAACCCGAGTTGGATCGCCGGCCAGGCGGCCAGATAGAACTTCACCGGGTTCAACCCGTTGAGCAGGAGCAGGCCGGGATAGACCACCAGGAGCACCAGGCCGAGACCGATATAGATCGCCGCGGCGAAGGCGCCGAGCTGCGCCAGGGCGTCCCAGCCGTAATGACCCACGGCGTTCCCGAACAGGCCGATGGTGCCGATCGGCGTCAGCCGGATCACCCACCACAGGATCTTGCGTACAACGGCCAGGGCCGAGGCGTTAAAGGTCAGGAAGGGCTCGGCCGCCGCGCCGCTGCGCAGGGCCGCGATCCCGGTCACCAGCGCGATCACGACGATCTGCAGCACATTGAACGACAGGGCGGTGGTCGGCGAGCCGTCCGTGATCTTGGTGGAGGCCGAGAGCCCCAGCATGTTCGACGGTACGAGTCCTTTGAGGAAATCGAGCCAGGACCCTTGTGTGTGCGACGCCTCCGCAGCGGCCACGGCGACGGTGGTGTTGACTCCAGGCTGCAGGACCAGGCCCAGCGCGATGCCGATGCTGACGGCGATCAGGGCGGTGACCGCGAACCAGAACAGCGTGCGCCAGACCAGGGCCGCGGCGTTCTGCAATTCCCGTAGATTGGCGATGCTGGCCACGATGGCCGTGAACACCAGCGGCGGCACCAGCACCCGCAGCAGCTGAACGAAGGTCGAGCCCATCAGCTTCAACGTTTCGGAGAGTGCGTAGCCCTGCTGGCCTTCCTCGGTTCCGAGATTGCGCGCGATCAGCCCCAGGACCAGCCCGATGACCATGGCCGCCAGGACCTGGAACCCGAAGGAACCCAGCAGTCCCCGCCGTTTCACTTCCGCCTGCGCCATGACAACTCCTCATCGTGCTCGGAGGCGAGCATGGCCGTCCGTCCGTTTCCACGCCAGCGGTTTGCTGTCGAAGCGATGATTAGAAATGCTGCGGGCGCCGCGTCGTGACTGGACGTTTAGCCGGTCGGGGCGGTGCGTTCGGCGACCATGATCTCGCCGGCGCAGGCGCGCGAGAGGGAGGCTTGATCGGCGATCCTGTCGCGCAGGACCGGCACGCCCAACTTCGTGCCTCTCAACTCGAGGGTATCCAAGGCGCCGGTCGCCACAGCCTCTCGAGCATGCGCGGCCCGCGCGCAGGGGTCCTTCAGCCGCCCCCAGATCTGCATCGAGGAGATCTGCGCCGTCGCGCCGCCGCAGATCAGTTGCGCCCGCTCAATGACGTCGCGTCCCTGGATGGTGGCCCGTCCGCCCGCGGCCAGGCGCGCGATCGCATCGGCCGCGTCGTCCATCGCCGCTTCGCAGGGGGTGAGCGCGCCGCGTAAAGCGACCAGGGCTACATCGCTGGGCGGCGAGGGCGTGGCGGGCTCGAAGGTCTTCGGCAAATAGTCGGCGGGGTCGTCGCACCCGGCCAGCAACAGCGCGGCTAAGGCGAGGCCGCAGATCGTCCTGAACATGGCCGGCTCCGTGTGGTCAGCGCCTCCCTAAAGCCGCCAGCCGCGATTTGGATGCGGTAAGGCCAAGCTCGGCGATTGACCGGCGCTAAAGCCCCGCCTAGCGTTCGCGCCCTTCTCTTTGACATTCCGGCGGTGATCCCATGCCCCAGATCCTGGTTCAGGACCTGGCGAAGACCTATCGCGTCGCGGAGCGCGATCCCGGCGTGCTGGGCGCGCTCAAGGGGCTGGTCCATCGTCGCTGGCGCACGGTCGAGGCGCTGAAGAACGTCTCGTTCTCGCTGGAGGCCGGCGAGTTGCTAGGCTTCATCGGCCCGAACGGGGCCGGCAAGTCGACCACCATCAAGATCCTCTCGGGCATCCTGCGTCCGGACAGCGGCCGCGTGGAGGTGGGCGGGCTCGTCCCCTACCAGGAGCGGATCAAGCACGTGGCGCGGATCGGCGTGGTGTTCGGTCAGCGCACCCAACTCTGGTGGGACCTACCGGTGATCGACGGCTTCGACCTGCTGCGCGACATCTATCGCGTCGATCCCGTGCGCTACGCCAGAACCCGCGACGAACTGGTGACCCTGCTGCGGCTGGAACGCCTGCTCGATCAGCCGGTGCGCCAGCTGTCCCTGGGCCAGCGGATGCGCGCCGAGATCGCCGCGGCTATGCTGCACGAACCCCAGGTGCTGTTCCTGGACGAGCCGACCATCGGCCTGGACGCGCCCTCGAAGCTGGCGGTGCGCGAGTTCGTCAAACGCCTGAACCGGGAGCGGGGCGTCACCGTCCTGCTCACCACCCACGACATGCACGACATTGAGGCGCTCGCCGAGCGGGTCATCGTCATCGGCCATGGACAGGTGCTGGCCGACAGCCCCTTCGAGGCCCTGCGGCGCGACGTCCTGCGCGAGCGCCGCATGTTCATCGACTTCGCCGAGGAGGCCCCGGAGATCGACCTGCCGGGCGTCGAGGTGCGTGCTCGTGACGGCCGCTCACTGGAGCTGGCCTTTGACCCGGCCATGGTTCCGGCCGCGCGGTTGATCGCCGCCATCTCCGCCGACTTCGCGGTGGAGGATGTCCACGTCGAGCAGCCGGCCATCGAGGAAGTGATCGCCAAGTTCTACGACCTGCACGGCGCGGCGGAGGCCTGAGCGGTGACCGACGCCCTGCGCCCCTACGCGGCCGCCTTCGCCGCCCGGTTCCAGTTGATGCTGCAGTACCGCGCCGCGGCCGTGGCCGGCTTCGCCACCCAGTGCTGGTGGGGCGGGATCAAGGTCATGGTCTATGCCGCCTTCTTCGCGGGCGCGTCCGCCGCGGACACGCCGATCACGCTCTCGCAGGTCATCACCTACACCTGGCTCGCCCAGGCCTTCCTGGTGCTGTCCCCCTGGGGCGGTGATCCCGAGATCAGCCAGGCCGTGCGGACCGGGGCGATCGGCTATGAGCGCCTGCGTCCGATCGACACCTACGCCTGGTGGTACGTGCGCGCCGCGGCCTGGGCGACCGCGAGGGCCCTGCCCCGCGCCCTGCTGATGCTGGCGGTGGCCGGGGTCGCCTTGCCGCTGCTGGGACTTGAGGAATGGTCCTGGCGACCGCCGGCCGACGCCCTGGCGTTCGGCCTCTTCACCCTGTCCATGATGCTGGTGGTGCTGGTCTCGGCGGCCTTCGTCATGCTGCTGAATATCGCGGCGGTGACCACGATGGACGAGCGGGGGATCAACACCCTGGTCGCCGCCTTGATCATCGCGTTTTCGGGCAATCTCCTGCCGCTCGCCCTCTATCCGGACTGGATGCAGACCTTCCTGTTCATCCAGCCCTTCGCCAGCTTCCTGGACATCCCGTTCCGAATCTACTTCGGCGGCCTGACCGGATGGAGCGCGGCCGCCGGCCTGGCGCTGCAGGCGTTCTGGACCGTGGTCATGGTGGTCGTCGGCCGCGCCTGGATGGTCCGGGTCATGGCCAAACTCCAGATGCAGGGGGGTTGAGGTCATGACCGCGCTGTTCCTGCTGACCCGCTATTTCTCGGCCTCAATCCGCGGCCAGCTCCAGTACCCGACCTCGACCATCCTGCTGGCGGCGGGCCAGTTCTTCTCGACCATCATCGACATCGCCGCGGCCTGGGCGTTGTTCGCCCGCTTCGGCCCCGTCCAGGGCTGGACCTTCGGCGACATCGCCATGTTCTTCGGCATGATCAGCGTGTCGTTCGCCATCGCCGACTTCTTGAGCCGCGGCTTCGACATGTTCGGCGCCCATTTCATCAAGACCGGCGATTTCGACCGCATCCTCCTGCGCCCCCGCTCGGCCGCGCTCCAGCTCGTCGGCTACGACTTCCGCCTGGCTCGGATCGGCCGGCTTCTCCAGGGGCTGATCGTCATCGGTCTGGCCACGGCCAGTCTGTCGCTGGAATGGGACGCGGCCAAGGTGGCCCTGGCCCTCTGGACCGTCGCCGGCGGGGTGGCGCTGTTCGTGGGCCTGATGGTCTTCCAGGCGGTGCTGGCCTTCTGGACCGTCGAGAGCCTGGAGGTGATGAACGTGCTGACCTATGGCGGCGTCCAGGCCGCCCAGTTCCCGCTCAGCCTCTACGCCCCGTGGTTCCGCAACCTGCTGATCTTCATCGTGCCGCTGGGCTGCGTCGCCTATTTCCCGGTCCTGGCGATCCTGGACAAGCCAGACCCGCTGGGTGCGCCGGCCTGGCTCCTGCCGCTGACTCCAGCGGCAGGACTGCTCTTCCTGGCCATCTCGTTCCTGGCCTGGAAGTTCGGCGTGTCGAAATACACCTCGACGGGGAGCTGAGCCCTACTCCGCCGCCATGGCCAGCGCGCTGCCGCGGGTGAGCGAGGTCTTGCGGGCGAGCGAGGCCTTGGCCGCCTCATACTCTGCCGCCAGGCGGTCGACCAATTGGCCGGCGGTTGGGATGTCCTTGACCGCCCCGATGCCCTGGCCGCAGCCCCAGATGTCCTTCCAGGCCTTGGCCTTCTGGTTGCCGCCCGAGCCGAAGTTCATCTTCGAAGGGTCGGCCACCGGCAGGTTGTCCGGGTCCAGGCCCGCGGCCTCGATGGACGGGCGCAGATAGTTGCCATGCACGCCGGTGAACAGGTTCGAATAGACGATGTCGTCGCCGCGCGAGGCCACGATCATGTCCTTGTAACCCTCCATGGCGCGGGCTTCCTGGGTGGCGATGAAGGCCGAGCCGATATAGGCGAGATCGGCGCCCATGGCCTGGGCGCCCAGCACCGCGGCGCCGTTGGCGATGGAGCCCGACAGCGCGATCGGCCCGTCGAACCACTCGCGCAGCTCCTGGATCAGGGCGAAGGGCGACAGGTGTCCGGCGTGGCCGCCGGCGCCGGCCGCCACGGGGATCAGGCCGTCGGCGCCTTTCTCCACCGCCTTGCGGGCGAAGCGGTCGTTGATCACGTCGTGCAGGACGATGCCCCCGTAGGAGTGGATCGCGTTGTTCACGTCTTCCCGAGCGCCCAGGGAGGTGATGGTGATCGGCGCCTTGTATTTGACCGCCAGCTCCACGTCCTGCTCGAGCCGGTCATTGGTCTTGTGGACGATCTGGTTCACGGCGAAGGGGGCCGAGGGGCGGTCGGGGTTCTTGCGGTCCCAGTCGGCCAGCTCCTCGGTGATCTGGGCCAGCCATTCGTCGAGCTGGCTGACCGGCCGCGCGTTCAGCGCCGGGAACGAGCCCACGACGCCGGCCTTGCACTGGGCGATGACCAGTTCAGGGCCCGAGATGATGAACAGGGGCGAACCGATGACCGGAATACGCAGGCGGTCGGCGAGGACGGGAGGCAGGGCCATGGGAATCGCATCCTTGGTTGAATGGGCGTCGATCTAATTTTTACAACGTATATACAAGAATAGCCGACGCGCAAGCCGCCGTCATCGCTCACGCCGCGTGAACTTGACGCGCGGGACCCACGCGGCCCAATGGCGCGCGATGACGCAAGCTTCGACCATTGCCGACGCCCGCCCGCCCGCCAGCGACGCCGACTGGCGCGCCCTGGTGGCCAAGACCCTCAAGGACGCCCCCTTCGAGACCCTGCGCCGGACCACGGCCGAGGGCCTGGCCATCGAACCGCTCTATCCGGCGGCCCTGGCCCAGGCGGCCTTCACGCCGCGCGCCCACGATCCCGAACAGCCGTGGGACGTGCGCGCCGCCATCGCCTGTCCCGACCCGGCCCAGGCCAACACCGACCTGCTGGCCGACCTCCAGGGCGGGGCGACATCAGCGGTCGTCGCCCTCGATCCGACCGGCCAGGCCGGCGTGGCGATCGGATCGGCCGGGGACCTCGCTCGGCTGCTCGACGGCGTTCTGCTGGAGATGGCTCCCATCGCCCTCGACGCCGGCTTCCTGGGTCCCAAGGCCGCCGACTGGCTGGCTGCCGCGGCCAAGGGATCGCCGACCGCCCTGCTCGGCTTGCATCTCGACCCGCTGAGCGCCTTCGCCCGGACCGGCGCGAGCCCCGGCCCGCCGGAGGCCCACCTGATCTTGGCCGCCACCGTGGCCGCACGGCTGGCGCAGGCCCATCCCAAGGCGAGCCTGTTCCTGGCCTCCGGCCGCGTCGTCCACGAGGCCGGCGGCGGCGAGGCGGGCGAACTGGCTTTCGCCCTGGCCTCCGCGGTCGCCTACGCCAAGGCCCTGGTCCGCGCCGGAATGCCGATGGCCGAGGCCTTCGCTGGCGTCGTCCTGGGGCTGTCGGCCGACACTGACTATTTCGCCACCCTGGCCAAGCACCGCGCCGCCCGCGTCCTCTGGACGCGCCTGACCGGCGCCTGCGGCGTCGCCGTTCCCGCCCGCATCGAAAGCCGCTCCTCGGGCCGCATGCTCACCGTACAGGATCCGTGGACCAACATGCTGCGCCTGGCCGCAGCCGCCTTCGGGGCCAGTGTCGGGGGCGCCGACGCGGTGGTGCTCGGGACCTTCACCGACGCCATCGGCCTGCCCATCGCTTTCGCAAGGCGCCAGAGCCGCAACACCCAGTTCGTGCTGATGGAGGAGGCCCACCTTGGCCGGGTCGCCGATCCCGCCGCCGGCTCCGGCTACGTGGAGGCCCTGACCGACGAGATGGCCCGCGCCGCCTGGGCGCAGTTCCAGACCATCGAGGCCCAGGGGGGCCTGATCGCGGCGCTCGCCCACGGCCATGTCGCCGCCCAGGTCGCCAAGGTCCGCGCGGCTCGCGACGACGCCGGCCCGCCCAAGATCGTCGGCGTCACCGCCTTCCCGCCGACCCAGGTCGCGCCCGTCGAAGTCGCGCAGGTCGCGCCGATCGCGGTCGAGGCGCCCTCGACCCGGCTGCCGGGCCCCGACGGAGCTTGTCCGCCGATGGCGCCCATCCGTCTCGCCGAGCCCCATGAGGCCGCCCGATGAGCTCGTTCCCCGACTTCGCCGCCCTGCCCTTCGAAGGCGCCGCGGCTCCGGCGGCCTCGCCGGCCGGCCCGCTCTGGGAAACCCCCGAGGGCATCGCGGTGAAGACCGCATACGGACCGGCGGACATCGAAGACGTCGCCCCCGGCTTCCCCGGCCTCGCCCCCTTCGTGCGCGGTCCCTATCCGACCATGTACCTGACCAATCCGTGGACCATCCGGCAGTATGCGGGCTTCTCCACGGCCGAGGATTCCAACGCCTTCTACCGGCGTAACCTGGCGGCGGGTCAGATGGGCCTGTCGGTGGCCTTCGACCTGGCCACCCACCGCGGCTATGACAGCGACCATCCGCGCGTGAAGGGCGACGTCGGGATGGCCGGCGTGGCCATCGACTCCATCCTGGACATGCGGACCCTGTTCGACGGCATCCCGCTCGACAAGATGAGCGTCTCGATGACCATGAACGGCGCGGTCCTGCCGGTCCTGGCGCTCTACATCGTCGCCGCCGAGGAGCAGGGCGTCCCCCACGAGAAGCTGTCGGGCACGATCCAGAACGACATCCTCAAGGAGTTCCTGGTCCGCAACACCTACATCTATCCCCCTCTGCCCTCGATGCGGATCATTTCGGACATCTTTTCATATACTTCGCGCGAGATGCCGAAGTTCAACTCGATCTCGATCAGCGGCTATCACATCCAGGAAGCCGGGGCGACGCTCGACCTGGAGCTGGCCTACACCCTGGCTGACGGCATCGAATATGTTCGCGCCGGCGTCGCTGCCGGGATGACCGTCGACCAGTTCGCGCCACGCCTATCGTTCTTCTGGAACGCGGGCATGAACGCCTTCATGGAGATCGCCAAGCAGCGCGCCGCCCGCCTGCTTTGGGCTCAGCTCATGAGGGCCGAGTTCGATCCCAAGGATTCCCGCTCGCTGGCCCTGCGCGCCCACACACAAACCAGCGGCTGGAGCCTCGCGGCGCACGACGTCTACAACAACGTGCCCCGCACCCTCATCGAGGCCATGGCCGCGGTCGGCGGCCAGACCCAGAGCCTGCACACCAACTCGCTCGATGAAGCCCTGGCCCTGCCCACCGACTTCTCGGCCCGGATCGCGCGCAACACCCAGCTCTTCCTGCAGCTCGAGAGCGGCCAGACCCGGGTCATCGACCCCTGGGGCGGCTCCTACTATGTCGAGCGCCTGACCGCCGATCTCGCCGCGCGCGCCCTTGAGCACATCGCCGAGGTCGAGGCCCTTGGTGGCATGGCCAAGGCCATCGAGGACGGCCTGCCCAAGCGCCGCATCGAGGAGGCCAGCGCCCGCACCCAGGCCCGCATCGATAGCGGCCGTCAGAGCGTGGTGGGGGTGAACCGCTACCGGCCCGACGGCGCCGAGGTCATCCCGATGCTGAAGGTCGACAACAGCGCCGTGCGCGAGCGCCAGCTCGAAAAGCTCACCCGCCTGCGGGCCGAGCGCGACCCCGTCGCGGTCGAGGCCGCCCTGACAGCCTTGACCAACGGCGCGCGTGGGAACGGCAATCTACTGGAGCTCTCGGTCAACGCCGCGCGCGCCAAGGCGACGGTGGGCGAGATCAGCCTGGCGCTGGAAGTGGTCTTCGATCGGCATTCGGCGGAGGCCTCGGCCGTCACCGGCGTCTATCTGCGCGAAGCCGGCGCCACGCCCCAGGCCGACCGCGCCATGGCCATGACCGAGGCCTTCGCCCAGGCCGACGGCCGCAAACCTCGGGTCCTGATCGCCAAGATGGGTCAGGACGGCCACGACCGCGGCCAGAAGGTGATCGCCTCGGGCTTCGCCGATCTCGGCTTCGAGGTGGACATCGGCAACCTGTTCCAGACCCCGGCCGAGGCCGCCGCCCAGGCGGTGGCCGAGGGCGCGCACGTGGTCGGCGCCAGCTCGCTGGCCGCCGGCCACCTGACCCTGGTCCCTGAACTCAAGGACGAGCTGGCCAAGCTGGGCCGCGCCGACATCCTGGTGGTGGTTGGCGGGGTCATCCCGCCCGAGGACTTCCAGGCCCTGAAGGACGCCGGCGTGGCGGCCATCTTCACCCCCGGCACGGTGGTGCCCGAGGCCGCCATCGAGGTCATGGAGCGGCTCAACGAGCAGATGGGCTACGCCCAGCTGGAAAAGGCCTAGGTGTCGTTGCCAAGGAGGTTGTTCACCCTCTGCCATGGGGTGAGGCCTTTGATGCCGGAGTGGGGTCGGGTGAGGTTGTAGGCGTCTGTCCAGGGTCCGAGGTCTTTCCGGCTCTCAGCAGATCACGGTCGAAGGTCAGCGCTTCGGCAACAGCACGCCCTTGCGGGCCCTGGGGCGGCGCAGCCAGTCATCGGTCAGCTCCGAAGGACCGTGACGGGCCTCGATGTCCTTCTGCAGGGCGTTGGCCGCCATCAGGTGGCCGGGGAACAGGGTGTCGACCAGCCAGCCGATCACCGGCGGTACCGAGCTTGCCGAGTCGAGCGCTATATAGGCCGCCATCCGCATCAGGGTCGGAGCGGAGGCTCCGACCGCGATCCCTTCCGAGATCAACAGGGCGCCGGCGCCCAGGCTGTAGACCGTTCCCGCCACGGGCACCCAGGCCAGTACGCCGTCCAGGCCGACGCCGATCGGCCCGACGCCCACCAGCCGATCCGACAGGCGCTTGATCCGTTCGGCCGATCGCCAGGCCCGATGGGCCCTATCCTTCGAGACTTCCATGGTCGCAGAACGCTGAGCTCCGCCTGTGGCTCCACCCTATCCCCAGAGGGCCCGGGAGGGCGGCGCGATCTCCGACCCCGAGAACACCAGTCCAGGATCCCGGTCGCGCGCCAACAGCAGCGGCCCGTCCAGGTCCACAAACGCAGCGCCCTGCGCCAGGATCATGGCAGGCGCCATGGACAGGGAGGTCGCCACCATGCAGCCGGCCATCACCTGCAACCCCAACCCCCGCGCCTCGGCCGCCAGGGCCAGGGCCTCGGTCAGCCCGCCGCACTTGTCGAGCTTGAGGTTCACCGCCCCGTAGCGCCGGGCGCAGTCGGCCAGTTCGGCGCGGGTATGCAGGCTCTCGTCGGCGCACAGCAGGATGGGGCAGTCGTAGCCCTCCAGGGCCTCGTCCTCGCCGGCCTTCAGCGGTTGCTCGATCAACTCGACCCCGAGGTCCGCCAGCTCCGGCGCAAGCCGCCGCAGCTCGTCGAAATCCAGCCCCTCATTGGCGTCGACCACCAGCCGGCTGGCGGGCGCAGCCGCGCGCACCGCCGCCACGCGGTCCAGGTCGCCCGACCCACCGATCTTGAGTTTCAGCAGCGGCCGATCCGCGGACGCCCGCGCCGCCGCCGCCATGGCCGCCGGCTCGTCCAGGCTGATAGTGAAGCAGGTGGTGACCGGATGCATCGCGGGAAGGCCCGCCAGGGCCCACGCCGGTGTTCCCGAAAGCTTGGCCTCCAGGTCCCAGAGAGCGCAGTCCAGGGCGCTGCGCGCGGCCCCGGCCGGGGCGAGGTCCTGCAGCTCCGCCCGGCTCGCGCCGTGCTCCACCGCCTCGCGCAGGGCCTCGATGCGAGCCAGCTCCCCGACCATGGTCTGGCCGTATCGAGCGTAGGGCACCGCTTCTCCCCGACCCACCGAGCCGACCTGTTCGATCTCGACGAGGATCACGTGGGCTTCGGTCTTGGCCCCGCGGGCGATGACGAAGGCGTCGCGGGTCGGCCAACGCTCGTCGCGAAGGCGGAGCCGTCGCCTCAAGCCAGGTCGCCGACCGCGGCGTCGAACAGAAGGTAGGTCCGTCCGGCCTCGGAGCTGAGCAGGGTCGCCACCAGGAAGCCCTCGTGGTCGCGGGTGGCGGCGTCATCGAGCAGGTGGTGATAGCGCGCCAGATAGGTCATGACCTGGCCCTTCAGCGCTTCGTCGGTGGCCAACCGCCGCGCCAGGCGGCGGGAGGCGGCGGGCGCCAGTCGGCGCACGACCTCGCGCGCGCCGTCCAGGTCGCGAGCCTGGATGGCGGCGGCCAGTTCGTCGATCCGGCTGCGCGGTAGCAGCGCCGCCGGGTCGATGCCCATGGCGCCGATCTCACCGGCCAGGGTGTCCTCCAGCGGCGCGTGATGGTGCGGAGTGTCGCCATCGGTTTCGTCGATGGCCGAGAGCAGGTCCTTCCAGGTCCAACCCTCGCCGCCCTGTCCGTCCTCGGTCCGCCCCCCGGCCTGTCCGAAGACCTGGCTGAACTCCGAGTCGGTGGCGGTGGGGGTCAGGCGTAGGCGCTGGCGCAGGTTGGGCTTGGCGTCCGAGGCCTTCACCGGTTCGGTCAGCTCGAGCTCAGGCTCGACCTCCGCCACGGACTCGACGATCTGCGCGGCCTCCACCACGGGCTCGGGCGCGGCGACGGCCACGGGCGGCGGCGGCGTGGATTCAGGCGCGGGCTGCGGTTCCGTTTTGGGCGCAGGCCTGGCCTCGGGCCGCGCGATCCGTTCGCGGACAGCCGACACCGGCGGCGGCATGGCGCTCGTGCTGGCCACCGCGCCCATCATGCGGACGGCCTCGCTCAGCATCTCGTAGTTGCGCCGCACGCGTTCCTGGAACACCTCGTCAATAGCCTGGGTCTCGTCGGCCGTGCGCCGGGCGTGGTCCATCATGTCGTCGATGCTGTCGGCGACAGCCTTGCGGACCTGCTCGGCCTGACCGCGGGCGGTCGCCGGCAGCTGTGCGGCGCGGGTCTCGATGTCGCCCAGCATCGCGGCCAGCTCGTCCAGGGTGGCGCGCGCGGTCCTGGCGCCCTCTTCCAGCTTGCCGGCCGTCGCCGCGCCCGCCTGCTCGACCATCTGGGTCGAGTGTTCGATCAGGGCGCGGGCCTCGGCCAGACGACTTTCGAAGACCTTGTTGGCCTGCTGGCCGGCGGTGAAGGCGGCTTCCGAAAGCTGGTCGACCTGGTTGCGGGCGGTCTCGGCATGGCGTTCGGCCGCCTGTCGGGTTTCTTCAGCCGCGCGGCCTAGGGCCTCGATGGTGGCGCGGGTCTGGTCTTCCAGCCGTGCGCGCTCGGCGGCGGCGGCCTGGGACACCGCCTCCATGGCGTTCAGGGTCGACTGACCGAACTCGTCGCGCTCGGCCCGGGCCTGCTCGGCGAGGTCGCGGAACTGCTCGGCGGCCTGGACGATCATCTGCCGCAGGGCCTCTCCCCCCTTCACGGCGCGATCACCCATCTCCACGGTCGACAGCCGCGCTTGGCTGATGAACTCGGCGAGCTGCGCCGCGTGGGACTCCGCCTGGACGGCGAAGTTCTCGTGGTCGCCCCGCAGGGCGTGGGCGGCGGTCACCAGGCCCGCCCGATGCTCGGTCAGGCCCTTCTCCACGGCGATGATCTGCTCGGCCACGCCCAGGCCGGCGGTTTCCAGCCGGGCGATGTGGCGGGTCAGGTCCTCGGCGGCGGTGCGCGCCGCGTCGCTGGTCTCTCCTGCGGCGGCGGCCATGTCGGCGGCGCGGGCGGCGAGCGCGGCCTCGGCTTCGCGCAGCTGGGTCTCGGCCAGGTCGGAGGCCTCGGCCACCATGCGCGCCTGCTGGGTGATGGTGTCGGAGACCGCTGTGGCCTGGGCGTCGAGCGTCTTGGAGAGACCACCCATCTCGTCGCGTTCCCGACCCAGGGTCTCCACCAAGCCGGTTGCGGTGCGCACCGAGTTGGCGGTCGCCTCGACCAGCCGGTCGCTCTCGGCGGCCAGCGCCTCGCGCAGGGCCATCAGGCCCTCGCACGCCTCAAGGGCCGCAGCCGTAGCCCGGGAGATCTCCTCGCGGACCTCAACCACCACGTTATAGGTTTGGGCGCCGGCGGCGAGGGCGGGCGTCACCATCTCGTCAGCCAGACCCTTGGCCCGGCGGGTCTCGGCCCCCAGCTTCTGCGCCTGACGGACCATGTAAGCGGCCAGCCAGACGAATAGCGCGGGTCCCACGGCCATCAGCCCGAAGACGGTCAGGGCGAATGGGTCGTAGTCGAACGGCGCGACCGCCCGCCGATAGCCCCAGGCGAAGGCGATGGGCGCGGCCGCCCACAGCACCGACACCACGAAGGCGGCGAGATAGATGGGCCATCCCGACGATGTCTCGCCGGGGGCCTCCTCAGCGGGTTGAGGTCGGCGCGTGAGGGCCTGGGGCGTGGCGGTCGTCACCTCGGTCAGCGGCGGTATTGGCGACAGCGGCGCTGCGGCGCTGGGTTCAGCTTCGCGCGGCGGCGGCAGGGGTGGCAGGGCGAACAGCTCCTCTTCCGCCGACGTTTCAACATAGCGCGACGACAGCTCCAGTTCGGCCGGATCGACGGGCGGCGGCGCATGGGCGAGCCCCTCGTCACCTAATGTTTGGAAATCAACAGGTTGGTGCCGCTTCTTGATCTTCATGATACGACTTGCGCGGCTTTCCCACACTGCGCGTCACCCCGAGTTCGCGCCCCGCCAAAAGGATTACCGGCGAACGTCGGCCACGCAAAGCTGCATCGACGCGAATCTTGATCGTAAGGCGGATTGGTCGCGCCGCGGCGCGGACCTAGGTCTTGACCAGCAGGGCTCGCTGCTCGGGGCATTCGGCCAGGACACCCGCCGCGGTCTTGGAGGGTTTCGCCGACAGCTTGGCGGAGGTCCTGGCGACCGGCTTAGGCGTCGCGGTGCGCGCGATAGTCCGCTCGGCGGGGACGGGCTTCTCGACCTGATGGGCCTCCAGCGGAAGCCCGAAATGCGCATAGGCGGCGGCGGAGGAGTGCACCACCACGGCGGCGACGATCTCGGTCAAGGTCTGCATCGGAACTCTCCCCGGACGTCCGACACGATTCCGGCTAGCGGCGTTATACGACAAGCGCCGCCGTTGGACGATGCGGCGTAACATGAAATTTCAGTCATGTAGCGCCGAGGCCACACCGCCGGCCCTCGAAGCCATGCGGGATCACCGCCTGCGGCAGAAAACATCGCGCAGGACGTCTGTTTCACCCACGTAACGTCCCTCGCCGTCCAAGGCCCGTCGGGCTCGTTCGTTGGAGTCGTAATAGGCTGACGAGCCCAGTCCCACCGACCGACAGAAGGCGTTGGCCGACGCGCTGCCTGCCGCAATGTCGTAGCCAACCAGGTTGGGATAGGGGAACAGCACTCCCGTCGCGCCCTCGAAGGGCCGGTCCCCGCCCCAGCCGCCCCGATTCCAGACCCCTTCGAAATAGCCTTGAAGGGAGGAAATTTTCAGAGCCATGCCCACCTGGTTCAGGTCGGCGACGTCGCCGCTCACGTCCTGACAGCGGCCGCGATAGCGCGAGTCATCGCAAACGCGCCATCGGCCCTCGAACCTGGCGCTCTGGGCGACGTCATTGAAGCCCGTGTCCTTCAGGTTGTCGCCGTAGGCCTGGACGGTGATCTGGCGCCCCTGGAAGTTGGGGCCCTCGAACAGCGTCGCCGAAGGCCCCCGCCCGCCGCCGGGACGATAGGGCTGGGCCTCAGCCACACCGGCCAGGGCCGCGGCCAGAGCCGCGAGGGCCAGCATCTTCGTGATCCGCGCCATTTCGGCCTCCCGGGGTGGTTGTCTCCGGGGCACTAAGCTTGGCCGTGGCTGAACGGTCGGTGAATGCGCCTTCAGGCCGCCAGGTCGCGGAAGGCGGCCCCCTCGTGCCCCAGCAGCCAGCGCTTGCGATCCAGCCCGCCGCCGTAGCCGGTCAGGCTGCCGTCGCTGCCGATCACCCGGTGGCAGGGCATGACGATTCCGATCGGATTGGCCCCGTTGGCCAGGCCGACAGCGCGCACAGCGGCCGGCTTGCCGATCCGCTCAGCCAGGGTCTTGTAGCTTACCGTCTCCCCGGCCGGGATCGCGCGCAGGGCGGCCCAGACGCTCTTCTGGAACGCCGTGCCGCCGGTGCGGCAGCCCAGCTGGTCGATCGCCCCCAGATCCCCGCCGAAATAGGCCGCGAAGGCTTCCGTGATCAGCTTGGGCGCGGAGCGATCCGCAAGGGTCACCGGGCCGTTCTGGCGGCCCAGCAGGAGGTGCATCCGCGCCTCGTGGCTGACCCAGTCGAAGACGCGAAGCGCGCCGTCGGCGTCGAACACCACCAGGCCGACGCCGACCGGCGTGTCGATGCGGTCGAGGAACAGGGTTTCAAGCGGCTTGGGCATGCTTGATCTCCGAAGGGTTTTTGGGGTCGGCCGCCCACAGGTGCGAGGCCGCATAGGCTCGCCAGGGCCGCCACCGCTCGGCGCGGGCCAGTAGCTCGACCGGCGTGGGCCGCACGCCGTCAGGGGTTTCCAGCGCCCGCATCAGGCCGATATCGGTGCTGGGGAAGGCGTCGGGTTCGCGCAGCGCGCGCATGGCGATGTACTGGGCGGTCCACTCGCCGATGCCCGGCAGTGCGCGGAGCGCCGCCACCGCCTCGTCAAGGCTGCGGCGGGTCCCGAACAGGTCCGGGTCGGCCGCGGCCGCGGCCGCCAATCCCACCAGGGCCCGGCCCCGCGCGCGGGGCATGGCGAGGGTCTCCACATCGACCATTGCCAGCCGCTCGGGCGTCGGGAAGAACTGGGTGAGGCCCATCTTGTTGGCCGCCTCGTCCAGCAGCGGCTCGCCATAGGCCGCGGAGATCTTGCCCGCGAGCTGGCGCGCCGCATGAACGGTGATCTGCTGGCCCAACACCGCTCGGACCGACAGCTCGAACCCATCCCAGGCGCCGGGCGCGCGCAGGCCGGGGCGGGCGGCCACCAGCGGGGCGAGGTCGGGGTCTTCGGAAAGGTGGGCCTCGATGATCGCGGGATCGGCGGCCAGGTCGAACACCCGGCGCACCTTGGCGATGATGGCGGGCCAGGCCTGGACCTTGGGAAACCGCAGGGTGACCTTCAGATAGGCCCCCTCGCCCGGCTCGACCATGACCACGCCGCGCGCGTCGCCCACCGTCAGGGTGCGGGCGTAGCGGCCGTTGGCGACCACCTCGACCCCGGGGATGGCCCGCGCGGTCAGAAAGGCCAACATGGCCTGCCAGTCGTAGGGCGCGCGATAGGGCAGCTTGATCGTCGCGGCTCCGCCCTCCCCGGCGGCGATCTCGGCTCCGCCCAGCCGTCGCAGGGCGCCGGGCGGACGCCGGAAGAGCTGCTGGAAGGTCTCGTTGAACCGCCGCACGCTGCCGAAGCCGGCGGCCAGGGCCACCTCGGCCATGGGCAGGCGGGTCTCATGCAGGAGTTGCTTGGCCAGCAGCACCCGTCGGGTCTGGGCCACCGCCACGGGCGAGGCGCCCACGTGCTGCTGGAACAGCCGGCGAAGCTGTCGCTCGCCCACTCCCAACCGTCCGGCAAGGGCGTCGACATCCCCGGTGTCCATGGCCCCGGCCTCGATCAGCACCAGGGCCCGCGAAACCGTGTTGGAGGTGCCGCGCCACGATCCCAGGTCCGGCGAGGTCTCCGGCCGGCATCGCAGGCAGGGCCGGAAACCCGCGTCTTGCGCCGCGGCGGCGGAGCGGTGGAAGGTCATGTTCTCGCGCTTGGGGGTCCGCGCCGGGCAGATCGGCCGGCAATAGATGCCCGTGGTCTTCACCCCGCAGAATATCCGTCCGTCGAACCGGGCGTCGCGAGTCTGAAAGGCGCGGTAGCAGGCGTCGTCATCCATATCCATGCCGGGAAGATGGGTCCGGAGCAGACGAATGTCTCGCGGTTTTCGGACATTGCCTGTCAGGACTTGGCGGTTTTCGGACACCACCGCCGCGGCGGGTATTGTGTCGGCTCCGCAGCAATTTCCTTGGGACGCTGTCAGTAAATCTCTATCGTCACGGTGGGTCGGGTCCCCTAATCCACCGCCAGGGCCAATCCGAGCGCCAGGTGGCGCGCGGACGTTTCGCGATTAGCGGCGGATACCCGCCCGAGGTTCATGTGCAAGGTTCAGCCCTGATGCAGGCGCAGGCGCCGGCGATCTCCACCGAGACCCTGACGCATCTCCAGCGCCTGGAGGCCGAGAGCATCCACATCATGCGCGAGGTGGCGGCTGAGGCCGAGCGCCCGGTGATGCTCTATTCCATCGGCAAGGACTCGGCCGTGATGCTGCATCTGGCGGCCAAGGCCTTCTATCCGTCCAAGCCGCCCTTCCCGCTGCTGCACGTGGACACGACCTGGAAGTTCCGGGCCATGTACGAGATGCGCGAGCGAATGGCCCAAGAGCTCGGCTTCGAACTGCTGGTCCACAAGAACCCTGAGGCCGTCGAGCGGAACATCAATCCCTTCGACCACGGCAGCGCCCTGCACACCGACATCTGGAAGACAGAGGGCCTGAAGCAGGCCCTGGACCAGTATGGTTTCGACGCGGCCTTCGGCGGCGCGCGGCGCGACGAGGAGAAGTCCCGCGCCAAGGAGCGCATCTTCTCGTTCCGCTCGGCCCAGCACCGCTGGGACCCCAAGAACCAGCGGCCCGAGCTGTGGAAGCTCTACAACGCCCGCAAGAACCCCGGCGAGAGCGTGCGGGTGTTTCCGATCTCCAACTGGACCGAGCTGGACATCTGGCAATACATCCACCTGGAGAACATCCCCATCGTGCCGCTCTACTTCTCCGAAGTCCGACCGGTGGTGGAGCGCGACGGCGCCCTGATCATGGTCGATGACGAGCGTATGCCCCTGCGTCCCGGCGAGACCCCCGACATGAAGTCGGTGCGGTTCCGCACCCTGGGTTGCTACCCGCTCACCGGCGCGGTCGAGAGCACCGCCGCCACCCTGCCCGAGATCATCCAGGAGATGCTGCTCACCACCACCTCCGAGCGCCAGGGCCGCATGATCGACCACGACCAGGCCGCCTCGATGGAGAAGAAGAAGCAGGAGGGCTATTTCTGATGGCCCACCAGTCCGATCTTATCGCCGAGGATATCGAGGCCTATCTGCTGGCCCACCAGCACAAGAGCCTGCTGCGTTTCCTCACCTGCGGCTCGGTGGACGACGGCAAGTCGACCCTGATCGGCCGCCTGCTCTACGATTCGAAGATGATCTTCGAGGACCAGCTCGCGGCGCTGGAGGCCGACAGCAAGAAGGTCGGCACCCAGGGTGGCGAGATCGACTTCGCCCTGCTGGTCGACGGCCTGGCCGCCGAGCGCGAGCAAGGCATCACCATCGACGTCGCCTACCGCTTCTTCTCCACCGACAAGCGCAAGTTCATCGTCGCCGACACCCCCGGCCACGAGCAGTACACGCGCAACATGGTCACCGGCGCCTCGACCGCCGACGCCGCCGTGATCCTGATCGACGCTCGCCGCGGCGTGCTCACCCAGACCCGCCGCCACTCCTACCTCGTCAGCCTGCTGGGCATCCGCCACGTGGTCCTGGCGATCAACAAGATGGATCTGGTGGGCTGGAGCCAGGAGACCTTCGACACCATCCTGGCCGACTACCGCGCCTTCGCCGCCCAGATCGGCATCAAGGACTTCATCGCCATCCCGATGTCGGCGCTCAAGGGCGACAACATCACCGCCCATAGCGACGCCGCGCCCTGGTACGACGGCCCCGCCCTGCTGCCGCTGCTGGAAAGCCTGCCGGTCGAGGATGACCAGCGCGAAAAGCCCTTCCGCATGCCGGTCCAGTGGGTGAACCGGCCCAATCTCGACTTCCGCGGCTTCTCGGGCTTCGTCTCGGCTGGTGTCATCCGGCCGGGGGACAAGATCAAGGCCCTGCCCTCCGGCCGGGAAAGCCGGATCGACCGCATCGTCACCAAGGGCGGCGACCTGCCCGAGGCCGTGGCCGGCCAGTCGGTGACGCTGACCCTCACCGACGAGATCGACATCTCCCGCGGCGACGTCATCGCCGCCGCCGCCTCACCGCCCCCGGTCGCCGACCAGTTCGAGGCCACGGTGGTGTGGATGGACGACGAGGCCATGCTTCCAGGCCGTCCGTATCTCATGAAGCTGGGCGCCCGCACGGTGGCCGCCCAGATCACCGAGCCCAAGTACAAGGTCAATGTGAACACCCTGGAGCACCTGGCCGCCAAGCGCTTGGAGCTCAACGAGATCGGGGTCTGCAACCTCTCCCTCGACGCGCCGATCGCCTTCGACGCCTATGCCGACAACCACGACCTGGGCGGCTTCATCCTGGTCGACCGGATCTCCAACCGCACAGTCGGGGCGGGCATGCTGCACTTCGCCCTGCGCCGTAGCCAGAACATCCACTGGCAGGCACTGGACGTCGACAAGACCTCGCGCGCGGCGTTGAAGGGCCAACGCGGCCGAGTGGTCTGGCTGACCGGTCTCTCGGGCTCGGGCAAGTCCACTATCGCCAACCTGGTCGAGAAACGCCTGCACGCCAACGGCCGCCACACCTACCTGCTGGACGGCGACAATGTCCGCCACGGGCTCAACAAGGACCTGGGCTTCACCGACGAGGACCGCGTCGAAAACATCCGCCGGGTGGCCGAGGTCTCCAAGCTGATGGTCGACGCCGGTCTGATCGTGCTGGTCTCGTTCATCTCGCCCTTCCGCGCTGAACGGCGCATGGCGCGCGAGCTTCAGGCCGCCGACGACTTCGTCGAGGTCTATGTGAACACCCCGCTGGAGGTCGCCGAGCAACGCGACGTCAAGGGCCTCTACAAGAAAGCCCGCGCCGGGGAGCTGAAGAACTTCACCGGCATCGACAGCCCCTACGAGGCCCCGGAGCACCCGGAGATCGTGGTCGACACCACCGCCATGTCCCCGACCGAAGCCGCCGAACGGATCGTCGCCTGGCTGGAAGGCGAGCTCGACTACTCGATCTAGCCCTTCGGGAAGAACGGCATGAAATACGCTGCCTCTTCGACCACCCGGGCGAAGGACGGCCGGGCCTTGAGCCGCGCCAGATAGGCGCTGGCGACCGATCGCCCCTCGCCGAACGGTTCGACCAGGTCTGCATAGAACAGGGCCGGCGCGGCCGCGCAGTCGGCCAGACTGAAGGCCTCGCCCATCGCCCAGGTCTTGCCGGCCATGTCCTGTTCGATCCACCCGTAGGCGGTGCGAAGCTGCATGCGGGCGGCCTCGACGCCGAACGGATCCTTGCTGTCGGCCGGCCGCAGCCGGTCGGCGACGATCTTCTGCATCGGTTCTTGCACGTGGAGGTCATAGAACCGGTCGCGCAGGCGGACGCGCCAGGCCTGGTCGGGATCGTCAGGCAGGAACCGCACCGCGCCGCGATAGCGCTGGTCCAGGTACTCGATCATGATGGTGGCCTCGGGAATGGTCAGATCCCGCGCCTCGTCGCGCAGCACCGGCATCTTGCCCATCGGCCAGATGGCCTGGAACGCCGCCCGGCCTGCCTCATCGCCGAGATCCACCAGGTGGGCCTCGAACGGCGTGGCGTTCTCGTAAAGCGCGACCAGGGCCTTCTGGCAGAAGGAGGCGAACGGATGGGAATAGAGGTGGAGCGACATCTGACGACCCGTATCTGTTAAGTCCTGACTTAACTATCAACCGAAGACGCCCGTCGCAAGCTGCTCAGAACTCCAGGACGATCTTCCCGAAGTGCTCCCCGCCGGCCATGGCGGCGAAGGCCGCGCGGGCCTCGGTCCATGGGAACACCTTGTCGACCACCGGAGAGATCCTGTGCAGCTCGATCGACCGGCACATGGCCTCGAACATCTCCCGCGAGCCAACCGACACGCCTTGGAGCCGCGCCGAGTTGCCGATCAGGACGGCCGGATTGATGTCCCCCGCGCCGGCCACCACACCGATGATGGCGATGTGACCGCCGATGCGAATGGCGCGCAGGCTTTGCTGAATGGTGCCTCCGCCGCCGACCTCCATGATGAAATCGGCGCCGTCCGGTACGATCTCGCGCACCGCCCTGCCCCACTCAGGCGTCGTGCGATAGTTGATCAGGTGGTTGGCGCCGAGCGCCTTGGCCCGCGCCAGCTTCTCGTCGGACGAGGAGGTGATGACGGTGCGGTAGCCGGCCGCCTTGGCGAACTGCAGCCCGAAGATCGAGACGCCGCCGGTGCCCTGCAGGACGACGGTGTCGCCGGGCTCCAGCCGCGCGTCCTCGAACAGGCCGCGCCACGCCGTCAGCGCCGCGCACGGCAGGGTCGCCACCTGCTGGTCGGTCAGGAAGTCGGGGACCTTGGACACGCCGTCCTGGCTGAACACCGCCAGCTCACGCCCGGCGCCCGGGATCGGGAATCCGAGGGCCGAGGACAGCTTCTCCAGCGTCGGTCGGCCCGAGTTCCAGGCCTGGAAGAACAGGCTCGCCACCCGGTCCCCCACCGCCGCCCGCGTGACGCCCGGCCCCACGGCCTCCACGATCCCGCAGCCGTCGGAAAAGGGCGTAATCACATCGTCCGTATTGGTCGATCCGCGGCCGTACATGCCGTTGATCATCAGTAAGTCGCGGTAGTTCAGCGACACCGCCTTCATGCGAACCAAGACCTGGCCTGGGCCGGGAGTCGGGTCGGCCACCTCGGCGACCTTCAGGTTGTCGGCGCCCCAGGGCGCGGCGGCTTGCAGGGCCCGCATGACTGATCTCCCAACCTATCCGTTGGGCGCATAGTCGCCGCTTCCCAAGAGCCCGCAAGACTGTCGTGGCGTAAGCTCAGGCGTCCAGGCGCCGGAGGCCGTAGAGCCGCAACGCCCCGATCAGCCCCAGGGCGGCCATGGCCGACATGGCGAGATAGCCCTTGGCTCCGGCGACGTCGAACAGCCAGCCTGAGCCGATGGTCGCCACGCCCATCAGGATCCCGCCCGACAGCGCCGAGTTGATGGTCTGGGCGGCCGAGGCGTTGGCCGGGGTCGACAGCCGCTCGACCAGCTGCATCGACGCCATGAAGGTGGCGGCGTAGGTGAAGGTGTGCAGCGCCTGCAGCGGGAAGACCATCCAGAGCGGCGGCGCGAAGGCCAGCGCGGTCCAACGCACCACGGCCGCGGCCCCGCCCATGACCAGCAGGTTGCGCGGCCCCATCCGCCGCCGCCAGGGCTCCATGAACCACAGGAACCCCACCTCGACCGCGACCCCGAACCCCCAGAGCGCGCCGGTCATGCTCTCGGGCACCCCTTGCTGCGTCCACGCCAAGGTCGAGAAGGCGTAGTAGAACGCGTGCGCCGACTGGATCAGGCCGACAGACACCACCGCCAACATGAAGTCCCCGTCCCGCAGCAGGTCCTTGAGGCCACCCATCCGCTCGGCCAACCGGCTGCCCGCGCCGCCTTCGCGCACGGGATCGGGCGGCAACAGCAGCCGCGCACCCAGGGCCGCCAGCAGCGCGGCGGCCGTGATCCAGATGAGCACCAGTTCCGGTGCGTGACGGACCAGCAGGGCGCCGACAGTCACATTGGCCACGATGAAGGCCGCCGATCCGATGCCGCGCGGCCAGCCGAAGTTGAATCCGTCCAGGCGGGCGCGGCTGAACACGATGACATCGGCCAGGGGGATGATGGTGGCGAACACGCTCGAGGCGAAGAACCAGACCCCGAACCACCAGGCGAAGCCGAACGGCGCGGCCAGCAAGCCATAGGCGCCGGCCACGGCCAGGGCCATCAGGACCATTGGCGTGCGCCGCAGCTTGAAGCTGTCGGCCCACATTGCGATGGCCGGCGCCGTCACCGCGCGCGCCAGCATGGGCGCCGACAGGATCAGGCCGATCTCCGCACCCGAGAGCCCTCGGCTGGCGAACCAGACCGGAATATAGGGCGAGCTCGCGCCGCTGCCGACGAACAGGGCGGCGTAAAACAGGCCAAGGCGGACGGGCTGGTTCATCTAGCGACGTCAGCTACTGCGAGTCGTCTGCGCCATTCTTGCGACATCTCCAAAGACTCGCGCTCTTTGTCTTCCGCAACGCCCTCGACGCATGGTAGCGCCAAGCTGCGATGTCCGAACCCTCCAGAGCCGCGCGCGTTTCCGAACTGCTCGAGCAGATCGGCCAGCGTTCGACGCGCAAGGTCAAGGTCGCCCACGTCATAGAGACCTTCGGCGACCGCGCCTTCGGCGCCCTGATGTTCGTCTTCGCCGCCCCCCTGGTCCTGCCCATGCCGCCGGGCGTCTCGGCCCTGCTGGGCGCGCCGCTGATCTTCATCACCGCCCAGTGGATGCTGGGCCATCGGACGCTCTGGCTGCCCAAGGCCCTGCTCGAGCGCGAGATGAGCATGGCCGACTTCCGCGCCCTGTCGGCCAAGCTGAAGCCCTATCTGGAACGGATCGAGCGGCGCCTGCGGCCCCGGCTGACCTTCATGTACAATCCGGTCGGCGACCGGCTGGTGGGCCTGCTCTGCTTCGTGCTCTCGCTGATCGTCTTCCTGCCGATTCCGTTCGGCAACATGCTGCCCTCCTTCGCCATCGCCGCCTTCGCCATCGGCGGGGCCGAGCGCGACGGGCTGGCGGCCATCATCGGCTGGATCTTCGCGGTCATCTCCATCGCCGTGTTGTGGATCTTCTCCAAGGCGATCCTCGCGGCGATCATCGCCTTCTTCACCACCCTGGTGGGCATGTTCTGAGGCGCCATGGCGAAGGTGCTCGCGCCGCCCTATCTGGCGTGCACAACCCCAGCCATCGGAGCCTGCCTTGTCCCTATCCCTCTACGACGCCTCGATCCCCGGCTACCTGCATATGCTGCGCAACCTCGCGGCCATGCTCGACAAGGCCCAGGCCCACGCCGAGGCCAACGGTGTCGCGCTCTCGACCCTCGCCGAGGCCCGGCTCGCGCCCGACATGCACAGCCTGGTCGGCCAGATCCAACTGGCCAGCGACGCGGCCAAGGGCGGCGGCGCGCGCCTGGCGGCCATCACCCCGCCCAGCTTCCCCGATGAGGAAACGAGCTATCCGCAGCTCAAGGAGCGGGTCGCCAAGACCATCGCATTCCTCGAGACCATCAAGCGCGAGCAGGTCGACGGCGGTGAGGACCGGACCATTGAGCTGAAGTTCCCCGGCCGCACCATGACCTTCACGGCGACGGACTTCCTGCTGCGCTTCTCGCTGCCCAACTTCCTGTTCCACGTGACCACCGCCTATGGCGTGCTGCGCAGCCAGGGCGTCCCGCTGGGCAAGATGGACTTCCTGGCCGGCGCTCAGCCGGTCTAACCTCCTCCGGGTCCGCCTCGCGCCTCGGCATGGTTGCCGAGGCGCGAGGTCGGGGTAAGGTCGACGACGCTTAGGGCCACAAGAAAACGCGCCGGGCGGAGGGAGACAGCGATGGATCGCGCCAACAGCCTCGACAGAGCCTTGCGGGACCGCGCCCAGGCCGTGATCCCGGGCGGCATGTACGGCCACCAGGCCGTGGGCCTGCTGCCCGACGACTATCCGCAGTTCTTCTCCAAGGCCGAGGGCGCCCATATCTGGGACGTCGACGGCAACCGTTATCTCGACCTGATGTGCGCCTACGGGCCCAACCTGTTCGGCTACGCCAATCCCGAGATCGACGCGGCCTATGTCCGCCAGCTCGGCCTGGGCGACACCCTGACCGGACCCACGGAGCTGATGGTCCGTCTGGCCGAGGAACTGACGGCCATGGTCACCCACGCCGCCTGGGCCATGTTCTGCAAGAACGGCACGGACGCCACCTCCATGGCGCTGGTCACCGCCCGCGCCCACACCCGGCGCAAGACCATCATCCGCGCCCGCGGCGCCTATCATGGGGCCGCCGCCTGGTGCACGCCCCGCCCGACCGGGACCATCGACAGCGACAAGGCCCATCAGGTGTTCTGCGACTACAACGACGTCGCCAGCCTGGAAGCGGCGGTGGCGGAGGCCGGCGACGACCTGGCCGCCATCTTCGCCGCCCCCTTCAAGCATGACGCCTTCATCGACCAGGCCGCGCCCGATCCGGCCTATGCCCGCCGCGCGCGGGAGCTCTGCGACCAGACCGGCGCCCTGCTGATCGTCGACGACGTGCGCGCGGGTCTGCGCATGGCGCGCGACTGCTCCTGGTCGCTGCTGGGGATCGAGCCGGACCTCTCCACCTGGGGCAAGTGCATCGCCAACGGCCACCCGATCTCGGCCCTGCTGGGCTCGGAAAAGGCCCGCAAGGCGGCGGCCTCGATCTATGTCACCGGCTCGTTCTGGTACCAGGCCGCGCCGATGGCCGCGGCCCTGGAGACCCTGCGCCTGGTGCGGGACACCGACTATCTGGAGCGCATCGAGGCCCTGGGCGACCGGCTGGCGCACGGCTTGACCGGGCGCGCGGCGGCGGCAGGCTTCGGCCTGCGCTGCTCGGGCCCGACCCAGATGCCGCTCTACCTGTTCGACGACGACCCTGACCTGCGCAAGGGCTTCTGCTTCGTCAGCCAGATGCTGGCGCGCGGCGTCTACATGCATCCTTGGCACAACATGTTCCTGTGCGCTGCGATGACCGAAGCCGACATCGACCAGGCCCTGGACGCCGCCGACGGCGCCTTCGCGGTGCTGAAGCGCGAGGCCCCCGGCCTGGCGCCGGTCGAGAAACTCGCATTCCTTTCCGCCGGCCAGAGGTAGGGCGACATGCCGATCAGCGACTATTCCGAGCACGACGGCCTCTCGCTCGCCGCCCTGGTGGCCAAGGGCGACGTCACGCCGCTGGAGCTCGTCGACGCCGCCATCGAGCGGATCGAACGCCACAACCCGACGCTCAACGCCGTGGTCTACAAGGCCTATGACGAGGCCCGCGAGACCGCGAAAGGGCCCCTGCCCGACGGGCCGTTCCGGGGCGTGCCCTTCCTGATCAAGGACCTGGGCATGCCGGTGGCCGGCTGGCCGCGCAGCTATGGCAGCAAGTTCGCCGCCAGCGTGGTGGACACCGACGACGGCGACCTCACCGCACGCTATCGCGGGGCCGGCGTGGTGCCGCTGGGCAAGACCAACACCCCGGAATACGGCATCACCGGCACGACCGAGGGCGCTCATCTGGGCGCCTGTCGCAATCCCTGGAACCCCAACCATATCTCCGGCGGCTCCTCGGGCGGCGCGGCCTCCTCAGTGGCCGCCGGCATCGTGCCCCTGGCCCACGCCAGCGACGGCCTGGGCTCGATCCGCATCCCGGCCGCCTGCTGCGGCCTGGTGGGGCTTAAGGTCACCCGCGACCGCAATCCCAACGGGCCGGACGACACCGCCTACGCCATGGGCTTCACCGTCGACCATGTGGTCACCCGCACCGTGCGCGACTCGGCCGCCATGCTGGACGCCACCGGCACGCCCCGCGCCGACGCCCCCTTCGCCGCGCCGCCGAAGGAACGGCCCTATGTGGAGGAGATCGAGCGGAGCCCTGGCAAGCTGCGCATCGCCTGGTCGTCGGAGACCCCGTCAGGTCGGCCTATTGAGCCGCAGATCCAAGCCGCCTTGGAGCGCACCGCCGATCTGCTGAGGCGCCTGGGCCACGAGGTGGTGGAGAAGGGCCTCGGCATCGACTACCGCGCCCTCTACGCGGCGCGCGGACCGGTCTCCGGCGCCAACTTCGCCGCCGACATGGCTCGGCTCATCGAGCAGATCGGCCGCGAGCCCGAGCCCGACGAACTGGAGCCCCTGACCTGGGCCTCGCTGAAGGGCGGACGTAAGGTCACCGGTGAGCAGGCGTGGCGTGGCTGGCAGGACCTGCGGGTGCTCAATCGCAAGACCCTGGCCTTCTTCGAGAACTGGGACGTCTATCTCTGCCCGGTCCTGGGCACGAGCGTTCCTGAGGTCGGGCATATCGATCCGGTGAACCTGGAGCCGCGCGAGGTGAACCGCCGCCAGGGCGCGGCCTTCCCCTACACCCCGCCGTTCAACTTCTCGGGCCAGCCGTCCATGTCTCTGCCGCTAGAGATGTCCGCCAACGGATTGCCCATCGGCATGATGTTCACTGCTCGTTTCGCCGACGAAGCGACCCTCTTCCGCCTCGCCGCGCAATTGGAGAAGGAAGCGCCTTGGAAGGATCGCCGGCCCCAGCTATGGGGCTGAGATGATCTGGACCCGCCGCACCTGGATGACGCTGGCCGCGGCCGGCGGGTTTGTCGCCGTCGCCGTCGGAGCCTTCGCCGCCCATGGCGTCTCCGATCCCAAGGCCCAGGAGTGGCTGCGCACCGGATCGACCTATGGCTTCATGCACACCATGGCCACCTTCGCCTGCGCCACCTTTATGAACATCGGCGCGAAGAACGCCCGGCGCGCGCCGGCCTTCTTTCTCTCGGGCGTGGTGGTGTTCTCAGGCTCGCTCTACGCCATGGCCCTGGGCGGGCCGCGCTGGCTGGGGGCGGTGACGCCGATCGGAGGCCTGCTGTTCCTGATCGGCTGGGCGACCTTGGCCTGGGCCGCCCGGGACGTGGACCGAGCCTAGGCCTTCTTCGGCAGCGCCAGGAACCGCAGCGTCAGCGCCGATCCCACCAGGGCCGCCAGCATCACCAGGGCCATCGGCCGCGGCGTCCCGTCGTGCATGGCGCCGGCCAGGCTGGCGGTAAGGGCGCCGACCCCGAACGAGGCCCCGCCGGTCAGGGCCGAGATCGATCCGGCGCGCTTCGGGTCGACGTTCAGCGCACCAGCCACGGTGTTGCCCTGCATGAAACCGTAGCTGCCCAGCAGCACGAACAGCAGGGGCAGCACGCTCCAGCGCTCGCCGAAGCCGGTGAGCGCCGCGGCGGCCAGCGCCACGGCCGCGGCGACGGCGACCACGCTCGCACGTTCCAGCACCTCGTCGGGCGTCCAACGCCGCAGGACGTAGCGATTGATCTGGCTGGCCCCGATCACCGCCGCGGCGTTGAGGCCGAACACCCACCCGAAGGCTGAGGGCGAGATGCCATAGGTCCCCATCAGCAGTTCCGGCGAGGCGGAGATGTAGGTGAACAGGGTCGCGCCGTTCAGGCTGCCGGCCAGGGCGTATCCCACCAGCCTCGGCTGGCCCAGCAGGGCGAGATAGGCCTGGACCGGGTTCTCGGAGGCGGCTTGGGCCGCGGTCTCGTCCGAACGGGACTCTTTGAGCCGGAAGAAGGCGGCCGCGCCGCAGGCTAGGCCGAACAGGGCCAGCACCCAGAAATTCCACCGCCAGCCGCCTAGGGCCAGGAGTACGCCGCCCAGCAGCGGGGCCAGGATCGGCGCCAGCCCCATGATCAGCATCATCAGCGACAGCATCCGCGCCGTCTCGGTGTGGTTGAATCGGTCGCGGACGATGGCGCGCGACACCACCCCGCCGGCGCAGCCGCCCAGGGCCTGGACGAACCGCGCGCCGATCAGCATCTCCGGCGACGTCGCAAGCGCGCAGACGATCGAGGCGGCGATGAAGATCGCGATGCCAACCATGATCGGAGCGCGTCGGCCGAACCGGTCCGAAGCCGGGCCGTAGAGGAACTGGCCGATGGCCATACCGGCGAAGAAGGCGGCCACCGTCGCCTGGGTCTGCGACGCGCTCGCGCCCAGCGACTCGCCGATGGCCGGCAGGCTGGGCAGGTACATGTCGATGGACATGGGCGCGAAGGCGGTCAGCGATCCCAGCAGGATCACCAGGCCCCAGGGCGTGCGTTCTTCGGCGGGGCGCTGGTCTGTCATGGCGCCCTTCTAGCGTGGTTCACGTCACAGCCAAGCCGAGCTTGCCTTCCGCGCAAGGAAGCCTGCCAGGCTGCCGCCAGAACCTCCACGGAGCCGCCCATGTCCGCCCTCGCCCGTCAGATGCCGCCCGTCCAGCACGCCACCGTCAACGGTGTCGACATGGCCTATTACGAGGTCGGGCCGCGCGGAGAAGGCGTTCCGATCATCTTCTGCCACGGCTTTCCGGAGCTGGCCTTTTCGTGGCGTCATCAGCTCGCGGCCTGCGAGGCCGCCGGCCGTTGGGCCATCGCGCCCGACCAGCGCGGCTACGGCCTAACCTCTGCGCCGGACGCGATCACCGACTACGACATGGATCACCTGACCGGCGACCTCGTGGCGTTGCTGGATCACCTGGGCGTGGAGAAGGCGGTGTTCGTCGGCCACGACTGGGGTGGCATCGTCGTCTGGGCCCTGCCCCTGATGCACCCTACGCGGGTCGCCGGGATCGTCGGGCTCAACACCCCCTTCATGCGCCGCCCGCCCATGGACCCCATCGCCGGCATGCGGATGATGTTTGGCGAGGACATGTACATCGTCTGGTTCCAGAAGCCGGGCGTGGCCGATGCGGCCCTGGGCGCCGACGTCGACAAGACCATGCGCTTCTTCATGCGCACCCCCGCAGCGCTGGAGGCCGCTATCGGCGAGGGTTCCGGGGCCGGCCTGGCCCTGAGCGGCGAACCGACCGCCGAAACCCCGACCTTCGCCTTCGGCGACGCGCTGAAGGCCTGGGACAAGTCCGACACCGCCAACCAGCTCCTCAGTTCCGACGAGTTGGCGGCTTTCGTCGAGTCCTTCGAGCGCACCGGGTTCACCGGCGGGATCAACTGGTACCGCAACTTCACCCGCAACTGGGAACGCTCGGCCAGCCTGCCGACCCGCGTAGACGGCATCCCCTGCCTGATGATCATGGCCGAGAAGGACGTGGTCCTCTCCCCCGCCATGGCCGACGGCATGCAGGAGGTGATCGGCGACCTAGAAAAGGTCTTGATCAAGGATTCCGGTCATTGGACGCAGCAGGAGAAGCCCGACGAGGTCAATCGCCTCATCCTGGGCTGGATGGATCGCCGCTTCCCGACGTAAACTCGGGAAATGGAACGCAACACGCCTTCGCCCGTCGTCTCGTCATCCGCGCACAGGCGGGGGCTTTTCCGGGAGAACGAGCCCTACGCCCAGGGCTGGCTGGCGACCGACGGCCCGCACGAGATCTTCTATGAGGAGTGCGGGGCCGCCGACGGGAAGCCCTGCGTCATCCTGCACGGTGGCCCGGGCGGGGCGATCAACCCCACCATGCGGCGGTTCTTCGATCCGTCGAAGTGGCGCATGGCCCTGTTCGACCAGCGCGGCTGCGGCAAGTCGCGCCCCAACGCCAGCCTGGACGACAACACCACCTGGTCGCTGATCGAGGACATCGAACGGCTTCGCGTCCATCTGGGCGTGGAGACGTGGACGGTGTTCGGCGGCTCCTGGGGTTCGACCCTGGCGCTCGCCTACGCCATCACCCACCCCGACCGGGTCGCGGGTCTGGTGCTTCGCGGCATCTTCCTGCTCACCGCGCGCGAGCTGAAGTGGTTCTACCAGGACGGCGCCTCGATCCTGTTCCCGGACGCCTGGGCGCGGTTCACCGCCCCGATCCCGGTCGAGGAGCGCCACGACCTGATGAGCGCCTATCACCGCCGCCTGACCCACGAAGACCGCCGGGTGCAGGCCGAGGCCGCCGCGGCCTGGAGCCAGTGGGAAGGCGACACCATCTCCATCCGCGGACCGGAGGCCCGGCCCTCGAAGTTCAACGAGATCGACTTCGCCATCGCCTTCGCGCGGATCGAATGCCACTTCTTCGCCAACGGCGGGTTCTTCGACGAGGACGGCTGGATCCTGAAGAATATCGAAAAAATACGGAATATTCCTGGATGGATTGTCCAGGGTCGGTTCGATGTGGTCACCCCGATGGAGAGCGCCTGGGCGCTCAAGACCGCCTGGCCCGAGGCCCGCTTCGACATCGTCTGGGACGCCGGCCACGCCTCGACCGAGCCCGGCATCGTCGACGGCCTGGTCCGGGCGACGGACCAGGCGTTGCGGGTCTAGAGCAGGGCGCCCTTGCCGCTGGTGACTTCCGAATAGCGGTGGACGCGCACGGCCTGGACCAGGCCGAAGCCGATCATCACCGTCACCATGACCGTCCCGCCGTAGGACAGCATCGGCATGGGCACGCCCACCACGGGCGCGAGGCCCATGACCATCGCCCCGTTGATCAGCACATAGAGGGCGAAGGTGGCGGTCGTCCCGGCCGCCGCCAGCCGGCCGAAGTGGGAGTGGGAGATGGCGGCGATGCGCAGGGCCATGAAGATCACGGCCCCGTAGAGGAACAGCACCGAGATGCAACCCAGGAACCCGAACTCCTCGGCCAGGGTGGCGAAGATGAAATCGGTCTGCTTCTCGGGCAGGAAGTTGAGCTGGCTCTGGGACCCCAGGCCATAGCCCTTGCCGAAGAAGCCGCCGGAGCCCAGCGCGATCTTCGACTGCATGATGTGATAGCCCGAACCCGACGGATCGCTCTCGGGATCGAGGAAGGTCAGCACCCGCTTGCGCTGGTAGTCGTGCATCACGAACAGCACGAAGGGTGGAATGGCCGCCGCGGCCAAACCCACCATGGCGCCGATCACCTTCCAGGACAGACCGGCCAGCATCACGATGGCGCCGCCGGTGAGCGCGATCAGCATGGCGGTGCCGAGGTCGGGCTGGTGAGCGACCAGGATGACCGGAGCCAGGATCATCGCCGCCGGGATCAGCAGCCACCAAGACAGCCTCGCGCTCTCGGCCGACATGCCGTGATAGAAGCGCGCCAGGGCCAGCACGATCCCCAGCTTCATCACCTCGGACGGCTGGAAGCTGAACGGCCCGATCGAGAGCCAGCGCGTGGCGCCCATCCGGGTGTCGCCGGCCACCTCCACGGCCACCAGCAGCAACAGCCCTATCCCGTAGATCGGATAGGCCAGGAACGACCAGACCCGCAGGTCGACCATCGCCAACACCACCATGGCCACGAAGCAGAGACCGAAGCGCAGCAGGTGGTTGCCCGCCCAGGGATCCCACGACGAGCCCGCGATGGAGAACATCATCAGCGACCCCACGCCGGCGATAAGGCAGAGCGCGAGGGCGAACAGCCAGTCGATTTCGCCGAACTTGACGATGGCCCGGTCGCGTTCGCCGGGGCGGGTCAGGGCGCTGACGGTCATGTGGGGCCTCCCGGCGGCAGAGGCGGCGGCGCGGCGACGACCGGCGCATCGGGCAGGTCGGCGAGGCCGGCCTCGGCGCCCATGTCGGGCATCGGCAAGGGCTTCTCGATCCGCGCGCGGATCTCAGGATCCTTCAGCAGGGCCACGCGCATGATCTCGCGGGCCTTGGGCGCGGCGTTGATCGATCCGCCCAGGCCGTGCTGGACGATCACCGCCAGGGCGTAGCGCGGCTGATCGATGGGCGCGAAGCAGACGAAGAGGCCGTGGTCGCGGAACCGCCAGGGCTGGCCCACCCCGCCGCGCGGCCCGCCCGAGGCGTAGGACCGCACCTGGGCCGTGCCGGTCTTGCCGGCCATCAGGACGTCGCCCAGCCCTAGCTGCGAGGCGCGGAAGCCAGTACCCCCGGCCTCGGTCACCGCGGCCATGCCGTCGCGGACATAGGCGATGTGCTCAGCCTTGAACGGCAGGTCTGGCACCGCAGCGCCGGAGGGCAGCTCCTTGCCGCCGATCGCGCGGACCAGGCGGGGGTTCAACGCCTTGCGGCCATTGGCCAGCCGCGCCGTCATGACGGCGAGCTGCAGGCAATTCACCTCGAGGGCGCCCTGCCCGATCCCGTAGCTCAAGGACTCGCCCGGGTACCATTTCTGGTTCGCCGGGTTCTTCTTGAAATAGCGGCGCTTCCACTCCGTCGAGGGCACGGTGCCCTTCTTCTGGCCGGAGATGCCGATGTCGAACACCTGCCCCAGGCCGAACGCCTCGGCGGTCTTGGCGATCTGGTCGGGACCGATGCGCAGGGCGGTCTGGTAGAAATAGACGTCGCAGGAGTTCTTCAGGGCGTCGCGCATGTTCTGCGCCCCGTGTCCGCCGCGCTTGTGGCAGCGGAAATAGCGGCCGCCGAAGAACCAGCCGCCGCCGCAGATGGTCTTCATCTCGGGGTCGACGCCGGCGTCCAGCGCCGCCAGGGCGGTCATGGTCTTGAAGGTGGAGCCCGGCGGGTAGGTGGCGGTCAGCGCCTTGTCCAGCAACGGGCGGCGTTCGTAGTTGGCCAGCGCCCGGTACTCGGGACCGGTCATGCCCCGGACGAACCGGTTGGCGTCGAAGCTCGGCGCCGAGGCCAGGCACAGCACGTCGCCGGTCCGGCAGTCGATCATCACCGCGCCGCCGCTCTCGTCGCCGAACACCTCGATGGCGCGGTTCTGGATGTCGACATCCAGGGAGAGGCGGATCTCCGCGCCGGGCTCGGCGGCGATGTCGCCGTTCTCGTCCTGGCGGACCTCGCGGCCGTTGGCGTCCACCTCGACCTTGCGGGCGCCTGGCTTGCCTCGGAGATCGAGATCGAAAGCTTTTTCAACGCCTTGCCGCCCAATCCTGAAGCCAGGATGCAGGAGAATGGGGTCGGAATTGGGACCAGTCGGGGCCAGGTCCTCCTTGTTGACCTTGGCCACGTAGCCGATCACGTGGGCGAAGGCGCCCCCGTGCGGATAGACTCGCACCTCGCCCATGTCGGCGGTGACGCCGGGCAGTTCCGGGGCGCGGATATTGATCGCCGAGAACTCCTCCCAGCTCATGTCCTCCATCACCGAGACCGGCGAGCGCTTGGGCGCATGGGCGATGTCCTTGGCCAGCCGCGCCTGGCGGCTGGCGTCCAGGGGCACGAAATCGGCCAGGGTCTTCAGGACCGCCTTGGCGTCGGTGTCCTCCTCCCGGCTGACCAGCAGGCGGAAGTTCGGGCGGTTGGAGGCCAGGATCGCGCCGTTGCGGTCGACGATGAGACCGCGCGGCGGCGGCACCAGGCGGAAGTTGAACTGGTTGGAGGCCGAAAGTTTCTCGTAGCGCTGGGTCTCGACGATCTGCAGGTGGGCGAGCCGCCCGCCCAGCGCCGCCAGGCCCAGGCCCGCGAACCCGCCCAGCAGGAAGGTCCGGCGATGGAAGACCCCCTGCCGTTCGTTCACCTCGGAGAAGAAGATGGACGGCTCGCTCATGGGCCCGATCCTAACGGAATCTCACGTCGGCGTCCTCGAACCGGTCGATCAGGTGATCGGCGAACGGAAAGAGGATGACCGTGGCCAGGAACTGCCAGCCGACCGCGACGAGGCTGGCCGTGCCCCCGGAATCGGCCATGGTGAACAGGTAGGCGGCGAGCTGGCTCAGGGCGCAGCAGGCGCCGAACCAGACCCACATCATCAGCCGGCTCTGACCCACGATCAGGGTGCGCCCAGCCAGGACCGCGCCGTAGCCGGTCAGCAGTGACAGGGCCCACAGCCCCACCGGTCCACCCCAGAACAGGTCCAGGAACAGGCCCATGGCCAGGACCCCGAACGGCGCGAGGATCGAGGGCCGGATCACCGCCCAGGCGAAGGCCGGAGCCAGCGCGAAGATCGGTTCCGGCGGTTGCAGTCCGAACACTCGGAACGGGATCGCGAACAGCATGGTCAGCGCCAGGGCCTGGACCATGGGCAAGCCCAGCCAAAGCACCGGATTGAGCGGTCGCGCGCCGGCCAGGCTCAAAACGGCACCTCCGCGGGCGGGGGCTGCGGCGGCGCCTGGGGCGGCGCGGCGGCTGGCGGCGGAGATGTGGCGGGCGCGGCGCGCCGCGGCGGCGCAGGCCGCGGCGCGGCGGGCCGGGGCGTCACCGCCCTGGCGGCAGGCGCCGGGATGGTGGCCGGCGCAGTGGCGCTCAGGACTGGCGCGGGCGTCACGCCGACCGAGGTCGCAGGACCCGTGGCCGGTGGCGGCGGCGGCGGGATGCGATTGAGTTCGGCGGCGTTGGCGAGTTGCGAGAAATCCTGGAACAGCAGGATGCGGACGAAATCGATGGGCGAGGAATCCGACGCCAGCGCCACCCGCCAACGGCCGTCCAGCCCCTTGACCGCCACGCCCACCGGCAGGCCGCGCGGCAGCACCCCGCCGTCGCCGGAGGTGACCACCCGGTCGCCCTCCTTCACGGGATCCTTGCCGCGCAGGTAGTCCAGCCGCGGATTGGGTCCGCCGTCGCCGGTCAGGATGGAGCGCGCATTGGTCCGGTCGACCATGACCGGGGTCCGCGAGGCGATATCGGTCAGCAACAGGATGCGGCTCGCCCCGTCGGTCACCCCGATGATCCGTCCGACCAGCCCGGTCTCGCTCATCACCGGGTTGCCGACCTTGATGCCCTTCTCGCGCCCAGCGTTGGCCAGGCGGGTGTTGGCGAAGGGCCCGCGCGAGCCGCTGACCGTGCGGGCCGCGGCCATGGGAATCGGCGGGTCGGTCTTGAGACCCAGCAGGGCCCTGTAGCGATCATTGGTGTCGCGCATCGCCAGGGCGGCGTCGCGCCATTCCTGGGCCACCACCAGCTCGGCTTTCAGCCGCCGGTTCTCGGAGATCGCGAAGAAGTAGCCGCGGACATAGTCGACGCCGTCGCCGATCCACTGGGTCGGGGTGGCCAGGGTCTGGGTCACCGGCGCGGCCACCGCGTCGCCGACCCGGCGGGTCGCGCCATAGGCCTCGGTCTGGAAGGTCTCGCGACGGTCCGACATCAGCAGCGCCACGGCCACGACGACAGCCACGGCCAAGGCCACCCCCGCTGTCCATGCCAGCGGGACCTTCAGCTCGCCGAACGGATTGTCACGAAAGGCCACCGGAACCTGCTCGCATGCGAGGGAGCGTTTTGCGCCCCGACTCGCGAAGTCTACGCCAGGGTGGACTCAAGAACGCCCTTCATCCACTTCGGATGTTCGAGCACCTTGCCGCAGCCCAGCGCGACGCAGGAAAGCGGGTCGTCGGCCACGGTCACCGGCAGGCCGGTATGGTCGCGGATCTCGGCGTCCAGGCCGCGCAGCAGCGCGCCCCCGCCCGTCAGCATGATGCCCTTGTCGGCAATGTCCGAAGCCAGTTCCGGCGGAGTCGCCTCCAGCGCCATCTTCACGGCGTCGACGATCTGGCTGACCGGCTCCGACAACGCATCCGAGGCCTGCTTTTCACTGATGCGCACTTCGCGCGGCACGCCCTGCATCAGGTCGCGGCCCTTGACCTCGATGGACAGGCCCTCGCCGTCGGCCGGAGCCCGGGCGGTGCCGATCTCCTTCTTGATCCGCTCGGCGGTGGTCTCGCCGATCAGCAGGTTATGATTGCGGCGCATGTAGCTGATGATCGCCTCGTCCATCTTGTCGCCGCCGACGCGAACCGAACGCGAATAGACGATGCCCGAGAGCGACAACACGGCGACCTCGGTGGTGCCGCCGCCGATGTCGACGACCATCGAACCGGTGGGCTCATGGATGGGCAGACCGGCGCCGATCGCCGCGGCCATGGGTTCGTCGATCAGGCCGACGCGACGGCCGCCGGCGTTGAGGCAGCTGTCGTTGATCGCCCGGCGTTCCACGGCCGTCGCGCCCGACGGCACGCAGACGATGACCTTGGGGTTCACGAAACCCTTGCGGTTGTGGACCTTGCGGATGAAGTACTTGATCATCTCCTCGGCGACTTCGAAGTCGGCGATGACCCCGTCGCGCATGGGGCGGATGGCTTCCATGTGGCCCGGCGTGCGGCCCAGCATCTGTTTGGCTTCTATGCCCACGGCGTGGACGACCTTGCGTCCGCCGACATTGCGCAGCGCCACGACGGACGGCTCATTCAGAACGATGCCCTTGCCCTTCATGTAGATGAGGGTGTTGGCCGTGCCGAGGTCGATGGCGATATCGTTCGAGATGGCGCCGAAGAGGGACGAGAACATGCAGTGCCCTGAGGGGGTGAAGGCGGAAGTTTGGTCCGGGGAGTCTAGGGCCTGCCGGCTTACCACGCCATGAATAGGCGCCCGGCCGCTCCAGCCTCCTTTTGTAGGACTGGAAGGTGCTGTGCCCTGCCATTGGGTTCATTTCAAGGCTTAATGACAGCCGTGTGGTTTCGCGCGGCAGGCAAGCCGCCAAGCTTGGCCGCATAAGGTCAAACCAGGGTCTGGGCCGGCGTCGCGATCATGCAAACCAGACCCTCCGCGGCGAAGTCCAGGGCGACGCCGCCGGACAGTTCCCGCTCCACCGCGCCCTTGATGAATCGCAGGCCGAAACCGGACCGCGACGGGGCCAGGACCGGCGGCCCGCCACATTCGCGCCAGCGGACGGCCAGGCCGTCCGCGCAGCGCGACCAGGTGACCTCCAGACGGCCCTCGGCGCTGGAAAGCGCCCCGTACTTCGCCGCGTTGGCGGCCAGTTCGTGCAGGACCATGGCCAAGGTCACCGCGGCCCGCGCCGACAGGTGGACAGGCGGTCCCGACAGCGAAAGCCGCGCCTCGCCATGAGGCGCGAGGGTCCCGGCGGCGAGGTCGCTGAACTCAGCGCCCTCCCAGGCGCGTTCGGCCAATCGATTGTGCGCGCCCGACAGCGCCATCAGCCGCGCCTCGAAGGCCTCGCGCATGGCGCGCGGATCGCCGGCTTCATGGAAGCTGTGGACCGCCAGGGACTGGACAGTGGCGAGCGTGTTCTTCACCCGGTGGTTCAGTTCGTCGACCAGGGTCTTCTGCAGGTCTTCGGAGCGTTTTCGCTCGCTGATGTCGACCAGCACGTTGATAGCGCCGACCAGTTCGCCCTCGGGGCCATGCAGCGGCGTGGGATAGGCCAGGAACGCGCCGCGCGTTCCGTCGGGCCGCTCGAAGATCGCCTCCGCGCCCTGGATCTGGCGGTCGTCACGAATCGCCTGGGCCATCGGGCACTGATCCAGCGGCATGGGAACGCCCAGTGGCGAGTAGAGCTTGAACGAGCCGCACCAGCGGTCCTCGCCGATCCTCGGCTCACGGCCCCACAACGCCGCCGCGGCGGCGTTGAAGCTCAGCACGAAGCCCTGTGCGTCTGTGTTGTAGACGGCGATCGGCGCGGACTCGAGCACCCGCCGCGTCCAGTCCTGCCGCGCCCGAAGCCGGTCGCGCGTCTGGCGAAGCTCGGTGATGTCCTGGATGCAGCCGACGGCCCCCAGCAAGGCGCCGTCGTCGTCCAGCAGAGGCTCCGCATTGGCCAGCAGATGCACCCGCCGGCCGGACGGCTGTTCGATGATCAGCTCACGGCCCGTCACCGAGGCGTAGGTGGCCAGCACTTCGGCGATAGCGGAACGATCCAGGGTCACGGGCGCGCCCTCGACGTCGAACGCCTTCCAGGCTCCGCAGTAACGGCCCGCGTCGCCGCTCGGCGACCAGCCCCAGATCTCCACGGCGCGGCGGTTGTGGTGGACGATCAAGCCATCGGCGTCGCAGACATAGACGCCGACCGGCAGGTGTTCGAGCAGGGACTTCCACGAGTGGAACAGCCGCTGGAGCGCCGGGCGTGTCGGCGCGACGTCGGCCACGCCGGCGTCAGACATCCGGGCGCCCTACCCCGGTTAGCATGTGCTGACAGAGAGTCATTCGGAGGCCCCAATTCCTGAACAGTCAGATTGTTCCGTCGAGTCGCCGACATTAGCCATGGCCATGAACGACAATGGCTCTGTGTGGCGTCGCCGCTACAGCCGCGATCTCCCGGGAAGCCTACGAAGGTCGCCCACCCTCCCTGTTCCCTGGCCCGGTCACGCGTGAATCGAGATGTCCACCCGTCAGGCCGTCCTGGGCGTCGAGAACGCCAGCTTCTTCTACGGCTCCAATAGGGTCTTCGAGGGCGTCTCGTTCCAGTTGGACGACGCCCGCACCGCCCTGGTGGGCGAGAACGGGGCCGGCAAGTCCACCCTGCTCAAATGCCTGCTGGGCGAACTGGTGCTGATGGACGGCCAGATCGTCCGGTCGCGGGGCCTGAAGATCGGCTACGTGCCCCAGGACGTTCCCGAGGGCCTGGCCGCCACGCCGCTGCGCCAGGTGCTGGAGGCCGCCCTCCCCGTGACCGACGGGTCGGAGGACTGGAAGGTCGACGTGCTGCTGGACGAGATCGGCGTCGCCTTCGAGACGGCCGAGCAGCCCTTCGGCGCCTTGAGCGGTGGCTGGCAGCGGCTGATGCTGATCGCCGCGGCCGCGCGGCTCTCCGAGCCCGACCTGCTGATCCTGGACGAGCCGACCAACCACCTGGACCTGTCGAACATCAACGTCCTGGAGGGCTGGCTGGAGGAGAACCAGCGCCTGCCGATGCTGATCGTCAGCCACGACCGGGCGTTCCTGCAGCGCACCACCACGCGGACCCTGTTCCTGCGCGCTGACGGCGCCCACAGCTTCGCCGCTCCCTTCGTCGAGGCGCGCCAAGCGCTGCTGCACCGTGACGCCGCCGACGCCGCGCGGCGTCATCTCGAGGGCAAGGAGATCGAGCGCCTCCAGAAGGTCGCGGCCCGTTACCGGGTCTGGGGCGTGAAGAACGACAAGTTCCACAAGCGCGCCAAGGCCACCGAGAAACGCATCGACCGGATCGAGGCTGAGCGCACCGGCTCCTATGTCTCCCGCGAACGCAAGCTGGAGCTGGCCGAGGGCGAGATCGAGGCCAAGGTGGCCCTGCGGATCGAGAACTACGCCGTCACCACGCCCGATGGCGGGCGCAAGCTGTTCCACATCGACAAGCTGTCGGTGCGGGTCGGCGACCGCATCGCCCTGCTCGGGGTGAACGGCGCTGGCAAATCCATGCTGCTGTCGGCCCTGGCGCGGTCCTGGGACCCCGCCCTGCAGCACTATGACGGCGGCGCCCAGCTGCGCTTCAATCCGCAAAGCCGGCTGGTCTATTTCGACCAACGCATGGCCGACCTGCCGCTGAAGGTGAGCCTGGTGGACTACCTGACCTCGGTCGAGGGCGCCACCAGCCGCGACGCCAACGCCATGCTGGCCAAGGCGGGCTTCCCCTATGTGCGGATCAAGGGACCGATCGGCGACCTCAGCCACGGCGAGCGCGCCCGGCTGGTCTTCCTGCGCATGACACTGGCCAAGCCCAATCTCTACCTGCTGGACGAACCCACCAACCACCTGGACATCGAGGGCCAGGAGGACCTGGAGGCGCAGCTTGAGGCGAGCGAGGTCGCGTGCCTGTTCGTCTCCCACGACCGCTATTTCACCCGCGCGGCGGCGACGCGGTTCCTGGAGATCCGCAAGGGCCGTCTGGTCGAGGTGGAAGGTCCCGAGGCGTTCTTCGAGGCCCAGTAGTCAGCGTCGCGGCAGGGCCTTGAAGCCGTACTTGCGGAACACGACCGCAGCCTGAGGTCCGCCGAGATAGCTGAGGAATTTCGCCGCGTCGGGGTTCCTGGAGCCGGCCACCAGGGCGGCCGGATAGACGATGTCGGGATGGCTGCCCACCGGGAACAGGCCGACGATCCGGACCTTGGGTTCCACCTTGGCGTCGGTGTCGTAGACCACCCCGAACGGGCTCTCGCCGCGGGCCACGTACTGCAGGGCGGTGCGGACGTTCTCGGCCTGGGCGAGCCTGCCCGAGACCCCGTCCCAGGCGCCCAGGGCGGTCAGCGCAGCCTTGGCGTATTTGCCGGCGGGCACTTCGGGGCCGGCCACCGCCAGCCGCCCGTCGCCCAGGGCGCGGGCGAGCGGCATGCCCTTGGCCACCTTCAGCGTCGACTTGGAGTCGGCCGGGGCGATCAGGGCCAGGCGATTGGTCAGCAGGTCGCGGCGGCTGGCCGCCACGATCAGCTTTCGCTCGGCCAGGTAGGTCATCCAGTCGCTGTCGGCCGAGACATAGATGTCGGCCGGGGCGCCCTGCTCGATCTGCCGGGCGATCGCCGACGAGGCGGCGTAAGAGAACCGCACCTGGCCGCCGGTCCTGGCGTATTCACGGCCGACCTCGTCCAGGGCGTTCTTCAGCGAGGCGGCGGCGAACACCGTGACGGGGGTGGCCTGGGCGGCGGTGGCCAACAGCCAGGCCGCGGCGACGGCGGCGATGCGGGAGATCAGCTTCATCGGCGCCGAGACTACGCAATCGCCCAGGCCGAGGGCGACCGAAAAAGCGTCAGCGCAGGGCGAAGACCTTGGCGATCAAGGGGGCGTCGACGACGGTGTGCGGCGCCACGGCGTGGTAGCCCAGGGCGTGGACCCAGGCGTTGCCGGTCCGCAGGGTGATGAAGCTCTTGATCATGCCTGGCCCCACATAGCTGAGCAGCACGAACAGCAGCGACAGCGCCGTGTCGCGGGGCGTGGCGAACACCGACCAGCCCTCGACCAGATGCATGGCCGCATAGGTCAGCCCGCCCAGCAGCACCGTGACCGTGGGCGACCCGGTGAGCTTCAGGTAGCGCGGCAGCAGGATGGCGTAGATCAGCACCATGGTGGGCAGCACGGTGCCGAAGAAGAACACCGCGAAGGCCACGGGCGCTGCGATGAGCAGTTGCTCCGCCGACAGCTTGAGGATGCCGGGAAAGGCGCCGAGCTCGAAGGCGCTCTCGATGGTGGCGACCACCAGGATGACGCTGAGGTCGTTCCACGGCGCCGAGGACTTCAGGCTGAGCTGCTCGGTCGAATAGCGGTGGCGGAACCAGAGGAAGGGCACGATCGCGAAGGCGACGAAATTGTAGATCATCCATGTCCACACCTCGCCCGGCGACGGCGGGACCGAACAGCCGACCAGCGTGCCGGCGATGTGGAAGCTGAACGGACGGTACCCGAGCACCGGGCCCAAGAGCCAGCCGCCCACCTGGGCCAGCATGGCGTAGGCCAGCAGCATGGCGGTCTCTCGCGCCGCGACGGGGCGGTCGGGGGCGCGCGTGGCGATGTCGACCTTCCGCCGTCGGGTCAGCCAATAGACCACGAGCATCAGACCAAGGATCTCGATCATGCCGATCGTGGGAACGGCCATCTGCATGGCGAAGGGTCGTCCCGCGAAGGCCGGCCGGTCGAAGGGCAGATAGCCCCCCGCCAGCCAGAGGACCGCCGCGTGCGCCACGACCCACAGGCCGATCGCGGCGGCCCCGGCCGGATGCAGGATCGTGGCGCGGGCGACTCTGCCCGCGAACGAAGGCTTCACTGCCTCGGCCATGTCGATCTCCATAAGTCTCTAGCGCGAGACTTGCATGAGACGACATCTCCGTCCAGAGACTTGAGTCATGCCCGCCGCCGAGACGAAGACAGCCCGCAACCGCCCGCGCACCGAGGCCAGGCTGCGCGAGGCCGTGGGCGCCGTACTGGTCAAGGGCGGCTTCGCCGCGCTGACCCCCAGCGCCGTGGCCCGTGAGGCCGGTGTCGATAAGATGCTGATCTACCGCTATTTCGGCGGCTTGCCGGGACTGGTGGAGGCGGTGGCCAACGGCCCGGATTTCTTCCCCACCTTCGAGGAGGTCTGCGACGGCGACCCGGCGGCCCTGCGCGCCCTGCCCCTTTCCGAACGCTCGGCGGTGGTGGTCGACAACTATGCGCGCCTGCTGATGGCCAGGCCCGTGGTGCTGGAGCTGATGGTCTGGGAGCTGGTCGAGCGCAACGAGCTCACCGCCATCATGGAGACGGCGCGCGAGGAGATGGGCCTGAGGCTCGCCCGCGAGATCTTCGCCGGCGGCGGCGGCCGGGCCGCCCAGATCAACGCGGTCTCGGCGCTGCTGGGCGCGGCGGTCACCTACCTGGCCCTGCGCCGCCGGAAGATCCGCTGGTTCAACGGCGTCGACCTGCGCTCCGACGAGGGCTGGGCCCAGCTCCGCGAGGCCGTGCGCCAGATGACCGCGGTGCTGGACTAGCCAAGCGCCGTCATCACCACGCCCACGCCGGTCGCGATCCCGCCGACGATCTGGCGCAGGCTCAGGCGTTCCTTGAACAACCGGCGGCCCGCCGCGGCGGCGATCGGACCCTCAATGACGCCGACCGCACGGACCTGGCCGGCGGGCGCCAGGGCCAGGGCCGAGAACCAGCAGGCCGAGGCCGCCGTGCCGCAGAGCCCCGCGCCCAGCGACTGACGCCAGGAGGCGGCGACGGACCGTAGGGCCTGGGGCCGGGTGACGGCCAGGATGGCGCTGAGAACCGCCGACTGCAGGGCCTGGGCGACGCAGAGCGAGGCCGTGGCCGAATAGATCGGGTGGCTGGGCTCGAGGGCCATGCCCGCTTGCCGGTAGCCGTTAAGCGCCACGGCGAAGGCCAGGCCTGAGGCGAGGCCGAACAGCGAACCACTGAGCACGCCGGCGACCGCGTCCGCCTTGGGCCAGGACAGGATCAACAGGCCGGCGGTCGCCGCCGCCAGGCCCATCCATTGGACTCCGCTCATCTGATCGCCGAACGCCACGTAGCCCAGGATCGCCCCTAGCGGCAGGGACGACTGCTGCATGAAGGTGGCGACGGCGAATCCGGAATGGCGCATGGCCATCATCAGGGCCGCGGTGGCCGAGACCTGGGCGATCGCGCCGGCCACGACGGCGATAGCGAACCGCCACGACAGGTGCGGCACGGCCTCAGGCGTCGCGAAGGCCACCACCGCGAAGATGGCCAGTGAGAACGGCAGGCCGAACAGGAACCGCACCAGGGTCGCGCCCCAGGGCCCGGCGTCGCCGACCAGGCCCCGCTGCAAGGCGTTGCGCGCGACCTGGAGCGGCGCGGCGGCCGCGGTCAGGATGATCCAGAGCATGGGAGCTGTCCCGCGCGCCGCAAGCGGCGCGCTTAGGATCAGAAGCCGCTGGCGATCGCGTCGGGCGCGCTCTTTTCCTTGCGGGCGAAGAGGTTGTTGAGCGCGTTGACATAGGCCTTGGCCGAGGCCGTCAGCGTGTCGGTGTCGGCGGCCTGGCCGGTGGCGATCCGGCCGTCCTCCTCGAGGCGCACCGAGACCTGGGCCTGGGCGTCGGTCCCTTCGGTCACCGCGTGCACCTGGAACAGGCGCAGGATGGCGGTATGGGGCACGGCCTCGTGGATGGCGTTGAACACCGCGTCGACCGGACCGTCGCCGGTGGCCGAGGCGGCCTTCTCGACGCCATCGACCGTGACGATCAGTTCGGCCTGCTGCGGACCTTCGGTGCCGGCGATGACCCGCAGGCTCTTGACCTGGATGCGGTCGGAACCCGAGGCCAGGGCGTCGTCCACCAGGGCCACGATGTCGTCGTCGAACACGTGCTTCTTCTTGTCGGCCAGGTCCTTGAAGCGCTGGAAGGCCTCGTTGAGCGCGTTCTGGCCCAGCTCGTAGCCCAGGGTCTTCAGCTTCTCGCGGAAACCGGCGCGGCCGGCGTGTTTACCCATCACCAGGTTCGAACCGCCCTGGCCGACACTCTCGGGCGTCATGATCTCGTAGGTGCCGCGGTCCTTGAGCATCCCGTCCTGGTGGATGCCGCTCTCGTGGGCGAAGGCGTTCTTGCCGACGATCGCCTTGTTGAACTGCACGGGGAAGCCGGTGATCGCCGAGACGTAGCGGCTGGCGCGGGTGATGTGCTGGGTCTCGATGCCGGTGAAGTAGGGCAGCCGGTCGCCGCGCACCTTCAGCGCCATGACGATCTCTTCCAGCGCCGCATTGCCGGCCCGCTCGCCGATGCCGTTGACCGCGACCTCGACCTGGCGCGCCCCGCCCTGCACGCCGGCCAGGCTGTTGGCGACGGCCAGGCCCAGGTCGTTGTGGCAATGGGTGGAGAAGATCACCGTGTCGGCGCCGGGTACGTTCTCGATCAAGTCGCGGAAGATCTCGGCGTACTCGCTGGGATAGGTGTAGCCCACGGTGTCGGGGATGTTGATCGTCTGGGCGCCGGCCCTGATGGCGGCCTCGACGCAGCGGCGCAGGAAGTCCTGCTCGGTGCGGGTGGCGTCCTGGGCCGACCACTCCACGTCGCCGCACAGGTTGCGGGCGTGGCCGACGGACTTGGTGACCATCTCCAGGATGTCTTCCTGGCTGGCCTTCAGGATATGGTCGCGGTGGCTGGGGCTGGTGGACAGGAAGGTATGGATGCGGCCGCGCTTGGCGGGGCGGATCGCCTCGGCGCAGCGCTCGATGTCGACCATGCCGGCGCGGGCCAGGCCGCAGACCGTGCTCTCGGTGACGATCTCGGAGATCTGACGGACGGCCTCGAAGTCGCCGTTGGAGGCGATGGGGAAACCCGCCTCGATCACGTCGACGCGCATGTCCTCCAGGATCTTGGCCAGCTCGAGCTTTTCGTCGATGGACATGGACGCGCCCGGCGACTGCTCGCCGTCGCGCATGGTGGTGTCGAATACGATGACGCGATCCCGGGAATCGCGGGCGGTGTCGTTGGAAACTTGGGTCATTTGCGAACTCTCTTCGCGGGGCGTTCTAAAGGGGGCGGGCGGCGGGTGAAATCCCCTGGGAGCCCGGCCGCGAAGTCGCGCAGCCTAAAGGGTGGCCCAGGGGCGACTAAGCCCCAGGTCGAGAAGAAGCAGGCTGTGCGACGACGTACGCATGGGAGACGACATACCGAAATGACGGTCTCGCCGCAACAGTCTTGCGTTGAATCAGGCTTCAGGTCGCTTCGGCGGCAAGAACGACCCTGACCGCGGGTCGGTCGTTCATGCGCTGGAAGTGTCCGAAAACCTTCGGAAATTGCGCGATCTCGACCCCGATGCCCGCAAGCCAGCCGCTGAAGGTGAACAAGTAGGGATCGCAGATCGTATAGGCCTCACCCATGACCCAGGGTCCATCGGGCAGATCGGCCTCGATCCTGGCGAAGCAGGCGGCCATGGTCTCGGGAACCTTGCGCTTCATCTCAGTGATCGCCGCGGGGTCGTCGGCCCAGCGCCCGGCGCGCCGACCATGGGCGTAGGCGACATGGACCGTGGAGGCGAGATAGGTGTTGAACGCCTGGACCTGGGCGAAGGCGTAGGGATCGTCCAGCGGCGCGAGGCTCGCCGCCGGATGGGTTTGCGCCACGAAGGCCAGGATCGCCAGGCTTTCCGTCAGGACGCCGCGGTCGGTGACGAGCGCCGGGATTCGGCCCTTTGGATTGATTGCCAGATAGGCCGGTTTCGTCTGCTCGCCGCTCGCCAAGTCGACGGGCACCGCCTCGTAGTCGGCTTCGGCCTCTTCCAAGGCGATGTGCGACGCCAACGAGCACGAGCCTCGGTAATAGAACAGCTTCAGCATCGATCAGTCCTTCCGGGGGCCGCTGATCGCGTCCTCGCGCGACTTCAGCCAACTTCGGGCGAACCAGCCGATGGCGATCCAGGCGACCACCATGAGCACCAGCCAGATCGCGTGGCCGCCGCCCTGCCCTTTAAGGACCTGGACGATGGAATTGCCGGCAAAGGCCGTGAGCGCGATCTTCGGGATGATGCCAAGCGCCGTGCCGGCGGTGAAATGGCGCATGCGCATGGGCGTCACTCCGGCGGCCATGTTGACCACGATGAAGGGCGCCGAGGGCACAAGCCGCACGATCAGGCTGGCCAGGAAGCCGTTGCGGCCGACCAGGTCCATGAACCGCTGCATGCTCTCGCCCGAAAGGGTCTTCAGGGCCCGCGCCCCGGCCATCCGCCCGACATAGAACCCGACCAGGGCCGAAACCATGGTGCCGATCCAGCTATATGCGAACCCGGTCCAGGCCCCGAACGCCACCACGGCGGCGGCGATCAGCACGAATTGCGGCACTCCGACAAAGGCCAGGATCGCGAAGGCGGCCACCGCGGCCGGCAGGGCCCAGGGCCCGTCCGAGGCCATGCCCAGCCACCGCTCCACCGTCGCCTCGCCGTCGAAACCCAGCACCTGGGCCCCGAACAGGAAGACCATACCGACCCCGCCGAACAGCACGAAGGACACCGCCAGCGTCCGCCAGGCCTTGGCGTCCATTTCGTTGATGAAGCGCAGGATAAGACGCATGCCCTCCCGTCGCCTGTTCGCTGGCGCGGGTCAAGGCGGGCCGGCCCCGTCGCGCCAGGGGCTGCTTTCAAGGCGTTGTAACCCTGAGCAAAATGCGGCACGACTCCGGTCGGACGGGAACCCATCGAGAGCGGCGCGCGCGCCGTTTGAAGGAGTTTCCACGTGGCCCACTACGCCTTTGAAGACATCGAGCCGCTGCAAGCCCTTGCGATCCGCGCCACGGACAGCCTGACCATGGCCTCGGCGCGCTACGCCTTGGTGCTGATCAATCCGCTCGGGTCCAGCCTTCCCGACCACATCTCGATCAGCACCGCGGATCGAACCGTGGTCTTCGGGGCCGAGGTCGGCGCCCTGGTGCGGGCCGGACGCCTGCAGACCGACGACGGCTCGCGCCTGTTCATCGGCGACGGGGCGCATGAGAACGTCGCGGGCGCGGCCGGCGCCGACGCCCTCTATGGCGGCGACGGGAACGACACGCTGTCGGGCGGCGGCGGCGACGACTTCCTGCAGGGCAACAAGGGCGACGACAGCCTGAGCGGCGGCGAGGGGATCAACCTGGTGTTTGGCGGCCAGGGCGACGACATGATCCGCGCCGCCGACGGCGCCCCGAACGGAACCTTCGCGCACGGCAATATGGGGCGCGACACGGTGATTGGCGGCGGCGGCGACGACATCCTGCTGGGCGGTAAAGACGATGACAGCCTGAGCGGCGGCGACGGGCGAGATTTCATCAGCGGCGATCTCGGCGACGACCGGATCGATGGCGGCGCGGGCTCCGACACCCTGATCGGCGCCGACGGGTCCGACACCCTGGACGCGGGCGGCGGCGTCGATCTGCTGCTCGGCGGGGCGGGAGCTGACCGCTTCTCGCTGGCCGACGGCGACCTGCCGGCCAGCGGCCGCCTGGCGGTGATCGGAGATTGGCAGGGCATCGACCGCCTCGACTTCGGCCTGGTCCACGCCCAGCAGGTGGGCCTCGACATCTACGCCGAGGATGTCGCCGGCGGCTATGCCGAGGCCCTGGTCAAGGCGACCGCCATCTTCCTGCAAGGCAAGACCTATGCCGGCGTCCAGGTCGGAACCGACGTGCTCGTCTTCGCCAACACCGACCTCAACGCCGCCGATGGCCCGGAGACCGCGGTCGTCCTGGCGGGCCGCACCCTGGCCGACATCGACGACGCGAACTTCTTCTAGGCCGGGAACGACCGTTCCGACTCCAAGCCGGCTTTGCCTTTCGGCCGCCTTCGGCTAAACCCGCGCCCGTTCCTTTCAACCCTGCCCGGGAGTCTCCCCGCCATGTCGCTCGAATCCGCCGCGCTGTCCCGCGTCAAGCCGTCCGCCACCCTGGCGGCCGACGCGAAAGCTCGTGAGCTGAAGGCGCAGGGCCGGAACGTGATCTCCCTGGCCGCGGGCGAGCCCGACTTCGACACGCCGGACAACATCAAGGAAGCCGCCATCAAGGCGATCCGCGACGGCAAGACCAAGTACACCAATGTCGACGGCATCGTTGAGCTCAAGGAAGCCATCGTCGCCAAGTTCCAGCGCGAGAACGGCCTGACCTACAAGACCAGCCAGGTGAACGTCTCGCCGGGCGGCAAGCCGGTGATCTACAACGCCATGGTCTCGACCCTGAATCCGGGGGACGAGGTGGTGATCCCGCGTCCCTACTGGGTCAGCTATCCCGACATGGTGCTGCTGGCCGGCGGCACGCCGACCTTCGTGGCCACGTCGGCCGAGACCGGCTTCAAGGTCCAGCCCGCCGACCTGGAAGCCGCGATCACGCCCCGGACCCGCTGGTTGATCCTCAACTCGCCGTCCAACCCCTCTGGGGCGGCCTACACCAAGGCTGAGCTGCGGGCCCTGGCCGACGTGCTGCTGCGCCATCCGCAGGTCTGGATTCTGACCGACGACATGTACGAGCACCTGGTGTTCGGCGACTTCGAGTTCTGGACCATCGCCCAGGTGGAGCCGGCGCTCTACGACCGCACCCTGACCATGAACGGGGTCTCCAAGGCCTATGCCATGACCGGCTGGCGGATCGGCTACGCCGCCGGCCCCGAACCGCTGATCAAGCTGATGGGCAAGGTGATGAGCCAGACTACCTCCAACCCCTGCTCGATCTCGCAGTACGCCGCGGTCGAGGCGCTGAACGGCCCGCAGGACTTCATCAAGCCGAACGCCAAGCTGTTCGAAGGCCGCCGCGACCTGGTGGTCTCGATGCTGAACCAGGCGTCCGGCATGAAGTGCCCGACTCCGGAAGGGGCCTTCTATGTCTATCCGTCGGTGGAGGGCCTGATCGGCAAGACCACCGAGGCCGGCAAGGTGATCGAGAACGACGGCGACTTCGCGGTCCAGCTACTGGAGCAGGAGGGCGTCTCGGTGGTGTTCGGGGCGGCCTTCGGCCTCTCGCCCTTCTTCCGCATCAGCTACGCCACGTCCAACGCGGTGCTGGAAGACGCCTGCACGCGCATCCAGCGCTTCTGCGCCTCGCTGAAATAACCGGCGCGGCGGAGACCGGACCCCGGCCTCCGCCCGTCCAGCGCCGCTAGTGCTTCTCGCGCCAGCTCGCCTTGGCCGCGTCCTGGGTGAGGTTCAGCCGCACCTTGTCGTCCTCGACGTCGTCGACCCAGGTGATCGGGATCAGGTGGTGCTTGAGACCGCCGCCCAGATCGAGCTTGGCCAGTTCGATCTCGTCGCCCAGCACGTGGTCGACGCGGCCGACATGGCCCCCGTCCGAGCCGATCACTTCCATATGTTCGCGAATGAGCGAGGCTTGGATCATCGTTCCATCTCCTGACTATTGGGGTGGCTGACAAACCCGCGAACCGCGCATCCTGTTTCCTGCGAAGTTGCGCCCCGAACTATGTTCTGCTTATGTTCCCGTCGCGTCTCGTCCACTCCATCCCAAGGATCCTCCCCGTGCTGACCCTGTTCCACGCCCCCAAGTCCCGCTCGACCCGGATGCTCTGGCTGCTGGAGGAGTTGGGCGCGCCCTATGAGGTGAAGGTCGTCGACATCGCCCGCCGCGACGGGGTCGGCGCCAAGGACCCGGCCAATCCGCACCCGCACAAGCAGGTGCCCGCCCTGTTGGACGACGGGGTGCTGATCAGCGAGTCCGTCGCCATCGCGCTCTATCTTACCGACAAGTTCCCGGCCGCTGGGATCGGGCCGGTGGTGGGCGATCCCCTCCGCGGCCCCTATCTCACCTGGCTCGCCTACTATGCCGGGGTGCTGGAGCCGGTGATCGTCAGCCATTTCGAGGGTCGCACCGCCACCGATCCCGCTCTGAAGGCCCAGTACGAGGCCCTGGACGCGAGACTCAAGAGCGCGCTCGAGGCCAGCCCTTACCTGCTGGGTGAGGCCTTCAGCGCCGCCGACATCATGTTCGCCAGCCTGCTGCAGTTCGCCCGCCAGATGCTGCCGGCGCACGCGGTCTATGACGAATGGTTGGCGCGGCTCAACGCGCGCCCGGCGCTGGCCCGCGCCATGACCAAGGACGGCGGCTGATGGCGGATCTGGTCAACTTCAACAAGGCCAGGAAGGCCAAGTCCCGCGATCAGGGCCGCGCCCAGGCGGCGCAGAACCGCGTCGCCTTCGGTCGGACCAAGGCCGAGAAGACTGTCACGACGGCCGAGCGCGAGAAGGCCGACCGCACGCTGGACGGCGCCAAGCGCGAGGACTGAGGCTACATCTGGCCAGGGACGGCGGCGTCGCGCGCCTCGGGCGGAATGGCGTTGTAGATGGTCGGCGGGGTGATCCCCAGGCGGCGGCGGGCGGCCTCGATCGGCTCATGGAGCAGCCGCTCATAATCCTCGCCCAGCAGCCAGGCCGAGGCCTTGCCGCGCTGATAGCCCTGCCAGATCGCCTTGGCATAGGGATGGTCGCCGCCGCGCGAGCGGATGGTGGCCCCGGCCGCCATCAGCGCCCAGCCCAGGCTCTTGGTCTGGGCGTAGGAGAAGGCCACGAGGCAGGCCTCGCCCAGGCCGTCGCGATGATAGCCCGACAGGATGTGCCAGATGTCGTGGACGTCGCGGGTCCGGCGGCCGAACCAGGCGTGCGGATGGCGCACGTCGATATCGTTGCTCTTGACCCGGCTGATCTCGGCCAGGCCCTCGGCCGACAGCTGCTCGCTGCGGATGAAGTCGCGATAGGCCGCGCCGACCGTGCCCGTGGCGAAGGCGTCGAGCCAGGCGTCGTCCATCAGCCTGTCGATAAGCTCGACCCGCTCATAGGCGATGCGGCCGCCCTGGGGCGTGGTCAATAGGCGCTGGTAGCCCTTGGGGACCGAGTCACCGCTTAGCGCGCGCATGATCTCGAACACCTGGCCGGTGTCTTCCTTGTCGTTCAGCAGCCGCTGGAGCGCCTTCAGCGCCACGCCCCACTGGAGCTTGGGCCTGGGCATGGGCGTCGTGGCCGGATCGGCCTGGCGCTGCATGGGGAGGTCGAAGGAGTCGGCGGTCATGGCCATGGGGAGCAGCCCTTATGGAACAGCGTTCGGATTAAAAATGACGCCTGCGTCATTTTTTTGCAAGAGGCAATCCGACATCGCCGCTCCGAGGTTGCGCCCGGGCTGTGCTTGGCCCCACAAGAGCACAACATGCCGCGCCTTCGTAAACGTTCCATCCTGCTGTCGGGCCACGCCACCTCGCTGGCGCTGGAGCCGGAGTTCTGGAGCGTGCTGGACGAGGTCGCGCGCCACGAAGCCATCAGCATGGCGGCGCTGATCGCCCGCATCGACGAGGGGCGCGGCGAGCGGCCACTGGCCTCGGCCTGCCGGGTGGCGGCCCTGGCCTTCGCGCGGCGCTAGTTCACGGGCTTCACATCCGGCAGGGGCGTGGGCTTCGGCGACGTGGGGACGATCACGTCGGGTTTCGGCGGGGCCCGCCCCGCCTCCGGCGGATTGGCGATCCGCAGGACGAGAATGAACGCGAGCACCACAGCGACCGCCAGCGCGGCCCACAGGACCAGTGGGATCGGCCGGCGTTCGCGGGGAGGCTTGTCGCCCATGAGCTATTTCGGGGTCGGGATCGGCGCGTTCGGCAGCTGGGGCGCGTCGGGGATCGGCGGCGCCTTGGGCAGGTTCACGTCCACCTCGACGCTGCTGGGCATTTGCGGCTTGGACATGCCGCCACCTGAATAGACAACGAACGCGATGACCGCGACCGCCACGATCAGCCCGCCGATCAGGAAGGCGAGCCAGGGTGTCGAGGAGCTGGAATCGTCGGCCATGGGGCTAGCCCGGCTTGGCGGGGGCGGAGATGTCGGGAGCCTTGATGTTCACGTCGACGGACTTGGTGTCGCCGCCGCCGAAGCCGCCGCCCGAGTACATGAAGAAGGCGATCACCGCCACGACGACCAGCAGGCCGCCCACGATGAAGGCCAGGACCGGGGTGGAGCCGCTTCCAGAGTTCTCAGCCACGTTTTCCTCCTACGTGTCACGGTAAAGGTCGCCGGAGAAACGAACCGCGTTCAGAGGGGTTCCGGGACTTAAGCCGGGCGAGGTTTGTGCTACATATGTTCCGATGTCGTCCTTTGAATCAGCTCCCCTGCCCGCGCCCCGCGTCAGCGACCTGGCCCGGGTCAGCGGCCCCGACTACCTCGAGGGCCTGAATCCCGAACAGCGCGCGGCGGTCGAGGCGACCGACGGGCCGGTCCTGGTGCTGGCCGGGGCGGGCACTGGCAAGACCCGCGTGCTGACCACGCGGCTGGCCCACATCCTGGCCACCGGCAAGGCCAAGCCGTGGGAGCTGCTGGCCGTCACCTTCACCAACAAGGCCGCGCGCGAGATGCGCGAGCGGATCACCCACATCATCGGCCCCCAGGCCGAGGGCCTGCGCTGGCTGGGCACCTTCCACTCCGTCGCCGCCCAGATCCTGCGCCGGCACGCCGATCTGGTGGGGCTGAAGTCGAACTACACGATCATCGACACCGACGATCAGGAACGGCTGATCAAGCAGGCGCTGGAAGCCGAGAACATCGACGCCAAGCGCTGGACGCCCAAGACGCTGGCCGGGATGATCGACCACTGGAAGAACCGTGGCTGGACCCCCGACCGCCTGCCGGCCGGCGAGGGCGCCGAGTTCGCCAACAACCGGGGAGCCGCGCTCTACAAGCTCTACCAGGACCGGCTGCGGGTGCTGAACGCCTGCGATTTCGGCGACCTGCTGCTGCACAACCTGACCATCTTCATGAGCCAGCCCGACGTGCTGGCCGAGTTCCACGACCGCTTCAAATACATCCTGGTCGACGAGTACCAGGACACCAACGTCGCCCAGTACCTGTGGCTGCGGCTGCTGGCCCAGAAGCGGCAGAACGTCTGCTGCGTGGGCGATGACGACCAGTCGATCTATGGCTGGCGTGGGGCCGAGGTGGACAACATCCTGCGCTTCGAGCGCGACTTCCCGGGCGCCACGGTCATCCGCCTGGAGCGCAACTACCGCTCCACCAGCCACATCCTGGCCGCGGCCTCGGGCCTGATCAGCACCAATAAGGGCCGCCTCGGCAAGACCCTGTGGACCCAGGCCAACGACGGCGAGAAGGTCGTGGTGCGCGGGGTCTGGGACGGCGAGGCAGAGAGCCGGCTGGTCGCCGAGGAGATCGAGCGCGCCAAGAAGGGCGGCACGGAGAAGAATCCGCGCAAATTCCGCGACATGGCCATCCTGGTCCGCGCCTCGTTCCAGATGCGCGCCTTCGAGGAGCGGTTCGTGCTGCTGCAGATCCCCTACACGGTGGTCGGCGGCCCGCGGTTCTTCGAGCGCGCCGAGATCCGCGACGCCCACGCCTATCTTCGGCTGATCCAGTCGCCGGACGACGACCTGGCCTTCGAGCGGATCGTCAACACGCCCAAGCGCGGCATCGGGGACACCACCGTCCAGAAGCTGCTGACCATGGCCCGTGTCGCAGGCGTCCCGGTGATGGAGGCCGCCCGCGAGGTGGTGCGCACCGACGAGCTGGCGGCCCGCACCCGCACGGCCCTGTCCAACTTCCTGCGCGACATCGACCGCTGGCGGGTCCAGGCCGGCGAGGCCCCCCATCCGCGCGTCATGGAGCAGGTGCTGGAGGAGAGCGGCTACACCGACGCCCTGCGGCTGGACAAGACGCCCACCGCCCAGACCCGGCTGGAGAATCTCAAGGAGCTGGTCCAGTCGATGGGCTCGTTCGAGACGCTGCAGGACTATCTGGAGCACGTCTCCCTGGTCATGGACCTGGACAAGGGTCCGCAGGCCGACGCCGTGCAGATCATGACCCTGCACTCCGCCAAGGGCCTGGAATTCCCCCTGGTCTTCCTGCCGGGCTGGGAGGAAGGCGTCTTCCCGTCCCAGCGCAGCATGGACGAGAAGGGCGAGAAGGGCCTCGAGGAGGAACGCCGCCTGGCCTATGTGGGCATCACCCGGGCCCGGGAAGAGGCCCGCATCTCCTTCGCCGCCAACCGCCAGGTCTATGGCCGCTGGACCAGCCAGCTCCCCAGTCGCTTCGTCGACGAGCTGCCCCTGGCCAATGTCGAGGCCACGTCCGAGACCGGCTACTACGGCGGCGGCCCCGGCATGCAGCAGCACGGCAGCCGCTGGGACGAGACCCCCGGTTTCGGCGCGGGCTACTCGTCGCCCGGCTGGAAGCGCGCCCAGGAACGCAACTACCACGGCAGCCACCCCGGCCGCGGCGCGGTCATCGAGGGCGAGGGCCGGCTCGTCGCCGTTTCCGACGCCTCGGCCGCCAGCGTCTACAAGCGCGGCGACCGGGTCTTCCACCTGAAGTTCGGCTACGGCGCGGTGAAGAGCGTCGACGGCAACAAACTCACCGTCGCCTTCGACAAGGCCGGCGAGAAAAAGGTGATCGACAGCTTCGTGGAGAAGGGCTGACGATTTTCTTCGTGCGCCGTGCGCGGAAGGCCTCCAAGGTGGCGGTCCATTTGCGCAACCAGCCCACGGGAAATTCATGCCCCAGATCACCGCCAACGGCATTCCGCTGCATTACGAAGCCCACGGTCCCGAGACCGGCGAGCCGCTGTTGCTGATCATGGGCCTGGGCGCCCAGATGACCCGCTGGCCCGCGGAGTTCGTCGCCGAGCTGGCCGGGCGCGGCTACCGGGTGGTGCAGTACGACAACCGCGACGTGGGCCTCTCGCACAAATTCGACGAGGCCGGCGCCCCGGACATGCCGGAGGTCTACAAGGCGCTGATGTCGGGCCAGAAGCCCCCCGTCCCCTACCTGGTCTCCGACATGGCCGCCGACGGCGTCGGCCTGATGGACGCCTTGGGCTTCGAGCGGGCCCATATCGTCGGCGCCTCCATGGGCGGGATGATCGCCCAGAACCTGGCCGCCGAGCATCCCGGGCGCGTGCTGTCGCTGACCTCGATCATGTCCAGCACCGGCAACCCCGCCCTGCCCCCGGCCAAGCCGGAGGCCATGGAGCGACTGTCGAACCGCGGACCGGACCCGCGCACGGACCTCGAAGGCTTCCTCGATCACGGCGTTAGCGGCGCGCGGATCATGAACGGGCCCAACTACCAGGCCGACGAGGCCGAGCTGCGCGCCAGCCTGAAGTCCGACTATGAGCGCAGCTTCTATCCGGTCGGGTTCGCCCGCCAGATGGCGGCCATCGTGGCCAGCGGCGACCGCAGGGCGACCATCGCCAAGATCACCGCCCCGACGGTGGTGGTCCACGGCGCCGACGATCCCCTGGTGCCGCCGACCGGCGGCGAGGACACCCACGTGACCATTCCGGGCTCGGAGCTGCACGTCCTGCCCGCCATGGGCCACAACCTGCCCAAGCCGCTGATCGCGACCCTGTGCGACCTGATCGAGCGGGCGACGGCGCGGGCGCGAGCCGAAGCCTAGGCGCGGCGGCCCTTCAGGAGCTTGGCGGCAAGCACGCCGATCCCGGCCGCGACGGCGACCCCGGCCCCGATCAGGGCCGCGGCGCCCATCGCGCGCTGGGTGTGGACCGTCTTGGTCGCGGCCTCCGATGCGGCCTTCAGCACCTCGGGCTGGACCTCGTGGGCGGCGGTGTCGCGGTGGAAGGTCACCGTGCCGCTCGCCCTGTCCAGGTCACCGGCGCGCCAGCCGTGATCGAGCCAGGCGCGGTGGTGTGGCTTCTCCGCGGCCCCGCCCCACCAGGCCGCCTGCTGGGCGGCCTTGGGCAAGGGGAAACCCAGCACCTCCTCGATCTCGGCCAGGGTCGGGCGCCACTGGTCGGCGATCTCGCGCGCCAGGCGGTCGGAGAGGGGAAGGTATTTGCTCATGACGCCTCCTCTACACCCAACGCCCCGTCCCTCGCGAGCCTGTGAGGCGAGATGACTTGAACCAAGGCCGCTTTCGAGCGCTTGTTGAGCGTGATGAAGTTCTCGACGCCCGTCATAGACCGCTCGGCCGCCATCGGGGTCGCCCTGTTCACCCTGGTCGGGGTGGGGGTGGGGCTGGCCATGAAGCCGGGCGCGCAGGAACTCATCGGCCCCGAAGGTCCCCAGTCCCTGATGCCGATCTCCGGCGCCAGGGCGCAGTTCGCCAGCAATCAATCGGCCTTCGCCGGCTATCGGTACGGCATACCGGACTATGTGATCGGCACCGACTGGCTGCAGCCGGAAGTCCCCGAGGCGCCGGCCGAGGATGTGGTCGCCGACGACGAGCCCGCGGCCTACCGGCCGACGCAGTTCGTCACCGTGGCCGACCGCGAGCCTGAGCCCGACTACGCCCCGCCGCCGCCCCGCTATCCCTCGGTGACGGGCGACATCTACGCCGAGGCGGCCGAGCCGCCTGAGGCGCTGGAGCCGCCCGAGCCGCCGGAACCCCCTGAGGCGTCCGAGGCTCCGCAGGCCCCGCCGGCCTGAAGCCCCCTCGCCTTTCGGAGCCGCGCGCTCTAAAGGGCGCGGATGACCGAAGACGCCCTCCAGATCATCGCCCGCGGGCCCCGCGCCGTCGCCGAAGCCGCCGCCGAGGCCGTCGACGCCGATCCCATGCTGGAAGGCGTGACCTATTCCATCCTGGAAGAGGACGAGGACCACGACGTCTGGCGGATCGACGCCTTCCCTACCTCGACCGAGGAGGCCGATGGCCTGGTCGCGGCCCTTGCCGGGTTTCCCAAGCTGAAGACCGTGGTCGAGAAGCTGGCCGACGCCGACTGGCTGGCCATGGCGCTCTCGGGCCTGCCCCCGGTCCGGGCCGGGCGGTTCTTCGTGTTCGGCGCCCATGACACTGGCCGCGCGCCGGTCAATGCCGTCAACCTGCGCATCGAGGCCGGCGCGGCCTTCGGCACCGGTCACCATGGCACCACGGTGGGCTGTCTTCAGGCCTATGACCAACTCATCAAGGCCAGGCGGTTCGAGCGGGTGCTGGACGTGGGCGCCGGCACCGGCGTGCTGGCCATCGCCGCGGCGCGCACCGGCAGCCGCAAGGCGGTCGGCACCGACATCGACCGGCCCTCGGTCCGCATCTCGCAGGAGAACGCCAAGCTGAACCAGGCGGACGCCCGCTTCGTCCACGCCTCGGGCCTGGGCCACCGGCTGGTGCGCGAAGCCGCGCCCTACGACCTGGTGTTCGCCAACATCCTGGCCGCCCCCCTGATCGCCCTGTCGCAGGACATAAAGGGCGCGCTGAAGCCGGGCGGAACTGCGATCCTGTCAGGCCTGCTGCGCACCCAGGAACGGCGCGTGTTCGCCGCCTACCGCTCGCGTGGTTTCCGCCTGCATCGGCGCATCCACCGCGACGCGTGGGCGACCCTCGTGCTGCGGCGGGCTTGAAGCGGATCGGAACCCTCGCGCCATCGTCACGTTTCTCCGACCGACAAGCGCGGCCTCGCGGCCCCGTGTCCCAGGAGGAAAGAAAATGGCTGATCCCAACGAACCGCATGTCGAGAAGACCATAACGGAGGGGCCCGCGACGGTCCGACGCGAGGAAGTCCGCACCGTTGGAGCGACCAGCAGCGGCAGCAACGCCGGCTGGTGGATCGCGGCCCTGGTGGCGATCGTCGCCATCGTCGGCCTGTTCTTCGTGTTCAACACCGGCACCACCGACGAGGGTGACCTGATGGCGGCCCGCGAGAGCGGCCGCAGCGAAGCCATGATCGACAGCGCCACGGCCGATGCCCAGGCGGCGGCTGTCGCCGCGACCGAGTCCTCGCGTCAAGCTGCGTCCGGTGTGGCCACCGCCACCCGCTCGGCGGCCGACAGCGCCAGCGCCGCGGCCGAACGTTCGGCCCAGGCGGCTGAGAGCGCCGCCGTCAGCGCCGGCGACGCCGCCGCCGACGCCGCCGCCACCACCGAACCCCCGCGCTAAACGGGCGGGCCACGGCGGGCCGCCCACTCCTGCGCCAGCACGGCGTAGAGGTGGGTGTCCCGCCAGCGGCCCTTGACCTGCGTGTCCTGCAGGAACGTGCCCTCCCGCCGCATGCCGATCTTTTCCATCACGCCGTATGAACCGGCGTTGCCCACATCGCAGGTCGCCCAGATCCGATGCAGGCCGAAGCGCTCGAACCCCAGCTCCAGCATCGCCGCGGCGGCCTCCGAGCCGTAGCCTTGCCGCCAGTAGCCGCTGTGCAGGCTGTAGCCGAGGTCAGCGGTCTCCTTGCCCTGATAGTCCATCCGGATCGAGCCGATCAGCCGGCGCTCCGCGACCACCTCGATCGCCAGGTTCACGCCCAGGCGCACGACCTGGGCCTGCTCGGCGAACCAGCGGTCGAGCGCCTCCTGGGTCTGCTGGGGCGTGTTGGGGCCCCAGTCCATGAACCGCACCACCGCCTCGTCGACGGCGTATTCATGGATGGCGTCGAAATCGTCCGCGCGGAAGTCCCGCAGCAGCAGCCGTTTGGTTCGTATGGGGAAGTGGGTCATCTGAGCTCTCCGTGGGTCACGCCAGCGGACGGGCTCGTTTCCTCGACCCCGGCCGGCTTGGGCAGGGGTCGTGGGTCTTATCGAAGCAGGCGGTCAGCCCACGCGAAGACGCACGGCCCCGAGGGGACCGCAGGAATTCGAGAGAGTGGCGGCGCTGCGCATGGGCGGACTGTGCCACAGGCCAGCTAACCAGGTCCAGATAGACCATGATGCTCCCCTCCTGGGGGAGCTGTCGGCGAAGCCGACTGAGTGGGACTTTGGCCCTTGTTTGTGGGCTTCAGCCCCCACCGTCACGTCGCCGATAGAGGCGACGCGCCACCTCCCCCTAGCCGCGCTGCGCGCTGGGGGAGGATCTATTCTAGACGATCTGGGTGACTTTGCCGTCGAGGCCCATCAGGCCGATCTCGACCTCCAGGTGCGGATGGCGGCCGGTGACCTGGGACCGCAGGGCGTAGAGCTGCTTCACGTGGCTCTTCCACTCAGTCTCGGTGTCCTTCACCGCGTCGGGGCCCAGGATCAGCTTGTAGGCGCCGCAGTCGCGGTGATCGACGACGATCAGCCGATGCACCTCGTGCAGCTGCACGGCCAGGTCCAGATGGGCCCAGAAGATCTCGTTCCAGGCCGGATACTTGTCGTTGAGCGCGCCGAGCGACGCGCCCGCCAGGATCATGTGGTCGTACTTGTCGCGTAGACCGCGCGCCGCCATGTAGCCCTCGACCTCGTTGGCCAGGCGATAGTCCATGCAGGTGAGCAGCAGTGCCTCGGCATGGCCGGCCGCGCGGGCGACACCGGGCGTCAGGCTGGACAGCAGGGCCACCCCACCGCCGAGCGCGATCGAGCTTAGCATGGTCCGCCGGGACATCTCCGGCCAGGTCGCGTGCCGCGCGCAGCAAGTCATGAGAGCCCCCGCTCGTTAACCAGGGCGAAGCTTCACCCGGGGCAGCTTACCAAAGCGATACCGTTGAGCGTCAGGCGATCGCCGACTTGGCGTCCAGGGCCGCGGCCCAGTGGCGCAGGCGTTCCTTCAGCCAGGTGTCGCGGCCGATGGCGGTCATGTCCGCGTCGTCCAGCGCCTCGACGATCGCATAGACGACGCCGGCCTCGCCGTGGGCGTTCCAGGCGGCCTGCAGGTCGCGATTGCGGTGCGAGCCGTGGCGCAGGGAGAACATGACGCTGTTCACCTGGCTGTCGATGGCGCGTGAGTTTCCCACCCAGGTCTGCCCGGTCGCTGCGCAGGTCAGGCTGTACACGCCCGGGCGGCTCTTAATCTCCTTGTAGTCACGGACCGCCGCGCGTCTGGCCGACTTCTCCATCTAGGTTCTCCGACCTTGTCTGAAGGCCAGGCCGACGCCCAGGAAAAGGAGCAGCCCGATCGGCCCGAACAGGAAGGTGAGCGCCAGGCAGGGCAGCAGCGCCCAGTGAGGCACGCCCCACTTCGGCGCGACATCCGCCTCCCAGGCCCCGACCCAGAGGTCGAAGGCCAGATAATGCACCCAGCCCACCAGCATGATCTCCGGCTGAGCGAAGGCCGCGCTGAGGCCGGTCAGGCTGGTGAAATCCGCACCCTCTCCACCATTGATCCACCGCGTGACCATCAGCGCCGTATAGAGCGCGGCGAGGATCGCGGCGCTCGCCCGGGCGGCCAGGATGATCGGCTGGCGCCGCACCGGCGCGAACGCGAGCAGCAGCCAGGGCGCCAGGACGCCCATGCTCGCCGCCGTGAAGAGTTGTTCGGTGGTCATCAGCAGCCCCTCCGCCTTGGTCGACATCTAGCCAAGCTGGCCCTCAATGTCAATTATACCCGGATAAAATACTTCGCGCCGGCTTTGGTCCGTGAGCGGATCGGCGCATCCTCCAGCCTTTGGGATTCGGGAGGCAAGACCAGATGGCGGCGCAGAGCATCAGCCCCCGCCGCGCCGTCCTGACGCTCGGAACCACGCAGACCATTGGCTATGGCTGCTCCAGCTACCTGCCCGCCTCGCTCGCGGGTTCCATGGCCGACGGGGTCGGGACATCCAGCGCCTTTGTGTTCGGCGCCTTCTCCGGCGCCCTGCTGATCCACGCCTTCGCCGGGCCGGCCGCCGGTCGGGCGGTCGACCGCAGCGGCGCGCGCCTGCCGCTGTCGGCGGCCAGCATCATCCTGGCCCTGGGGCTGGCGGCGTTGTCGCTCTCCCAGACGCCCCTGCACCTGGCGCTGGCCTGGCTGGTGGTGGGACTGGGCATGGCGCTCGGCCTCTATGACATCGCCTTCGCGGGCCTGGTCGGCTGGTTCGGGACCGACGCCCGGCGCTCGATCACCGGGGTGACCTTGATCGCCGGCTTCGCCTCGACGATCGCCTGGCCGCTCACCGCCTGGCTGGATCATGAGATCGGCTGGCGCGGCGCGTGCCTAGTCTGGGCCGCGGCCAATCTGGTCATCGCCCTGCCCCTGCACCTGACCCTGCCCCGCGACGCGCCCCAGTTGGTCGCGACGGCCGACGAGGCGGCGGCCCAGGTCCCGGACGATCCCGCGCCGGTCGCGCTCCAGATGGTCCTACTGGCCACCGCCCTGGCGATCATGGCCGGCATAGGCTCGATCATGGGCGCCCACCTGCCGCCCCTGCTGATGGCGATGGGCGCCAGCGCCGCGGCTGCGGTGGCGGCGGGCATGCTGGTCGGCCCGGCCCAGGTAGCCGCCCGGTTCGCCGAGTTCATCCTGGTCCGCCGCATCCACCCCTTGGCGTCCGGCCGCGCGGCCGTCGTCGCCTTCCCGGTCGGCGCGGCCATGCTGCTGGCGATGGGCCCCGTCGCCGCCGCGCCGTTCGCGATCCTCTATGGCGCCGGCAACGGGCTCTTCACCATCGTGCGCGGGACCCTTCCCCTGGCCCTGTTCGGGACGCGGAACTATGGCGGACGGCTGGGATCCCTGAACGTTCCGGCCCGGATCGTCGGCGCCATCGCACCATTCCTCTTCGCCCTCGCCCTGGCGCGTTCTGTGGAGCTGGCGCTGGGCGTGCTGATCGGGGCCAGCGTGCTGGCCTTCCTCTGCCTGCTGTTGCTGCGTCGTCCCGAGTGAGGCCGCGCGCGAAGGTGGCGAAAGCCGGCGACCTTCCCTAAGTTCGCGCCATGCGCCAGACCTTCGACGAAAGCACCGACCCTTCCTTCGGCCCCAGGCATGTCCCGCTGATCCGACAGGCCATGTCGGCCCAGGGGCTCGACGGCCTGCTCGTGCCCCACGAGGACGAGCACCAGAACGAGTATCTGCCGCAGGCCAATGACCGCCTGGGCTGGGCCACCGGCTTCACCGGCTCGGCGGGCGCGGCGGTGATCCTCAAGGACAAGGCCGCGATCTTCGTGGACGGCCGCTACACGCTCCAGGTTCGCGACCAGGTGGACCAGGACGTGTTCGAGATCCGCGATCTCGTGGAAGGCGGCGTGCCGGCCTATCTGGAAACCGCCACCGGTCAGGGCCAGACCATCGGCTATGACCCGCGCCTGCACTCGCCCGACGCCCTGGAACGCCTGAAGGCCGCCGCCGCCAAGGCCGGCGCCACGCTCAAGCCCGTCGCCCCCAACCCCCTCGACACCGCCTGGGGCGCCGCGCGTCCCGCCCAGCCGACCGCGCCCGTCGTGCCCCAGCCGCTCGCCTATGCCGGCGAGGAGGCCGCCGCCAAGCGCGCCCGGGTCGGCGAGGCCCTGGCCGGCAAGAACGCCGACGCCGCGGTGCTGACCGCGCCGTCGTCCATCGCCTGGCTGTTTAATGTCCGCGGCGGCGACGTGATCCGCTCGCCCCTGCCCCTGGGCCAGGCGATCCTCAATCGCGACGGGACAGCCCGTCTGTTCCTCGACCCCGTAAAGGTCGGCGATGACCTGCGCGCCTGGCTGGGCAACGAGGTGCGGCTGGAGGCCCCCGACGACCTGCCCGCCGCCCTGGCCGAGCTGAAGGGCAAGAGGGTCCTGGTCGACCCCGGCCAGTCCTCGGCCTGGTACTTCGACGCCCTTGCCAGGGCCGGCGCCGAGGTGGTCCGCGGCGACGATCCCTGCGCGCTGCCCCGCGCCTGCAAGAACGCCGTCGAGATCGAGGGGACCCGCGAGGCCCACCGCCGCGACGGCGCGGCCGTCACCCGGTTCCTGCACTGGCTGGCCACCGACGCCCAGACCCGCACGGTCGACGAGATCGAGGTGGTGACCCAGCTTGAGGCCTTCCGCCAGGCCACTGGGGCGTTGAAGGACCTCTCCTTCGACACCATCGCCGGGGCGGCCTCCAACGGCGCCATCGTCCACTACCGCCCGACCAACCGCCTAAACAGGGCGACTGAGCAGGGCTCCCTGCTCCTGGTCGATTCCGGCGCCCAGTACCTGGACGGCACCACCGACATCACCCGCACGGTCGCCATCGGCGAACCCAGCCAGGAGATGACCGAGCGCTTCACCCTGGTCCTGAAGGGTCACCTGGCCTTGGCGGCGATCCGCTTCCCGGCCGGCACGACCGGCTCGGCTCTCGACGCCCTGGCCCGCGCTCCGCTCTGGATGATGGGCCTGGACTACGACCATGGCACCGGCCACGGCGTCGGCTCCTATCTGGGCGTCCACGAGGGGCCGCAGCGGATCTCCAAGCTGCCCAATTTCGTGGCCCTGCGGCCGGGGATGATCGTCTCCAACGAGCCCGGCTACTACAAGGAAGGCGCCTACGGCATCCGTATCGAGAACCTGCAGTACGTCACAGAGGCCGCGCCGATTCCCGGCGGCGAACGGGCGATGCACGGTTTCGAGACCCTGACCCTGGCCCCGATGGATCGCCGCCTGGTGGCCGTCGAGAAGTTGACCCCCGCCGAGCGCGACCAGCTCAACGCCTACCATGCCCGGGTCTGGGCCGAAATCGGACCACGCGTCGACGGCGATGTGCGGACCTGGCTCGAGGCGGCCTGCAAACCCATCTAGCCGAACGCTCCGGGAGGGGCCGCCCAATGACCACGACAGACGAAACGGCCGCCAACGCCGCCCAGATCGAATACTGGAACGCCGGGGCGGGCGACACCTGGGCGAGCCTGCAGGACCGCATGGACGCCCAGCTCGAGCCCCTGGGCCAGGAGGCCACGGCCGCCTTGGCGCCCAGGCCCGGCGAGCGGATCCTGGATATCGGCTGTGGGTCCGGCCAGACCAGCCTGGCGCTGGCGGAGGCCGTTGCGCCGGGCGGGTCGGTGCTCGGCGTCGACATCTCACGGCCCCTGCTGGAGGTTGCCCGCCGCCGCGCCGGCCCGAACGGACCGGACTTCCTCGAGGCCGACGCCCAGACCTATCCCTTCGAGCCGGGCGCCTTCGACGGCGCGTTCTCGCGCTTCGGCGTGATGTTCTTCGCCGATCCCGTGGCGGCCTTCAGCAATATCCGCCGCGCCCTCAAGCCGGGCGGTCGTCTGGGCTTCGTCTGCTGGCGCAGGCCCGACGAGAACCCGTTCATGACCCTGCCGATGGCCGCCGCCCTGTCCCTGCTGCCGCCGCCGCCGCCCAACGATCCGCTCGCCCCGGGCCCCTTCGCCTTCGCCGATCCGGCGCGGGCGCGCGACATCCTCGCCCAAGCCGGGTTCGACGCCATCGAGACCACCCCGCACGACCGCAAGATCGGCAGCGGCGACCTGGAACAGACGCTCGGCGTGGCGCTGAAGGTCGGCCCGCTGGGCGCCATGCTCCGCGAGCACCCGGAGCAGCGGGACAAGGTGATCGGCGCCGTGCGCGAGGCCCTACGGCCCCACGCAGGCGAGGATGGCGTCAAGCTGCCGTCCGCCAGCTGGATCGTCACGGCCCGCTCGGCGTGAAGCGCACCTCAGCTGTCGCAGACTCCCGGCAGGCTCAAGATGTTCGCGCCCGCGGCCAGGACGAAGGGCGACTTGTCGATCACATTTGCCGCGCGCGCGTCATGTCCACGCTGGGCCGTCAGATAGTCGCCCAGCGCCTTGCCAGTCTCATAGTTGAACACCAGGCGCAGCTGTCCCGAAGGTTGGCGAAGCGCCGCCATTAGCCCATAGGCGGCCGATCCGTTGGGCTGCAGGGTCCGCGGCGGCCGGATCGCGCCCACCACCTGCTGACCGTTGAACACAAATCTCTTGGCGTCCAGCCAGACCTTGTCCGCCTGCACCTTGGCGATAGCCGCCTCGCGCGCGCCGGCCTTTTCGAAGGTGAAGGTATAGGAATTGAGGATCAGCATATTCCGCCACGCCTCCGCGGGGCGGATGTAGGACGCGCTCCAGGTCAGGCCCGAGACGCCTCCCGCCGCTGGCCGAGGCGCCACATCGCGGAAGGCCACATAGTCGAGCCGCGCGACGCTGGTGCGTCCCTTGCCGCCGTCCTCCAGCAGGGGCGTGAGGCTGACCTCGACGTCCTCGCACCCTCGCCGCGCCCCGTCGAAATTGAGGGTCTGCAGGGCGAAGCTGTAGTTGAACGCCTCTCCGGCCCGGTTCCCGACCGGCCGGTATTCCGGCGGAACCCCGTCCTCGTTCACGGTGATCCCGTTGACCCGCAGCCCCACCTCGACCGAGGTGACGGCGGGCTGGTTCTTGAACGCATCGGTCTCCAGGCGGAAAATCGTATAGCCAGTTCCGGCTCCCTTTCGTTCGATCAGGGCTTCCAGCGAGGGAACGTTCCATGTCGGTTTCTGCGCTGCGGCGCCCTCTGCCCCGCCTGGCTGGAGCCTATGGCTGGCCCGCCAGACCCGGGCCGGCGGGTTCGCCTGGACGATGGCTGGGGCCGGGCAAAGGCGCAGCATCTTGGTGGACTGGGTCGAGGGGCGGCAGTCCTTGCCCTCGACGCACTGGAAATGATCGTAGTCGATCCCGGTGGGCGGCGGCGCGGGCGCCCGCTCGACACAGAACGAGGTGAGCGCCGGGTTCGCGCCGCCCAGGGCCGAACTCGCCGCCTCCGGCGCGATCCAGCCCTTGATCGGCTTCCCGGCCGCCGGATAGGCGAAGTCCTGCACGAAATAGGGAATCCCCGTGGGATCCTGCACCGAGATCCAGTTCTTCACCTGACGCGAAGGGGTCGTCGCGTGCAGCACCAGGCGATCGGTGAAGCGGTTCCGGTCAAGCGGCCCCGAGCGCTGAAATGCGAACCGGAAGCTGATCTCGGCAAGGCCGCTCACCCCGGTGATGCGTTCGATGGCGCGCGCATAGTTCACGAAGGCCGGGTCCACCCGTTCCTGCATGCACTTGCGGACCTTGTCGTCCTGGATCGACCATAGGGACTTCGGCAGGTCCCGCGCCGAGGAGCGGACGATCTGCTCCTTCTGTTCGGCGCTGGCCCCGAGCGAGCCGAAAGCCACCAACTTGACCCAGCCCTGCGACAGGTTCGCCAGGAAGCTTTTCTGCTGCGTCTTGGTGTAACTCGCCAGGCAGACCCGCTCGGCCGCCGCCGTAACGCGGTTCAGTTCCGCCCCGACCGCGTCAAGGGTCTTCAGATCCTGTGCGGAAACTTGCGCCCGGGCTGCCGGCCCCGCCACGGCCAACGCGCCGGCGGCGGCCAGACCACGGATGATCCTTAGACCTCGTCGCGGAGCCGGCATGATCGTTCCCTGCCTCGCGTTCTATCCGGCTCGCATCGCCAGGTCGGCGATCTTCCGCATCTGTTCTGCGAAGGGCTCCATACAGGCGCGGGCCGCCGCCATTTCCGGAGCCTTCAGCTTTTCCGGGAAATCGATGGCGCCGCGCAGCGCGACCTCGCGGCGCTCTGCGGTCGCCGCGGCCTTGACGCCCTTGATCAGTTCGATCTGAGACGTGACGCTGGCCGCCGTCCGCGTGTCAGTGCCCACTAGGCAGGTCCGCTCCGCAGTCTCGGCCAGGAGCACCAGTTGCCTGCCATAGGGATCGTCGGGGGCCGGCGGCTTCGGGATCAGTTGCGGGATAATCAGGATTCCCAACACCACGACGACCAAGGCCGCCACGCCGATCAACAGGTATTTGGTCATCGCCCCATCCTGTGCCGCCGAGGGCGGGTCAGGTCCTATAGAGCCGCCTAAATGCCACCGTGTGCAAGAGCAATATACAATCATAAGGAGTCGAAATGAACTCCTTTGCGACATAGGTCAGCCACTTCGCCGGGCCCAGGGACGGCAGGTCCCGCGCCATCGGCGGTCGGCGGGTTCGATAGCCGAGTATCGCAAACAGCAGGGCGCAGCGCGGCTGGTGGTAGCCGCTGGTGCAGACCAGGATCTCATCTGCGTCGCCGCGGGCCTCAAGCAGGGCGTGGCAAAGGCGAACGGAAGCCAGGGTGTCGCTCGCCTGGCCCTCGACCACGATCCGGCTGGCGGGAACCCCCGCGGCGCGCAGGATTCTCCCGATCACCTCGGCCTCGACGAATCCTGCCTTGCCCAGCCCGCCAGTGGGCATGAAGCAGCAGTTGTCGAGATCGCTGGAGGCCTTGAGCGCGCCCTCAATCCGCCTCTGAAGGCTGCCGCTTGGCTGCCCGTCCGGGCGAACCGCTGCGCCGAAGATGACGAGGTAGGTCGCCAATCCCGGGGCCTCAGCCTGCGCCGACGAGGGCCAGCCACTCGTCCTCGGTCATTACCGGGATGCCGAGGTCGGTGGCGGCCTTCAGCTTCGAGCCCGCGCCGGGGCCCGCCACCACCAGGTCGGTCTTCTTCGACACCGAGCCGGAGACCTTGGCCCCCAGGGCCTCGGCCTGGGCCTTGGCTTCGTCGCGGGTCATCTTCTCGAGCGCGCCGGTGAAGACGATGGTCTTGCCGGCCACGGCGGTGTCGGTCTTCGGCCGCTCGGCCGGAATGACCTCCAGCTCGTCCCACAGGCTCTGGACCAGCCCGCGATTGTGTTCCTCGGCGAAGAAGTCGGCGATCATCCGGGCGGCCACCGGCCCCACGGCGTCCACCGAGGCGATCTCGCGAAAGTCCTCGCCCGGGGTCTCGGCCAAGGCCGCCAGGGCCGCCGCCTCGAAGCTCGTCCAGTCGCCGAACCGTTCGGCGAGGGAGGCGCGCGCCTTGCTGTTGAGGCGAGGGATCGCAAGGCGCAGGTGTTCCTCCAGCGAGGCTCCGGCCGGGATCAGCATCGGCTGGCGGCCGCGGGCGAAGGCCATGATGGCGTCCACCGCCGTCGGCCCCACCCCGTCGAGATCGGCCAAGGCGCGCGCGCCCTCGCCCGGCCGCTGTTCCGAGGCCCTGATCGCGGTGGAGACGCAGGCCTCGACTGTCTCGAAATGCCGCGCCAGGGCGATCGAGGTGCTTTCGCCGATATGGCGGATGCCCAGGCCGAATATGAATCGGTCCAGCGGGATCGCCCGCTTGGCCTCGATGCCGGCGACCAGGTTGCGGACCGAGGTCTCGCCATAGCCGTCCGTCTCGCGCAGTTCAGCAAGCTTCTCCTGGTCGCGGGCCAGCTTGAAGATGTCGGCGGGCGAACGGATCCAGCCGCGCTCGTAGAAGGCGGTGAGCTGCTTCTCCCCCAGGCCCTCGATGTCGTAGGCGCGGCGGGAGACGAAGTGGCGCAGGTGCTCGATACGCTGGAACGGACAGGCGAACTCGCCGGTGCAGCGCCGCACCACCGTCTCCGCCCCCGAGGCCGTCGTCTCGCGCGCCAGGGGCGTGTGAAGCGGGCACGGGCAGTGGGTCGGGAACTCGTAGGGTTCCGGCCCGCGGGGCTCGTCCTCGACCACCCTGACGATCTGGGGGATCACGTCGCCGGCCCGCTGCAGGATCACCGTGTCGCCGACCCGCAGGTCCTTGCGCGCGATCTCGTCGGCGTTGTGCAGGGTGGCGTTGACCACCACCACGCCGCCGACCGTTACCGGACGCAGCCGCGCGACGGGCGTCACCGCCCCGGTGCGGCCGACCTGGATGTCGATGGCCTCAAGTACGGTGCGGGCCTGCTCGGCCGGGAACTTGCGCGCGATCGCCCAGCGGGGGGTGCGGGTGATGAAGCCCAGCCGCTGTTGCCAGTCCAGCCGGTCGACCTTGTAGACCACACCGTCGATGTCGTAGCCAAGCTTCGGGCGGGCGGCCTCCATGTCGGCATAGGCGGCCAGCAGGCCCTTGGCGTCGGTGACGCACTGGCTCTCCGGCGTGGTCTGGAAGCCCCAGGCCTTCAGCAGACCAAGCGCGTCCCACTGACTCTTGGCGAAGGAAGCGCTGTGGAAACCCCAGGCATAGGCGAAGAACCGCAGGGGCCGGGTCGCGGTGATCTTCGGGTCGATTTGGCGCAGGGAGCCGGCCGCGGCGTTGCGGGGGTTGGCGTAGGTCTTCTGGCCGGCCGCCTCGTTGGCGGCGTTGAGCCGGGCGAACTCCTCATGGCCTAGATAGACCTCGCCTCGGATCTCGATGACGTCAGGCCAGCCGGACCCCGACAGCCGCTTGGGGATTTCCGACAGGGTGCGCAGGTTCTCGGTGACGTCCTCGCCCACCCGGCCGTCGCCCCGCGTGGCGCCCTGGACCAGCACGCCCTTCTCGTAGCGCATGGAGGCCGACAGGCCGTCGATCTTCGGCTCGGCGGTATAGGCCACCGGCTCGCCGGCCGAGAGCCGCAGGAACCGCCGGATCCGCGCGTCGAACTCCACCGCGTCCTCGTTGGAGAAGGCGTTGTCGAGGCTCAGCATCGGCACGCCGTGCTCGACCGGCGAGAACTGCTCGTTGCGCGCCGCCCCCACACGCAGCGACGGCGAGTTCTCGCGAATCAGGTGTGAGAACGCCGCCTCGAGCTCGAGATTGCGGCGCTTGAGCGCGTCATAGTCGGCGTCGGTGATCGTCGGCGCGTCGTCGCGATGGTAGCGCAGGTCATGCTCGGCCAGTTCGTCGGCGAGCCGGGTCATCTCCTCGGCCGCTTCGGCCTCGGACGGCGTAGGCGCAAGCTTGTCCGCCATCAGATCCTCCCCCAGCGCGAAGCGCGGTTTGGGGGAGGTGGATCGTCGCCTCTTCGCGACGAGACGGAGGGGGTTGAAGCCCCCGAAAAGGAGTCAAAGCCCCCCTCAGCCAGCTTTGCTGACAGCTCCCCCAAAGGGACAGCATCTTGGAGCTCCAGCGGCATCTCAGGCATGCATCAGGGCCCTGGCGGCAGCTCTTGCTGCATCAGTGATCTGGGCGCCGGCCAGCATGCGCGCGATCTCTTCCTCACGCTCGGCGGCCGACAAGGTCTCCACCGCGGTGCGCAGCCGCTCGCCGTCCCCAGCCTTGGAAATCCGCCAGTGGGCTTCGGCCCGGGCGGCGACCTGCGGCGAGTGGGTGACCACCAGCACCTGGGCGGCGGAGGCCAGGCGCTTCAGACGCAGGCCCACGGCGTCGGCCACGGCCCCGCCCACGCCCTGGTCCACCTCGTCGAAGATCATCAGCGGCTGGGGCCCCTCGGCCCGGCCGGCCAGGGAGGCCTTCAGGGCCAAGGCGAATCGGGCCAGTTCCCCGCCCGAGGCGATGGCGCCCAGGTCGCCGAACGGCGCGCCGGGATTGGTGGCGATCTCGAAGGCCACGCGGTCCTGGCCGCTCGGGCCGGCGCGATCCTCCGGCAGGGGCTCCACGGCGACCCGGAATCGGGCCTTGTCCAGCTTCAGCGGTGCGAGTTCACCCATGACCGCGGTGGCCAGGCGCTCGCCGGCGGCGCCGCGGGCCTCGGTGAGCTTCCCGGCGGCTTCGAGATAGGCGGCTCGGGCAGCGGCCACGGCGGCCTCGGCGGCCTTCAGGTCGTCCTCAGAGGACTCCATGGCCCGCAGCCGTGCGGCGAACCGGACCCGCAGGATCGGCAGTTCCTCGACGCTGACCGTGAGTTTACGGGCCATGCCGCGCAGCTCGAACAGCCGCTCTTCGGTCTTCTCCAGCTGGTCGGGGCGGAAGTCGAAGGCGCCGGCGGCGGCATCGACGGCGGCCTCGGCCTCCTGGGCCTCGCCGAACACCCGGTCGATGGCGGCGCTGGCGGCGGCGAGGCGCGTGACGGCTGTCCCCTCCTCCGTCGCGCCCGCTGCGATGGCGCGGGTGCGGGCGTGCTCCACGGCCCGGATCGCCTGAGCGAGCTTGCCCGAGAGCCCGTTGAAGGCCTCCCGCGCGTCGGAGATGTCGGAGAGCGCCTTCTCCGCGGCGCCCAGTATGGCGCGCTCCTCGGCCAGCACCGTCTCCTCGCCCGGCTGGGGATCGAGACGGTCCAGTTCGGAGAGCCGCAGGGTCAGCTCCTCGCTCTCGGCGGCGGCGCGCCCGACGATCTCGCGCAGTTCGTCGGCGCGGGCGCGGGTGGCGCGCCAGTCGGTCCATCGCGCGGCGACCGCGCCGCCCAGGCCGGCCAGCGAGCCGTAGGCGTCCAGCAGAGGGCGATGCGTGCGGGCGTCCAGCAGGCCCACCGTCTCATGCTGTCCGTGGACTTCGAGCAGCAGGTCGCCCAGTTCGCGCAGCACGGTGGCGCTGGTGGCCTGGTCGTTGACGAAAGCGCGGCTGCGGCCGTCCGCCGACAGGGTGCGGCGCAGGACCAGGTCCTCGTCGCGGGCGTAGGAGAGACCCTTGTCCTCCAGCACGTCCCAGATCGGGTGGTCGGGAGCCGGGGCGAATACGGCCGACACCGCCGCCTGGGCCGCGCCCTGGCGCACCAGGCCCGCCTCGGCGCGGACGCCGACGGCCAGTCCCAAGGCGTCGAGGATGATCGACTTCCCGGCTCCGGTCTCGCCGGTAAGCGCCGTGAGGCCCGGGCCGATGGAAAGGTCCAAGGCCTCGATCAGCACCACGTCGCGGATCCACAGTCCGATCAGCATGTTCGCAAGATCGCCTGGAATCACGCGGGCCGGAAGCCCGTGCGTTCGCTTTAGGTTCCTATTTGTCCGAACCGCCCAGGAACGGGATGCGCGAGAGCAGGCCCTTACGCTTGCGAGGGGCCGGTTTCGCCTGCGCCGGTTCGGCCACGGGGGTCGCCTCGGTGGTCGCCGACGGCGCGTCTTGCGCCTCCGGCGGCTTCACCGTCTTGGACTTGTCCCTCACGAACGGCAGGCGCGACATGATGCCCCGGCGCTGGCCGGTCGGTTCCACGGCGGGACGCAGGCCCTTGTCGGTGAGCAGCTTGTAGGCGTCGCCGTACCAGGCGTCGCCAGGATAGTTGTAGCCCAGCACCGCGCCGTTGCGCTTGGCCTCCTCGGCCAGGCCCAGGGTCAGATAGGCCTCCACCAGGCGGTACAGCGCCTCGGGGGCGTGGCTGGTGGTCTGGTAGCGGTCGATGACGGTCTTGAAGCGGCCGATGGCGGCCAGGGTGTCGCCCTGGCGCAGATAGTAGCGGCCGATGGTCATCTCCTTGCCGCCGAGCTGGTCGTTGACCATGTCGATCTTCAGGCGGGCGTCGGCGGCGTATTCGGTGCGCGGGAACCGCTGAACGATTTCCCGCAGACTGTTCAGCGCCTGGCCGGTCGCGGCCTGGTCGCGACCCACGTCGACGATCTGCTCGAAATAGCAGATGGCCTTCAGATAGTGCGCATAGGCCGCCGCCGGATTGCCGGGATAGAGCGAGATGAAACGCTCGGCGTCGCCGATCGCCTCGGCGTAGTCGTTGCCCTGGTAGTGCGCGTAGGCGGTCATCAGGATCGAGCGCCGCGACCATTCCGAATAGGGATGCTGGCGTTCCACCTCGCCGAAATACTGCACCGCCTGGTTCCACAGCCCGCGATCCAGGCGGTCGGCGCCGGTGGCGTAGAGCAGCTCGACGGGCCGCTCCTCATAGGCGATGCGGGGCTTCTTCTCTTTACCGGCGCAACCGGCCAGGGCGAGGACAGCGATGCCGGCGACGAGCGCCACGCGAGTCCGGGAATGACGAAGCAAGGACACCTTCACCTCAAAGAGACCAACGCGCGCCCCCGCGCCGCGAGTCCCCGCTTCTACAGCATGAGATGCGGGGCGCAAATGCGGCGGTGACGTCCGATTGGAGAAGGCGACGAAGGGTCAGACCGCTTCGGCGAGATCGGCCACCAGGGTGCGGTGACGCCAGGCCTGCGGATTGGCCAGCAGGGCCCGGACCAGCATGTTGTTCACGCCGTGGCCGGCGAGCACGCCCTCGAACCGGCCCAGGATCGGGGCACCCAGGACATAGAGGTCGCCGATGGCGTCGAGCGCCTTGTGGCGCACGAATTCGTCCGGGCGGCGAAGGCCTTCCGGATTGAGGATGCGGTCGCCTTCGATGACGACGGCGTTCTCCATGGAGCCGCCGCGGGCCAGGCCGATGCTGCGGAGATACTCGACCTCGTGCAGGAAGCCGAAGGTGCGGCAGTCGGCCAGTTCGCGGCGAAAGGCCTGCTCGTCCATCGGCAGGTCGACGCGCTGGCGGCCAATGGCGGCCGAGGCAAAGGCGATCTCGAAGGCGACTTCGAACTGGTCGGACGGGCTCAGGGTGGCGCGCTTGTCGCCGTCCACATATTCGATGACGTCGAGGATCTCGATGAAGCGGCGCGGCGCGTCCTGGCCCCGGCGGCCGGCGCGGTCGAGGATCTGCACGAACGGAAGGGACGAGCCGTCCATGATCGGCATCTCGGGGCCGTCCAGCTCGACCACGGCGTTATCGATGTTCAGCATGACCAGGGCGGCCATCAGGTGCTCGATGGTCGCGACCGTCACGCCCGCGGCGTTCTCGATCACGGTGCCCAGCTGGGTCTTGGTCACGGCTTCGCCCGAGACCGGCACGCGGTTGTCGCGGTCCAGCACATCGGTGCGTACGAAGACCACGCCAGCGTCCACCGGCGCGGGGCGGACCGAGACGCGGGTATAGGCGCCGGTGTGGACGCCAACCCCGGCGAAGATCGCGGGGCCTTGCAGGGTCTGTTGGAACACCGATGCGGGCAAGCTCTTCGCCTTCCTAAACGAGCGCCTGGTCGGAGATGACCACGTAGCGCCCCAACAGCCGGATACGGGCCATGCTGCGGCGCGGCAAGACACTTCCTGTTTCGCAATGTTTCGATTTGGGACGGTTAAGAATCCCTTAGGATTCAAGGGCCAGCGGCCTGCCGCCACATCGCCCGGAATCCCCGCCGGAAACGCGACATGGCCGGGACAGGCCCGGCCATGCGTAGGTCCGAATTGTGGTCTCTAGGTCAGTTGGCCAGACGACGCAGGAAGGACGGGATCTCGAGGTCTTCCTGGCTCTCTGCCTGGGCCTCTTGCACCGGCTGCTCGACCGGCAGGGCGCCGCCGCGGCTGGCGGCCGGGCGAGCGGCCTGGGGCGCGGGCGCCGGGGCGTCGTAGCGGGGGCGGCTGCCGAACAGGCTGAGGAAGCCGGTCCGCTGAGGACGGCGATCCTCGAAGGCGGCCTCGCCGAACAGCGGCTCCTCCTCATGCTCCTCGACCGACGGATCGACGATCTTGGTCATCGGGCGAACGATCTGCGCTTCGGGCGCGGAGGGAGCCGGAGCCGCGGCGTAGAGGTCGCCCTGCTCATCTTCTTCGTCGAAGGACGCGGTGACGGGCTCGGGCGCCGGCGTGACGGGCGCATAGGCGGTGGTGACCTCGGGACGCGGAGAGAGCGGCGATGGCGTGTAGGCGGCCGGGCGTTCATAGCTGGGCGCCGGGGTCGGGGCGCGCATCACCGGCTCGGGGACTGGCGGCGTCACGGGGCGCTGGGTCTCGGCACGCAGCGGCGGGGCGGTCAGGGGCCGGCGCTCGACCTTTGGCTCGATGGCGGCGATCGAGGCGCCGTCCATGCCGGTGGCGACCACCGAGACGCGGATCATGCCGTCCAGCGACGGATCGAAGGCCGCGCCGAAGATGATGTTGGCTTCCGGATCGACCTGCTCGGAGATGGCGTTGGCCGCCTCGTCGACTTCCAGCAGGGTCATGTCCAGGCCGCCGGTCACGTTGACCAGCACGGCCTTGGCGCCCTTCAGCGAGACCTCGTCCAGCAGCGGGTTGGCGATGGCGTTCTGGGCGGCCATCAGGGCGCGATCGTCGCCGGTCGCCTCCCCGGTGCCCATCATCGCCTTGCCCATCTCGGTCATGACCGTGCGGACGTCGGCGAAGTCGAGGTTGATCAGGCCCGGCAGGACCATCAGGTCGGTGATCGAACGCACGCCCGAGTGCAGGACCTGGTCGGCCATGCCGAAGGCCTCGGCGAAGGTGGTCCGCTCGTTGGCGACCCGGAACAGGTTCTGGTTCGGAATGACGATCAGGGTGTCGACATAGCGCTGCAGTTCACCGATGCCGGCGTCGGCCAGACGCATGCGGTGGCGGCCCTCGAAGTGGAAGGGCTTGGTGACCACGCCCACCGTCAGGATGCCGCGCTCACGGGCGCACTTGGCGATGATCGGCGCGGCGCCGGTGCCGGTGCCGCCGCCCATGCCCGCGGTGATGAAGATCATGTGGGCGCCGTCGAGGTGCTCGCCGATCTCCGGTATCGACTCCTCGGCCGCGCTCATGCCGACCTCGGGGTGGGCCCCGGCGCCGAGGCCCTGGGTCACCTGCACGCCGAGCTGGATGCGCCGGTCGGTCTTGGAGAAGGAAAGCTGCTGAGCGTCAGTATTGGCGACGACGAACTCGACGCCTTCCAGTCCAGCCTCGATCATGTTGTTGACAGCGTTGCCACCGGCGCCGCCGACGCCGAACACAACGATACGCGGCTTGAGTTCGGTCGCGCGCGGCGCGGAAAGTGCAATAGCCATTGGGACCCTGTGTCTCCGTACCGTGGTCTAGGGAACACTTGGCGACCCGCCCGCCTGGTTCCCGCGACGGATGGCGTTAAGGAAACGCCCACCATCGTTAATTGGCGGTTAACTGCATAAGGCGAGTCGGATGCGCGTCGACCCGTGTGGATAACAATTTTCTTGCTGGGTAAGGGATACGCGTTAACCACGTTGTCGAAACTGCGACGCGATGACTCAGGCGCCCGCTGTTTGAGCTAAGACACTCGCCGAACAAGACATTAGGCGGTAGTGACGATTTAGGATTCCCTGACTGGCGCTGTTCTGATTCAACGCTTCTCTTTGGAGGGTGTGTTGGAAGGCGAGGTTCTTCGGGACGATCAGTGGGCGCGGATCGAGCCGTTCGTGCCGGGCGGTCGCAA
>NZ_JAUYNW010000078.1 GCF_030698145.1 Phenylobacterium sp. | reverse complement strand
GACCTGCCGGTGATCATCCTCACCTCCAAGGACGAGGAGATCGACGAGATCCTGGGCTTCAACCTGGGCGCCGACGACTACATGCACAAACCCTTCAGCCAGCGCCTGCTGATCGAGCGGGTGAAGGCGGTGTTGCGCCGCGCCGGGATCGAGGGCGAGGACACCGCCGCCGCGGCGGCAGGCGGCGCCGAGGCCGCGGCCCGGGCGCTGAAGCGCGGCAAGCTCACCCTGGACCCCGCCCGCCACGACTGCCTGTGGGACGGAAAGCCGGTGAAGCTGACGGTCACCGAGTTCCTGCTGCTGCAGTCGCTGGCGCAGCGGCCGGGCTTCGTGAAGAGCCGCGACAACCTGATGGACGCGGCCTACGACGATCAGGTGTATGTCGATGACCGCACCATCGACAGCCACATCAAGCGGATGCGGAAGAAGTTCCGCGAGGTCGATCCTGAGTTCGACGCAATCGAAACGCTCTATGGCGTCGGTTACAGATACCGCGAAGCCTGATTCCAGGACGGCCCCGAGCAAGCCTGCGCGCCTGCGCCAGTCCTGGTGGCTGCGCTGGCTGCCGGGCTCGCGGCTGGGCCGGACGATCATCGCGCTCAACGTCCTGGGCCTGGCGATCCTGATCGGCGGCGCCCTGGTGCTGAACGAACTGCGCCGCGGCCTGGTGGGTGCGCGGATCGACAGTCTGACGACCCAGGGCGAGCTGATCGTCAACGTGATCAACCGCGCCGCCACGGTGGGCGAGCCGACGCCGCAGCTGGACGCGGGGGCGGCCAGCGAGATCCTGCAGATCCTGTCCAATCCACGCTCGCAGCGCGCCCGGCTGTTCGACGCCAGAGGTCGGCTGATCGCCGACAGCTACTGGGTCGCCGACCGGGTGGAGTGGAAGGTGCTGCCGCCGGCCAGGGCCCGCGAGGACGCCGGCGGGCTCAGTCTCGACCTGAACATGGGCCGCCCGCCGCCGCCGCCGGCGGCCGGGGCCGCCCAGCGGACCCTGGCCATCGAGGTCAGCCAGGCCATGCGCGGCGCCCCGGTGGTCGGGATGCGCACGGCCGAGGACGGCGAGCGCGTGGTTTCGGTCTCCATCCCCATCCAGCATGTCCAAGCGGTGCTGGGGGTACTGACCCTGGAGGCCAGCGACGTCGACGAGATCATCGCCGCCGAGCGCGCGGCCCTGGCGCCCTTCATCATGATCGCCATCACGGTCAGCATCCTGTCCTCGGTGCTGCTCAACAACCTGATCGCCCAGCCGGTCCGACGGTTGTCCAAGGCCGCCGACGGCGTGCGGCTGTCGCGGGCCCGGGCCATCTCCCTGCCCGACCTCGCCCGGCGCGACGACGAGCTTGGCGACCTGACCCGCAGCCTCGAGGACATGACCCAGGCCCTGTCGGAGCGGATGGACGCCATCGAGCGGTTCGCCGCCGACGTGGCCCACGAGATCAAGAATCCACTCACCTCCCTGCGCTCGGCGGTGGAGACCCTTGACCTGGTCTCCGACCCGGCCGCCCGCGACCGGCTGCTGGCCATCCTGAAGAACGACGTCCAGCGGTTGGACCGGCTGGTCACCGACATCTCCAACGCCTCGCGCCTGGACGCCGAGCTGTCGCGGGAGGACGTCCGCGCCCTGGACCTGGGCCGGCTGATCGGGGAGGTGGCGCAGCTCTACCAGGACACCCGGCGCAAGGGCGAACCGGGCGTGGTGTTCCGCGTCGCCGACACCCTGGAGCCGATCATGGTCGCCGGGCGCGAGGGGCCGCTGGGCCAGCTCTTCCGCAACCTGATCGACAACGCCCGCTCGTTCAGCCCGCCGGGCGGCGAGGTGCGGGTGAGCCTCGAGCCCGTCCGGGGCGAGGCGATCGTCCTGATCGAGGACGACGGCCCGGGCATCCCCGTCGACAATCTGGAGACCGTGTTCGAGCGGTTCTACACCTCGCGGCCCAAGGGCTCGGCCTTCGGCGGCAATTCGGGCCTGGGCCTGTCCATCGCCCGCCAGATCGCCGCGGCCCAGGGTGGGACGGTCCGGGCGGAGAACCGCAGCGACGGGGACGGCAAGGTCGCCGGCGCGCGCTTCATCGTCACCCTGCCGGAGGCCCGGCGGTGATCCTCCACGCCGGGCTGATCGCGGCCTTCCTGCCCGGCGGCTGGCGCGGCGTGCTGATCGCCGGCGACTCGGGCGCGGGCAAGAGCGACCTGGCCCTGCGCTGCCTCGACCACGGCTTCCGGCTGGTGGCCGACGACCGCACCCTGGTCTGGGCCTGCGAGGGGGTGCTGTACGGCCGCGCGCCCGACGCCCTGGCCGGTCTCCTGGAGGTGCGCGGCCTCGGCGTCCTGCCCGAACCGCCGATCCCGTTCTGCCGCATCGCACTGTCGATCCGCTGCGGACCTGTGGACAGAATGCCCGATCCGGCGGTCGAAAACTACGCTGGGTTGAACATACCCGCCCTAAGTCTCGCACCGCTTGAATCCAGCGCACCTGCGAAACTCCGTCGCGCATTGCAGCATCTTGGAGCGGCGACGGAAGGGGCGTATCAAGACGCCCTCGCGGCCGGCGTCTCGCCGCGGCCGGGTGGGGATTCCCGTTGAGAGAGTTGGCATGATCGGGCTCGTGATCGTCACGCACGGGCGACTGGCCGAGGAATTCGTGTTCGCCATGGAGCATGTGGTCGGCCCGCAAAGCGCGGTGGCCTCGATCTGCATCGGCCCCGAGGACGACATGGAGAAGCGCCGCAAGGACATCCTTGCGGCCTGCGAACGCGTGAACACCGGCGCCGGCGTGATCCTGCTGACCGACATGTTCGGCGGCACGCCTTCGAACCTCGCCATCTCGGTGATGGAGCAGACCAAGGCCGAGGTGATCGCGGGGCTGAACCTGCCCATGCTGATCAAGCTGGCCTCGGTGCGGACCAAGCAGAACCTGGAAGATTGCGTCGCCTGCGCCCAGGAGGCCGGCCGCAAGTACATCTCCGTCGCCTCCTACGTGCTGGCCGGCGAGAAGTGAGCCAAGTCCGCAACGTCGACGTCATCAACAAGCGGGGGCTGCACGCCCGCGCCTCGGCCAAGTTCGTCAAGCTCGCCTCCAGCTTCGAGGCTGAGGTCCGGGTGTCCAAGGACGGTCAGACCGTCGACGCCCGTTCGATCATGGGGCTGATGATGCTGGCCGCGGGCCCCGGCAGCGCCATCGAGATCGAGGCCGAGGGATCGGAAGCCGCCGCCGCCCTGGAAGCCCTGACCGAACTCGTCGCCCGCCGCTTCGACGAGGACGAATAGGCGAGCGTCAGCCGCCCGCCCTGGCGTAGGCCGTGACGGCCGCGGCGAGGTCCATGCGGGTTCGGCCCTCGACCGACGGCCGCTCCGGAGCCGGCGCGGCGTCGGCCTGGCCGGCCAGGTGGTCCAGGGCCTCCTGCGACAAGGTGACGGTGTCTCGTCCGCGAGCCGGCGGCGGGGCGGCTTCCAGGTCGGCCTGCAGGCGCGCGCGATAGGCCTCCGGCGTGGCGTTGGCGGCCCTGCCGGACGCATCGAGCTGCATGGCTGCGACGATCTCCCGGTCGTCCTCCGAGAGGGCGTCGAAGGCTTCCAGCATCTTGGCCTGCGGCGCGGGCGGGACGGCCTCGGGACCGGCCCAGGCGGCGCGGGTGAAGGCGTTCAAGGTCGACTGCACGCGCTTGGCGAAAGGCGACTCGGTCAGCGTCGGCGCCAGGGCCGCGCGTTCGTCGTGACCGGCTTCGCGCCAGCGGCCGACCAGGACCTGATAGGCCTTCAACTGGCGGTCGAGGCCCGACGAAGGGTCGTTCAGCGCCGCCGTGGCGGCGCTGCCGCCAGGGGAATTCGGGGCGGGCGACCCGGTCTGGCCCGCCGTAAGCTTCGAAATATGCATGGGGCCTCACCAGCGCCGCACCTTGCGAAACCGCGCTGAATCCAGCGTGAAGAAGCGTCCCTAAGACGGCCTTAGGCATGACCGCGCAGGTCAGGTCTTCAGCTTGTAGCCCGTGCGGAAGATCTGCCAGATCGCCAGAAGGCAGAGAGCCATGAAGCCGAACGTGGCCGCCAGGCTGAGCCCCACGTCGACGTCGGAAACCCCGTAGAAGGCCCAGCGGAAGCCCGAGACCAGATAGACCACCGGGTTGAACAGGGCGATCTTCTGCCAGACGTCGGGCAGCATGCTGATCGAATAGAAGCTTCCCCCTAAGAAGGTCAGCGGGGTCACGATCATCGTCGGCACGATCTGCAGCTTCTCGAAGCCGTCGGCCCAGACGCCGATGACGAAGCCGAACAGGCTGAAGGTCAGCGAGGTAAGCACCAGGAAGGCCAGCATCACGAAGGGGTGCAGGATGCTGAAGTCCACGAACAGCCGCGCCGTGGCCAGGATGATCAGGCCCAGGATGACGGACTTGGTGGCCGCGGCCCCGACATAGCCGATGACGATCTCGAAGGCCGAGATCGGGGCCGACAGCACCTCGTAGATCGTGCCGGACCACTTGGGCATGTAGATGCCGAAGCTGGCGTTGGAGATGCTCTCGGTCAGGATCGACAGCATGATCAGGCCGGGCACGATGAAGGCGCCGTAGCTGACCCCATCGATCTCCGCCATCCGCGAGCCGATGGCCGAGCCGAAGACCACGAAATAGAGCGAGGTCGAGATCACCGGCGAGGCGATCGACTGCAGCAGGGTGCGCCAGGTGCGCGCCAGCTCGAAGATGTAGATGGCCTTGATGGCGTGCAGGTTCATGGGCGCGTGCTCACCAGGCTGACGAAGATCTCCTCCAGGGAGCTTTCCTTGGTCTGGAGGTCCTTGAAGTCCACGCCCACGCCGTCGAGCTGGCGCAGCAGGATGGCTATGCCGGTCTCGTCGGCCTGGGCGTCGAAGGTGTAGACCAGCTCATGGCCGTCGGCGGCCAGTTCGAGCTGGTAGGCGTCGAGTCCCGCGGGCAGGTCGGTCAGCGGCGTCTGCAGGTGCAGGGTGAGCTGCTTCTTGCCCAGCTTGCGCATGAGCACGTCCTTGTCCTCGACCAGGATCAGTTCGCCGTTGTTGATCACCCCGATCCGGTCGGCCATCTCCTCGGCCTCCTCGATATAGTGGGTGGTCAGGATGATGGTCACACCGTTGGCCCGCAGGCCTCGGACCATCTCCCACATGTCGCGGCGCAGCTCGACATCGACCCCGGCGGTGGGTTCGTCCAGGAATAGGATCTTCGGCTCGTGGGAGAGCGCCTTGGCGATCATCACGCGGCGCTTCATGCCGCCCGAGAGCGCCATGATCTTGCTGTCCTTCTTGTCCCAAAGGCTGAGGTCGCGGAGGACCTTCTCGATATAGGCGTGGTTCGGCGGCTTGCCGAACAGGCCGCGGGAGAACTTCACCGTGTCCCAGACCGTCTCGAAGGCGTCGGTGGACAGCTCCTGGGGCACCAGGCCGATCTTGGCGCGGGCGGCGCGGTATTCCTTGCGGATGTCGTGGCCGTCGGCGACCACGCTGCCCGTGGTCGCGTTGACGATCCCGCAGACGATGCTGATCAGGGTGGTCTTGCCGGCGCCGTTCGGGCCCAGCAGGGCGAAGATCTCGCCACGGCGGATCTCCAGGTCGACGCTCTTCAGCGCCTGGAACCCCCCGGCATAGGTCTTCGAGAGACCGGATACGGAAATGATCGGCTGCAAGACGTCCCCACGATGTCGGTTGAGCCAGCCAGATAGGCGCCCGCGGCCCGCGAAACTAGGCCGGATGGGCGATGACGAACAGGTCGCCGAAGCAATCGGCATGAGACGCCGCTCCACGTTCCCGGTTGACTCACACATATCCCGTTGGTTATGAGTTCGATCGATAGCCAGCGAGTTATGAGTCCCAATGCCCAACGCCCACGACGTGCTCTTCAGGACACTCGCCGATCCGACGCGGCGGGCGCTCTTCGAACGACTGTGCCGCGAAGGGGAGCAGACCGTCGGGGCCCTGACGGCCCGGGCCGGGGTCTCGCAACCGGCCGTCTCAAAGCATCTCGGGGTTCTGAAGCAGGCCGGGCTGGTGCGCGACCGCCACGAAGGTCGCAAGACGCATTATTGCGCCCAGCTCGGCGCCCTGGCCCCGCTGACCGACTGGACAAGCCAAATGACCGGGTTCTGGGAAACCCGGTTCGACCACCTCGAAGACCTACTCAAAAGGATCGACCAATGATCAAACTCGCGACCGAGACGCAGTCCGCCGTGGTCGAACGGGATATCCCCCACCCGCCCGAAAAGCTCTGGCGCGCGCTCACCCAACCGCACCTCATGGAAGAGTGGCTCATGAAGAACGACTTCGAGCCTGTCGTGGGCCACCGTTTCAATCTTCGCGGCGGCTGGGGCGGCGTGCTGGACTGCGAGGTCCTGGCCGTCGAGCCGCACAAGACCTTGTCCTACACCTGGAATTTCAAGCACGACGATGCGGCCTTCGATCTGACAAGCGTGGTGACCTTCACGCTGACCCCGACGAGCACGGGCACGCACTTGCGCATGGAGCAGGTGGGCTTCCGGCCGGATCAGAAACAGGCCTTCGGCGGCGCCAAGGCCGGCTGGCGGCAGTTCCTTGAAAACCTGGACCAGCTCCTGGCGCGGATGGACTGAGCCGCCGCCCCACCTACCCCCATCGCTCGTCTTCAGAGGAGGTCCCATTGAACTGGAACACTTGGATTCGGTGGACCCACCGCTGGCTTTCCATCGTCTTTACGGTGGTCGTCGCCGCCATCTTCGTCACCCTGGGATTGGGCAAGGAACCCGCCCCCTGGGTGTACTTCCTGCCGCTGTTTCCGCTCGCCTTCATGACGCTATCCGGCCTCTACATGTTCGCGCTGCCGTATGCCGCCAAGCGGCGCGGTGGGCGACACGCCGAGGGATAGGGGTGATCGCAATGGCCAAGCCCGGCGCCAAGCCTGCCCTCCTGTCCGGCGGCAACCCTCAGATCGCCATGGGCCACGGCGACGCCCCCGTCCAGGCCTACATCGCGGCCATGCCGGGCTGGAAGAGCGACGTCGGCCGCCGCCTCGACGCGCTCATCGAGGGCGCGGTCCCCGGTGTCCGGAAAGCCGTCAAGTGGAACTCGCCCTTCTATGGCGTCGAGGACCAGGTCTGGTTCCTCAGCTTCCATTGCTTCACCAGGTACGTGAAGGTCGCCTTCTTCCGCGGCGCCTCGTTGCAGCCCGTTCCGCCCGGCGAGTCCAAGAGCCAGGATACGCGCTACTTCCACATCCATGAGGGCGACCCGGTCGACGAAGCTCAGTTCGCCGCCTGGGTGAAGCAGGCCAGCCAACTGCCCGGCGAGCGAATGTGAGCGGCGAACGACAACAGCTATCAAGACGAGGAGACGTGGCTTGACGGACGAAAATGGAGGGAACTCTCCCTCTCAACTGATCGACGCGAAAATCAAGGACCTGGGTGACTGGCGGGGCGCAACGCTCGATCGGGTGCGAGCTCTCGTGAAACAGGCCGACCCCGAAGCGGTCGAGGAGTGGAAGTGGAGAGGGGTTCCGGTGTGGTGTCACGCCGGAATGATCTGCACCGGCGAGACGCACAAGAAGGTCGTGAAGATGACCTTCGCCAAGGGCGCCGCATTGGAGGACCCTTCAGGTCTCTTCAACTCCAGCCTCGAGGGTAACACCCGGCGCGCCATCGATTTCCATGAGGGCGACGAGATCGACGAAGAGGCGTTGAAGGCCCTCATTCGCGCCGCCGTGGCGCTGAACACCTCGGGGCGAGCCACCAACGCCTAGGAGCTTGTTCGCGAGTCCCCTTAGACCTCCGCGGTCTGTCGCGCGCCCATGGTCATCGGCCTCATGCCGAGCTCGGCCATCAGCGCCGCGTCGGTGTCGCGATCGGGATTGGCGGTGGTGAGCAGGCGCCCGCCGATGAACATCGAGTTGGCCCCGGCCAGGAAGCAGAGCGCCTGCAGTTCCCGGCTCATGTGTTCGCGGCCAGCCGAGAGCCGCACCACGGTCTTCGGACAGACGATGCGGGCGACGGCGATCATGCGAACGAACTCGAAGCCGTCCACTGGGTTGGAGCCGCCCAGCGGGGTGCCCGGGATCGGCATCAGGTCGTTGATCGGCAGGCTGTCGGGATGGGCCGGCAGGGTGGCCAGGGCGTGCAGCAGGCCGGCGCGATCGACGCGGGTCTCGCCCATGCCGACGATGCCGCCGCAGCAGGTGGACATGCCGACCGAGCGCACGGCCTCCAGGGTGTCCAGCCGGTCCTGGTAGGTCCGGGTGGTGACCACCTTGTCGTAATAGTCCGGCCCGGTGTCGAGGTTGTGGTTGTAGTAGTCGAGGCCGGCGTCCTTGAGCGCCTGGGCCTGGTCGCGGGTCATCATGCCGAGCGTGGCGCAGGTCTCAAGGCCGAGCGCCTTCACGCCCGAGATCATGGCGGCCACCTTGGGCACGTCGCGGTCCTTCAGATCGCGCCAGGCCGCGCCCATGCAGAAGCGCTGCGCCCCGCCGGCCTTGGCCTCGGCGGCGGCGGCGATCACGCTGTCGGCGTCCATCAGCTTGGTGGCGGCGACACCGGTCTTGAAGTGCTGGGACTGACTGCAATAGCCGCAGTTCTCGGCGCAGCCGCCGGTCTTGACCGACAGCAGCTGCGAAAGCTGCACCTCGGTGGGATCGAACCAGGCGCGGTGGATCGTCGCCGCGCGGAACACCAGTTCGGCGAAGGGAAGCTCGAACAGGGCCTCCACCTCCGCTAGCGTCCAATCATGTCGAGGTTGCGCGGGATCGACGGGACGGACGTGAGCGTTCATCTTGGATCTCCTGGAGCGAACGGGCGCCATTGGGCGGCCTGACTCCCAGGCGGGAGCGCCACCGACCGGGAGCCTTTAGCCTATGCACGTAGCGGAAGACGAGATTGAGCTGAAATTTCTCTGCGAGCCGGCCGACCTCGCGGCCGTGCTGGCCGCCGCCCCCGACGGCGAAACCCAGAGCAAGGACCTCGTCTCCACCTATTACGACACGCCGAACGGGGACCTGCGCAAGCAGCGGATCTCCCTGCGCATCCGCGAGGGCGGCGGCAAGCGGGTGCAGACCCTCAAGCGCGGCGACGGCTTCGCCCGCGAGGAGCACGAGGCGACCCTGAAGGGCGCGGGTCTCGACCTCGCCATGTCGGCCCTGAAGGCCGCCCTGCCGGCGGCGGGGCGGCGCAAGGCGCTCAGCCCCTGCTTCACCGTGCGCGTGGTCCGCCGCCAGCGCACCTTCGACTTCGGCGGATCGCGCATCGAGATCGCCGTCGACGAGGGCGAGGTCCAGGCCGGCGAGCGGGTCCGGCGGGTCAGCGAGGTGGAGCTGGAGCTGAAGGCCGGCGGCTGCGACCCGTTGTTCGAACTGGCCCGCCAGCTCTCCAGGACCGCGCCGCTCTATCTCTCGTTCGACGGCAAGGCCACGCAAGGCCAGGGCCTGGTCGACGGCGCCGACCGCGCCCCGCGCCGGCACGACAAGGCGCCCCTGGCCCGCGGCCTGTCGACCGCCCAGGCCTTCCAGGCCATCGCCCGCAACGCCCTCGTCCAGATCGCCGCCAACGGGGTGGTCCTGCGCGAGGCCGACAGCGTCGAGGCCGTCCACCAGCTCCGCGTCGCCGTCCGCCGCCTGCGTAGCGCCATCTCGACCTTCAAGGCCGTGGCCGGCGGCGATCGGGCCGAGGCGATCAAGGTCGAGCTGAAGTGGCTGGCCCGAGCCTGCGACGAGGCCCGCGACCTGGATGTCTTCGCCCTGGACAACGACGCCTTCGCCCAGCCGGGCCTGGACCTGACGGCCCTGGCCACCCTGGTGGAGGCCGCCCGCCAGCGCGGCCACGCCAAGGCCTGCGCCGCCGTCGCCTCCGGCCGGTTCCGCGACCTGGTCCTGGAGACCACCGCCTGGGTGGAGACCGGCGCCTGGCTCACCACCCACGGCAAGGGCGCCCGCCGCGTCCGCGAGGCGCCGGTCCAGGGCTTCGCGGCCAAGGCCCTGGCCCACCGGCGCAAGACCCTGCTGAAGTTCGGCGCCGACCTCGCCGCCGTGACCGACGCCGATCGCCACGAGGCGCGGATCGCCGCCAAGAAGCTGCGCTACGCCGCCGAGGCCTTCGCCCCCCTGTTCGACACCGACGCCAAACCCTTCATCAAGACCTTGAAGGCCCTGCAGGAGCATCTGGGCGCGCTGAACGACGGGGTGGTGGCCGCCGAACTGGTGGAGCGGCTGTCGCTCAAGGGCGCGGCGCTCGCGGCCGCCAGACGCCTGCTGACCGCCCGCCAGGCCCAGAAACCCAAGACCCTGAAGGCCGCCGCCAAGGCCTTGGACACCCTGCGGGCGGAGCCCGTCTTCTGGTGAGCCCAGTCATATAAAGAAATCTTTATGTGTTTGTTGCTCCTTGTCGGGCGCGCGGCTATAGAGCCGTCAAACGCACTTCCGCCGACAGGACGCCCCATGACCGACTACGTCGTGAAAGACATCACCCTCGCCGACTTCGGTCGCAAGGAAATCGCCATCGCCGAAACCGAGATGCCGGGCCTGATGGCCGTGCGCGCCGAGTTCGGCAAGGCCCAGGTGCTGAAGGGCGCCCGCATCGCCGGCTCCCTGCACAAGACCATCCAGACCGCCGTGCTGATCCAGACCCTGGAAGCCCTGGGCGCCGAAGTCCGCTGGGCCTCGTGCAACATCTTCTCCACCCAGGACCACGCCGCCGCGGCCATCGCCGCCGCCGGCACCCCGGTTTTCGCCATCAAGGGCGAGAACCTGATCGAGTACTGGGAATACGCCCACAAGATCTTCGAGTGGCATGATGGCGGCTACCCGAACCTGATCCTCGACGACGGCGGCGACGCCACCCTGCTCTGCGTGCTGGGCCCCAAGGCCGAGAAGGACCCGAGCGTCCTGAACAACCCGCAGAACGAGGAGGAAGAAGCGCTCTTCACGGTGATGAAGCGCTATCTGAAGGAAAAGCCCGGCTTCTATACGGCCATCCGCGAGGCCTGCACCGGCGTGTCGGAAGAGACCACCACGGGGGTCCACCGCCTCTACCAGATGAGCGAGCGCGGCGAACTGCCGTTCCCGGCGATCAACGTCAATGACAGCGTCACCAAGTCGAAGTTCGACAACCTCTATGGCTGCCGCGAGAGCCTGGTCGACGCCATCCGCCGCGGCACCGACGTCATGCTGTCGGGCAAGGTCGCCGTGGTTCTGGGCTATGGCGACGTGGGCAAGGGCTCGGCCGCCTCGCTGAAGAACGGCGGCGCCCGCGTCATCGTCACCGAGATCGACCCGATCTGCGCCCTGCAGGCGGCCATGGAGGGCTATGAGGTCCAGACCATGGAAGACGTCGCCGACAAGGCCGACATCTTCGTCACCGCCACCGGCAACAAGGACGTCCTCACCGTCGACCACATGCGGCGGATGAAGAACAACGCCATCGTCGCCAATATCGGCCACTTCGACTCGGAGATTCAGGTCGCGGGCCTGAAGAACTTCAAGTGGGACAAGATCAAGGATCAGGTCCACCACATCGAGTTCCCGGACGGCAAGAAGATCATCCTCCTGTCGGAAGGCCGCCTGGTGAACCTGGGCAACGCCACCGGCCACCCCAGCTTCGTGATGAGCGCCAGCTTCACCAACCAGACCCTGGCCCAGATCGAACTTTGGACCAACGCGGCCAAGTACGAGACCAAGGTCTACACCCTGCCCAAGCACCTCGACGAGAAGGTGGCCATGCTGCACCTGGCCAAGCTGGGCGCGAAGCTGACCACGCTCTCCAAGGACCAGGCCGACTATATCGGCGTGCCGGAAACCGGTCCGTTCAAGCCGGACCACTACCGCTACTAGGATGATGTAGGAGGAGAGGATGCCGCTCGCGCTGATCCTCTCCTCCTATGTCGCCGCCGACCGGATCGGCGGCGGCGCCCAGCAGTTGGCCCTGGCGGCCTGCGGGATCGATCCGATCCTGCTGCCCACGGTCCTGCTCGGCGCAAGCCCCGCCAAGGGCGGACGCGGCAAGCCGGTCGAGGCCGAACTGCTGCGGGACCTGCTGGACGGCGTCGAGGCCGCCGGCGTCTTCGACACCCTCGACCTCGTCGTCACCGGACACTTCTCCTCGCCCTATCAGGTGATGCTCGCCTCGCAGACGATCCGCCGGGTCCGGGCGGCCAATCCGGCGGCGATCGTGGTGGTCGACCCCGTGCTCGGCGACGCGCCCAAGGGGCTCTATGTGCGCCCCGAAGTCGCCCGCGAGGTCAGCCAGGACCTCGTGCCGCTGGCCGACTGGATCACCCCCAACCTCTGGGAGCTATCCCACCTCACCGGCCGGGAGATCGCCGACGCGGCCGGCGTGGTCGATGCGGTGCGTGCTCTGGGCAAGCCCGCCCTGGTCACCTCGGTCCCCGCTGGTGAAGGCGAGGTCGGCCTGGCCTGCTGCACACCGCGGGGCTCGACCCTGTTCGCCCACGCCCGGCGCGATCGCGCGCCCAACGGGACCGGCGACCTGGTGACCGCGGTCTTCGCCGCTGGCCTGGTCCAGGGCCTGGCGGGCCCTGCCGCCGCCGAGCGCGCCGCCCGCGCCGTGGCCATGGCGCTCGAGGCGGAAGACACGGTCCTGGGCCTGCCCATCGTGGCCCTCGGCGCGCGGCTGATGCGCCCGGACGCCGAGATGCGTATAGAACCCCTCGCCTGACGAGGACCGAGCATGGTCGAGATTCACGGTTTCGCGAAGGACGGCTTCTCCGCCGTGCGCGACGCCTTCGCCGCCAATTTCGAAGCCGGCCAGGAGCTGGGCGCGCGCTTCGCCCTGGTGCGCGCCGGCGAGACGGTGGTCGACCTCTGGGCCGGCCACGCCGACCGCCAGCGGACGAGGCCGTTCGACGAGACGACCCTGACGCCGGTCTTCTCCACGACCAAGGCGCTGGCCGCCCTGCTGATCGCCCGCCTCGTGGACGCCGGGAAGCTCTGGTACGACCAGCCGGTGGCCGAGGTCTGGCCCGAGTTTGCACAGAACGGCAAGGCGGCGATCACCGTCGAGCAGGTGATGAGCCACCAGGACGGCCTCTCCGGCTTCCCGGACGAGATGGACCCCGCCCTCTGGTTCGACTGGGACGCCATTTGCGCCCGGCTGGCGGCCATGGCTCCGATCTGGCCGCCGGGGACCGCCAGCGGCTACCACCCCATCACCTTTGGCTACACGGCGGGCGAGATCTTCCGCCGGGTGGACGGTCGCACCATGGGCAAGGCCCTGCGCGAGGATCTGGCGCAGCCCTTCGAGCTGGATCTCTGGATCGGCCTTCCCGACAGCGAACACGCCCGAGCCGCCGACCTGCAGCGGCCGAAAGGCCTGGCGAACTTCGGCGAGGTCAACGCCGCGACCAAGGCGGCCTTCCTCACCCCCTGGTCCTCGCCGGCCGGACGCGGCCAGGCCGAGTGGCGGCGGATCGAGATCCCGTCGGCGAACGGACATGCGACCGCCCTTGCCCTGGCCCGGCTGATGGGCGCGCTGGCCAATGACGGCTGGCTGGACGGCGAGGTGATCCTGTCGCCGGCCCTGATCGCTGAGGCCAGCCGCGAGCGCATCAGCGGCCAGGACCTGGTCCTGCCTTTCGAGATGAGCTGGGGGGCCGGCTTCATGCGCAACGCCCCGGTCAAGGTCTGGGGACCCGGCGAGGCGACCTTCGGCCACTCAGGCTGGGGCGGCTCTTGCGCCTTCGCCGATCCGGAGACCAAGCTGGCCGGCGCCTATGTGATGAACAAGCAGTCCACCGACCTGCTGGGCGACGGCCGGCCGAAACGCCTGATCGAAGCGGCCTACGCGGCGCTCCAGGGATAGCGCCTGCAAAATCGCCTCCTCTCCACCCATCTTTCGGGGGGAGAGGGTAGGGTGAGGGGGACTAAAATGGCCTTTGACGGCGGTTCGACGGGTCTCAGCAGGGGTTGAAGTCCCCCTCAGGCCCTTCGGGCCAGCTCCCCCAGTGAGGAAGCATCTTTGGTCCCGCCGCATATACGATAGTCCTGTCTCAAGCGGGGAGAGGCGGCGAAAACCACTCGGCCAGGACATCGGGATCGGTCTCGGCCGACGCTCGCCGCAGGCCCTCGAACGCCTCTGCGTCCAGCAGCCGCGACAGGGCCCAGACCGCGGCCCCGCGCACCAAAGGCGAGGGGTCGGCCAGCAGGGCCTGGGCGCGCGCCGCCAGCCGGGCCTCGCCCGAATTGCCGATGGCGTAGAGCACATTGCGCACGAATCGGTCGCGGCCGACGCGCTTGACCGGGCTCTTGGCGAACAGGGTCCGGAACGCCGCGTCGTCCAGGGCGGCCAGGTCCTCCAGGGTCGGCGCCCGCAGGGCGTTGCGGGCGTGCAACCGCTGTTCACGGGCGAGCGCGGCGAACTTGTTCCAGGGACAGACCGCCAGGCAGTCGTCGCAGCCATAGATCCGGTTGCCCAGCGCCTCGCGGAACTCCCGCGGGATCGGGCCCTTCAGTTCGATGGTCAGGTAGGAGATGCAGCGCCGCGCATCCAGCTGGTAGGGGGCCGGGAAGGCCTTGGTCGGGCAGATGTCCAGGCAGGCCTGGCACTGTCCGCAGGACCCGCCGCTCAGGCCATCGGGCGCCAGCTCCAGCTCGGTGAGGATCGAGCCCAGGAACAGCCAGGAGCCGAACTCGCGGCTCACCAGGTTGGTGTGCTTGCCCTGCCAGCCCAGGCCCGCCTGTTCGGCCAGGGGCTTCTCCATCAGCGGCGCGGTGTCGACGAACACCTTCAGCTCGCCGCCGAACTTGGCCGCCAGCCAGCCGGCGAGCTGCTTCAGCCGACCCTTGATCAGCTCGTGATAGTCGTCCCCCTGGGCGTAGACGCTGATCGTTCCGCGGTCCTTGCGCTCGAGCGCCGCCAGCGGGTCGGCGTCGGGCCCGTAATTGGTCCCCAGCATGATGGCGGTGCGCGCGCCGGCCCACATGGCGCGCGGATGGCTGCGGCGCTCGGCCGTCTCTTGAAGCCAGCCCATCTCGCCATGGCGACCCTGGTCCAGAAACTCCACCAGCCGTTCGCCCGCCGGCCAGGCCTGGCTCACGTCGGCGAACCGGCAGGCGTCGAAGCCCAACTCGGCGGCCTTGGCGGCGATCAGCTCTTTTGCGGTGTCAGAAGTCGAGATCGTCATAATGCGGCGCCGGCGCGAGGCCGGGCCAGCGATCGGCCAGCAGGGGCCGGAAGGCCGGCCTCGATTTCAGCTTCATGTACCAGGTCTTGACCGCCGGGAAGTCGCGCCAGGGCACATCGCCGAAATAGTCGATCACCGACAGGTGCGCGGCGGCGGCGAAATCGGCCAGGGACAGCCGCTTGCCGGCCAGCCAGTCGCGGGTCGAGAGCAGGCCTTCCACATAGACCAGGTGCTGGCGCAGGGCGTCGCGCCCCTGGCGCAGGGCCGCCAGGTCGGGCGAGCCCAGGCCCAGCAGCCGCTTCTCCATCTTCTCGTGCAGTAGGAAGCCGCCGACTTCGTAGTCGAACTTGCGGTCGAACCATTGCAGCAGCCGCCGCGCCTCGGCCCGCTCGGCGGGCTCGCGGCCCAGCAGCGGCGGCTCGGGATGGGCCTCCTCCAGATGGTCGAGGATGGCGCGGCTCTCGCACAACACCAGCCGGTCGCGGCCTGAGCCGATGGTCAGCACCGGGGTCAGGCCCGAGGCGTTCATGGCGATCAGCTCGGAGGGCCGTTCCCAGTACTTCGCCGGCTCTTCGGCGAAGGGCAGGCGCTTCTCGCCCAGCGCCAGGCGCACCTGGCGCGAGGCGGGGTCGAGCGGGAAATGGTGAAGGGTGCGTTCTGCGCTCATCAGTGGACGACTATCGCTCGTCCGCGTTAAGGGCGCGTTTACCGAGTGTCGTTTCCGCGAATGCGCCGCCGTGCGGCTCGGCCGCGCCACGCGGATCGGGATGCATCAGGATGTCGGCGCGGGGATAGGCGTTCAGCACGCGCTTCTCGGCGGCCACCAGGACGGAATGAGCCTCCTCCAGCGAAAGCTTCGGGTCGAGATCCACATGCATCTGCATGTGGATGTAGGGGCCCGATGCGCGGGTGCGCAGCTGGTGCACGTCGGTCAGGCGGGGGTCGGCGGTCACCAGGGCGACGATCGCCTCGCGATCGGCCTGGGGCAGTTCGTGGTCCATGAGCTGGTTCGAGGAATCTCGGAACACCGCGACCGCGCCCCAGAGCAGCAGGCCGCTGATCACCACGGCCGCGACCGCGTCCAAGTGGCCGAGTCCCAGCCAGGCCGCGGCCGCAATACCCAGCAGCGCCACGGCGTTTGAGGCCAGGTCTGTGGCGTAGTGGGCCCGGTCGCCGGCCACCGCGATGGAGGCGGTGCGGCGCAGGACCCTGCTCTGGGCGGCGATCAGCCCGCCGGTCAGCACGATGGAGACCACCATCACCGCGACGGCCAGACCTTCCTGGCGCAGGGGCTCGGGTTCGATCAGGCTGCGAATGGCCTCCTGGCCGATCAGGGCCGCCGAGGCGAAGACCAGACCCGCCTGCACCAGGCTGGCGAAGGCCTCGGCCTTGCCATGGCCGAACCGGTGCTCGTCGTCCGGCGGGGCCGCCGCGTAGCGCACGGCGAAGTACGTCACCAGCGAAGCCACCAGGTCGAGCCCGGAATCGGCCATCGAGGCGAGCAGGGCGACCGACCCGCTGGCCAGCCACGCGACGGCCTTCAGGCTCACCAGCACCAGGGCCACGGCGACCGACAGCAGGGTCACCCGCCGGGTCAGCTTGGCGGTCTCCGCGGCGGTGAGGCTTGGGGCGGGGCTCATACCGCCTGTCTACCCTTGTCGGCTCGGCAACCCCAGCGCGAATAGCACTCCGATTTGTCGCACCGATGCGGGTTGCTAGGCCGCCTTCAGCGGCGTCGGCCCCACATAGCGTGACTGGGGGCGGATCAGCCGGCCGCCGGCCACCTGTTCGCGGGCGTGGGCGATCCAGCCGGCGACCCGGCCCATGGCGAAGACGCAGGTGAAGGCGGACGGGGGGAAGGCCAGGGCCTCGAGCAGCAGCGCCGTGTAGAACTCCACATTGGTGTCCAGCGCCCGGTCGGGCTTGTGCTCCTTGAGGATGGCGAGAGCCGCGGCCTCCACGGCCTCGGCGAACGCCACCCGCGCCGGCTGGCTGCCCCCGCCGTCGCGCATCCGCCGCACCGCCGCCTTGAGCGCGTCGGCGCGCGGGTCGCGCACCCGGTAGACCCGATGGCCGAAGCCCATCAGCCGGTCGCCGCGGGCCAGCGCCTCCTCGATCCAGGTCCGGGCGTTCTCCGGCCGGCCGATCTCGTTCAGCATGTCGATGATCGGGCCGGGCGCGCCGCCGTGCAGCGGACCCTTCAGCGCGCTGATCCCGCCGACCACGGCGGAGGTCAGGCCCGCTCGCGTCGAGGCGATCACCCGGGCGGCGAAGGTCGAGGCGTTGAGGCCGTGGTCGCTCACCGTCACCAGATAGGTGTCCAGCGCGTCGATCTCGGCCTGGGTCGGGGCCGCGCCCCGGGTCATGCGCAGGATGTCGGCGGCGTGGGTCAGGCTGGGATCGGGGACGACAGGCGCCTCGCCGGCCTGGGCGCGGACCACCGCGGCGGTGAACACCGCCGGCGCGGCCATCAGGCGCAACGCCGTGGCCAGGTCGTCGCCGTCGGCCAACCGGGCGGTGAGCGCCCGCATGGCCTCGATGGGGCTGCGGTCCATCAGGCCGGTGTCCAGGGCCGCCACCTCGCCGAACACCTCGGCGCGGGCCGCGCCCAGGGCGGCGGTCAGGTCATCGGGCAGGTCGTCGAAGAACCCGTCGAACAGCAGCCGGGCCACCTCTTCGAACCGGGTGCGGCCGGCCAGGTCGTCCAGCGACCGGCCGCGGATGATCAGCACGCCGCGCTGGCCGTCGACCTCTGACATCACGGTCTCGGCGGCGACGACATTCTCAAGGCCATCGGACATGGCGCATCTCCTCTTGCTTGACGCGATATTTGCCGCCAAGCTGGATGCGTCAATCTTGATCAATATAATCAACATATGACCGCTCAGGCCGCCAAGACCGACTGGATCGCCGCCGACGAGGCCCGCGAACGCCTGGGCGTCCGGCCCCAGACCCTCTACGCCTATGTCAGCCGGGGCCGGGTCCAGGTCCGCGCCGATCCCCGTGATCCCCGCCGCAGCCTTTATCGCGCCGCCGACATCGCCGCCCTGACCGCCCGCAAGAACCGTAGCCGCAAGGTGGCGGAGGTGGCCGCCGGGGCCATCGCCTGGGGCGAGCCGGTCCTGGCCTCGGCCATCACCACCATCTCGAGCGGCCGGCTCTACTACCGGGGTCGCGACGCGGTGACCCTGTCGGAGACCGAGACTCTGGAGGGCGTCGCCCGGCTGCTGCGCGGCGGCCACGGGGTGGCGCTCAAGCGCACCGACCGTCCGAAGCCGCCGGAGGGACCGGACATGCGCTCCCGCGCCTTCGCCGCCTTGGCCGCCCGCGCCGGGGTCGATCCGCCGGCCCGCGGCCGCAATCCCATGGCGCTGGCCGTTGAGGCCGCCACCCTGCTGGACGTGCTGACTGACGCCGTGGCCGGTCAGGTGGGCGGCGGAGCAATCGCCAACCGGCTGGCCCTGGCCTGGGGCCTGGGGCCGGGCGGAGCCGGCGCCGACCTGATCCGCCGCGCCCTGGTGCTCCTGGCCGACCACGAGCTCAACGCCTCGACCTTCGCGGCCCGGGTGGCGGCGTCCACCGGCGCCTCCCTGGCGGCCAGCGCGCTCGCCGGCCTCGCGGCCTTGTCAGGGCCTCGGCACGGCGGGGCCGCCGCCGCCTGCCAGAGCTTCGCCGCCCAGGCCGCGGCCACCAGCCCGCGCGCGGCCATCGCCGCCCTGCTGGCCGAGGACCGCCTGATCCCCGGCTTCGGCCACAACCTCTATCCCGACCGCGATCCCCGGGCCGAGGCGCTGCTGGAGCGGTTCACCCCGACGCCGGACCTGCAGGCGCTGCAGGCCGCGGTCACCGCCGTCACCGGCCTGGCGCCCAATGTTGACTTCGCCCTGGTCTCCCTGGGCGAGACCCTGAAGCTGCCCAAGGACGCCCCCTTCGCCCTCTTCGCCGTCGCCCGCTGCGCCGGCTGGATCGCTCACGCCATCGAACAAGGCCAGACCGACCAACTCATCCGTCCCCGGGCGCGGTACGTTGGGGTGGATGTGGAGGGGGCTTGATCAAGCCCGGTGATGCACCGCTTCTTCCTCGGCCAGGGGCTGGTCGAGGCGGTGGACCATTTCCTTCGGGACCACCTGCCAGAACTTGCCGAGATAGCGGTCCCAGTCGCGCAGGATGCCGGCGGCGAAGGCCGAGCCCGTTTCGCGCGCGTGCTCCTCCACCAGGGCCTTGAGGTCGTGTTCCCAGGCGTGGGTGCCGATCCGCTGGATCACCACGCTGTCGGTGTTGAGCATGGTCTCGAAGCGGTCGTGCAGGTCGAGCACATAGGCCATGCCTCCGGTCATCCCGGCGGCGAAGTTGAAGCCCACCGGGCCCAGGATCACCGCCCGGCCGCCGGTCATGTATTCCAGCCCGTTGGCGCCGCAGCCCTCGACCACCGTGACCGCCCCGGAATTGCGCACCCCGAACCGCTCGCCCGCCAGGCCCGCGGCGAACAGCCGGCCTGCCGTCGCCCCGTAGAGCACGGTGTTGCCGAGGATGGCGTTGGTCTCCGGCGCCGCCAGGTGCGGCGAGGGCTTGATGACGATGGTCGCGCCCGACAGGCCCTTGCCCACATAGTCGTTGGCCTCGCCGGTCAGCTCGATGCGCAGGCCCTGGACGGCGAAGGCTCCCAGGCTCTGGCCCGCCGAGCCCTTGAGCTGGACGGTCAGGTGTCCCGGCGCGAGGCCGTCCATGCCGAACCTGCGCACGATGTGCGACGAGGTCCGCGCGCCGATGGCCCGGGCGGTGTTCCGCACCGTGTAGGTGAGCTGCATCTTCTCGCCCCGCTCCAGCAGGGGGGCGGCGTCGCGGACGATCTGGGCGTCCAGGGTGTCGGGCACCTCGGTGCGGCCCTCGACCACGCAGTAGGGCTTGTTCAGCCCGGGGTCGGCCCGGACCAGCAGGGGGTTCAGGTCCAGGTCGTCCAGGTGCTCGCCGCCGCGGCTGACCTGCTGCAGCAGGTCGGTGCGGCCGACGATCTCGGTCAGCGACCGGAAGCCCAGGCCCGCCAGGATCTCGCGCACCTCCTCGGCGATGAAGGTGAAGAGGTTGATCACCTTCTCCGGACTGCCGGTGAACTTGGCGCGCAGGGCCTCGTCCTGGGTGCAGACCCCCACCGGGCAGGTGTTGGAGTGGCACTGGCGCACCATGATGCAGCCCATGGCGATCAGGCTGGCGGTGCCGATGCCGTACTCCTCCGCGCCCAGCATGGCGGCGATCACCACGTCGCGGCCGGTGCGCATGCCGCCGTCGGCCCGCAGGCGCACGGAGTGGCGCAGGTTGTTCAGCGTCAGGACCTGGTTGGCCTCGCTGAGACCCATCTCCCACGGCCCGCCCGCGTACTTGATCGAGGTCTGGGGCGAGGCGCCCGTGCCGCCGACATTGCCGGAGATCAGGATCACGTCCGCTTTTGCCTTGGCCACGCCGGCGGCGATGGCGCCGATGCCTGTCATGGCCACCAGCTTCACGCAGACCCGGGCGTCGGGGTTGATCTGCTTCAGGTCGTAGATGAGCTGGGCCAGGTCCTCGATGGAATAGATGTCGTGGTGCGGCGGCGGGCTGATCAGCATCACCCCCGGCGTCGCATGGCGCAGCCGGGCGATCAGCTCGGTCACCTTGAAGCCGGGCAGCTGGCCGCCTTCTCCTGGCTTGGCCCCCTGGCTGACCTTGATCTCGATCTCGCGGCACTGGTTGAGGTACTCGGCGGTGACGCCGAACCGGCCGGAGGCGATCTGCTTGACCGCCGAGTTGGGGTTGTCGCCGTTGGGCAGGGGCTTGTAGCGCGCGCTGTCCTCGCCGCCCTCGCCGGAGACGCTTTTGGCCCCGATCCGGTTCATGGCGATGTTCAGCACCCCGTGAGCCTCGGGGCTCAGCGCCCCCATGCTCATGCCGGGCGTCAGGAAGTGCTTCCTGATCTCATTGACGCTCTCGACCTCATCCAGGCTGATCGGCCGTTCGCTGGAGCGCAGGTCCAGCAGGTCGCGGAGCTGGATCTGCGGCATGCGCCGCATGCCCTCGGAAAAGCGTCTGTAGGTCCCGTAGTCGCCGGAATCGCAGGCGGCCTGCAGGGTGTGGATCATGCGGGCCTCGAAGGCGTGGCTCTCCCCGGCGCGGCGCGCCTTGTAGAGCCCGCCCACCGGCAGGCTGAGCACGGCCGGGTCCCAGGCCTTGCGGTGCAGGTCGACCACCTTGGCCTCGAGACCGGCCAGGCCGATGCCGGAGATGCGCGAGGGCATGCCGGGGAAGAACTCGGCCACCAGGGCGCGTGACAAGCCCACCGCCTCGAAGTTCAGGCCGCCGCGATAGGAGGAGATCACCGCGATCCCCATCTTGGCGATGATCTTCAAGAGCCCGCCCTCGATGGCGTGCTTGAAGTTGAGGCAGAGGTCGCGAAGCGTCAGCTCGCCGGTCAGGCCGCGCTCCAGGCGGTCGTGGAAGCTCTCCTGGGCCAGGTAGGCGTTCACCGCCGTGGCGCCGCAGCCCACCAGCACCGCGAAATAGTGGGTGTCGAGGCACTCGGCCGAGCGGACGATGATCGAGACGTAGGAGCGCAGGCCCTTGGCCACCAGCGAGGAATGCACCCCGCCGGTCGCCAGGATCATCGGTAGGGCGACGCGGTCGGGACCGCAGGCCTCGTCGGTGAGCACGATGGTGGCGCAGCCGCGCAGGGCGGCGTCCTCGGCCTCGGCGCGGATGCGGTCGAGATTGGCCCGCAAGGCGTCGCCGGGACGGCTCTCACTGGCCGGGATCGGCATGGTGCAGTCCACCACCGCCACGTTCTTCTCGCCGATGAAGCCCAGGATCCGCTGGTACATGCCGGTGGTCAGCACCGGGCTCTCCAGCACGAAGACGTCGGTCTGGGCCTCGTCCTGGGCCAGGATGTTGCCGAGGTTCTTGAACCGGGTCTTCAGGCTCATCACCGCCGTTTCCCTCAAGGAGTCGATCGGCGGGTTGGTCACCTGGCTGAAGTTCTGGCGGAAGAAGTGGCTGAGCGGCCGGTACTGGTCGGAAAGCACCGCCAAGGGCGCGTCGTCGCCCATGGAGCCCACCGCCTCCTTGGCGTCCTCCACCATGGGGGCCAGGATCAGCTCCAGGTCCTCCAGGCTCATGCCGGCGGCGGCCTGGCGACGGACCAGCTCCTCGCGGCCATAGGCGCGGGGCTCGGGCCCGGCGCCGATCTGGGCCTCCAGGTCGACCATGTTGCCCAGCCACTGGTCGTAGGGGTGGCGCTGCGCCAGATGGTCGATGATCTCGTCCTCGCCATAGAGCCGGCCCTCGGCCAGGTCGACGGCGATCATCCGGCCCGGCGCGATGTGGCTCTTCTTGACGATCCGGGCCTCGTCGACCCGGCACATGCCGGCCTCCGAGCCCATGATCAGCAGGCCGTCGTCGGTATAGGCCACCCGCAGGGGCCGCAGCCCGTTGCGGTCCTTGCCGGCCACCACCCAGCGCCCGTCGCTGGCGCAGATGGCGGCCGGTCCGTCCCAGGGCTCCATCACCGCGTTGCAATAGGCGTAGAGCGCCTTGTGCGCGGGGCTGATCTGCTCGTCGGAGCGGGCGTTCCAGGCCTCGGGGATCAGCAGGGCCTTGGCCATGGGCGCGTCGCGCCCGGCCCGGACCAGCACCTCGAAGGTGTTGTCCAGCGCCGCGCTGTCCGACCCGCCTGGCTGGATCACCGGCTTCACGTCGTCGCCCAGTTCCCCGAAGGCGTCGGCCGCCATGCGGATCTCGTGGGACTTCATCCAGTTGATGTTGCCCTTGACGGTGTTGATCTCGCCGTTGTGGGCCAGCATCCGGAACGGCTGG
>NZ_JAUYNW010000077.1 GCF_030698145.1 Phenylobacterium sp. | reverse complement strand
CCTGAAGCCGACCATCGACATCATCGGCGCGAACAACATCCTCTACGAGACCGACTTCCCGCATCCCACCAGCATGAGCCCGGGGCCCGCCACCTCGGCGACCTATCCGGCGCTCTACATGGAAGAAGCCTTCGAGGGCGTCGCGCGGGCCGATGTGGAGAAGATCGTCCACGGCAACGCGGCGCGCATCTACCACCTCGACTGATGGCGAGATCCTCCCCCAGCGCGAAGCGCGGTTCGGGGGAGGTGGATCGCCGCCTCCTTGGGCGGCGAGACGGAGGGGGTTGAAGCCCCCAGCAAGAGTCAAAGTCCCCCTTAGTCAGCTTCGCTGACAGCTCCCCCAGCGGGGGAGCATCTGCTCTCTGGCTAGCCCCCTGGCGGCAGGGCGCCGACCTCGACATTCAGGCGCCGCACCATCTCCATGGAGAGATAGCCGTCGGCGATGATCCCGCGGGCCTTCTGCCAGGCGCGCAGGGCGCCGCGGGTGTTGATACCCACCACCCCGTCCGGCTCGCCCGGACTGAAGCCCAGCCGCGCCAGCGCGGTCTGGGCGGCGATGCGGTCGCCGATCCCCAGGGGCGTCTCGATGGGCCAGGCCCGCGCCAGGGGTCCGCCGCCGCTGAAGCGGTCGGCCAGTAGCCCGATCCCCAGCGCGTAGGCCGTGGAGTTGTTGTACTTGCGGATCGCGAAGTGGTTGGGCAGCAGCAGGAAGACCGGGCCGCTCGCGCCGGCCGGCGCCGCCAGCATGGCCTTGGCGGCGCGGTCGGACGCCGACCAGCCCTTGCCGTCTGCCGGCTTCACGCCCAGCTCCGCCCACCAGTCCGGCGTCTCGCGCGGGCCCTCGGTCAGGCTGTAGTCGAAGCCCGGAGGGATTGAGACCTCCCGCGCCCAGCCCTCGCCGCGCGTCCAGCCGCCCTTGGCCAGCAGGTTGGCCGCCGAGGCGAGCGCGTCGTTGCTGGAGCCCCAGATGTCGCGCCGCCCGTCGCTGTCGCCATCGACCGCCGTGGCCAGATAGTTGGACGGCAGGAACTGGGTCTGGCCCATGGCGCCGGCCCAGGAGCCCTTGAGCCGGCCGCGGTCGGCTTCGCCCGACTGGATGATCTTCAGCGCTGCGATCAGCTCGCCCTCGGCGAAGGCGCGGCGGCGGCCGTGGAAGGCCAGGCTGGCCATGCATCGGACCACGTCGAAATCGCCCTGGATCGCGCCGAAGCCGCTCTCCATGGCCCAAACCGCGATCAAGATGTCGCGCGGCACGCCGAAGCGCTGCTCGACCCCGCCCCAGAACGGCAACTCGGCCCGGTAGCGCTGGCCGCGCGCGATACGGTCGTCGCTCACCGTGCCCTTGATGTAGTCGCCCACGGGCTTGGAGAATTCGGGCTGGGCGGAGTCCAGGCTGATCACCCGCGGATTGGGCGTCAGGCCCGCCAGCTCGCGGTCCAGCAGGCCGGTGGGCAGGCCCGCGGCCACGGCGCGGTTGCGGAACTGTCCGCGCCACTCGTCGAAGCTTGCGTCGCCCGAGGAGGCGGGATCGGGCTGCGACGCCGGCGCGGGCGCCGGCGCGGGCGGCGGCGGGGCCGGGAAGGGCGAACCCGTCACCGGCTTGAACTCGGTGGAAGTGTCGGCGCAGCCGGCCACGAGCAGAAGGAGGAAGAGGCGGCGGTCCATGCTCCAAGCCTAGCGGCGCCCGCGCGCTTCCCCAATCACAAGGCCGTCAGCCGTTGACTCAAAAGCGCTTGCCCCGTATACGCGCCCGCTCTGTAGATAACCCCGGCCCTCAAAAGCCGGCGCGTGAGATAGGTCCATGAAGGTCAGAAGCTCGCTCAAGACGCTCAAGACTCGCCATCGCGATTGTAAGCTGGTGCGTCGCAAGGGCGTGATTTTCGTCATCAACAAGACGAACCCGCGCTTCAAAGCCAAGCAAGGCTGAGATGCCTAGGGCGGCTGTGAAAGCCGTCCTCTGGGACATCGGCAATGTCATCGTGCGCTGGGACCCGCGCACGCTCTACGCCAAGTTTTTCAAGGAACCGGCCCAATGCGACCGGTTCCTTTCGCATGTCTGCACCATGGCTTGGCACACCGCGCACGACCGCGGCGTGACCTTCGCCGACAACCGCGCGCCCCTGCTCGAGCAGTTCCCCGAATACGCCGAGGCGATCCACGTCTGGGAGACCCGATGGTGGGACATGTTCTCCGGACCCATCGCCGAGACCGAGTCCGCCATCGAAGCCCTGCATGAGGCAGGCGTCCCGCAGTACGGCGTGACCAACATGTCCCACGAGACCTTCCCCGGCACGATCGCCATGAGCCCGGCCTTCGCGCGGCTGAAGGCCTATGTGGTCTCGGCCCATGACGGCGTGATGAAGCCCGATCCGGCCTTCTATGCGCTGGCCTGCGAGCGGTTCGGGCTCAAGCCCGCCGGGGTCCTGTTCGTCGACGACAGCGAGAAGAACATCCTCGCCGCCCGCGCCTTCGGCTTCGACGCCCACCACTTCACCGATCCGTCGGCCCTGCGCCCGGCGCTGGAAGCGCGCGGGCTGCTCTAGCCGTTCCGCACCAGTTCGAAGAACTCCTGCCGGGTCCGCGCATCGTCGCGCACCTCGCCGGTCAGGTGGCTGGTGGTCAGACGCGCGCCCGGCGTGTTCACCCCGCGCATGGTCATGCAGCTGTGCTCGGAGACGATCACTACGCCGACGCCCTTGGGCTTGAGGACGTCGTCGATGGCCCCGGCGATCTCGGCGGTCAGCTTCTCCTGGATCTGCAGGCGCCGCGCGAAGCCGTGGACCACCCGGGCCAGCTTGGAGATTCCCACCACCCGGTCGCGCGGCAGATAGCCCACATGGGCCTTGCCCAGGAACGGCAGCATGTGGTGCTCGCAGAAGCTGACCACCCGGATGTCGCGCAGCACGACCAGCTCGTCATAGCCGCCGACCTCCTCGAAGGTCCGCGCCAGATACTCAGTGGGGTCGCTCTCATAGCCGGAGAACAGCTCCCTGTAGGCCCGCGCCACCCGCGCCGGGGTCTCCAGCAGGCCTTCGCGGTCGGGATCGTCTCCGGCCCATTGGATCAAGGTGCGGACGGCGGCCTCGGCCTCCGACTGGGTGGGGCGGGCCTTGCTGCTGGGCATGGGAATCTCCAGGTGGGTGCGTCATGAACGGCTTCCCGGCGGTGAAGGTTCAGCGGGCGGATGACAGGCGCCGGCCGCGCCGCTAGGGTCCCGCGCTTTCCGACCTCCCCGACTTGTGAGACGTTTTGCCCATGTCCGACGACAACGCCCACGGCGACATCCTGAACCAGGCCGCCCAGGGCCAGCTGAAGAGCATCATCGAGCGCATCGAGCGGCTGGAGCAGGAGAAGTCCGAGATCGCCGAGCAGATCAAGGAGGTCTTCGCCGAGGCCAAGGGCAACGGCTTCGACGTCAAGATCCTGCGCAAGGTGGTCCGCATCCGTAAGCAGGACCGCGCCAAGCGCCTGGAGGAAGAGGCCATCCTCGACCTCTATCTCGCGGCGATGGGAGAGATTTGAAGAGAACCCCGCCAGATCGCAAGGCGCAGGCCCAACGGGCCGCGCTGAACGCCCTGAAACGCGTCCGTCGCCAGGCGGACCGCGCGGACGTCAAGCTCTCCGACTGGGAAGGCGAGTTCCTGGGCTCTGTGGAAGACCGGGTGAAGACCTATGGCCGCGCCTTCGGCGACCCCGAAAAGGGCGCGCCGGGCGAGGCGCTCTCGGCCCTCCAGGCGGTGAAGCTCAAGGAGATCGCCGCCAAGGCCAAGGGCGAGAAGACCGAGATGGCCCGCAAGCCGTTCAAGCGGCGGGTGAAGCCTTATTCGGAGGACTGAACCAACCCAGATGCTCCCCTTCTGGGGGAGCTGTCAGCGAAGCTGACTGAGGGGGACTTTGACTCTTGTTTGTGGGCTGCAACCCCCTCCGTCTCGTCGCGAAGAGGCGACGATCCACCTCGTGTATTTGGCTTGCGCTAGATTTGCAGAGCGGCCGGCCGAGGCGCTCATCACGCCAGCGGCCGGCCGCCGCACCGTCGAGACCGTCGCCACCTAGGTTCACAGCCCGTGGGGGAGCTTGGGTCCGGCGG
>NZ_JAUYNW010000072.1 GCF_030698145.1 Phenylobacterium sp. | reverse complement strand
ACCTGGCAGCTCGCCAAGCGTCGCGCCGGCACCCACAAGATCCAGGTCCGCAACGAGGTCTCTCGTACGGGCAAGAAGATGTACAAGCAGAAGGGCACCGGCGGCGCCCGTCACGGTTCGCGCCGTGCGGCCCAGTTCGTCGGCGGCGCCAAGGCCCACGGTCCTGTGGTCCGCAGTCACGCCTTCGACCTGACCAAGAAGTTCCGCGCCCTTGGCCTGCGCCATGCGCTCTCCTCCAAGGTCAAGTCGGGCTCGCTGGTCATCGTCGACAGCGTGACCCTCACCGATCCGAAGACCGCCGGCCTGCGCGCCACGCTGTCCAAGATGGGCCTGAAGAACGCGCTGGTCATCGCCGGGGCGGAAGTGGACGCGAACTTCAAGCTCGCCGCCCGCAACATCCCCAACGTGGACGTGCTGCCGAACGCCGGCCTGAACGTCTATGACGTGCTGCGTCGCCACACCCTCGTCCTCACCAAGGACGCGGTCGAGGCGATCAACGCGCGCTATGCCGAGAAGGAAGCCGCGTAATGGCCGACCCTGTCGCCCGCCACTACGACGCCATCCTGTCGCCGGTGATCACGGAAAAGGCCACCCTGCTTTCCGAGCAGAACAAGGTCGTCTTCCGCGTCGCCATTGATGCGTCGAAGGATGAAATCGCCGCCGCTGTCGAAGCGCTGTTCAAGGTCAATGTCACCAAGGTCAACACCCTGGTCGTCAAGGGCAAGACCAAGCGTTTCCGCGGCCGTCCGGGTCGTCGTAACGACGTCAAGAAAGCTGTCGTGACCCTGGCCGAAGGCCAGTCCATCGACATCACCACGGGGCTCTAGTCCGATGGCCTTGAAGCAATTCAATCCGACCTCTCCCGGCCGTCGCGGCTTGGTTCTGGTCGATCGTTCCGAGCTCCACAAGGGCAAGCCGGAAAAGTCGCTCGTCCAGGGCCTCACCAAGTCGGGTGGTCGTGGCGGCGGTGGCCGTATTGCGGTCCGCTTCCGCGGCGGCGGCGCCAAGCGCCTCTACCGCGTGGTCGACTTCAAGCGTCGCAAGTTCGACGTGCCGGCGACCGTCCAGCGTCTCGAGTACGACCCGAACCGCACCGCCTTCATCGCGCTGATCAAGTACGACGACGGTGAGCTGGCCTATATCCTGGCCCCGCAGCGCCTGAAGGCCGGCGATGTGGTCATCGCGGCCGAAAAGGCTGACGTGAAGCCCGGCAACGCCATGCCGCTGCGCGGCATGCCGATCGGCACGATCATCCACAATGTCGAGCTGAAGCCCCTCAAGGGCGGGCAGATCGCCCGCTCCGCTGGCGCCTACGCCCAGTTGGTCGGCCGTGACAGCGGCTATGCCCAGATCCGCCTGAACTCGGGCGAGCTGCGCATGGTGCAGGACACTTGCATGGCCACCATCGGCGCCGTGTCGAACCAGGACCATATGAACCAGGTCCTCGGCAAGGCTGGCCGCGTCCGCCACATGGGCTTCCGCCCGCACGTCCGCGGCGTCGTCATGAACCCGGTCGACCACCCGCACGGCGGCGGTGAAGGCCGCACCTCCGGCGGTCGCCACCCGGTTACCCCGTGGGGCAAGCCGACCAAGGGCGCCAAGACCCGTTCTAACAAGGCGACGGATAAGTACATCATCCGTTCGCGCCACGCTCGGAAGGCTCGCTAAGCCATGACCCGTTCCGTCTGGAAAGGTCCGTTCGTCGACGGATACCTGCTCAAGAAGGCCGAGACCGCCCAAGGTTCCGGCCGCAAGGATGTGATCAAGACCTGGTCGCGTCGCTCCACCATCATGCCGCAGTTCGTCGGCCTGACCTTCGGCGTGCACAACGGCCAAAAGCATGTGCCCGTCCTGGTCAGCGAAGACATGGTCGGCATGAAGCTCGGTGAATTCGCCCCCACCCGGTACTTCCCGGGCCACGCGGCCGACAAGAAGGCCAAGAGGAAGTAGCCATGGCTAAGCAAGCAAAAGCGCGCCGGCTCACCGGCGTCGAGGCGATGGCCAAGGTGACGACTCTCCGCACCAGCCCCCGCAAACTGAACCTGGTCGCTCAGTCGATCCGCGGCCTCAAGGTGCAGCGGGCCCTGAACGAGCTCGAGTTCAGCCACAAGCGCATCGCGCGCGACGTGCGCAAGGCGCTCTATTCGGCGATCTCCAACGCCGAGAACAACCACAACCTCGACATCGACAACCTCGTCGTGTCCGAGGCCTTCGTGGGAAAAAACCTGGTGATGAAGCGCTTCGCCGCCCGTGCGCGTGGTCGTGCTTCCCGCATCGAAAAGCCGTTCAGCGAGATCACCATCGTGGTCCGCGAATTGGGTGAGGCCGCCTGATGGGTCAAAAAGTCAATCCGGTCGGGCTTCGCCTCGGCATCAACCGCACCTGGGACAGCCGCTGGTTCGCCGACGGCGCGGACTATGGTCGGATGCTCCACGA
>NZ_JAUYNW010000069.1 GCF_030698145.1 Phenylobacterium sp. | reverse complement strand
TGGTGTTCATAGTGGGTGAGGCGGGCGGCTTCATAGGACAGCCCCAGGGGAACCGGCGACAGGTGGCCGACGAGTTCGTTCAGCCAGAACAAGGGTTCGCCCTCCCGGGCGATGATCCTGTGCTGGGCCTCGTGCGAGGGCAGGTAGGAGAGGATCACGTTCAGCGTTGCGATGGGCGCCGCCGCCCACAGAGGAAGGACGCCGGACAGGGTCAAGGGCCAGAGGGACAGCCAGACCACCAGGTTCGTGAACGCCCAGACGATGGAGCCCCACGGAAGGCCGCCCATGAATTGCTCGGCGACCGAACGCTCCAGGCGCAGCAGTTCCTGGGTTGTGAGCGCGCCGAGATCGCGCGCCTGCACCGTTGCGGAAACGCTCATATCCACCGACCCCTCAGGTTCGCGAACGCGCCCCACGATCCGCCGATCGCGAGGCCGGCGAGCAGGGGCCACTGAGCATGGGCCGCCGCGGGAAGCGCGCGCTCGAGCAGTTGCGCGATCAGCGGCGCGATGAAGCCGAGCCCGAAAATCAGCGGCATGCCTTGAAGCAACATCGCCAGCAGGCGGCCCATGAGGCTGTCAGGGGCCGCGGCCGGCGGATCTGATCCGACGCCGCCACCCGGCGGCTGTGCGAGGCTATCGCGGGGCATGATCATCTCTCTCCCTATCGCCTGCTTCAAGCAGGTTTGCTGATCCAGAGTACGGCCCGGCGAGCGTCAGGCGGGGCGGCGCAGCCAGTCGAGGATCAGTTCGGTGACGTCTGCGGGGCGTTCCCGATGCAGGAAGTGGCCGCAGCCTTCGAGCACCTTCCACTCATAGGGTCCGGTGAAGAATTCCTTCTGCGGCTCGAGCATCTCCCACCGCATGTCGTTCGAGCCGCATAGCGCGAGCATCGGCACGGAGATCGGCCGGTTGCAGGCCTCGTCAAGCGCCTTCAGGGCCGGATCGGCCCTGGCCGGGCTCAACATCGCGCGATAGTAGCCCAAGGTCGCCGCCAGGGCGCCGGGCTTGGCCAGCATCTGCTTGATCGTGGCGATGTGGGCCGCGTCTTCATGGCCTGGAGACCAGTCGTTCCAGAGGTAGTCGATGAACGCGTAGTCGTTCGCCGCGATCGCGGCCTCGGGCATGTCGGGCAACTGGAAGAACCACCAGTGAAACGAGTGGTGAAGGTGCTTGGGCGAGGATAGCAGGGTGCGCCGAATCTGGGCGGCGTGCGGAATGGCCATCGCCACGGCGCGGCGGACCAGTTCCGGAAACGCGGCGACCACGTTGTAGGTGATCCCGGCGCCCCAATCCTGGCCGACAAGATAGACCGGCTCGCCACCGCCCAGGGCGACGATCAATTCCTTCACGTCGAGGGCGAGGGTCGCGCTGTCATAGTAGGCGTTTTCGGGCGTCTGGCTGGGCGGGTAGCCCCGCAGGAATGGCGCAATGACCCGATAGCCGGCGGCGGACAGCGCCTTGGTCTGGTGGCTCCACGAGTGGGCGTTGTCCGGAAATCCGTGCAGCAAGAAGACGGTCGGTCCATCTCCTTCTTCCAGGTAGGCGAACTCGAAGCCGTTGGCCCGCACTCTGCGCTCTTCCATGTGATCCTCCCTTGTTGACCCGAGATCCAGCAACAGCGTGGCCACTCCACCCTCGAGGGCTAACTCTAGCGCGGCCGCGGCTTGGTCCTCCGAATGTCGCTCTATAAAGGAACTCATGAATTCCTTTATAGAGATATCGGTGGGACCCGTTCCCTTGTCAAGGAGTCCGCGCTATTGCCGCTTGAAGGGAAAACTGGATGGACGCCAATTGACGAAATCCGTTTCGCCGGGGAGCGGACGACGAATCGTCAGTCCTGGACGCCCGCCCAAGGCCCAGGAGGAGGCCCGCCGGGCGCACCTCCTTTCCGTCGCCGCGACGGAGTTCATCGCCCATGGCTTCAGCAAGGCCAACGTGATGCGCATCGCGCGTGCGGCGGGTGTCTCGAACAAGACGATCTATGCCCGCTACCCCAGCAAGGAGGCGTTGCTGCTCGCGGTCGTGGCCGAGATGGCGAACGTTTCGCTTCTAGGGCTGATGGCGGACATGGCGGCCAATGAAGGCAACCCCGAATGGGTGCTGCTGGCGTTTGGACTGCGCATCGCCGAAGAATGGACGCGCCCGCGCGAGGTTGGGCTCTACCGGCTGATCCTGTCAGAGGCGCATAGATTCCCGGTCCTGGCCGATATCTTCGAGCAGCAGATGGCGCGCATGCGCAGCCCTCTTGAAGACTATCTGAGCGAGCAGGCGCGCCAGGGCGTGTTCACGATCCCCGACGTCAAGGGGGCGGCACGTCAGTTCGGGCTGCTGGTCTATGCCGAGGCTAGAGAACGCGCCCTGCTGGGCGAGGTTCAGTCGGCGGAACAGGTCGAGGCGATTGCCCGGCGCGGGGTCCGTCTCTTCGTTGCGGGCTACTCAGCCTAGGCTGCGGGCGTCCGCGGCCGGCTGCAGCTGCAAGGCGATCCGCCCTGCGGGACGCGGGGTCCGAAAGCCCTCATGCGCCGTGGCTTTCCTTGCTGGCCGCGCCGGCCATCCGCTGGATCTGAAACACGTTCGCGGGCAAGGCCTGGCGGGTGGCGCCGCCGCATCGGATGAGCCGTCAGCAAAAAGGGAAGCCCCGCCAGAGCTTGAAGCCGAGCCGGTTGCGCCGCAGGCGCTTATGGAGCCTCGGGCGCAGAGTTTCGCGTTCGATTGGGCGGTGGCTGGTGTGGTTGCGCTTGGCGCCGGCGCCAATTGGGTGGCTCACCATTCCCTCTCGACCGCCAGCGCTGCGCATGTGGGATTCTTCCATCCGCCGCCAGAACCCGAACCATGCGCATCGTTCCCCACCCCGACGAACCATCATAGGCGCCTAGGGGATGGTCAAGTTCCACCGTCACGGTTTCCGCCCACAAACGGACCTTCCCATGGTCTCAAGTGATCCCAAAGCGGCCACGGGCGGGCCGCCGAATTAGGTCAGGCGCTGCGCGCACCCGCCCCGACCAGCCCTATCCCCGCGCCACGAACGACCCGTGGAACCCCGCCGGGACCCGGTGGTCCAGATGGGCGCGGGCGACCGGGCCGTCCTCCAGGCGTAGCGCATCCAGCACCACCAGATGGCTGGCGTTGCGCGCCTCGTCGAAGACGGTGGCCAGCAGCCAGCCGTCGCCCTCCTGCGTCGACCCGGCCCTGGCGACGAACACCGGCTCGGACACCGCCTGGCGCTCGGGCGCCCGCCACAGGGCCATCTCGCCGGTCTCGTGGTCGTAGCGGCCGATCGCCCGGTGCAGCAGGTCCCCCGTGCCGGGCCCGCCCAGCGCGGCCACGAAGCCGTAGCGGCAGGCCCGCCCGCTCCGGCGCTCATCGATGCGCGGATATTCGCAGACCACCTCGCTCAGACGGCGGACAGCGACCGGCTCGCCCGGCGCAAGGGTCCAGCGGGTCAGGAACTGGCGCAGCGACGCCTCCGGCGCCATCCGTCCGTCGGGCGTCGGGAAGGCCGGCGCCGCCTGCTGGCAGAGGTCGACATGGATCGCCTCGCCGTCCTCATGGGCGTTCAGCATGTGCCAAGCCATGCAGGCCAGCGCCGGGAACCAGCGCGCCTCGCCGCCCGCCCGGGGCATGACCCCCACGAAGGCGCCCCGCTCGGGCTCCCAGGCGATCGGCGGGGCGCCGGCGCGCAGGCGCTCCAGCGACAGGGTCAGCGGGCAGACGATGAACACCACGTGCCCGCGGGTGATCGCGAAGTCGTGGACCAGGGCCGGATAGGGCCCGGCGATCTCCACCGATCGGATGATCTCCCCCCGCGCGTCGGCCACATGGAAGGCCAGCGCGCCGTCGAAGGCCCGGCTCGGGAAGTTGGTGAAGAACAGCATCTCGCCCGTATCCGGGTCGAACTTGGGGTGGGCGGTCATGGCGCCGGGCAGGCGGCCGGCGAAATCGAATGGCCCGAGGGTCTCCAGCGAGCCGGGGTCGATCTCGATCGGCCTGTGCCCCTCCTCCAGCGCCAGCAGGCGGCCGGCATGGGCCACGATGTGGGTGTTGGCCGCCCCCTGGCTCTCCACCCGGGCCACCGAGGGATCGTGGTCGCGGGGATCGGCGGTGGCGAACAGCGCGCGCCCGGCCTGGCGCTCCAGCTCCCACTGGCGTGTGCGCACCCATCGATTGCGATAGGCGACCCGCCCGCCTGCGATGTCGAAGGCGTGGATCATCCCGTCCCCCTGCAACGGGTTATAGGCGCCGCGCGGCGCGAACTGCGGGTTCGGCCCGATGCGGTAGAGCACCCCGTCGAGGTCGGCCGGGACCGCCCCCTCGATCACCAGGTCGGGACAGTCGCACTCCATCCGGATCGGCTCGAAGGCGTCGCGCAGCAGGGGGTTGTCGGCGGGATGGGGCGTGGCCATCGGCGGGGCTCCGGGGCTGTCGAGAACCGCCCAGATCCTAGGTCGAAGAAACTTGCCCGGTAGACTTGTCTTTCATCGCCGCCTCAGCCGGAGCCCCCTTCGGGCGAAAAAAGTCGCTCTCAGCGCCAGGCGAACACCGGCTGCTCCAGGTCGGCGACCCGGGTGACCCGGCCGGCGACCAGTTCCCGGAACTGGTAGACCAGGGCCGCCGTCGGGGCGTGGATGTGGTGATCGCCCAGCCGCAGCCGGATCACCGGGCGCGGACTCTCCGGGATGGTCTCGAACACCACCGCGTCGTCACGCAGCATTTGGTCGAGCCGGAACCGATGCGCCGAGGCCACCTCCAGCGGGTTGGGCGCGAGCGCGCGCGCGTCGTCCAGCCAGGCGACCACCGGGGTGACGGCGTAGCCCGAGCGCGTCGGATAGTCGTCCAGCACCCCCAGGATGTCCGCCGCCGGCAGGGTGAGGCCCAGCTCCTCCTCCAGCTCGCGCAGGGCCGCGGCCTCCAGGGTCTCGCCGGGATCGCAGCGCCCGCCCGGCAACGCCCACTGCCCCGCATGGGCCCGCATCTGCGCCGCCCGCCGCGTCAGCAGGAAGGCGCTCTCCCCCGAGCCGTCGTCGGCCTCCACCAGGGTGATCGCCACGGCGGCGCGCTTCAGCCCCTCGCCGGCGTGGACGATCCGGGGAAAGTCCCGGCACAGGCCCGACAGGGTTTCGCGAAAGGCCGGGGTGAAGGGACAGCTCATCGCATCTGAGCTACCCCCTGCGCGGCCGATCGAGAAGGCCGACGTGATCGAGCAGCAGGCGGGCGACGCCGCCGGCGGCCCTGTTTTCGTGGGCGGCCGCTACTTCTTGCCCTTGTCCAGCTTGGCCTTCGACGCCGTCAGCCGCGCCTCGTCGGCCGGGACCAGCCGGAACCCGCCGGTGACCAGGCCGATGCGCACGGTTTGCTCGACGTAGTAGGTCAGGCCGGGCTCTACCTCCATCCGCAGCCGGTCCTCGGCCTTGTTGACCGCCATCGGCCCGGTGATGTTGTAGCTGTGGAGGCCCGGCTCCACCTCCAGTCCGAACCCGCCGCCGTTCGGCAGGTCCCCCAGGTGCGGCGCGCCCTTGGCGGCCTTGCCGTCATCGCCCACCTCGACGATGTGATAGGTGTAGATCGCCCCGGTCAGGCGCGAGGGCCGGAAGAAGATGATGCGGCCCTTGCCGGACGGAACCGCCGCATCGGCGGCGGGCGGCGGGGCTTCGGGCGCAGTCGCCGCAGGCGTCTCGGCGGCCGGCGCGGGCGCGGCCTCCGGAGCCGCCGGAGCCTGCGCCTGCGGCGCGCTCGGCGGCGCCTCCTGGGCGAAGGCCGACGCCCCCAGCGCCAGCGTGACGGCGGCCCCGGCCGCCCAGATCGCAAACCTGCTCATTGTGTCTTCCCCTCGGATCGCGCGGACGCATTGACTTGGAAATCTTCGGCCAGGCGCACGGTGGTCCGGGTGCCGGCGGGTATCTCGATCTCTCCGCCCTTGATCAGTATGGCGACGGGCGCGGCGTAGGGCACCAGCATGACCCCGGTCGCCAGGTTGACCCGGCTCTTGCCGGAGACCATGAGCGACATGCCGCGAACCCGCACCCGGCGCCCGTCCAGGTCCAGGTGCCGCGCGGCGACGATCAGCTTGCCCTGCTTGCCGCTGATCCCGGCGCGCGCCACGTCGATGACCTCGCCCTCGCCCGTCGCGCCCGCGGCGGCGACCTCGACGCCCGAGCTGGAGATCGGCGCGGCCAGGCGGATGGCGAACCGGTCGCCCAGCTTGTTGGTCGCCGAGCTGAGCGTGCCCACCAGCTCGATCTCGACCTCGGTCCCGGCCGGCAGCCGCAGGGACGTCGCCGCCGCCGGCGGCGCCTCGGCGCTGGCCGGAGCCTGCCCCGCGCCCACCTGGCCCAACCCGACCTGCGCAAGCGCGCTCAATGCAAGGAATGCTGACAACACCTGGAACGACTCCCCCGTTCGCCTAGTAGCACGACCCCGAACCGCCCGCCCAGCGCGAGATTCACCACCCCTAGGCGTGGGCCGGCCGCGGCACTTCCTCCCCGGCCAGGTTGACGAACTGCGGCGCCCCCGGCTCCGGATCGCCGAAGTTACGGATTATGACGTTCATGATCGTCCCGCCGCCCTCCCCGTCCCCGTCGTCCGGCGCGGGGCCCAGCGCCCGGCGCAGCCCGTACTTCTTCGGCGCCGTCAACGCCGAGCGCCAGCGCAGGGTGCGGATCCGCAGGTCGTCGGCCCGCACGGTCTCCGCCGTCGCCTCCAGCGCGATGTCCATGGCCAGGTCGAACATCAGGTCGGCGGCGATGTCCTTGGCCGCCAGATAGGCCTCGCGGAACACCATGTTCCCCCGCGCCCAGTGATAGATGGTCGGCGCGCACGGCATGTCGGGATCGGCGCCGATGGAGAGCACGCTCTCCCCGCCCGCGATCCGCGCGCAGATCGCCTCGCCCAGCTCGTCGCGATAGGCCGAGGACCGCCCGCCCCGCCGCTCCCCGCTGGCCGCCCGCGCCAGCGCCTGGCGCCACCGCCGCGAGATGTCGGCCCGGCGCTCGGCGCTCAGCCGCTGCGACCGCGCCTGGTCCTTGGCCGCCTCGTAGGCCGCGCCGAACTCCGGCTCCCGCCGCGCCCACAGCCGCACGGCCTGGACGCTCGGCATCCCCGCCTCCCGGCAAAGCGCGGCCTCGCTCGCCCCCGCCGCCAACCGCGCGCAGATCGCCCGCCCCAGCTCAGCCGAATAGCGCACAGGCGCCCGAGCCCCGGCGCGAGCCGGCGGCGGAGACGTGAATGGCATGGGGGCTCCAGCGGATCGATGAAGCTGAAAGGCTCTCACGAACGACGCGCAAAGTCAAGAACAAAACAGGAACAACAAAGCCTGGAACGTCGGCGCCCCGCCCCCCCACACCGCGCGGCCCTTCGTCGCGCAAGCCGCTATTCGTGCGGGCCATCCCCACCTGGGCGCGCACTGTGGCTTGCCGGTCAGAACGACGGGCGGGGTGCGGCACATGGCGACCTACCAGATCTTTCTGATCGACTGCCTCGGGAGCGTCGAGGCGGAGACGTCCTTCGACGCGACGAGCGATGAACGCGCCGTCGCGATCTGCTCGCGCGCCAACCCCGGTTCCCAACGCCTGGAAGTCTGGGCCGAACGGCGGTTCGTCGCCCTGTTCCCGCAATCGCGGATTGACGCCCAGACAGCAGCGCGAGCCGCCGCGCTGCGGCTGGCGGGTCCTTACCCGGCCGCGCGCGCGCCCTTGGCGGTCAGCTTATAGTAATAGCGCAGCTCGCCGGACGCCGCGTATCGGTCGCCCCGCACACGGTCCTGCTCCAGCAGGCCCTCGTTGCACAGCCGGTTGAAGCGCCGATGCTCGATGACGCCCGTGGGAAGCGTCTCTAGGCAACGGTGGGTGACGACGGTCAGCCCGCCGTCGCGCAGCGCTCTCGCCAGGAGTTCACGGTCTCGGTCGTTAACCTTTCCCATCTTGGCGAGTCCAACGACTCTTACACCTCAGGGTTCCGCCTAAGGCTCATCTCGGATCGGGGAGCGCCCGGCGCGCGATCCGTTCGGCGAGCCTTCGCCACAGTTCGGCGCCTCAGACACACCGATCGCGGGTGTGTCGCATTGACTCGCTCGTTGGGCGAGATACCGCTTTCTGGGTGTAATTTATAGTTCTATGGTCCGCGTCGCGAGGTGATTATGGCCGAAATTCATAAGTATTCGGACATCCGGTTGCGACAGGTTCTGGATTACGACGCCGAACGACGGCTACGATTTGTAAACCTCCAACCCTTGGATCTAGCGCACATCGCCGACCTCAAGGATGACGTCATCAAGCATCTCGACGAACACGTCGCCGCGTTCTTCGCCTATCTCGATGAACTTCCTGAAGGCTCAGGTCTGTTCCCCAACCGCGAGATGCGCGACGAGGCTGTCCGCATGAAGCGTGAGCACCTGATCGCCATGGTCGGCGGCGAGTACGGCAAGGAGTATGTCGAGCAGCGTATCGCCTTCGGCGTCGCCTACAGCCGGGCCGGATTGGACGCGCGCATGTTCCTGGGCGGCTTCCACGCACTGCTGCGCTCTCTGGGCGCCCGGATCATGCAGAAGGCCAAGGCGCCGATGCCGGCGTTCGACCGCTTCTCATCGCTGAAGAAGGTCGCCTTCTTCGACCTCGGGATCATCATCGACGTCCTGATCGCCGACCGCGAGAGCACCATCGCGATGCAGCAGGAGGCCATACGCGAGCTGTCGACCCCGACCTTGCAGGTCCGAGATCGCCTGCTGATTCTGCCGATCATCGGCGTGCTCGACACCCATCGCGCCCGGCAACTCACCGAGAACCTGCTGCGGTCGATCCGCGACAATCGGGCGAAGGTCGTGGTGATGGACGTCACCGGCGTGGCGACCGTGGACACCAAGGTCGCCAACCACCTGCTGCAGACCATCGCGGCCTCCAGGTTGATGGGCGCGGAGGTGATCATCACCGGCCTGTCGGCCGAGGTCGCCCAGTCGCTGGTCACCCTCGGCGTCGATCTGGCCAAGCTCAACGCCGTCGGCGACCTGCAGGGCGGCCTCGAGCTCGCCGAGCGGCTGCTGGGGTACGAACTTGTCCGCATCGTCCACCCGGGCGGGGGACGCGCCTCGGCGTGATGGTGCGACGCCGTGGCGGTTCCCATCCTCAAACAGGGCGATATCCTGATCGCGTCCATTCAGGCCGCGCTCACCGACCATGACCTCGTCGAGCTGAGGGACGAACTCGCCGCGAGGGTCGGCAAGCACCGCTCGCGCGGCGTCGTCATCGACGTCACCGCCCTGGACGTGATGGACTCCTTCGCCACCCGCACGCTGCGCGGCCTCGCCGAGATCACCCGGCTGCGCGGCGCGCGCACGGTCATTGTCGGCATTCAGCCGGACGTGGCCTTCGCCATGGTGCAGCTGGGCATGGGCCTCGGAGAGATCTCGACCGCGCTCGACCTGGAGGAGGGCCTGGAAGCGCTCGCCGCCCTTGGCCGGGAGGGGGGCGTCGATGACGGATGAGACCTGCCTCTGCGTCGAACGCGAGGCCGACGTGGTCATGGTTCGCCAGAGGGGCCGGGAGTTGGCCGCCCTGGCCGGGATCTCGGGCAGCGACCTGACGGTGGTCGCCACGGCCATATCGGAGATCGCCCGCAACATCATCGTCTATGCCGACCGCGGCGAGATCGTCTTGAAGATCGTCACGAACGGCCACCGGCGCGGCGTCGTCGTCATCGCCACCGACCAGGGACCAGGCATAGCCGACATCGACATGGCGATGCGCGACGGGTTCTCGACCGGCGCCAGCCTGGGACTTGGCCTGCCGGGGGCCAGGCGGCTGATGGACGAGTTCGAGATCGTCTCCGAGGCGGGCAAGGGAGTCACCGTGACGATGATCAAGTGGTCGCGATGAGCTCCGCGGCCCTCATCAACGACGTCGTCGAATGGGGAGTCGCCGGCCGGGCGCTGGCCGGTGCGCCGGTCTCGGGCGACCTGCACCTGGTGGAGCCGTTCGAGGGCGGCGCCCTGGCCGCGGTGATCGACGGCCTGGGACATGGCCGGGAGGCGGCGTTCGCCGCCAGGGCCGCCGCCACCGCCCTGTCACGTCGCCCCGGCGCGCTGGTCACCGACCTGATCCAGCTGTGCCATCAGGAACTCAGGGCCACCCGCGGCGTGGTGTTGAGCCTGGCGTCGTTCGATGCGGTCCGCGGTGTCGTCACCTGGGCGGGCGTGGGCGATGTGGACGGCGTCCTGGTGAGGGCTTCGGGCGCCGCGAAGGGCGCGCGCGAGTCGATCCCACTCCGCGGCGGCGTCGTCGGCTATCGGTTGCCGCCGCTGCGCGAGGCCGCCTGGCCCGTATCGCGAGGCGACCTTCTCATCCTCGCCACCGACGGGGTGCGTCACGGCTTCGCCGCCACCGTCGCCGACGGTCGTCCGCCCCAGGCGATCGCCGAGGCGATCATTGCAGATCATGGCAGGTCGACCGACGATTCCCTGGTGCTCGTCGTGCGGTATCTGGGGGCCGCGTCGTGAGCGGCCTGGCCGTCGACCTCGCCTCCGACTTCGCCGACTACGGCCCGATGCTGAGCCGGCAGTGCCGCGAAGGCGGCGAGGCGGGCCTGCATGACGCCTATCTGATCGGCCGCCGGGCGCTCAATGGCGGCTACAGCGTGCTCGACATCGTCCAGGCGCACCACGACGGCCTGCTGTCCCTGGGGGCGTCGACGCCGGCCGAGGGCGCGCGGCGCATCGAGCGGGCCGCGGCGTTTCTCGGAGAGTGCCTGGCGCCTTTCGAGATGGCGGTTCGCGGCCTGCACGCATCCAACGCCAGCCTGATGACCCTGAACACCGAGCTGGAGGCCGCCAACAGCCGGCTGAAGGCCGAGACGGCGGGGCGTGAGCGCATCGAGGAGACCTTGCGCCAGGCGCAGAAGTTCCAGGCCGTGGGCCGTCTCGCGGGCGGCGTGGCGCACCATTTCAACAACCTGCTCACCGTGATCCTGGGCAATCTCGACATCGTTCAGCGGCGCGACCTCGATCCCGCGGCGCGCCACAAGCGTCTCGCGGCCGCCACTGAGGCGGCGATGCGCGGCGCCCGGGTGACCCGGCAGCTGCTCACCTTCTCGGGGCGCCAGCACCTGAAGCCTGACCTGTTCGAGCCCGATGCGCGCCTCCCGGACCTGGCCGCCCTCATCGCCGGGTCGCTCGGCACGGAGGTTTCGGTCGAGTTCGCGTTCCCGCCAGGCCTCTGGCCCGTCAAGCTGGACGCCTCGGAGCTTGAGCTGGCGCTCCTCAACCTGTGCATCAACGCGCGTGACGCCATGCCGGCCGGCGGGCGCCTGCGCGTCTCGGCCGCCAACCGCGCGATCCGCGACGAGCGGCTCGGCATCGACGGCGACTACCTGGCCATCGAGGTCGCCGACAATGGCGAGGGTATCGCGCCGGACGTCCTGTCCAAGGTGTTCGACCCCTTCTTCACCACCAAGGATGTCGGCGTCGGCACGGGGCTTGGACTCAGCCAGGTGCATGGGTTCGTGCATCAGTCGGGCGGCGCCGTGGACATCGAGAGCGAGGTCGGGCGGGGCACGACCGTCCGGCTCTACCTGCCCGCCCTGACCGACGCCGAGACCGGGACCGGGACCGACGAGCCGGCCTTGCGCGGGGCCATGGGAACGATCCTCGTCGTCGAGGACGACGTCGATGTCGCTGAGGTGGCGGTCGAGATCCTGGCCAGCTGCGGCTTCGAAGTCAGGCTCAGCTATCGCGCCCAGGGCGCGCTCGACCTCCTCCAGCGTGGCGAGAAGGTGGACCTGGTGTTCTCGGACATCGCCATGCCCGATGGGATGAGCGGCATAGAACTCGCCGCCGAGGTCAAACGGCGACATCCCGATCTGCCCGTGCTGCTGGCCACCGGCTACAGCGACGCCCTGAGCGACGCCGAAGTCCTGGGCTTCCAGATCATCGCCAAGCCCTACCGCTCGAACGACCTGTGCAACCGGATCGACGCCCTGCTCGGGACCGCGCGCTGACGGTCCTTCGAGGCCGCGCGCCATGCCCATCGCCGCCCTATCTTGTCACCGCCGCGATCCTGCCGCATCTGGTAGGTGCGCTAGACGCGACAACAGGCTGGCCGCCAAGGCCCGCGCCACCGGGGAGGAACAACACGATGTTCTCGCACATCATGATCGGCACCAACGACCTGCAGAAGGCCAAGTCGTTCTACGACTCGCTGCTTGGCGCCCTGGGCGTCCCACCGGCCCGGGTCGACGGCCATCGCATCTTCTACATGACCCCGACCGGGGTTTTCTCGGTGTCGGAACCGATCAACGGCGAACCGGCCACCTTCGCCAATGGCGGCACGGTCGGCTTCGCGTGCGACTCCCCGGAACAGGCCGACGCCTGGCACGCCGCCGGCGTCGCCAGCGGCGGGACCACCTGCGAGGAGCCGCCCGGCGTGCGCGCCGGCGGCATGGGCAAGCTCTATCTGGCCTACCTGCGCGACCCCGACGGCAACAAGCTCTGCGCCCTCCACCGCATGGGCTGACGGGCGGCCGGAGGCGACGGGACCTGGAGGGGCGGGAGGGGAATCTCGGATGTACTTAAATCCCGGCCCCTTCGCCCCGCATCTCGGATGCTGAAAACCCCTGAAGGCCGTGGCAGCCTTGGAGCTTCGCCGCCCGGCCTGGTCAAGGACCGCCGCAGGCGACCGCGCCAGCGGCGGCGGCCAGCGCCGTCCTTGAGGAAGCCGGGCGGCGGAGGTCGGCTCGGCTAGCGGCCTCAGAATTAAGTACTGTGTCCCCGAATTTCCCCCCGAATTTCCCCCCGAATTTCCCCCGAATTTCCCCCGAATTTCCTCAGGGCTCATCGTCGGATCGGGCGCGGGCCAGCTGATCCCGGTCGCACCCCACTCCCGCTCGTCATCCCGGTTTGCGCCGCGAAGCGACGCAAGACCGGGACCCATAGACTCCGATTAGGCGGATGAAGCACGGCGTCGCGGTTCACGCCGCGATGAACCGCTCTCGATGCCTCGCCACGTAGGTCGCGTGCGGCCGCAGCCGCGCATCGTTCGGCAGATGAATCCGATCCATCTGTTTCGCGAACAGACCGATCAAATCGCTCGGCACTCGGTTGTGCGCCACCAGCAACCGGTAGTCGTCGGTCAGCGAAATCAGGTGCCGGTCGAACAGCCAATGCACTGTGCCCGATAAAGCTAGCCCATTCTGCACCACGTCCGGTCCGCCCTCGCCGACGCCCCAGATATGCGCCGCCTGCACCTCCGAACGGCCGCCGCCATTGATGATCCGCAGCCCCGTGACCGCGCAGCGGTCGTCATAGGCCTCGCACACCTGCCGCCTGAAATTGGCATCCCTGATCTTGCGGTTGACCAGCATCAGTTCAATCCGCCGGACCTGCTCCTCGGGTGGCGCATCGGGATGCTGAAACATCGCCTGCTCGACGTCCTGAAGGCCCGCCAGACCCAGCCGCAGAGCGTTCTCCGGCGCCAAAGTCTCGCTTAGCCCGGCCCGCACGATGGCCGTGAAATCGGCGTCCTCCAAGGGCCGCATCGCCTTGCCCTGCAACCCGGCGCCGACGCGGTTCGGGTCGCCGATGGCGCGCAAGGGCGCTTCCCAATAGGTCCCGTCCCCGCCGAATGGCACAGGCCTGTCGAAGGGCAGGTAGTCGTCGATCACCGCATAGGCGTGATCCGGCCGCACGGGGTCGGGATCGATCCGCAAGACACGCGCGACGGCGATATAGGCGCGCCGTCCGCTATTCCGTTGCGGCTCCCGATAGACGATCCAGTCGCCCACCACCGCCTGCGCCACGCCGAAATAGTTGCTTCGGGTCGGGAAGTGATACTGGCGCGTGACCTCATCGTCGTAGCCCGAGTTCGGCTTCGTATCGAAGACACCTTTCACCGAATTCGCCCGCCCCTTCGTCGCTCAGCATCCCATCGGATGCTGAAAAGCCCTGAAGGCCATGGCGGCACTGGAGCTTCGCCGCCCGGCTTGGTCAAGGACCGCCGTAGGCGGCCGCGCCAGCGGCGGCGCTCAGCGCCGTCCTTGAGGAAGCCGGGCGGCGGAGGTCGGCTCGGCCGGTGGACCGGAAGCCCACCCCGCCTGTCATCCCGGTCTGCGCCGCGAAGCGACGCAAGACCGGGACCCATAGACTCCGATATCGCCGGATGCGGCATCTTTGCATTGATCACCTTCATTATCGCAGGCGCTTTTTTAGTGGGCGTCTTGATCGTCAAAACGCCCGCAACCGCGCCAATTCCGGACGTCTCAACTGTGCAGCCGCAGAGCCAGAAGAAATCGTCTCATGATGTCCCGGCGCAGCGCGGACGGTAGAGGATCGGACTTGTCGCCCTGCGCCGCAGGCACCCAGCTAGCGGCGCCCGGCGCCGTCCTTCAGGAAGACGGGCGGCGAAGCTGGGCTCAATACCTGGCCGATGAGTTAGACCGCATATTTCTTCAAGCAGTCAGACGTCGGAGGCACCAGTGGACGAAAGCACCTTTTCCGCTCGGGTGGGCCAAGTGGCAGAGGACGCCGATACGGCGAAGCTAATCGGCGACGAAGCGAAGCGCCTGTCGCGGCCCGACAATTTCGACGATAGTTCTGCTGTTCAGGGAATGGTGAAAGAACCCGCAAAACAACACAGCATTCATCGCCGATGATTTCTCCTGCAAGTGTTGAGCGCGAGCGTTGTTTCCACCGTAGCTTCCTCTGTGCTCGAGGAGACGATTCGCAATACTTACTCTTGGGCCCCGGGGACATGATAGCTATTTCCCAGCACCGGCCCGGCAATCGCACGACCGGGAAATAGGTATCGCGCCCCCCTATTTCCCGCACTCGATTGAGCGCGAGGCTAACACGCCTAAGCGTTGCCGTGCGCCCCTGAGTCCGTGCAGGGTGAGGCGATGCGGTTTCCGAAACCCAAGTCCGCGCCGGGGGCGTTCCTCTACACCCTCTCAGCCATCGTCCTCGCGCTTGTGGCGCGAGTTCTCTGGCTTGTCGTCGACCAGAACGTGGAAAGCCTCTCGTCGGCAAAGGGGCTCGACAAGCTCTTACCGCGCTACTGGCCGATCTTCTTGATATGGCTCGGCGAAAACGCGTTTTGGCTCGTTTTCTTAGCCGCTTTCGCGCTTGGTGGGGCCCTCTCTGTGTGGGCCTACGTTGTTCTGGCCGACCGAGAGAGGGACAGCGTGCACCCGAAACAGGAGGCCCGTGAGTGGCTTACGGTGCTAGAGGCTCGCGCCCAGTTTCTGGGTCCAGAGATAGAACAACTGATCACCAAGTCAGCCGGCGCCGCTGAAGCGCGGGCGCGGACAAGGGGAGTAACCCAATGGGCTGCCGCGAGTGATCCAGACAACATTGAGGCCGCGAACGCAATGTTCGATGCCGATAACGAATGGCTTGATGCGCAGCGCGATTTCGAAGCTCACAGCATAGCGGCCCGCAACAAGCTGGTCAGTCTTCTCGCCGACGGAACACTAATCGCCACGGGTCTCCCCAAGGCAGATGGCATTGCGCAGCCCGAGGATCAGATCCCGCAGGAGTTCTGGCGCTTTCTAAATCTAGATTGGACCACGGACCAAGCCGCCGGTGAGGGTCGCTGCTACGTCGGCGTCAGGATCTCAAAACCGGGGGAACTTCGGGGACACGGAATATCGGGGACACAATACTAATTTCCACCGCTCTCACCCGCCCAACGCCCCCTACACCGGCTCATAGTTCAGGATCGGCGCCAGCCACCGCTCCGCCGTCTTCAGGTCCCAGCCCTTGCGCTTGGCATAGTCCTCGACCTGGTCCTTCTCGATCCGGCCGACGCCGAAATAGTGGCTCTCGGGGTGGGAGAAATAGACCCCCGAGACGCTGGCCGGCGGGTTCATGGCGAAGCTCTCGGTGAGCTCCATGCCGGTGGCCGCCTCGGCGTCGAGGATCCTGAACAGCTCGGCCTTCTCCGTGTGGTCCGGCTGGGCCGGATAGCCCGCCGCCGGGCGGATGCCGCGGTACGTCTCGGCGATCAGGGCGTCGATGTCGAAGGGCTCGTCGGGGGCGTAGCCCCAGAGCTCGGTGCGCACCTTGCGGTGCAGGGCTTCCGCGAAGGCCTCGGCCAGCCGGTCGGCCAGGGCGGCGGCCAGGATGGCGTTGTAGTCGTCGCCGGCCGCCTTGAACTTGGCGGCGATCTCCAGCTCCCCATGGCCGGCGGTGACGGCGAAGCCGCCCATCCAGTCGGGCTTGACGCCCAAGGGTGCCACGAAGTCGGAGAGCGCCACATTGGCCCGGCCGCCGTCGGCCTGGGTCTGCGATTTCGGCATCTGCTGGCGCAGGGTGTGGAGCCGGGTCAGCTCCTCGGTGCGGCTCTCGTCGGTATAGAGCACCACGTCGTCGCCGTCGGCTTGCGCGGGCCAGAAGCCGACCACGCCGCGCGCCTCGAACCACTTCTCCGCGATGATCTGGGCCAGCATGGCCTGGGCGTCCTTGTAGAGGTCGCGGGCGGCGGCCCCGACCACGTCGTCCTCCAGGATCTGCGGGAAGCGGCCGATCAGCTCCCAGCTGGCGAAGAACGGCGACCAGTCGATGTGCCGGGCGAGGTCGGCCAGGTCGTAGGCGACGAACGCCCGCGTGCCGATAAAGCTGGGCTTCGGCGGCTCATAGGCGCTCCAATCGGGCGCGAAGGCGTTGGCCCGGGCCTCGACGATGGTCGACCGGGCGCGGTTCCCCAGCCCCCGGGCGAACTGCTCGCGCACCTTGATGTATTCCGCCCGGGTCTCGGCCTGCAGCCGCACCTTCTCCGTGGGCGAGAGCAGGCCCGAGACCACGCCGACCGCCCGGCTGGCGTCCAGCACATAGGTGGTGGAGCCGGCCTTGTACTGCGGCTCGATCTTCACCGCCGTGTGGGTCTTTGAGGTGGTCGCGCCGCCGATCAGCAGCGGGATGTTGAAGCCCCGCCGCTCCATTTCGCTGGCCACATAGACCATCTCGTCCAGGCTGGGGGTGATCAGGCCCGAGAGGCCGACGATATCCACCTTGTGGGCGATGGCCTCGTCGAGAATCCGGTCGGCCGGGACCATGACCCCCAAGTCGATGACCTCGTAATTGTTGCACTGCAGGACCACGCCGACGATGTTCTTGCCGATGTCGTGGACGTCGCCCTTGACCGTGGCCATCAGGATCTTGCCCGCCGCCTCGCGCGGCTTGCCCTCCTTCTCGGCCTCCATGAA
>NZ_JAUYNW010000067.1 GCF_030698145.1 Phenylobacterium sp. | reverse complement strand
CACCACCCCGTCGCCGGCCACCTTCTGGTCGGCCATCCCGAAGTCCGTCGCCCGGTGCTCGACGAACATGTCGAACTCCTCGAACGAGCCCTCGTCCAGCAACAGCTCCAGCCGCTCGCGCGCCGTCAGCTTGCCCTTGCCATGCTGGCTGGCGATCCGCCGCTCGCCACCCCCCAGCCGAGCCTCCGCACGACGGCGCTCAAGCTCTTCCAGGATCTGTTTCACGCGGCGCCTCCCACAGTCGAGATCAAGGCGTAGTCGGACGAATTGGACCGCGCAACCGCGATCAGGGGCCGGGCCGGATCACTCGCGTTGAGGGGCGATCCCGTTGCGCTGGACATTCGGCGACTATTCGCCGACCACCCTGGCCACGGGAACCTGAGGCAAGGCGAGATGAACGTGCGGCTCGAGCCGGTCCTGCGCGAGCAGGAACCGGTCCTGCAGAACCTGATGCAGTTCTACATCCACGATTTCTCGGAATTCTGGGCCGGGACGCCGAAGGGCGACCTGCTGGCTGACGGACGCTTCGAGGCCTATCCGCTGGCCTCCTATTGGACGGAGCCGGAGCGGGACGCGTTCTTCATCTGGCGCGGCGACGTCCTGGCGGGGTTCGTCCTGGTCAACGCCTATTCCCACAGCGGCCGGCCGATCGACCACAGCGTCGCGGAGTTCTTCGTCCTGCGGAAACATCGCGGATCGGGGGTCGCCGTGCAGGCCGCCCACCTGATCTTCGCAACGCGTTCCGGTGTCTGGGAGGTGGCGGTGGCGCGCAAGAACGTTGCGGCGACCAAGTTCTGGCGCAAGGCGGTCGCCGCCACGCCGGGCGCGACCGAAATCACCGAGATCGACGTCACCACCGCTGAATGGAACGGACCTGTGATCCTGTTCCGGCTGGCCGGCTAGCCGGCTAGGCGCCCTACCCCAGGGCCCGGAACCAGCGGTCCAGCATGGTCGACTCCTCGAACAGCCGCGCGGTGCGTTCGGCGGCCTCCTCGTCGATCCCCCACTTCTCTTGCTGGTAGGCTTCGTCCAGGCGCGACAGCTCATAGGCCTGCTCGCCGGTGAGCCAGCCGCGCTGCAGGGTGAGCGCCAGGACCGCTGAACCGAAGAGGGAGGTCCCGAAGGCCACCCCGGCCAGGGCGAAGTCGTCGAGTTCGAGGACCAGGGCCTTCACACGCGCCAGGGTCTCGTCCGGCTGGGCGCGGTGGACGATGCCGGCCGCGCGCAGGAAGACCAGTCCCAGCTCGCGCTCGGCACGGTCCAGCAGCGGCGACCAGTGATGGGTCTGCCGCGCCGCCAGGGCCTGCGGCTCCTCGGCGTAGTAGCAGAGCAGGTCCGAGCCCGCGAAGTCGGCCACCTGCTGGGCGACCCCGTCGCGCGCCTGGGGCACCGCCTCCAACGCCGTGAAGGCCAGGCGGGTGACGTTCATCCCCGCCAGCTCGATCACGTCGACCTGGCCGGCCCACTCTGCCGCCGCCAGATCGGCCAGGGCGCGGGTGGGCAGGACCAGCACCCCGCCCTTGGGTGAGCGCACGTTGCGGCCGTCCAGCTTCACCTGGAACCCGCCCGCCTCGGCGACCACCGAGACGTCCTTGTAGAAGCGCCTGGGCTTGTCGCCGGGTTCGTGAAATCCTTTTTTCAAACGCGCCTCCAACCGCCCGCGACGGAAATCCGCGGGTCGCCCCGTGCAATGGGGACGGAAGTGGAAATGCGCAAGGAGCCAGTTGTGGCCGACCGCGACCTGGACGCCGCCATCGCGCTCACCCGCTTCGGCCTGGGGGCCAAGCCCGGCGAGATCGCCGCGGCGCGCGGCGACCCGCGCGGACACCTGATCCGCCAGATCCGCCGCGAGGGCGCCGACCAGCCGCAGACCAACGGCGAGACCTCCGCCCAGCGTATCGCCGGCTTCCGGGTCTACCAGCAGGACAAGCGCGGGATGAAACGCGCCGCGTCCGACGGCGAGCCCGTCCCCGACGCTCGCGACCCCGTCAAGATCGCCCAGAAGATGCTCCGCGACGACGTGGCCACCGACTTCATGGCCCGCGCCCAGCTCGGTGCGGAGACCGACGCCGGCTTCCGCGAGCGCTGGACCCTGTTCTGGGCCAACCATTTCACCGTCTCGGCCAACAAGCTGGTCACCGCCACGGTGGTCGGGCCGTTCGAGAACGAGGCCATCCGGCCCCACGTGTTCGGCCGTTTCGCCGACCTGCTGTCCACGGCGACCACCCACCCGGCCATGCTGCTCTATCTGGACCAGGCCCAATCGGTGGGGCCAGGCAGCCCTGCGGCGCGGTACGTCAACCGGCCCCGGCGCGGGGTGGGCGGCCGGCCGGTCGGCGGCCTGAAGCAGCTCGGTCTCAACGAGAACCTGGCCCGCGAGATCCTGGAGCTGCACACCGTCGGCGTGAACGGCGGCTACACCCAGGCCGACGTCACCGAGTTCGCCCGCGCCATGACCGGCCTGTCGGTGGGCGGCCTGCGCGAGGACGCCGACATGATCGGTCGTCCCGTGTTCCGCGCCATCGCCCACGAGCCGGGCGTCCGCACGGTGATGGGGGTCAACTACGCGGCAGGCGGCAAGGAGCAGGTGGGCGCGATCCTGGCCGACCTGGCCGACCGGCCCCAGACCGTCCGCTTCGTCTGCGCCAAGATCGCGCGGCATTTCGTGGCCGACACGCCGCCGCCGGCCCTGGTGACGCGGCTCGAACGGGTCTGGACCGACACCGGCGGCCTGCTGGATCAGGTCGCGCGCGCCCTTATCACCGCGCCGGAGGCCTGGGCGCCCGAGCCCGCCAAGTTCAAGACCCCGTACGAGTTCATGATCTCGAGCTGGCGCGCAGCCGGCGGCGCGCCGCGCGCCATCGGGCGCCTGGCGCCGGTGCTGAACGCCATGGGGCAGAAGGCCTTCTCCCCGCCCTCCCCCGAGGGCTGGCCCGAAGAGACCGCCGCCTGGGCGACGCCGGCGGCCATCGTCCAGCGGATGAGCTGGGCCCAGGCCTTTTCGCAGGCCGTGGTGCGCGACCGCGACCCCAGGGCCCTGGCCGCCGAGGCCCTGGGCGCGCGTCTCAGCCCCGCCACAGCGACCGCCATCGCCCGCGCCGAGTCACGGACCGAGGGCTTCGCCTTGCTGCTGATGAGCCCGGAGTTCCAACGCCGATGACCGCTCACCTCACCCGCCGCCGGGCCCTGATGGCCGCCGCCGGCCTCGGCCTTTCCGTCGACCTGCTGGCCGGCCAGGCCTTCGCGGCCTCCGGCGATCTCGCCCAGCGCAAGCTGGTGGTGGTGATCTGCCGGGGCGGGATGGATGGTCTCACCCTGGCTCCGCCGGTCGGCGACCACGACTACGCCGGGCTGCGCCGGGGCCTGGCGCTGGGCGACGACGCCTTGGCCCTGGACGGGACCTTCGCCCTGCACCCGGCGCTGGCCTCGGTGCACCGCCTGGCCAAGGCCGGCCAGGCGCGGATCGCCCCGGCGGTCGCCACCCCCGACCGCGCTCGCTCGCACTTCGAGGCCCAGGACGTTCTGGAGACCGGCGCGGCGGTGGTCTACGGGACCTCGACGGGTTGGCTCAACCGCGCTGTCGACAGCCTGAGGGCCCAGCGCAAGATCGAGGCCCTGTCGGTGGGGCCCACCGCCCCGCTGATCCTGCGCGGCCCGGCCCCGGCCTCCTCCTGGTCGCCCGGCCGGGGTGTCGACGCCCAGGCCCGGCTGCCGACCCTGCTGCAGGACCTCTACAAGGATGACCCGGTGCTCGGCCCCGCCCTGTCGCGCGGCCTGGCCACCGAGACCATGGCCCAGGCGGCCATGGCCGGCCTTGCCGAGGGATCGGAGACCCCGTCGATGACGATGGCCGCGGCGCCGGCGGGTGGCGGCGTGGAGGGCTATCTGCGCCAAGGCCAGGAGGCGGCGCGCAAGCTGGGCGGCACGCTGGCGGGCTTCATGCGCGAACCGGGCGGCCCGCAGATCGCGGCGCTGAGCCTCGACGGCTTCGACACCCACGCCAACCAGGGCGGCGCCAAGGGCCAGCTCGCCAACCGCCTGGGCTATCTCGACGCGGTGCTGGACGGCCTGCACGCCGGTCTCGGCCCCGAATGGCGCAACACCGTGGTGGTGGTGGCCACCGAGTTCGGCCGCACCGCGCGGGTCAACGGCACCGGCGGCACCGACCATGGCACCGCCTCGACCGCGCTCCTGCTGGGCGGCTCGCTCAAGCCGGGCGGCATAATCGGCGACTGGCCGGGGCTGAAGACCACCGCCCTCTACGAGAACCGCGACCTGGCCCCGACCCTCGACATGCGCGGCCTGTTCAAGGGCGTGCTGGCCGATCACATGGGCCTGGACCGCCGCGCGCTGGATGCGACAGTCTTCCCCGACAGCGCCGCAGCCGCGGCGGTGGCGGGGCTGGTCTAGCCCGCCCGGCTCGGCGATCCTGGCGCCATGGCCGACGAGATTCTGAGCCCGCGCGACCTCAACCGCATCCTGCTGGCCCGCCAGATGCTGCTGGCCCGTGAGGCGATCTCGCCGGTGGCGGCGATCTCGCGCCTGTTCGCCATCCAGGCCCAACTTCCGAAGGCCTCGTTCACCGGCCTCTGGGCGCGGTTGAGCGGCTTCAAGCGTGAGGACCTGCTGGCCGCGATCCACGACCGCAAGGTAGTGCGCTCGACCCTGCTGCGCGGCACGCTGCACCTGGCGACGGCGGACGACATCCTGGCCTTCCGCACCACCGTCATGCCGGCGCTGGACGTCACCCTGCCCGGCGGCGGCCGGCCGTCTCGCGGCCAGGTCGACCTGGCGACGCGCCTGGCCGAGCGTCACTTCGCCCCCGGGCCCAAGGATTTCGAGAGCGTGCGGCAGGTGTTCGCCGAGGCCGGGATCGAGAACGTGCGGCCCATGGCCTGGGGCGTGCGGATGTGGCTGCCCCTGGTGCAGGCCAGCAGCGACACGCCCTTCGGACACGAGCCCGGCGGCGCCTTCACCCTGGTCAAGACCTGGCTGGGCCGCGACGAGGACGCGGCCCCCGATCCGCTGGGCTTGGTCCGACGCTATCTGGCCGCCCACGGTCCCAGCCTGCCGGCCGACTTCGCGGGCTGGTCGGGCCTGAAGGGCGCCGCGGCGCTCCTCGAGTCCATGGGCGAGGAGTTGGTCACCTTCCGCGATGAGAAGAAGCGCGTGCTGTACGACCTGAAGGACGCGCCTCGGCCGAGCGGCGAAACCCCCGCCCCGGTCCGACTGCTGGCCGACTTCGACGGCGCGGTCCTGGGCCGCGCCGATCGCACGGGGATCGTCCGGCCGCAGCACGCGAAGCTGGTGGCCACCAAGAACCTGCTGATCGCGCCGACGGTGCTGGTCGACGGCGTGGTCGCTGGAATCTGGCGCGTCGAGGCCAAACGCAAGGCCACCACTGTCGCGGTGCGCCTGTTCGAGACCGTGAGCGCCAAGGATCGCAAGGCCATCGAGGCCGAGGCCGTCTCGGCGGCGAAGTTCCTCGCGCCGGAGACCGAGGCGGTGGTGAGCTTCGAGGAGGCCTAGCGCCGCCGCTTCTTGAAGGGCTCGGGCTCGGCCTCGTGCTCGTCGAAGCCGAAGCGCTTGAAGCCGGCCTTCAGCTCCTTGCTGATCGGCGCCTCCAGGATCAGCGTCCCGCGCGACGGGTGCGGCAGGGTCAGGCGCCGTGCGTGGAGTTGCAGCTTCAGGTCGCCCGATAGCTCCCGCGAGGCGTCGGTGCAGTATTTCGGGTCGCCCAGGATCGGGTGGCCCATGGCCAGCATGTGGGCGCGGAGCTGGTGGGTGCGCCCGGTATGGGGGCGCAGCGCCATCCAGGTGACCCTGTGGGCGGCGCGGCTGATGGTGACGAACTCCGTCTCGGCCGGATCGGCGGCGGGGTCCTTGGGGTCGGCCGGCACGATCATCTCGCGATCGCCGACACCCTTCTTGGCCAGGTGCAGCTCCATGACGCCCTCGGCGGGCTTGGGCGAACCATGGACCAGGGCCCAGTAGGTCTTTTCCGCCCGACGCCGGGCGAAGGAGCCGGCGAGCTTGGCGGCGGCCCCAGGCGTCTTGCCCAGCACCAGCACGCCGGAGGTGTCGCGGTCCAGCCGGTGAACCAGGCGCGGCCGGGTCAGGCCCTCGCCCCAGGCGCTCAGCAGGCGGTCCACGTGCTTCAGGGTCTTGGTGCCGCCCTGGACAGCGAGGCCGGCCGGCTTGTTCAGCACCAGCACCTCCTCGTCCTCGTACAGCACCATCGACTTGGCGAAGGCCGCCTCCTTGGCGTCGATGCCGGGACCCTTGTCGCCGGGCTTGGGCGCGTCCGGCAGCGGCGGCACGCGCACGGTCTGGCCCGCGCTCAGCCGCTGGTCGGGCTTGGCCCGGCCGCCGTCGACGCGGATCTGGCCCGAGCGGGCCAGCTTCTGCACCTGGATCTGGGAGACGTGAGGCCAGCGGCGGCGGAACCAGCGGTCCAACCGCACATCGTCCTCGCCCGGGTCGACCTGGATGTTGCGGACCTCCCTCACGCGAACACCCGTCGCGCCAGGAGGAGCCCCGCGAACAGGGCGGTTATGGAGAGCAGCACCGAGGCGGTGGTGTAGGCGAAGGCCTGGCCGTAGGCGCGCTTGCCGATCATCAGCGCCGCCTCCAGCGAGAAGGCCGAGAAGGTGGTGAAGCCGCCCAGGACGCCGACGCCCAGCAGCACCCGCAGCCGCTCCTGCTCCGCGCCGCCGCGATGGGCCAGATAGCCCGCCAGCACGCCCATCAGCAGGCCGCCCAAGACATTGGCGGCGAAGGTCCCGTACGGCCAGACGTGGCCCCACAGGCGCATGGTCTGCACGCCCAGGCCATAGCGCGCCACCGCGCCGGCCGCCCCGCCGACAGCCACCAGAAGAACCTTTTCCATGAGGCCCCTTATGCGACGTGATGTCGCTTCCGAGAAGCCCTAGCCCTCGCTCAACGCCCGGTTAAGTCGGAGGCGCCATCCTGCCGGTCCAGTTCAGCTTTCCAGGTCCGGGAATGGTCGCGAACAACGCCTCAGCGCAGCAAGCGCCGCCCGAGCCGCCCCAGGCCGGCGCCTTTTCCACCTTCGTCACGGCCGGAAACCAGACCCTGGGCATCGACTTCCTGGTCGAGGACCTGATCCATCTGCGCCATCAGGCCGTCGCCGCGCGGCGGGTCGAGCCGGTGATCACCCATCTCAAGAGCGGGGCGACGATCCCGGCGCGGGCCTTCGCGCGGCTGTCGGACGACGAGGTCGAGATCATCGACCGCGCCACGATCGAGTTCGCCGCCACCCTGGCGGGTCCGGACGGCTCCTCGGTGCTGCCGGTGATCCTGCCGATCTCGTTCCGGACTGTGTCGGCGCGCCGGGGCCGCAGCAGCCTCGCCGCCGCCACCGAAGGCTCCGCCGAGGCCCTGAAGAAACGGATCATCGTCGAGCTGATCGACATCGACCGGGGCACGCCTACCGGCCGCCTGACCGAGGTGGCGGGCCTGCTGAACGCCATCTGCCGCGGGGTCTTCGCGCGCCTGCAACCCACCCGCGACGTGGTTTTCCCGGTGCGCGACGCCCGGCTGCAGGGCGTCACCATCGACGCCGCCGATCTCGCGCCCTCCGACACCGACGCGGCCGGACAACTTCTGGAATTCGCCGGCCAGGCGCGCGGCCTCGCCCCGCTTCTGGTCGCCCAGGGCCTGCCCAACGACGGCTATTTCGCGGTGGCCGAGGTGGCCGGCTACACCCACGGGTCGCTGCGCCCGCGCGCCTAGGTCCGCGCGCCCAGATTGCGGCGGATCTCGCGGGCGTCATAGGCGTCGCGGTCGTTCGGGCGGGGCCCCTTGCCCATCAGCACCTCGATGGTTTGGGCGAGGGAGGGCCCGCCGCCGAGGTTGAAACTGGTCCCCAGCCCCACACCGACGCCGCTGCGATAGCCGCCGCCGCCACCCGCGCCGATGGAGATCCGCGGTCCGTTGTCGGGCGCCGCCTCCACCATCACCCGGTCGGCGACCTTGAACCAGTCATAGCCCTCGGCGATGGCCAGGTCGGCGGCGCGCAGCAGGGCGTAGTCGGCCACCTGCTGGATCGGCGCGCCGGGCCCGCCGCGGAAGGTGATGCGATAGCGGCCGGTTTCGATGCGGTATTCCGAGAAGCCCACCGCCCTGGGTCCGGTCGCCGGACCGTAGACCGTGGGCGCCGTGGCGCAGCCGCTCAGAACGGCGCAGGCGGCCAGCAGGACGAGGGCGCGTTTCATGTCCGGTGTCCTCCGCAAGCCATTGGACTTGCAAACCTTGTCGGAAGAACGGCCCAGCTCGGCCGGGCGTTCCTTCTACAGACCCAAAGCCGCGATCAGGGCGGCCATGTCGGCGGGAACCTCCGCCTCGATCTGCTTGGTCCCGCCTTCGGGATGGGGAAAGGCCAGGGCCTTGGCGTGCAGCATCAGGCGCGGAACCGGCAGTCCGGCCACCGCGAGCGCCCCGCCATAGCGCGCGTCCCCGGCGATGGGCCGTCCGATCGAGGCCAGATGCACCCGGATCTGGTGCATGCGGCCGGTTTCGGGCGCCAGCTCCAGCAGCGCCGCCGCCGCGCCCTTCGACACCGTGCGATAGCGGGTGCGGGCGGCCTCGGCGTCCGGATGATCGGCCTCGCAGACCCGCATATAGGCCTCCCGGCCCTGCTCGTCCCGGCGAAGGGGAACATCGACGGCGCCCTGGACCGGGTCGGGCGCGCCGGGGGTCACGATGGCCCTGTAGGTTTTCGAAAAACGCCGTCCCATCATATGCTTGCCGAGGAAACCTGCGGCCGGCTTGGTCTTGGCGGTGAGGATCACGCCGGAGGTGTCGCGGTCCAGCCGGTGGATCAGCCGGGGCCGCGCCTTGCCGGGCTTGGCGAAGGCCCAGAGCATCTCGTCCAGGGTATGGACCTGGCCTCGTCCGCCCTGGCTCGAGAGCCCCGACGGCTTGTTCAGGGCCAGCAGCTGGGCGTCCTCATAGATCACCAGGCTACGGACGAACTCGATCTCCTGGGGGCTGAGCGAGACGGGGTTGTCGCCGGGCCGGGGCTTGGGTTGCAGGCGCGGCCTCACCCCTTGCGGTTCCGCTGCTCGGCCCAGCGGTCCAGCCGCTCCTTGATGCGCGCTTCCACACCCTCGCCCTTGGGCTGATAGAAGACCTGCCGCGCCATGCCGTCCGGGAAGTAGTTCTGGCCGGAGAATCCGCCCTCCACGTCGTGGTCATAGGCGTAGCCCTTGCCGTAGCCGAGGTCCTTCATGAGCTTGGTCGGGGCGTTGCGGATGTGGGCGGGCGGCGTCAGCGACCCGGTCTCCTTGGCCGCGCGCTGGGCGGCCTTGAAGGCCACATAGACGGCGTTGGACTTGGGCGCGGAGGCCAGGTGGATGACCAGTTGGGCCAGCGCGATCTCACCCTCCGGCGAGCCCAGGAAATCGTAGGTGTCCTTGGCCGCGTTGGCGAGCACCAGGGACATGGGGTCGGCCTCGCCGATGTCCTCGGCCGCGGCCCGGATCAGCCGCCGCGCGATGAACAGCGGGTCTTCCCCGCCCCCCAGCATCCGCGCCAGCCAGTAGAGCGCCGCGTCGGGGTCCGAACCTCGGATGGACTTATGCAGGGCCGAGACGAGGTTGTAGTGCTCCTCACGGTCCTTGTCATAGGCCGGGCTGCGCTTCTGCAGCACTTCGCCCAGCTGTTTGGTCGACAGCGGCGTGGCCGAGCCGATGTTGAACAGGGTCTCGGCCAGGGTCAGCAGATAGCGGCCGTCGCCGTCGGCGAGCGCGATCAGGGCGTAACGCGCCTCGTCCTCAAGCGGCAGTTCGCGGCCTTCATGGGCCTCGGCCTTTTCCAGCAGCGTCGCCAGGGCCTCGTCGTCGAGGCGCTTCAGCACATAGACCTGGGCGCGGCTCAGCAGAGCGCCGTTCAGCTCGAACGACGGGTTCTCGGTGGTGGCGCCCACCAGGGTGACGATCCCCTCCTCCACGAAGGGCAGGAAGCCGTCCTGTTGGGCGCGGTTGAAGCGGTGGATCTCGTCGACGAACAGCAGGGTCGCCTGGCCGGCCGAGCGGCGCATCTTGGCCTGCTCGAAGGCCTTCTTGAGGTCCGCCACGCCCGAGAACACCGCCGAGAGCTGCTGGAACTCATAGCCCGCCTCCTTGGCCAGCAGCCGGGCGATGGTGGTCTTGCCGGTGCCGGGCGGCCCCCAGAGGATCATCGAGGCCAGCCGCTTGGCCTCGGCCATCCGACGGATCGGACCCTGCGGCCCCAGCAGGTGGTCCTGCCCCACCACCTCGTCCAGCCGCTGCGGGCGCAAGCGGTCGGCGAGCGGCGACGGGGCGTGCGGCGTCAGACCCGCGGCTTCGAAGAGATCGGCCATGGGCCTCTTCTAGCAAAACCCGTCGTTGGCTGTGAACGCATTCCGCCAAGCCAAGGCCACCGCCCCAAAGTTGCTCCCCCTCTGGGGGAGCTGTCGGCCGAATGGCCGACTGAGGGGGACTTTGACTCTTGTAGGCTTCAGCCCCTCGGTGACGTCGCCGAAGAGGGCGACGCGCCACCTCCCCCAAATCGCGCTGCGCGCTGGGGGAGGATCTGGAGGCCTCAGGTCCGGAAGTTCCCCGTGATCTCCTTGCCGCCGCGCTCGATGGTCACCTGCCACTGACTGCCGCCGCCACCGATCGTCGCCATCAGGTCGCGCACGCTGCCCACGTCGCGGCCGTTGACCTTCTTGACCAGGTCGCCGGGGCGCAGGCCGGCGTTCATCGCGAAGCCTCGGCCGATATTGGTCACCAGCACGCCGCGCCCGATGAACGGGTCGAGGCCCAGCTGGTCGGCGACGGCGGGCGACAGGTTGACCACCGTGGCCCCATCGAAGGGATTGCGGCCGGAGATCACCTGCTCATCCTTGGCGGGCGTGGCCGGCGGCGCCTCGGCGCGCAGGGTCAGCGTCTGCTCCCCGGTCCCGCGGCGAACGCCGAGACGGATCGAGTCGCCGGGCCGCCGCGAGGAAATCGCGTAGGACACCGCCGCGGCGTCCACCACGGGACGGCCGTCCACCGAAACGATCACGTCGCCCTGTTTCAGGCCCGCGCGGGCCGCCGGCCCGCTCGGCCAGATGTCGGCCACCATGGCGCCCTGGGGCGTGGATAGCCCCATGCTGCGGGCGATCTCACCGGTCACGGTCTGGGTTCTTGCGCCCAACCAGGGCCGCACCACCGCCACGCCGCCGCCGGCCGCGGTCTCGACCACCCTGCGCACGATGGCCGCGGGCACCGCGAACCCGACGCCCGACGAGGTGCCCGAACGCGAGAGGATGAAGCTGTTCACCCCGATCAGATCGCCGTCCATATCGACCAGGGCGCCGCCCGAATTGCCCGGATTGATCGCCGCGTCGGTCTGGATATAGGCGTTGGCCGCGTCGCCATTGGGATCGGCGGTGCGGTTCAGCGCCGAGACGATGCCGTTGGTCACCGTCTGGCCGACGCCGAAGGGGTCGCCGATGGCCAGGACCAGGTCACCGACCTGGGTCTCGCCGCTGTCGTCGATGGCCATGACCGGCAGGCGCTCGGAGCCGACGTCGATCTTGAGGACGGCGAGGTCGGTGCGCGGATCGGCCAGCAGCACCCGGGCGATGAACTCGCGGCGGTCGGCGAGCGCCACGGTGATCTCCTGGCCGCCCTCCACCACGTGGTTGTTGGTGACGATCACGCCGTCGGCGCGGACGATGACGCCCGATCCGAGCGAGCCCTGGACCCGATCGCGCGGGGCGCCCATGCCGAACATCTCCCAGAACGGATCGGCCCGTTGGCGCACCAGCCGCTTGGACGAGATGTTCACCACCGCCGGGGCGGCGCGCTTCACGACGGGGGCGAAGGACGACTTCATGGTCAGGGCGTCACCGGGGGCGGCCCGGGTCGGTTGAGCCAGGGGCGGAACCTGGGCGGTCGACGTGGCCACGGGGTCGGAACAGGCCGCGAGCACGGCAAGGGCGGGGATCAGGACGCGGTAGGCGCGCATGCGGTCTCCAGACAGTTCAGGTCGCCCGGACATCGCCGAGTTTTCGGGCGCAATGATGGCGTGTTTAGGCGCGCGACTGGTCCCTGGGAACCTCAGGCGCGCACAGGACCGTCCCGATCGGCGGCCTAGGACCTGGCTGAAACGTCCGGGTCGCTCGCCGTCAGGAACTGATCCAGGATCTGAGCGAAGCGGTCGGGCTGGTCGATGAACACCGCGTGGGCGGCGTTCTCCACGACCTCGATCCGCCCATTGGGGAGGATCTTTACCTCATCTCGTTGCGCCTGCAGGTCCTCCGCGGTCGCCGAGGCGACGATCAGGGTCGGGCGGTCCAGTTTCTTCAAGGCCGGGGTGAGGTCGGCCCCATAGAGGTCGGCGACCAGCGCGGCCGAGCCGATGGCGGTGGGCACGGCGGCGATGTCGGCCGCCAGCCTGTCGGCCTGCGCCTTGTCGAGCGGCCGGCTGATGATCGCCTCCAACATGCCCCGCGCATAGGCGTCGGGCTGGGCGGCGTAGATGCTGAGGAAGCGCAGGGTCTGCGCCGCCGCCTGGGGCTCGCGCAGGACCGCGCCCGAGCCGGAGGAGACCGCGGCGTCCACCAGCACCGCGCCCGCCACCCTGCCCGTCCCGAACCCGTTCACATAGGCCGCCACGTCCTGGACCCCCTGGGACCAGCCGACCAGATAGACCTTCTCCAGGCCGAGCTGGCTCAGCACCGCTTCGAGATCGCGGCCCCGCTGCTCGGGGGTCATGCCCTGGGCGGTGACGGTGGAGGCGCCCTGGGAGCGCGGATCGAACGAGACCACGCGCCGGGTCTTGGCCAGCCGCTGCGCCTGGTCGCGCCAGACGTCGGCGGTGAAGCCCCAGCCGGTGATCAGCACGACCGGCGGCTTGGCGTTGCGGGGGCCCTCGTCGACCACCCGCAGGTTCACGTGGGGCGCCACGGCGAGCATGCGTTCCTCGGCGCAGGCGAGCGTCGCCGTGAAGCAGGCCGCGCTGAAAGTCAGAGCGGCGATCACGCGGCGCAGGTCATTGGGAAACTCGGGCACGTCGCCATCCTCCGGTGCGTGGGCCTGGACCCTCTCAGCACCGGCGGCGCGGGCGCAAGCCCACGGCGAAAATGTACCTCGGGAGCGACGCGCGCCGTCAGGCCGGCGCGCTCACCGCTTGAGGCGCGCGGCCGATCTTGAGCGCCAGCAGGAAGGCCACGACCAGCAGGAAGCTCGCGAGATAGATGGCCAGGCCGGGCTGGTGATAAACATTCTCATGCCGGATCGACCAGGCGAAGGTCAGGCCGAAGACGATCGGGCCCAGCACCGAGGAGATGCCCTGCAGGCTCTGGTTGGCGCCCTGGAGCTGGCCCTGGGCCGAGGGGCCCACCCGGCGGGTCATCAGGCCCTGAAGGCCCGGCTGCAGGAAGTTCATGAACGCGAAGACCGGGACGCCCACGAAGTAGGCCCATCCCACCGGCGCGAACGCGAAGACCGCAAAGCCCAGCGCGCCGGCCATGGCCCCCAGCAGCAGCGCGCCGCGCTCGCCGATCCGGGCGACCACCGGACCCACCAGCAGCATCTGGACGACGACCCCCGCCGCCCCGGTCGCCATCATCGACAGGCCCATCATGCTCGGCGTCCAGCCGTAACGGTGGCCGGCATAGAGCACGAAGATCGACGGCAACACGGTGTGGGCGAGCTGGAACAGGAAGCCGATGCTGGCCAGTCCCAGCAGGTCGCGATGCGAGCGCAGGAAGACCAGCGAGCCGACGGGATTGGCCCGCTTCCAGTCGAACCTGGCCACCCGGCGTTCGACCGGCAGGGATTCCGGCAGGACCAGCAGGCCGTACAGCCAGTTCAGGCCGGTCAGACCCGCGGCCACGAAGAACGGCAGCCGCAGGTCGAAGTCGCCCAGGTAGCCGCCTAGGGCCGGACCAACCAGGAATCCGAACGAGAAGGCCGCGCCCATCCAGCCGAAGGCCTTGGCCCGCTGGTCCGGCGGGGTGACATCGGCCACATAGGCGTTCGCGGTGGCGAAGCTGGCCGCAGTCAGGCCGTTGATGACGCGTCCGACGAACAGCCAGGCGAGATTTGGCGCGAGCGCCATGAACAGGAAGTCGATGGCCAGGCCGCCCAGCGAGATCAGCAGGATCGGCCGCCGGCCGAACCGGTCCGACAGCATGCCCAGGATCGGGCCGCAGAAGAGCTGCATCAGCCCCCAGACCGTGGCGAACACCACGTTCCACTCCGACGCCGCGGCCGTGTCGCCGCCGGTGAACTCCTTGATCAGGTTCGGCAGCACCGGGATCATGATCCCGAACGACACGGCGTTGATCACCGCCGCGATGAAGATGAAGCGGAAGGCGTGCGTCCATTGACGGCCTTCGACGGCGGGCTGCTCGGTCATGGCGTCTCTCCCCCCAGAAGCATGAAACAAAACAAGAACTGGCGCAACATGGTTACGCGGACCGGTCTCGATAGGAGGCCAGCAGGTCGCGCCACCACTCGGCCAACCGCATCAGCAGGGCTTCGTCGGGGAAGCCATGGCGGGCCGCGCCAGCCGGCACCTGGTCGAAGCCGCGATGCTCGACGCTGACCCGGGTCTCGTCCCCGACCGCCTCGAACCGCACCTCCACCACTGTGTGAAGTTCCAGCGGGAAGTTCGCCTGTCGCCATGTGAATTCCAGCCGCGCAGCCGGATCCCAGGCGGTGATCCTGCCGATCTCGAACACCTTGCCGTTGGCCAAGGTCTCGGTCAGCCGACCGCCCTCTCCCGGCTCGAAGGCCAGCAGGCCGGGCGCGCGCGGCGTGGTCTGGAACAGGCCGTTGGGCCGCCACCAGGCGCCGATCTCCTCAACGAAGGCCGAGAAGGCCCGCTCGGGGGTCGCCTTCACGCGCAGCGAGACGAAGACCTTCGACGTCACTGACTTTTTCCTCCCACGTTTACGGGGGAGGGGGACCGCGAAGCGGTGGAGGGGGCTGCCCCAAGCTCCGCACCCAGTCTCGCCCCCTCCACCACGCTGCGCGTGGTCCCCCTCCCCCATTCCCGTCGGTCATGGGGGAGGAAAAAATCTGGCGACGTCACGCGTCGCGCTCGACGTGGGCCTTGAAGGCCGACAACTGCTCGGTCCACAGCCGTTCGCTCTCCTCCAGCCAGCGCAGCAGATGGACCATGGGTTGCGGCCTCAGGGCGTAAATGCGCACGCGCGCGTCGAAATCGGGATGGCTCTCCTCCACCAGGCCGCTCTCGCGCAGGGTGCGCAGATGGCGGCTCATGGCCGGCGGGGCCAGGCCCAGCTCACGGGCCAGCTCGCCGGCCTGGCGCGGGCGCTGGGCCAGCAGGTCCACCACCTGGCGGCGGTTGGGATCGGCCAGGGCGGCCAGGGTGCGGTCGAGGTGGGCGGGGGCGGCGCTCATATCCAGCCGGTGATCTTCAGGCCGCTGGCGGCCTCGGCTTCTTCGCGGCTGACCACGGCGACGGTCTGGGAGACGCTCCAGATGTGGCCCTCGGGGTCGCGGCAGCGATAGGTGCGGTCGCCATAGAACTGGGTCGTGGGCTCGGCGTCGATCACCGCGCCCGCCGCCTTGGCGCGCTCGAAGTGGGCGCCGATGTCGGTGTCGATCTGGATGCTGACCGTCTGGGTGTTCTTGCCGCCGACCGAGCGCGGGCTCTTGTGGTCGTCGCTCCACTCCTGGCCGATCATCACGTAGTTGTCGCCGAAGGTCATCTGGGAGTGGGCGACATTGCCCTGCGCATCCTCCAGCAGCATGGAGAGCTCGAAGCCGAAGGCTTTCTCCAGCCAGCGCAGGGCGGCCTTGGGATCCTGGTAGAACAGCGCGGACCGGAAGCCGGCCATGGGCGTCTCTCCTCTAGCTGGTGATTTCGTGGCCGGTGGCGGCCGACATCTCGGCGGGCGTCATGACCTTGACCGTCTGGCCGAACGACCAGGGATGGTCCTCAATGTCGCGGCAAGTGAAGACCCGATCCCCATAGGGCTGGTCGGCGGGCTCCCGTTCAATCTTGGCGCCCTGGCCGCGCGCGGCCTCGCAGCGTGCGTCCAGGCCTTCCGGCAGTTGCACATGCACCGACTGGGTGGAGCGACCGCCGAAGGCCGCGGGGCTGACGGCGGACCCTTTCGGGGGACCCACCACCATGATGTAGCCGTCGCCGAGCCGCAGTTCGGAGTGGATCACCCCGCCCTGCCCGTCGTCGACAACCATCCGCGTCTCGAAGCCGAACGCCTTCTCCAGCCAGGCGATGGCCGCCCGGGGGTCGCGGTACCACAACAGGGGTCCGATGGTGGGAACGTCCATCTTCAAGCCTCCTTCAGTGAATTGCGGATCTTCAGCCCGGTGATCTGCGTCATGGTCTCGGGCGAGACTTGGCGCACCTCTTCACGGAAACACCAGACGTGGCCCTCGGGATCGAGCGCCCGATAGGTCCGCGCGCCATAGAACTGGTCCTCGGGCGGCTGAATGATCCGTGCGCCGGCCTCGCGTGCCCGGTCATAATGGTCGTCGAGGCCCTCAGGCAGTTCCAGCCACATGAACTGGGTGCAGACGCCTGCCGTCTGCGGGCTGCGCATCTTGATCCCGCCCGGCAGCTCCCATTCCCCGCCGACCCCGATGTTGCAGCCGCGGAAGCTCATCTCCGCATGGCCGACCTTGCCGGCGTCGTCGGTGAGCAGCAGGACGGTCTCGAAACCGAAGGCCCGCTCCAGCCAGTGAAGCGCCGCCATCGGATCCTCGTAGAAGGCGGTGGCGGTGATCGCGGCTTTCTCAGCCATGGCGCTTATCCTTGCCGTTTCCAACAATATTTAACGCATATTGCAACTATATCGTCAAGCCGTTCTCGCGCGATCAGGATGCGCCGTCGCCGCTCAGCGCGCCAGGGCGCCGGCCAGTTGGTCCAGGTCCCCGTCGTTCGGCTCGGGCGGCACGCCGATCAGTCGAGCCAACAGTGGATAGACGTCAACATTGTCGAAATCAGACACCCGCGCGCCGCGCCGGAAGCTCGGGCCTGAACCGATGAACACCGCCGCCATCTCCGGCGCGTATGGGTCGAACCCGTGATTGCCGGCCCCGATCGGCCGCTTGGCCGCCCAGGCCCGCGTGGTGATCTCCCACCCCGTCTGCGGCAGGCAGAAGATCGGCGGCACGCGGCGATGGGTTCCGTAGTGATACCGGGCGGGGATCTCGGCCTTCCGCCAGCACTGCATGTGGGCGTGCTTGGCCAGCAGGGCGCGCTCGGCCTCCGCCTCCCGGCCCGGCGTGGGATAGGCGTTCATGAAGGCGCCCATGGCGAAGGTGCGCGCCGCCCCGTCCGGCAGGACGTCCTCCAGATAGACCGCCCGCTCCGGCGAGGTAGGCGCCATGCCGTGGTCGGCGGTGACCACCAGGTCGGCGGCCAGGCCGCGCGCCGCGAGCCCGGCGCTAAGGGCCGCGATGGCCGCGTCGGTCTTCGCCAGGGCCGCCTTCAGCTTGTCGGACTCCGGGCCGCCCCAATGGCCGGCGGTGTCGACCTCGTCGAAATAGAGGGTCACGAACCGCGGGCGCTGGGCCTGCGGCAGGTCGAGCCAGGCCAACACCTGGTCGACCCGCGCGGTGGCGCTCAGCGACTGGTCGAAGGCCCGCCAATAGCTCGGTCGCACCCCCTGGATCGCGGCCTCCGAACCCGGCCAGAACATCGTGGCCGACCTGACCCCGGCCCGCTCGGCGCTCACCCAGATCGGCGTCCCATCGTTCCACCAGCGCGCGTCGGTGACGGCGGCCTTGTTGTTCTGGCGGAAGGTGACCCCGGGGATCTCCGGGTCCTCCATGTTGTTGTCGACGATCCCATGGCGGTCGGGGCGCAGGCCGGTGACGAGGGTGTAGTGGTTGGGGAAGGTCTTGGTCGGGAACGAAGGCCGCATGGCCCCTCGCGCGCCCGCCGCCGCCAGCCCCGACAGATGCGGCGTGACGCCCTTCTCCAGATAGTCCGCCCGGAACCCGTCGATGGAGATCAGGATCACCAGCGGCCTAGGGGCCGCCGCGACCGGACCGGGGTCTTCGCGCACCGTCGCGCAGGCGCAGAGCGCAAGGGTCAGCAGTGCTGCGATGCAGGGGCGCAGGTCGGGCATGCAAGTCATGGACGCCAGCCTAACCGCATCGCGTGACGCCTGTGGCGCCCTCTATGACAATCCCGCCGCGGCTGGCCCTAACGTTTCGTCGGATCGTCGGCTGGATTGACATAGATGATGGCGAAGGGACCCTCGGCGGAGAATTGGATGACCGCGCCGGACTTACTCCAGACGTAGTGGTTCATGTTGGCTGCGGCTTGGAAGAAACCGCCCGCGTTCATGGCGTGGCCCTTGGTCGTATCGAACTTGTCGCCCATGCCGTAGGTCAGGTCGCCGCTGAGCACGGTGACATACTCGTCCGTCGGGTGGTGATGGGGCGGCACCTTGTAGCCCGGCGGCAGCTTCGCACGCGCGACGAACACGCCAGGCTTGGTGGGGTCGCCCGCCAGCACCGCCATCTCGGAACCGGGGGGCAGGTTGGGGGGGGCGGGACCCCATTTCAGGTCGCCGGGGTTGACCTGCGCCTTGGCCGCGCTCGCCAAGCTGACGACACAACCAAGGATGATCACGATCCTGAGCATTAGCGTCCTCCTCCACTAGGGAGACCGCGATGCTATGCGCCGCTGCGCGAGAATGTCCAGGCGCGAGCGCACAACGCAAAAGCCCCGGACGTCGCCGTCCGGGGCTTTCGAATGACTGGAGAGGACGTCGACTATTCGTCGGCGAAGCCGAGGTCCTGGACCGGACCGGAGTCCTTGCCCTTTTCCGACGGATCGCGGTCGACGAACTCGATCACGGCCAGGGCCGCGTTGTCGCCGTAGCGGTAGCCGGCCTTCAGGACGCGGATGTAGCCGCCCTGACGTTCCTTGTAGCGCGGGCCCAGGGTGGCGAAGAGCTTGCCGACCTGTTCCACGTCACGGATGTGGCTGATGGCCTGACGGCGGGCATGCAGGTCGCCGCGCTTGGCGAGCGTCACCAGCTTCTCGACGATGGGCCGGAGCTCCTTCGCCTTGGGCAGGGTGGTCACGATCTGCTCGTGCTTGATCAGGCTCGCCGCCATGTTGGCGAACATCGCGGTGCGGTGGGCGGTCGTACGACCCAGTTTGCGGTGGGACTTGCCGTGACGCATCTCATATCTCCTGGGCCGTCTGGCCCGCCGGACGCCCCGACTTGTCGGGAACCTGTCCTTGCCTGATCAAATCCCAACTGGCTCCCGCCTGGGTCAACACGAAGCGCCGGGGCCCTCCACCGCTGTTGCGGCTTGATCAGGCCCAGACCGCCGAAGCGGCCCGGAGTCGGCGCGCGGAGCACGTTAGGCGGAAGTGTTTGCGGTTCCGCCGCCCGAACGTGCTCCAATTTTATAGTCCAAAATCTGACAGGCAGATTTTGGGGCCTCTTACATCTGGTCTTCGAACTTCTTGGCCAGCTCTTCGATGTTTTCGGGCGGCCAGTTGGGCACGTCCATGCCGAGATGCAGGTTCATGCCCGCGAGCACTTCCTTGATCTCGTTCAGCGACTTGCGGCCGAAGTTCGGGGTGCGGAGCATCTCGGCTTCGGTCTTCTGGATCAGGTCGCCGATGTAGACGATGTTGTCGTTCTTCAGGCAGTTGGCCGAACGGACCGAGAGCTCGAGCTCGTCGACCTTCTTCAGCAGCGCCGGGTTGAACGGCAGTTCCGGCTTGGCCTCGCCTTCGACCTTCTTCTTCGGCTCTTCGAAGGTG
>NZ_JAUYNW010000008.1 GCF_030698145.1 Phenylobacterium sp. | reverse complement strand
CGTGGCGGCGCCGGCCGGGACGCTTTCCGACAGGATGGACCGCCGAACGCTCTTGGGTCTCGGCTTGGGGGTGCTCGTCGTCGCGGACCTGGCGCTGGCGTTGCTGCCGTCGATCGGCGGCGTCCTCATCGGCGTGGCGCTTTGGGGCGTCCACATGGGGGTGACGCAGGGATTGCTCTCGGCCCTGGTCGCCGACGCCGCGCCAGACCGGCTGCGCGGGACGGCGTTCGGCGTTTTCAACTTGGCGACCGGCCTGACCCTGTTGCTGGCGAGCACGCTGGCCGGTGGCCTCTGGACGGCGTTCGGCGCCGGCGCCACGTTTCTCGTCGGCGCTGCATTCTGCGTGATTGCGCTCGCTGGTCTGCTGTTCTGGGTGCGTCGCGCCGCCTAGCGGCCATGGGCCAATCCGCTCGACGGCGAGAGATATCCATCGCGCCAGATGCGTGCGGCGCCGGCTTCACGCCGCCAATGAAAGCTCCGCTGCCGACCCGGCCGTTGCGGCGAAACGTGCGGGTCAGCCCGCCTTGCGAGGGGCTATGGAGCGAGGTCGGGCATGCCGAGCGTACCGGCCATGACTCGTGCGAAATCTTCGAATTCCTTGGACTTGTAGAGCGGCAGCAATGATCGAGCGTCATCGCCAGCCAACCACCGTAGCCGCGGCGTGGAGGTGGTCACCGCTTCGTACACGAGGTCAGCGACTTCCTGCGGATCCTGGACAGAACTGAACTGGCCGACGAAGCGGCCAGTAGCCTCGCGAAACCGCGTCCCTGTTGGCCAGTGCGGCGACGTTTCATTGAAGGCGGGGTCGATGACCACATTATCTTGAAAACTAGTTGGAAACCCGCCGGGCTCGATGACGGCGACGCGGATTCCGAAGGGACGCAGCTCGAACCACATCACCTCCGACAGCGCCTCGATGGCATGTTTGCTGGCGGCGTAGAGGCCGGCATAGGGCGCCGACATCCAACCGACCAGGGAGGACAGGTTGACGATGGCGCCTGATCCGTTGGCGCGCATGCCCGGCGTGACCGCGCGGACCATCCGGATTAGGCCCAGGACGTTGGTATCGAACTGCAGCCGGACGCTGTCGTCAGAGACCTCGTCCACCGGCCCGACGACCTCGACGCCGGCATTATTGACCAGAGCATCGATCGGAGCCTCGGACTCCGCAAACGCCACGCCAGCGGCGATCGACGCCGGATCGGTGATGTCGATGCGTACCGGCTTGATCGCTAGCCCTTCGGACCGCAGCGCTTCCAACGGCGCGGCCTTGTCGGGGTTGCGATATCCGGCGTGGACCGTATGGCCAGCCTGGGCGAAGGTCTTGGCCGTCAGCAGGCCAAAGCCGCTGTTGGCGCCGGTGATCAGAACGTTCAAGGGCATTTTGCGTCTCCGCTGTTTGGAAGCGGCCCGCCAGGTGCAGACCACGAAACTCTTTGGAAAGAACAGCCGCGCGGGCGGGGCGCCTTCATCGGAAGTAGATGTCTCGCCGCTCCACGGGTACGGATTGGTAGATCGGCGCACGACCAAGCCCGAGTCGCGCGCGAGCCGCCGCAAGCGGCTCCGCCATCAGGTGTTCGTAGTCCTCGCCGGGCAGCCAGACCGCAGAACGGCCGCGCCGATAGCCTTCAATGATCGCCCGGCGCACGGGAAGACCGGTATCGCCAGCCCGCGATAGCAATCCCAGCGCGATAAAGGCCCAGCCCAAGGAGCGTGTCTGAGCATAGGAAAAGGCCACGAGGCAGGCCTCGCCCAGCCCGTCTCGGCCGTATCCGGTGAGGATGTGCCAAAGATCATGGCTGTCGCGGATGCGCCGGCCGTACCAAGCGAGCGGATGGGGCTCATCGACCTCTTCGGCGGCCACACCTTTGCGGCTTTCTTCGGCGAGGCCCTCTGCTGACAGGTTTTCGCGGGCTGTGAATTCCGCATAGGCCGCACCAACTGTTCCGGGCGCGAAGGCGTCAAGCCGGGAGCGGTCCATCAGCCGCTGGACGAGTTCGACACGCTCATAGGCGAGGCGGCCTCCCCGAGGCGATTTAAGGAGGCGACTATATCCGTCTAACTCGGACCTTCCCGACAAGGCCCGCATGATCTCGAAGACATGCTGAGTGTCGTCCTTGTTCGCCAGAAGACGCCGCAGCGCTCGGAATGCGCGGACCCAGTCGCGCCGATAACTTGATCGCGAGCCTGAACGTTCAAAGTTACAGTCTTGTGTGGCGACGGTCATGGTTAGCCTCCGGAGTGGGGGTCGACAGTTCCCTGGTGGGCCTAGAAGGGCGCGGTCATCGGATCGGGGCCGATCCGGCCATCGGGCGTATCGAGTTGCGCCAGACGAGCCATGTCGTCCTCATCGAGTCTGAGGTCGAAGACGTCCGTGTTTTCGCGAATCCGCGCCGGGGTGGTCGACTTTGGAATGACGATCAGATCGTTTTCGATGTGCCAGCGGATAATAGTCTGAGCCGGCGTCACGCTGTGCTTCTTGGCGATCGCGCCCACGGTGCTGTCATCAAGCAGCGTTCCAGTTCCTAGCGGACTCCACGACTGAGTTCGGATATCGAATCGAGCGTGGAACTCGCGAAGGCGACGCTGTTGGAACCTCGGGTGCACCTCGATCTGGTTGACCGCGGGCGCGACCCCGGTCTCGTCCATGAGGCGCTGCAGATGCTCCGGCTCAAAGTTTGAGACCCCGATCGACCGGGCTCGCCCTTCCTCTTTGAGACGGATCAGGGCGCGCCATGTCTCAACGTAGAGATCGCGCTTCGGCGCCGGCCAGTGGACGAGGTACAGATCGACCGCCTCCAGTCTCAATCTCATGAGGCTTTTGTCGAAAGCGACCAGGGCGGCGTCGTAGCCCTGGTTGTCGTTCCAAAGCTTGGTGGTGATGAAAAGCTTGTCGCGTTCGACACCTGCGGACGCCAAGCCCTCGCCGACCCCACGTTCATTGCGATAGGCGGCGGCTGTATCGAATAGTCGATAGCCGGCGTCGACAGCGGCGCCGACGATCTGAGCGGCGTCTTCGTCCGGCGCCTGCCAGAGGCCGAGCCCCAGTTGGGGCATGCGGGCGCCGTCGTTCAAGCCGACATTGGGACTCTTGGGCGGCATTGAAATTCCATATGAAGGTCCCGTACCGCGCTTCGCCATAAATGCTTCTCCTAGCGCCCAGTCGATGTTAATAGACACCGTAGAGCAAAAATGTCCACCTCGTCCACTCCTTTCCAGCGCAAGATCCTGAGCGCCGCCAAGACCGTGTTCTCTCGGCACGGGTTTCAACGCGCGAGCATGGCCGACGTCGCCCAGGTGGCGGGCGTCTCGCGAGCTGCGCTTTATGTGAATTTTCTGGACAAGGCGGCCCTGTTCCAGGCGCTGGCGAAATCGATCATATCCGAGAGTCTGGAGGCTGCTGCAGCGGCCTGGGAGGACGGCGCGAGCCTGGAAGCCAATCTGAAGGCGACCATCCTGGCCAAAGACCTGCCGATATACCGCCTATTGCACCTGTCGCCTCACGGCGGGGAGTTGCTGAATGTCGACGTCGATTTGACGTCCTCGACCGCCAACGAGATGGACAAGGGTTTCGCTGAAATCCTGAGATTGCATGCTGAAAAGCTCGAGCGAACCGGCCAAGCCGAATTCTCGGTTTTCAGTGGCTGCGAACGTTTCGGCAGCTTGGTGACCGCCCTCGCGGGCGGTCTGAAACATGAACTGAAAACCGACCAGTCCTACATTGACGGCGTAGGCGCTTTATCCAAGGTCGTGGCTCGGTCAGTTGAGAAGCGCTCTAAGGAAACATCAATCACAATAGCAACTTAGCCCGCTTCAATAGGGCGATGGAGTTCGTCCGAACGATTGCGGCAAGCCTCGAAAGGACTTCGCCATGGGTGCCCTATCGGCCGCCCGGATCAAAACGGTTCAAGATCACATGAGGCTGGAAAGCCAGGGCGATTGGGATGCCGTGATCGCTACGTTTGAGCATCCGCGTTACGAAATGTATGGCGCGGGCGCGATCTTTGACGGCGAACCAGCGGTTCGCAGATATTTCGAACTGTCGCGAGCCCCTTTTCCGGACCAGGGCAACGAGACCATCGCGATAGCCGCATGCGGCGACACGGTCCTTGTGGAGTTTTGGCTTACCGGAACCCACCTGGGACCCCTCAAGCTCGTCGACCGCATCGTCCAGCCCACCGGACGAAGCTTCAGGGTCCGCATGGCGGCAACCTTTGAATTCGCGACCGGGAGCGACAGGATCATCTGCGAGCGTCCCTATTTCGATCAGGGAGCGGTCATTCGGGCGCTTGGGCTCGCTTAGTGGCGGCAAGCCGTAACTGAAGAACACAGTCTTGGAGGCGTCAAGGGCGCGTTGCTGCAAGGGGGTGGACGAGGTGGACAAAAATCATCTATAGTGTCTATACGCACCGCTTTGGGGCTGGGAGAAGCGTTTATGCCAAAGCGCGGCACGGTGTTGGTAGCCGGTGGATCCGGATTTATCGCGGGCTTCTGCATACCGCGACTGATCGATGAAGGCTGGCGGGTGCGCACCACGGTTGGCGCTCACATCACGAGCAGCGTTCGGACGGTTCGGGGATCATGACACCTATCCTACTCTTCGAGCCGTCATATCGCCGACTGGACGCACGTATCGCCCAACACGCGGCCCAACTGGATCTACTGCTCATGCAGCCGGACGGCGTCATCATGCGAAACGGCGCTCCGGTGCCGGTTGACGAGGCGCGCCCGGAAATCGGCTGGTTGAACACTGACCTATTCGGCGCGCCGGTCGGGCGAGACTACATGGTCGCGCTTTTGAAATCGCCAGCTCTGCGATGGGTGCAAAGCGCCGCGGCGGGCTTTGAAAAGCCGATCTTCGCTGAGGTCGTTCGCAAGGGCGCGATCCTGACGACGAACCATAGTCATTCAATCGGCATATCCGAGTATGTGCTGAGCACGGTGCTCGATCATTTCCAACGCGGGCCAGACCGCCGCAAGGCCCAGGCCGAACACCGTTGGGCACCGACGCCTTATCGCGAGGTGGCTGGCTCGAATTGGCTCATCATCGGGTTTGGGTCGATCGGGCAAGATGTTGCTCGGCGCGCGCGAGCCTTTGGCGCGACTGTCGTCGGGGTCCGCCGCAGCGCCAGCGTACACCCGCTGGCTGACGTCACTGTGTCGCCAGAGCAGATTGCGACCTTCTTGCCAGAGGCGGACGTCGTCGTGATGTCGCTGCCGTTGAGCTCCGGCAGTGTCGACATGGTCGACGCGAAGTTCCTGGCGGCGATGAAGGCGGCGTCAGTGTTCGTCAATGTCGGCCGGGGCGGGCTTGTAGATGAGGCGGCTCTGCTGGAAGCGCTCGATCGAGGCCGGCCTGAGCGGGCGATCTTGGACGTGTTCCGCACAGAGCCGTTACAGCCCGATAGCCGATTTTGGCAACATCCTAGGGTGACCTTGACGCCGCACGCCTCGCCAATGGGCTCAGGGTTGTCGGCGCGCAGCGACGCGCTGTTTCTAGATAATCTCGGGCGCTTTCTGAACGGTGAGACCTTGGTGAACGCGGTAAGTGCAAGCGAAGTTCTGGCTGGGAGTGATTTGAATATTCAACCATGAAACGACAAACAGTAAACGATATTGAACTTATATCTCAAGAAAGTATTTCGTTATATAAGAAGACCACAAATACCAATGACTCGTGACAATTACTGAGATCGAAGCGAGGCGTGGTTTGTGGTTGATTCAATAACGAACTAAATTGCGCAATTTACAACTATGTTATCTGAGCAGCTCAGGTGAATGCGGAAACCTAACCAGGTGGTCGATTTTCGTCAACTTCGCTATTTTCGGGCGGTGGCCGACGAGCTGCATTTTGCGCGCGCTGCAGCGAGGCTGGGAATTGAGCAGTCGCCGCTCAGTCGCCAGATCCAAAGCCTGGAGGCTGATCTTAAGGTGCGGCTGTTCGAACGCACCCGTCGGTCAACATGGCTGACTGCGGCTGGCGAGCGCTTCGCGCTCGATGCCCGCCGCATTCTCGCCGACGTAGATGCTTCCGTACTCGCCGTCCGCGCCTTTGCCCAAGCCGGCCAGGTGTTACGCCTCGGGCTCTCTGAAGGCTTCGCGAGCGCGGCCTTCGGTGGGCTGCTACGCGCGTGCGAGACGGCCGAGCCTCGACTGCCGATCATCTTGATGGAGCGACCGCTGGCAGAGATGTCCCGGTTGACCATCGACGGCGGACTCGATGCGATGCTGGCGCCCGAGAAGGCCGCGACACCGGAACTAGAGAGTCACGTCGCATGGACCGAAGGCCTGACATTGTTGACGCCGTTGACCGGCGACTGCCACCACGGGGGAGCCATCTGGCTGAAATCGATGGGGGACGGCCCCTGGATTCTTCCCGACCCACAGACGCTGCCGGGCTTCGCGCGTCAAACCGAAGATTTGCTGGCAAGCAAAAGTCTCAAGGTTTTGGGGAGCCACTGCCGCCAATCCGGCCACAATGATCAGGATGGTAGCAGCCGGATTGGGGAGCGGCCTGCTGCCACGCTCGCTGGCGGTGACCACACACGAGGTGGTCATGCACCCCTTGCGCGACGGCGACGCCCGGCTGACCACTTGGCTCACGATCCGGCGAGAAGATCGGTCACCGCTGATCGCAACCCTTCAAGACCTGGTCCAGTCCGCAGCCGAAGAGCTTCATTTCTCTGCATAGGCCTCCAGCACCAGGTCGCGGCTGACCAGAACTCGGATCGGATGGCCAGGGCGTGCCGTGATGGTCGGCCTGATGTCGAGGTTGCGCCGCGTCAGTTCTTGCCCGACCTGGTTGACGATGTCCTGGCCGCCATTGCGCGCCGCGATGACGATCTGCCCGTCGCGCCCATTGGTCTGCGGCGAGGCGAACTCGGCGCCCACGCCCAGTAGACTCGACACAGCTGCGCCGCCGACCAGACGACGCCAATGGCGGTCAACGCTGTCCGCCACCCCCGCGAAGCCCTGAGCATCGACGCCCGGGAGCCGGTCGAGGATCACGGACCGTCCGTTCGGCAGGATCAGTCGAGTCCAGACCACCATGGCGCGGCTGTCGCCGAAGGCGGTCTGGCTGTCATAGGTTCCGAGCAGGCGCGAGCCCTGATCGAAACGCGGTCTCTGCGTGCCTTCAGGCCCTTGGGGCTGTGTTGGATCGATCGAGCGGTCGTTGGTCGTTAGTGGCGGGGGCCGACGATGAGGCCACAGCGGAAGAGGATCTCGAGGCGATAGCTTGAGGCCCCCGCGGTCGAGTTACCCGCCCCCATCTAAGCGGCTTTGACGGCGTGAGCTTCGATCTGCACGCCAAGTTGCCGACGGACCGCGCCAAAGATGGCCGACAGATTGTCCATGCTGGGATTGCCCCCACTGGAGAGCATGCGGTGCAGGCTCTTGCTGGGTCGGTCGGTCTCCTTGGCCAGCCCCTCGAAGCCGACGGTCGCGTTCACCAGATCGCGTAGGATCAGCCGCGCCGTTTCCGGTTCGCCATTGAGAAAGAGCATCGCGGCCTCGTCGAGCAGCGCTTTAGCGAACTCGGGCTCACGCGCCACCCGCTCGGTGACCGTCTGTTTGAAATCCCGGGTCAGCGCCATGTCATCGTCCCTTCCTGGGCTTCGCCTTCGGGCTGGGTGCTGCGGCCCCCGCCCTCTTGCGGGCCTTGTATTCGTCGTACAGCGCCTTGGCCCGATCGATGTCGGCCTGCTGCCCCTTCTTCGTCCCGCCGCCGAACAGCACGATCAACTCGACGCCGTCCTTCGCTAGGTAGATCCGGTAGTCGGGGCCCCAGTCGATCACGCACTCCCCGATGCCGGAGAACCACTTTACGTTCGAGGTGTTGCCCAACTCCAGACGCAACTTGGCTGTGGTGACCTTGGCCGCCGCCTGTGCGTCAAGGCTGTCGAACCAGACCTGGTAGGGGCTGGAGTCGTCCTCCCGAACATACTCGACAACGATGATTGCCATCTAGATGGTAGCCTTTATGTTACTATTGATCAAGCCTGCCGATCGGCCGCAGCGACGGCCCGGTCTAGGTCATGGTTAGCGCCAGGCAGGTGCCGGTCTTATCGACCTCCCACCAGCGCAGTCCCTCCCCCTCGCCGCGACGCACGCCGGTCAGGGCGATGAAGCGCAGCAGCTTGAGGCCGACACTGTTGTGGCGGGGCTCATTGTTACGGTTGCGGCTCTCGGCGAGGACGGTCAGGGCCGCGCCGAAGCAGCGGTACTGGTAGGCTGTGAGCAGGGCCTTGCGCTGGTCGCCGGCGAACCGCCGCACGCGCTTCACGGGGTTCTCCGCGATATGGCCGGTGTCCACGGCCCAGTTGCAGATCGAGCCGAGCAGACCCAGCACCCGCGTCGAGGCGCCGCGGCCGCCGCGAACGATCGAGCGGCCTCGCCGTCTCGTCCGGATGTTCCGGGCGGCTTTGCCCTCGACGATGTTGACCTTCAGCCGCTCGACATCGGCGCGGGTGAGCTCGGCCGCCTTGAGCGTCCCGATCAGCGGCTTAATCTGGGCGCCGATGCGGCTCTTGTCCGTAGCGATGGTCGACGGCCGCTTGGACTTGCCGCCGCGGCCGGCGATCAGGCCCTGTTCAGCCGCCTCGATGTAGAGGTCGCAGAGTTCGCCCACGGTGACGGCGTCGCGCGCCTCCTGGCGGATGGCGGCAGGGTCGTCGCCCTCGATCACTGCGGCCAGCTCGAGGCGGGCGAGCTCGCGGGCCCGCTCGACGGTCAGCGGCCCGTAGGCGCCAAGGCCGAGCAGGCGCTGGCGACCCCCGCGTGTGCGGTACTTCAGGACGAACCGCTTGCGGCCGGTCGGGAAAACGCGAACGCCGAAGCCACGGATTTCGGTATCCCAGCACACCACGCCGCTCGGCTTGGTCGCGGGCGGAAGGGCGTCTACAAGGCGTTTGGTGAGCTTCGGCATGGGGCTGCGGGCGGTTGAATCTGCGACCACAATGCGACCAGCAGGAAGCGAACCGCAACCCGCCCAAGCGAACTCTGTCGTAGGTAAGTTTATGAAATCTATAAGCTAATCGTGTCGTGTCGTACTCGGTCGAAGCCCAGAAAGCGGCCCGGAGCCGGCACCCCCGCGCAACACCGGCGACGGTTCGGTGTGGGGGATCGAGCTCGACCTTTCCACACCGCTGACGGCGCTGGGGATGGAGAACACTGGGGTGTTCTTCAACTACTCCTGGCTCGACAGCGAGATCGACGACGAGTTCGGATCGCGCCGCTTCAACGACCAGTCGGACTACGTCTTCAATATCGGCTTCATCCACGACATCCCGACATGGGGCGCGGCGTTCGGGGCGACCTACCGCAAACAGGGCGACGCCTTCGGGCGGATTGTGGGCGAGGAGGTCACGACCTCCTACGGCGCCGACCTGGAGGTGTTCGTCGAGAAGCGTTTCGGCGACCGGTTCGTCCTGCGCCTCACGGGCGGCAACCTGCTGAACGCCAACAAGGACGAGGTCTTCAACAAGTTCGACACCGCGGCCGACCAGCGCGCCCGCGACTTCGCCGAGTATGAGGTCGAGACCGAGGAGGCCGGTCCGGTGTTCCAGCTCGTGGGCCGGATGACCTTCTAGGGCGCTTCCTAGGGCGCTTCGGTTAGAGCGCCTTGGTAAAATAGAGGGCGAGGTCGTCGTCGACCTCGACCGTCTGCATCGGGGTCACGTTGGTCCCGTTCCAGGCGATGCCCCGCCCGTCGGGCAGGTAGCCGCGCAGCACGTAGAGCCGCTGCGCGGGCCCATAGTCCGGATAGAGCCCGACCCCGATCCCGGCCACCGGCCAGCGTCTGGCGATCAGGGCCTCGGCGGCGTCCATCAGGCGCGAGCCGACGCCCCGGCGGCGGAGGTGGGCCAGGACGTTGAAGTCCTGGATCTCCGGTATCCCCGCGGCGCGAAAGGGGCGATAGGTCGACTCCCACTTGACGGTCAGATAGCCCGCGAAGGCGCCGTCCAGCCGGGCGACGAGGATGGGCCGTTCGCCCGCCGTCTGCTCGTCCAGATATCGCAGATACTGGGCGGCCGGCTTGGTCCAGCCCATGGCGGCGAAGGCCGCTTCGAAGACCGGCGGGTCATCGTCTCGAAGTGGCCCGATCTCTAACATTAGTCGAACAGCTTCTGGCTCAGATAGACGTAGTGCCGCGCCCAGCGCCTCGCGTTGAGCTCAGGGTCGGCGTCGTTGGCGTGGCCGCCGAAGGTGTTCTCGAAATAGAGGTAGGGATAGCCGAGAGACTCAAGCTTGGCGGCGAACTTGCGCGCGTGGCCGGGGTGGACCCGGTCGTCGCGGGTGTTCGTCGTGACGTACGGCTCCGGATATTTCTGGCCGGCCTTCAGGTTCAGATAGCCGTCGTACCTCGCGATGAAGGCGTGGTCGGACGGAACCTCAGGGTTGCCGTACTCGCCGACCCAGGACGCGCCCGCCGACAGCTTGTGATAGCGCAGCATGTCGGTCAGGGGGCTCTCCACCACCACCGCGTTCCACAGTTCCGGATGCTGGGTGAGCGACACGGTGGTCAGCACCCCGCCATTGGAGCGGCCATAGATGCCGAGCCGGCGCGCCGAGGTGATCTTGCGCGCGGCGAGGTCGCGGGCCACGGCGGAGAAGTCGTCAAAGGCGAGCTGGCGTTTCTCGCGCAGCACCGATTGGTGCCAGGCGGGGCCGAACTCGCCGCCGCCACGGATGTTGGCGATCACATAAGCGCCGCCGCGCTCCAGCCAGATCTTGCCCATCTCGGGGATGTAGATCGGCGGCTTGGCGACCTGGAAGCCGCCGTAGCCGTACATGATGGTCGGCGTGGTTCCGTCCAGCTTGGCGGCCTTGGGGCGGACCACGAAATAGGGGATCTTCGTCCCGTCCGAGGAGGTCGCCCAGTACTGGTCGACTTGGTCCTTGGAGGCGTCGAAGCGGGCGGGCAGGGCCTGGGCCTGGACCGCCTCGCCCGTCGCCCCGTCGGCCAGCCACAGGCTGTTGGGCGACAGGAAACTCTCGGCGGCGACGAACAGCTGGTCGTCGCGGCCGGAGGCATCGCGCAGGGTCAGGGTGGCGTCCTTGGGCAGGTCCAGGCGCCGCGCCGTCCACTTGCCCTCCCTCAGGTCATAGACGTCGACTGCGCCCTTGACGTCCTCCAGCAGCTCGACGGCCAGCAGGCCCTTGGTCTCGGCCACGTTCTGGATCGCCTGGCGCGGGCCGGCCTGGAAGATCAGGGTCGGCGCGGTGTTAAGCGCCTTGGGGTCGTAGGCGATCAGGGCGCCCGATCCGAACCCGCCCCAGGCCTCCTGCAGGGTGAAGACCATGCGGCCGTCCACATAGGCCTGGTATTGCGCCTTCTTCGGCAGGGCGATGCGGGTCAGTTTCCCGTCGGCATAGAGGTTGTACTCGAACTCGAAGAAGCTGACGCCGCGCTGGACGAGGACGCCGTCGGCCTTGCCCCCTTCGCCGCGCAGGACGACCGCGGTCGCCAGGACATCGGTCTTCTCGCCGCGGAAGATCTCGCGGGGTTCACCGGCCCGGCCGACGATCTTGACGACATAGGCGTAGCCGGACTCAGTGACCTCGCCCGGCGTCCACTGGCGCCAGGCGACCAGGTTGTCGGTGTCTAGCCAGTCAGCGCCCTGCTTGCCTTCCGGAGAGTGGAAACCACCCTCGACGAAGGCCTTCCTGGCGGTGTCGAATTCGCGCAGTTCGACGGCGTCGCCGCCGCCGTTGGAGAGCCTGACCAGGCAGCGGGTCTCGGCGGGCTTCAGGCAGGTCGCGCCCTTCCAGAACCAGTTCCGCCCCTCGGTCTTGGCGAGCTGATCGATGTCCAGCACCACGTCCCAGGCCGGCTGGGCCGTGCGGTAGGAGGCCTGCGACGTATGGCGCCAGACGCCATGGGTGTTGACGGCGTCCTGCCAGAAGTTGTCGATCCCGTCCGCGCGGAAGGCCGGCGCCGGAATGCGGTCGGTGGCCGTGAAGATCGCGCGACCCTCGGCCAGGAACGGCCCGTAGCGCGCATCGCCCTCCAGCCTCTGCGCGGCCTTGGCGTTCTGGGCCTCGACCCAGGCCATGGACCGGGGGGAATCGATGTCCTCCAGCCAGATGAACGGGTCGGCAGCCGGGGTCTGGGCGAAGGCGGCGGCGGCGAAGGACAGGGCGCCTGCGAGCGCCGCGGACATGAGCTTCATGGCGTCATGAATAGGTCGCCCAGGCAGGGTCTGTCTCGCCAAAGGTGATCGGCCGGCGTTTCTCGCCTATATACCCCCGGCCATGAGCCGTCCGTTCCTGAAGATGAACGGGCTCGGCAACGACTTTGTCGTGGTCGAGGCCCGATCCGCGCCCTTTGCGCCGACACCTGAAGAGGTGCGCGCCATCGCCAGCCGCGAGGCCGGGATCGGCTGCGACCAGCTCGTCGCCATCGAGCCCTCGGACCGGGCCGACGCCGCGGTGCGCTTCTGGAACGCCGACGGCGAGGAGGTCGGCGCCTGCGGCAACGCCAGCCGCTGCGTGGGCTGGCTGCTGATGGAGGCCTCCGGCCGCGACGAGGCGGTGATGGAGACGCAAGGGGGGTTGCTCACCGCCACCCGCGCCGGCGACAGGATCGTCAGCGTCGACATGGGGGTCCCCGGACTCGACTGGACCCAGATCCCGTTGGCCGAGGACATGGACACCAAGGGGATCGAGCTGCAGGTCGGCCCCATCGACGCGCCGATCCTGCACACGCCCGGCTGCGTCTCCATGGGTAATCCGCACGTGGTGTTCTTCGTGCCCGATATCGACGACGCCCCGGTCACCCAGGTCGGGCCGATGATCGAGCATCATCACCTGTTTCCGGAAGGCGTGAACGTCGGCTTCGCCCAGGTGCTCGCCCGCGACCGCATCCGCCTGCGGGTCTGGGAGCGCGGCGCGGGCCTGACCAAGGCCTGCGGCACCGGCGCCTGCGCGGCCCTGGTGGCCTGCCATCGCCGCGGCCTGACCGACAACAAGGCGACCCTGGTGCTCGACGGCGGCGAACTCACCATCGAATGGCGCGAGGCCGACGGCCATGTGATCATGACGGGTCCCGCCCAGGTGGACTTCACGGGGACCCTGCCGTGACCAAGCCGGTTGATATCGTCACGTTCGGATGTCGCCTCAACGCCTATGAGAGCGAGGTCATCCGCGCGCGCGCCGCTGAGGATGGGCTCGAGAACGCCATCGTGTTCAACACCTGCGCGGTGACCGGCGAGGCCGTGCGTCAGGCGCGCCAGGCGATCCGCAAGGCGCGGCGCGAACATCCCGACGCCAGGCTGATCGTCACCGGCTGCGCCGCGCAGATCGATCCCGCCGCCTTCGCCGGCATGGCCGAGGTCGACCTGGTGCTGGGCAACGCCGAGAAGTCGCAGGCCGGCGCCTATTCGGCCAGCGCGCCGGAAGGCCGTGTCCGCGTCAACGACATCATGAGCGTGCGCGAGACCGCCGGTCACCTGATCGACGGGCTGAAGGACCGCGCGCGCGCCTATGTGGAGGTCCAGAACGGCTGCGACCACCGCTGCACCTTCTGCGTCATCCCCTATGGCCGGGGCAATTCCCGCTCGGCTGCCGCCGGCGAGGTCGTCGAGCAGGTCCGCAAGCTGACCGCCCAGGGCTATCTGGAGGTGGTGCTGACCGGGGTGGACATCACCAGCTGGGGGGCCGACCTGCCGGGCCAGCCGAGCCTCGGCCAACTGGTCGCGCGCATCCTGAAGCTGGTCCCCGAATTGCCGCGCCTGCGGCTGTCGTCCATCGACGCCGCCGAGATCGATCCCGACCTGATGCGCTGCCTGGCGGATGACTCGCGCCTCATGCCGTATCTGCACCTGTCGCTGCAGGCCGGCGACGACATGATCCTCAAGCGCATGAAGCGCCGCCACCTGCGCGCCGACGCGCTGAAGCTGATCGCCGACGTGCGCGCCGTGCGCCCCGACACCGCATTCGGCGCCGACCTGATCGCCGGTTTCCCCACCGAGACCGACGAGATGTTCGAGAACACCCTGCGGCTGGTGGAGGACGGCGGCCTGTCCTTCCTGCACGTCTTCCCGTTCAGCCCGCGTCCCGGCACGCCCGCCGCGCGGATGCCTCAGCTCCAGCGCCCGGTGATCAAGGACCGCGCCGCGCGCCTGCGCGCCGCCGGCGAGGCGGCCCTGGCGCGGCACCTGGCCCGCCAGGTCGGACGCACGGTCACCGGCCTGGTGGAACGCGACGGCGTGGCGCGGGCCGAGGACTTCACCGAGATCGCCTTCACCGGCGAGGCGGCGGTGGGCTCCATCGTGGCGATGACAATCACCGGCCACGCCCGCGGCAAGGCGTTGGGTCATGTGGCGGTGCTGGAGGCGGCGGAATGAGCGGTGAGACCGGCGGATGCCAGTGCGGCGCGGTGCGCTTCAAGGTGACGGGGGAGCTCGGGCGGGCGTCCATCTGCCACTGCCGCATGTGCCAGAAGGCGTTCGGCGCCTTCTACGGCCCCTTGGTCTCGATCAAGATCGACGAGCTGGAGTGGACGCGGGGCGAACGCAAGCGGTTCGCCAGCTCCGACAATGTGGACCGTGGGTTCTGCGGCGACTGCGGCACGCCGTTGACCTTCGAGTGGAGTCCGCACGTGATCGACGTGGCCATCGGCGCCTTCGACGACCCCGCGCCGATCCGGCCGGTGGTGCAGATGGCCCTGGAGAGCGCCGTGCCCTGGGTGGCCGAGCTCGCCGACCTCCCGGCCAAGACGCCGGAGGAGGAGGCCAAGATGCAGGCCCACTATGCCACGATCGTCAGCCATCAGCACCCGGACCATGAGACGCCGGAGTGGCCGCCGCGCGGCTAGCCGGCGTCCGGCCGCCCCCGGCCCGGGAAGCCCGGCAGGCTCCAACTCCAGAGGATCGCGCCGGCCCGGATCAGGAAGGCCGCCAGGAAGCCCGCGATCCCGGCGGGAACCGACGGCAGGCCCGCGATCTCCAGCAACACGAAGACTCCGGCCCCGATCAGGGCGCAGGTCACATAGATCTCCCGGCGCAGCAGCACGGAGGGTTCGTGGGCGAGCACGTCGCGGATCACCCCGCCGAAGCAGGCGGTCAGAACGCCCATGACCACGGCGGAGAAGGCCGGCACGTCCAGCGCGCCGGCCTTGGCCGCGCCCACCACGCAGTAGGCGGCCATGCCCAGCGCATCGAGCCAGAGCAGCACCCGCATCCGGGCCTGGCCGGCGCCGAACACCCAGACCGCGAGGGCCGCGGCCAGGCAGGCCAGGATGTAGCCCGGACGGTCCACCCAGAAGACCGGCGCTCCGATCAGCAGGTCGCGCAGGGTGCCGCCCCCGACCCCGGTCACGGCGGCGAAGAAGCCGAAGGTGATGATGTCGTGCTTCCGGCGCGCGGCGGCCAGCGCCCCGGTGGCGCCGAACACCGCCACCGCGCCATAGTCGAGCCAGACGAGGGTGGCGGCGAGGGCGTCCATGTCCGAACCTCTATCGCGCAACCCTCCAAGCCGCTAGAAGCCCGCCCATGACCGAACCGAAAAAGGGCTGGCTCCAGCGTCTGACCAGCGGGCTCTCGCGCTCGTCCAAGCAGATGACCGAGCAGGTGGTCTCCACCTTCACCAAGCAGCCGCTGGACCAGGCCAAGCTCGACGAGCTGGAAGAGATGCTGATCGAGGCCGACCTCGGCCCGCACTCGGCCGCGCGCATCACTCAGCGCTTCTCCGACGAGAAGTTCGGCAAGAGCGTCGACGAGCAGGAGATCAAGGAAGCCCTGGCCGAGGCCATCGGCGCGGAGCTGGAACAGCGCGAGGGCGACTTCGATCCGCTGTCGGGACCCAAGCCCTATGTGGTGCTGTTCATCGGCGTCAATGGCTCCGGCAAGACCACGACGCTCGGCAAGATCGCCGCCGACCTGACTGGTCGCGGCGCCAAGGTTCTGGTGGTGGCGGGCGACACCTTCCGCGCCGCCGCCGTCGAGCAATTGAAGATCTGGGCCGACCGAGCCGAGGCCGACTTCATGTCGCGGCCGACCGGGTCGGACGCGGCGGGCCTGGCCTTCGACGCCATCGAGACGGCCAAGGAGAACGGCCATGACGTTGTGCTGATCGACACCGCCGGCCGCCTGCAGAACAAGCAGGGCCTGATGGACGAGCTCTTGAAGGTGATCCGGGTGGTCAAGAAGACCCTGCCCGACGCGCCGCACGAGACCCTGCTGGTCCTGGACGCCACCGTGGGCCGCAACGCGCTGGCCCAGGAGAACATCTTCGGCAATCAGATCGGGGTGTCGGGGATCGTGATGACCAAGCTGGACGGCACCGCCCGCGGCGGGGTCCTGGTGCCGGTGGCCCAGGCCAGCGACAGCCCCATCAAACTGATCGGCGTGGGCGAGGGGATCGAGGACCTACAGCCCTTCAAGGCGCGCGCCTTCGCCCGTTCGCTCGTCGGCCTGGAGGACGCATGACCCTTTCTCCCACCGCGCGGAAATGGGTGCGCGGCATCGTCGACTTCGGCGGGCTGGCGGCCTTCCTCGTCGCCTATTTCGTGACCGGCAAGGACATGATCGCCGCCACCTGGGCGCTGGTGGCCGGCTCGGCCCTGGCCTTGCTGATCGGTTTCGTGGTGGAGCGGCGGATCGCCCCCTTCCCGCTGATCGGCGGGGCGGCGGCGCTGTTCTTCGGCGTCCTGACCCTGGTCTTCCACGACACCCGCCTGCTGAAGATCAAGCCGACGGTGATGAACACCGCCTTCGGGGTGATCCTGCTGACCGGTCTGGCCCTGCGGAAGAACCCCCTGAAGGCCCTGCTGGGCGAGGCCATGCAGATGCCCGACGAAGGCTGGCGCAGGCTGACCCTGCACTACGGCCTGTTCTTCCTTGGCCTGGCGGCCCTAAACGAGGCCGTCTGGCGCACACAGCCGGACGATGTCTGGGTGGTGTTCCGCTTTCCGGGCCTGCTGATGCTGTCGGTGGTGTTCTCGTTCAGCCAGGTGCCTCTGATGATGAAATACGCCAAGACCGACGAGCCGCCGCCGCCGCACGTCGAATAGCCCCCTGGCGATTGCGCCGCCCACGGACCATCTGTCGTCAAATCGACACTGTGGCGCGTTAGCGTCAGCGTGCGGACAAGACGCGGATTGGGGCAGCCGATGGCCAAGGCCAAGTCGAACGACAAGTCGGGCAAGGGGCTGCCGGCCCTGGACCGGTCACCTAGCCACCTGCTGCACCGGGCCCTGCAACTCGCGCTCGACATCTATGCCGACGAGTTGGGCGCAGGCGCGATCACCCAGCGTCAGTACGCGGTGCTGGCGGCCGTGGAGGCCCACGAAGGCCTGACCCAGACCGACCTCGTCAAGATCACCGGCATCGACCGCTCGACCCTGGCCGACATGGCCGCGCGGATGATCGCCAAGGGCTTGCTGGAGCGCCAACGCTCGGCCTCCGACGCGCGGGCCAACGCGGTCAGCCTGACCGAGGCCGGCTGGGCGACCCTGGAAGAGGCGCGGCCGAAGATGGTCAAGGCCGACGCCCGCCTGCTGAAGCTGCTGGGCTCCCACAAACGCGAAGCCCTGGTCGGAGCCCTGCGCGACCTGGTCCAGGCCGGCGAGCCGCCGGCGGAGAAAGCGCCCAAGGCCGAGAAGGCCAAGAAGGCCGACAAGCCCAAGAAGAAGAAGCTGAAGAAGGCGGCCTGACCGCCAAGACCCAAGGCTCGGCCCTAGACCCGGATATCCAACAGGGACCCCGGCCGCAGGATCTTTTCCGGAGGATCGGCGGGCAGGTTCACGGGGATTTTCTGCGCCAGCGGTGCAGGTGCAGCCATCGCCGCCTGCGCCTGGGGCGCCGCCCTGCCCATGGCGGCTTCGAAAAAGGCCCGCTGGCCCGGGTTGCGCGACGGCTGGACGCCCTGACTGGGCGTCTGGGTCTGCGGGAAGATCGGCGGGCGGACCGTGCTCACGGGCGGGCCTTATGGTTAACGGAATCCTCGCGAACCTGCCTGCGCCACCTCAAGGTTTGGTTAACGGCGGCCCTTGGCCAGCAGGGCCCGGGCGCTTTCCGGGGTCAGAGGGCCCGTATGCTTGGCCAGGATCACCCCGTCGGCGCCGACCAGATAGGTCTCGGGCACGCCGGTGACGCCGAGCTCGATACCGGCCCGGCCGTCGCGGTCGACCAGGCGCTCGGTGAAGGGATCGCCCAGCCGGCCGAGGAAGGCCTTGGTGTTCTCCGGGGCGTCCTTGTAGGCGACGCCGACGATCCGCACGCCCTGGCCCTTCAGCGCGACCAGCACGGGATGCTCGATCTCGCAGGGGGCGCACCAGGAGGCGAAGATATTGACCAGGACCGGGCCTTCGCCCTGGCCGACCGCGGCGCGCAGGGGCAGGGCGCGGCCGTCGTCCAGCCGGGGCAGGCTGAGTTCGGGAATCGGCTTGCCGACCAGGGCGTCGGGCTGCACCTGGGGATCGCGTTTCAGCGAATAGACGCCGAACAGCACGGCCAGGGCCGCCAGGGCGGCCAGGGGCAGCAGCGCCAGCCAGCGGTTCACTTGCCGTCCTTCTCCACGCGGCGCCGCCAACGGCGGGCACGCGATAGCGTCGCGCCGATCATGGCGGCGAAGACCAGGGCGGTGATGGCGTAGGCCGGCCAGACGAAGGCCGCGTACTTGCCGGCGTCGAGATCCAGCATGTCAGCTCCTGGCCGCGCGCAGGGCGGCGGCCTCGGCGCGGCGGCGCCAGACCTCGCCGCGGATGCCCACCAGCCACAGGGATCCGAAGGCCGAGGTGTAGGCCAGCGCCATCAGGGCCAGCGGCCAGAGGAATTCCGGACCCATGGCCGGACCGTCGGCGCGGAACACCGTGGCGCCCTGGTGCAGGCTGTTCCACCAGTCGACCGAGAACTTGACCACCGGCAGGTTGACGATCCCGACCAAGGCCAGGATCGCGGCGGCCCGCGCGGCCTTGGTCTCGTCGTCGAGCGAGGCGCGCAGGGCCATGTAGGCCAGATAGAGCAGGAGCAGCACCAGCACCGAGGTCAGGCGCGCGTCCCAGACCCACCAGGTCCCCCACATGGGCGCGCCCCACAGGGCGCCGGTGACCAGGGCCAGGAAGGTGAAGGCCGCGCCCAAGGGCGCGGCGGCCTGGGCCGCGGCGTCGGCCAGGGCGTGGCGAAAGACCAGGGACAGGAAGCTCGCCCCGGCCAGGCACGCATAGACGAAGCTCGCCATATAGGCGGCGGGCACATGGACGAACATGATCCGCACGGTGTCGCCCTGCTGGTAGTCCTCGGGCGCGGCGAAGGCCAGCCACAGGCCGGCGGCGGCCAGGCCGGCCGCCAGCACGCCGAACATCGGCGCGGCCCAGCGGGAAAAGGCCATGAACCGCTCAGGGTTCGACAGGAAAGCCGGCGCCGGGATCATCCGGGCGGATTAGACCCCGGCGCGGCCGTGGGCAAGGCGCCTAGCGCGGCGACCGCGGCGGGACGGGTGGCTCAGGGGACATGGGCGGCGGCAGCAGGGGTTCGCCGTCGAAATCGTGCATCCTCGGCATGTGATGCATCACCGCCATGGGGCCCAGCGGCATGGGCCCGAAGCCCGGCCCGGCGAACATCAGCATCGGCATCTCGTCGAAGGCGCGCTTCTGGCGCTCGTCGAGCGCCGCGTAGAAGGCGCGCGTGGCGTCGATGCGGGCCTTCATGGCGGCCTGGTGCTCGGCCATCCGGGCTTCCATCTCGTCCAGGCGGGCCATGGTGGCGCGACGTTCGACCGCGTGCTCGAAGTCGACCACGTGGTCGCGCCTGGACTTCACCGCCTCTAGATAGGCCTTCAGCGCCAGCTCCTGGTCGGGGCGAAGCTGCAGGATCGCCTTCAGATGGTCGTCCCGGTGGCCATGGCGCAGGATCATGATGCTGCGGTCGGGGCCCGCATGGATCATGACGTCCTTGTCGACGAACTTCTTGGTCCAGGTCTTGGGGGCCGGCGCCGTTTTGGGTTCGGCGGCGAGCGCCGCTCCGGCGGAAAGGGATAGGGCGGCTCCCGCGAGCAGCCAGGTCAAGCCTCGAGACATCGCCGTTTCTCCCTGTTGGCGGTTGCCGAGAGACCGACGTTCCGCGCCGACCATGGCGAAAAGTGGCCAAGGACGGCGCTTCCAGGTGAAGCTTTCGTAATGTCGCGGGGCGGACGGCGGGCCCGTCCCGCGATCAGGGGCTAGCCGCGTTCACCCATCCGGCCGTGATGACGGCCGCCGCCGTGACCACCGCGCCCGCCCCGTGGCCCCAGGGCGTCGAAGGCCTTCTGCTGGGCGGGCGAAAGCTGGGCGTAGAACCGCTTGGTCGCCGCGGCGTGCTGCTCGAACCGGGCCTGGTGCTCGGCCATCCGCGCCTTCTGGGCGTCGAGCCGCTGGGGCGTGGTCATCTGGGCCATCTCCCCGCGGCGTTCGCGGAACTTACCCCGCTCGCCGGCGGGCGGCTGGTGTGCGCCGAGGAACGCCTTCAGAGCGGCCTCCTGGTCGGGGCGAAGCTGCAGGGCGGCGCGCAGGTGCTCGGCGCGGCGGGCGGCGCGTTCGGCCGGATCGGCATGGCGCATTCCGTCATGGCTGCCGGCCTTATCGCCGTGGCCCGGCATGGCGGTGGCCGGAAGGGGCGGCTGTTGGGCCAGACTGGCGGTGGCCAGGCCGCCGGCGAGGATCAGGCCGCCCAGCGCCAGCGGCGCGAGCTTTCCAAGGTTCATTGTTCGCAACTCCAGATTCATGCCCCTTGCAGACTTGAACGGGCGGGGGCTCGAAGTCCGTCGCTAGACCCTTTCCAGTTCAGAGGGCTTCATCTGAATTGGATGACAAGGGTCTAACTTCAAAAGCTTAGATCGTGACGGGCGCCTGAACCGGTATCCACTTCAGGCTGTCACGCTCTAGGAGAGTGCGTTGCGGCAGGCGGCCGCCATGGCGATCGGGCCCAGGGCCACGGCGGCGGCGGCGTAGGCGGCGAGCAGGGCGAGGCCGGAGGTCCAGGGCAGGCCGCCCGTGAAGGCGTCGAGCGCCCCGCCGCCAAAGATCACCGGCGGCACGAACAGCGGCAGGACGATGACGGCGGTGAGCAGGCCGCCGCGCCGGGCGCCGAGGCTGAGCGCCGCGCCGATCCCGCCCACGAAGGCGAAGGCCAGGCCGCCGATCAGGGCGCAGGCGAAGATCACCGGCGCCAGGCGCGGCTCGGCGCCCAGGGCGATGGCGGCGACGGGCGCGGCGAGGGCCAGGGGCGCCCCGGTGGCGATCCACTGGCCCAGGCACTTCAGGGCGCAGGTGATCTCCAGGGGCGTCGGCGCCATGACCAGCAGGTCGAGCGCCCCGTCCTCGTAGTCGCGCTCGAACAGGCGGTCGAGGGAGAGCAGGGCGGCGAGCGCCAGGGCCACCCAGGCCGCGCCGGGCGCCACGGCCGTGAGCCGCGCCGGCTCCGGCCCGATGGCCAAGGGAAGCAGGGTCGCCACCCCGGCGTAGAAGCCCACCGAGACCAGGGGCCCGCCGCCCCTGCCCCAGGCCAGGGCCGTCTCGCGCGACAACAGGGCGAACGCGCGGCTCACGCTCCGATCTCCAGGGCGCGGGCGGGGATCGGCAGCGGATCGTGGACGGCGGCGACGATCATGCCGCCGGCGGCGAGATGCGCGGCCATCATCGCCCCGAACCGCAGCCGCCACTCGGCGTCCAGCGGGCTCAGCGGTTCGTCCAGCAGCCACAGGCCGCGCGGGGCGGCCAGCAGGCGGGCCAGGGCCAGCCTGCGCCTCTGGCCCGCCGACAGCCGTCGGACCTCCAGCTCGAGCAGGGGCGCGAGCTCCAGGGTGTGGGCCGCGGCCTTGGCCGAGGCCGAGGTCCCTCCCGTCCACAACGTCCAGAAGGCGAGCTCCTCGCGGACCGTGCGGGCGGGCTTCTGGCCGTCCTGATGCCCGGCCAGGTGGATGTGGTCGCGGCGCGCCAGGTCGGGGTCGAGATCGCCGAAGCCGATGGTCCCGGCCTCGGACGCGACCAGGCCCGCGATCGCGCGCAACAGGCTGGTCTTGCCGGCCCCGTTGGGGCCCGTGAGCGCCGCGGCCTCGCCGGCCTCCAGGGTCAGGGTCAGGCCCTGGAACAGCCGTCGCCCGCCCCGGCGCAGAGCCAGGTTGTCAATCTCCAGGCGCGCGATCATCTCGGGGTGGTTCCCGCCGCATGGACGAGCCGGTTCCCAGCGGCTATGACGCGCGCGGCCGTCGCCACCTCGGGGGGCGTACGCGGCGCTGGAGCGAACGCTGTGTGTCCGCCTCCAAAAGCGCGCGATCCCCGGGTTGGACGTTGAGCGGCCGCGAACAGAGGAAGGATCCTTGAAAATGGCGTCTGCCGACAGCCTGAAGACCCGCCGCGAACTCGCGGTGGGCGGTAAGTCTTACGTCTACTACAGCCTTCGCGCCGCCGAGGAAGCCGGTCTTTCGGGCGTCTCGCGCCTGCCGGTCTCGATGAAGGTGCTGCTGGAGAACCTGCTGCGCAACGAAGACGGCAAGACCGTCGGTCCCGAGGACCTGAAGGCCCTGGCCGCCTGGCTGGTCAACAAGGGCTCGGTCGAACACGAGATCAGCTTCCGCCCGGCCCGGGTGCTGATGCAGGACTTCACCGGCGTTCCCGCCGTGGTCGACCTGGCCGCCATGCGCGACGCCATGACCAACCTGGGCGCCGATCCGGAGAAGATCAACCCGCTGACCCCCGTGGACCTGGTCATCGACCACTCGGTCATGGTCGACCACTACGGCACCGCCAAGGCCTTCGGCGAGAACGTCGCGCGCGAGTACGAGCGCAACATCGAGCGCTACCGCTTCCTGCGCTGGGGCTCCTCGGCCTTCAACAACTTCCGCGTCGTGCCGCCCGGCACCGGGATTTGCCACCAGGTGAACCTTGAGTATCTCGCCCAGACCGTCTGGCTGAACGAGGAAGCCGGCGAGACCGTCGCCTATCCCGACACCGTGGTCGGCACCGACAGCCACACCACCATGATCAACGGCCTGGCCGTGCTGGGCTGGGGCGTGGGCGGCATCGAGGCCGAGGCCGCCATGCTGGGCCAGCCGATCCCGATGCTGATCCCCGAGGTCATCGGCTTCCGGCTCTCGGGCGCCATGCCCGACGGTGCGACCGCCACCGACCTGGTGCTGACCGTCACCCAGATGCTGCGCAAGAAGGGCGTGGTCGGCAAGTTCGTCGAATTCTTCGGCCCGGGCCTCGCGGGCCTGACCCTGGAAGACCAGGCGACCATCGCCAACATGGCCCCGGAATACGGCGCCACCTGCGGCTTCTTCCCGGTGACCAAGGCCACCATCGACTATCTGCGCGCCACCGGCCGTGAGGCCCACCGCGCCGACCTGGTCGAGGCCTACGCCAAGGAACAGGGCATGTGGGTCGAGCCGGGCGACGCCGATCCGGTGTTCTCCGACACCCTGGAGCTCGACCTGGGTGCGGTCATGCCGTCTCTCGCCGGCCCGAAGCGTCCGCAGGACCGGGTCCTGCTCTCCGACGCGGCCGTCGAGTTCGCCTCCGCGCTCACCAAGGACTTCGGCAAGGGCGACGCGCCCGACGCCCGCGTTCCGGTCGCCGGCGAGAAGTTCGACGTCGGCCATGGCGACGTGGTCATCGCCGCCATCACCTCTTGCACCAACACCTCCAACCCCTCGGTTCTGATCGCCGCGGGCCTGGTGGCCAAAAAGGCCATCGAAAAGGGCCTGAAGGTGAAGCCCTGGGTGAAGACCTCGCTGGCCCCCGGCTCGCAGGTGGTCACCGACTACCTGAAGGCCGCCGGCCTGACCAAGTCGCTGGACGCCCTGGGCTTCAACCTGGTCGGCTACGGCTGCACCACCTGCATCGGCAACTCCGGTCCGCTGCCGGAGGCGATCTCGGACGCCGTCACGGCCGGCGATCTGGTGGCCTGCTCGGTGCTGTCGGGCAACCGCAACTTCGAAGGCCGCGTGAACCAGGACGTGCGGGCCAACTACCTGGCCTCTCCGCCCCTGGTGGTCGCCTACGCCCTGGCCGGCTCGATGAAGATCGACCTGGCCACCGAGTCCCTCGGCGACGGCAAGGACGGTAAGCCGGTCTATCTGCGCGACATCTGGCCGACCTCGGAAGAGATCGCCGTCCTGCAGCGCAAGCACGTCACCCAGAAGATGTTCGCCACCCGCTACGCCGATGTCTTCAAGGGCGACAAGAACTGGCAGGGCATCAAGGTGGCCGGCGGCCAGACCTATGCCTGGGACATGGGCTCGACCTACGTCCAGAACCCGCCCTACGTCCAGGACCTGAAGATGGAGCCGACCCCGGTCGTCGACATCGTCGAGGCCCGGGTGCTGGGCGTGTTCGGCGACTCGATCACCACCGACCACATCTCTCCGGCCGGTTCGATCAAGGCGACCTCGCCCGCCGGGGTCTACCTACGTGAGCGCCAGGTGCCCGCCACGGAGTACAACTCCTACGGCGCGCGCCGCGGCAACCACGAGATCATGATGCGGGGCACCTTCGCCAACATCCGGATCCGTAACAAGATCACGTCGGACATCGAGGGCGGGGTGACCAAGCACTTCCCGTCGGGCGACATCATGTCGATCTACGACGCGGCCATGCGCTACCAGTCGGAAGGCCGGCCGGCAGTGGTCTTCGCGGGCAAGGAATACGGCACCGGCTCGTCGCGCGACTGGGCGGCCAAGGGCACCAAGCTGCTGGGCGTCCGCGCCGTGATCGCCGAGAGCTTCGAGCGCATCCACCGCTCGAACCTGGTCGGCATGGGCGTGCTGCCGCTGCAGTTCACCCAGGAAGGCTGGCAGAAGCTGAACCTGACCGGCGAGGAAATCGTCACCATCCGCGGCCTGACGGAGCTTTCGCCCCGCAAGCAGCTGACGGTGGAGATGTATCGTCCGTCGGACGGCCGCATCGCCCGCTTCCCGGTCCGTTGCCGGATCGATACGCCCACCGAGCTCGAATATTTCAAGAACGGCGGCGTGTTGAACTACGTGCTGCGCAACCTCGCCCGCACGGCGGCCTAGGACGGCCGACACCCGCGGACAATACGAAGGGGCTCGCCGCCGGCGGGCCCCTTTATCTTTCCATCAGGGCCTGGTCACACCTTGTTGAAACCAATTCTTCGAGGAAGTCCGCTTTATTGCGCCACGATGCGTAAAGCCGCGCTTTTGTCCCTGATCCTGTTTGCGAGCCCCGGCCTGGCCCTGGCCGCCAAGCCGCCCGTGGTCGTCGAGCTCTTCACCGCTCAGGGCTGCGCCTCCTGCGGGGAGGCCAACAGCTATGTCGGCAAGCTCGCCGAGCGGCCGGGCGTGCTCGCCCTGACCTTCGGGGTCGACTACTGGGACTATCTCGGCTGGCCCGACACCTTCGCCAAGCCGGAGTTCGCCGACCGTCAGAAGGCGTATGTCACGCGGCTGGCCCTGCGCGAGCCCTATACGCCCCAGGTGGTGGTCGACGGCCGCGCCCAGGCGGGTGGACTGCAGACCGACAAGGTCGACAAGCTGCTGGCCAATGCGGCGCGCGATCCGCGCAATCCGCCTGACATGGCTTTCATCGGCCCGCGCCGGGTGGATGTCGGATCGGGTCTGGTTCCGCGCGGCGGCGCCGAGGTCTGGCTGGTGCGCTACGATCCGCGCGAGCAGGACGTCGTGGTCAGGACCGGCGACAACCGCGGCAAGACCGTGGTCCACCGAAACGTGGTGCGTGAGATCATACGGCTCGGGCGCTGGCGCGGCCGGCCCACGGCTTACCGCTTGCCCGCGCCCAGTGAGGAAGGCCTGGCCACCGCGGTCCTGGTGCAGGGCCCGGAGGGCGGCGGCATCCTCGCCGCGGCCCTGAAGGCGCCCTAGCGGCCCAGGGCCTGCAACTGCAAGTCGACCCAAATACGAAAAGACCCGCGCGGGTGGGGGGCATCCCGCGCGGGTCTCTCGTTGGTTTCCAGACTTGGACGATCTGGGTGTAGAGCGCCGGCTGACCGAAGCCCACGATCCAGGGGGGCTGGGGGGGCTGTTCAGGATCCGGGACCAGCAGGTTCCGGCCAACCGACGATTAGGACTATCGGTAGTGGATCAGGCGGGCGCTGGACCGAAATAAGGTCATTCCATGGCGTGAGGTTACGGTTGTTTTAGATTGCCGGAGGGGCGTGTCTGCACGGTCACGCTTCCCCGGATTGTCGGGCGACGCGGTTTGGGGTTACCCTTCGCAGCGATGGTCTTCGATCCGTCCCACCAGACCTCCCGCGCGCAGGTCTTTTTCGACCGCCACGAACTGGGGCGTATCCTCTCGCTCTATGGTCGAATGGTCGCCGCTGGCGAGTGGCGCGACTACGGCGTCGGCGCCACGGCGGAGGCCTGCGTCTTCTCGATCTTCCGGCGGGCCTCCGAGGCGCCGCTCTACCGCATCGAGAAGCGGCCTTCCCTGGCGCGCCGCCAGGGCGCCTGGGCGGTCATAGGCCAGGGCGGCCTTATCCTGCGCCGCGGCCACGACCTGGACCAGGTGCTGCGGTTCTTCGACAAGGGCCGCTTCAAGATCGTGGACTAAGGGCCAGCGCCCGCCGCAAAGAAAAACCTCGGCGGTTTCCCGCCGGGGCTTCGAATGTTCTGTCCTGGACCGGATCTAGCGGCGGTCGCCGAAGATGCTGAGCAGGAACTGGAAGAGGTTGATGAAGTCGAGATAGAGGTTCAGCGCACCCATGTTGGTGGCCACGCCCATGGCGGCTTCGTTCCCGCCCATCTCGTAATAGCTCATCTTCAGGCGCTGGGTGTCGTAGGCGATCAGGCCCGCGAAGATCAGCACGCCCACAACGCTGACGATGAAGGCCATGGCCGGGCTTTGCAGGAACATGTTGACCAGGCTGGCGATCACCAGGCCGATCAGGCCGACGATCAGGAAGCTGCCGAAGCCGGTCAGGTCCTTCTTGGTGGTGTAGCCGACCAGGGACAGGCCGCCGAAGGCCGCCGAGGTGATCAAGAATGTCGAGAAGATCGAGGTCCCGGTGTAGCGCAGGGCCAGAACGCCCAGGCCGGCGCCGATCAGGCTGACGATCGTCCAGTAGAAGATGCCCGACGAACGCGGCGTAACGTTCTTCATGGCGAACATGCCGATCAGCATCACGCCGAGCGGCGAGAACGCCACGACCATGCCCAGCAAGGTGTAGCCGACCCGGCCCGTGGGCGAGACCGAGAACATCAGGTCGCGCACCGGCGGGAAGCTGCCGGTCAGGAACGCGAGGGCGGCGGAGAGGAGCAGGCCCAGCGCAACCTTGTTGTAGACGCCGAGCATGAAGCTGCGCAGGCCCACGTCCACCGACATGTCGGCGCGATCCACGGGGATCGTGCGAGCAGCGCCGCGGTTGAAGTCGCTCATCAGAGACAAAGCCCTTTATCGAAGCGCCCCAAGCGGGCGCACCGCTGAATATCGGTGTCTGGGGTGTTCGACGCAAGGTTTCCCCGATTACGATTGCGTCAGCCCGGCCGCAGCCTAGGTAGAAGCCGATGATCCGCCTGTTCGCCGCCCTGTCCATCCCGCCGGAGATCGGCGAGGGCCTGAGCGCGCGGCAGGACGATCTGTCCGGCGCGCGATGGCGGCCGCTGGAGGCCTTTCACATCACCCTGCGGTTCTTCGGCGACGTGCGCGAGGATGTCGCGGCCGACCTGGACGCCGAGCTGGCCATGGTGACGGGCCTGCCGCTAGGCCTGGAGCTGGAAGGGGTCGGCGCGTTCGGCGAGGGGGCGGAGATCCATGCGGTCTGGGCCGGCGTGGTCGAGGACCCCGACCTGCGCAACCTGGCGGCGCGTTGCGAGACCGCCGCGCGGCGGGCGGGGCTGGCGGCCGACACGCGGGTCTACAAGCCGCATGTCACCCTGGCCTATCTGCGCCGCCCCAATCCGGCGCAGGTCGCCGACTGGATCGCGCAGAACAATCTGCTGAAGTCTCCGCCCTTCCGCGCCACCAGCTTCGGCCTCTATTCGAGCTGGCGCACGGACGAGGGCTCCCGCTATCGGCTGGAGCGGGAATATCCGCTGGTGTGAAGCCTTCCAGACGCTCCCCTTTGGGGGCGACTACGCGTCGACGGCGTGATCCTTCAGGACGCCCAGGGGCACGATGGCCAGGGTCTCCTCGTGGGTGGCCTCGAGGATCAGCTGCGGGGCCATGCCGGCGTCCAGCGCCTCCTTCCAACGCGGCGCACAGAGGCACCAGCGGTCGCCGGGCTTGAGTCCCGCGAAGCCGTAGTCCGGCATCGGTGTGGAGAGGTCGTTGCCCATGGTCTTGGAGAAGGTCAGGAACTCGGCGGTCATCACCGCGCAGACCGTATGCATCCCCACATCGTGCGGCCCGGTCTCGCAGCAGCCGTTGCGGAAGAAGCCGGTCACGGGGTCGAGCGAGCAGGAGACGAGCTCGCCGCCCAGCACGTTCTTGGCCCCGTCGTCGTAGCGGATGGTCATGCCCCCATCCTAGCCCCTAAGAAGGGCGCTTCGCCATCGGAACCATGGAGCTAGACGCTTGAGCTCGCCCCGGCCGCGCCGCAGCGCCCTCTACATGCCCGCCGTCAACGCCCGGGCCATCGAAAAGGCCCGCGAGCTGGCCTGCGACGTGGTGATCCTGGACCTGGAGGACGCCGTCGCCCCCGAGGCCAAAGACTTGGCGCGGGACCAGGCGGTGGCCGCGGTGAAGGCCGGCGGCTTTGGCCGCCGCGAGGTGGTGATCCGGATCAACGGGCTGGACACCCCCTGGGGCCGGGCCGACCTGGAGGCGACCGCGGCGTCGGGTCCCGACGCGATCCTGGCGCCCAAGGTCTCGTCGGCCGCCGACGTCGCGGCCTATGAGGCGGGGATGTCGGGCGACACCGCGCTGTGGGTGATGATCGAGACCTGCGCGGCGATCTTCGCCCTGCCCCAGATCGCCGCGGCGGGCGGGCGGCTGTCGGCCTTCGTGGCGGGGACGAACGACCTGGCCAAGGAGATGCGCTGCCGCCTGGATGTGGAACGCCTGCCCCTGGCCGGGCCTTTGTCGCTGACGGTGGCCGCCGCCCGCGCCCATGGGCTGGTGGTCCTGGACGGGGTGTTCAACGGCATCGAGGACGACGGGGGTCTGGCCGCCCAGTGCGACCAGGGCGCGGCCTTCGGCTTCGACGGCAAGACCCTGATCCATCCGCGCCAGATCGAGGCCGCGAATCGGGCCTTCAGCCCCGCCGCCGAGGACGTGGTCTGGTCGCGGACCGTCGTGGCGGCCTTCGATCTGCCGGAAAACGCGGCCAAGGGCGTGATCCGGGTGGATGGCCGGATGGTGGAGCTGTTGCATCTGGACGAGGCGCGGCGTCTGATCGCCGTCGCGGACGCCATCGCCGCATCGTGAGACGCCGGCCTTGAGATTGAGACTTCCGCTCCTGCAAGCCGCCCTGGCCCTGGCGCTCGCCGCGCACGCCCCGGCGTCCGCGCAGGAGGCCGATCCCATCGCCGCCCTCCTGGATCAGGGGCCGCCCGCGCCGGTTGCCGAACCCGCGCCGGCCGAGTCCATTCCCACCGCTCCGGCCGCGCCCGCCGCCGATCCGGAAACCGTTGACGCCGAGGCTGCCGAGGGGCCGCCGTCGCCGCCCGAACCGGAACCCGCGCCTGCGTCCGCCTTCACGCTCCCGCCGGTGAACCATGCGCCCCCGGCGACGCCATCTCCCGCGCCGGTTCCCGAGCTCCCGACGCTCCCGCGACCGCCGAGCGTCATCACGCCCGTCTACACACCGCCGCCGCCGCCGCATCCGACGCTCACCGCCCCAACCCATGTCGACGAGACTGGCCGCTCGCCGGAGGCTCCGCCCACCACCACGGACCTGAGCTATGAGTCGCGGATGCGCTCGTCCTTCGCCTCGGCGCAGGGGCTGCAGGGGCCGCTGGACGGCGCCTGGACCCTGCGCGGCGGGGAGGGGGCGGCGCTCTACACCTTGCAACTGGTCGACAACGGGCTGGAGCCGCCGGAGGGCGCCTGGCGCGACCCCCGCCGGCGCGGCGCCACCGACTCCTCCGGATTCCTCAGCGCCATCCAGCGCACCGGCGGCGAGCTGATCGTCAGCTTCTATCCGCGCCGCGGCGAGGGCGTGACCACCCTGGTGCTGAAGGCCAGCCTCGACGGGACCTGGAGCGGGGAGCTGGAGGAAGGCGGCCGGCGCCGCGCGGTCGTCCTGCGGCGGGACTAGAGGCCGAGCGCCGCCTTCGCTGCGGCGAGGGTCCGCGCCAGGGGCTCGGCCCCATAGGGCTCGGTATCGCCTCGGGCCCAGACCGGGTTCGGCCAGGCGGCGTCGCCGACCCGGCGGCCCACCACATGCACATGGAGCTGCGGCGTGACATTGCCGAGCGCCGCGACGTTCAGCTTTTCGACCTGGACCCCCAAGGCGCGGACCGCCCGGCCGGCGGCCAGGACCTCGTCGGTCAGGATCGCCAGGTCCGTCCGCGACAGGTCCTCCAGCTCGCGCGCGGCCTCGACGCGAGGGATCAGCAGGATCCAGGGATAGCGGGCGTCGTCGTGCAGCCGCACCTGGCTGAGCCCCAGGTCGCCCAGGACGTGGGACGTGGCGAGGAACGCCGAATCCACCTGAAACATCGCCGCGCCCTCCCATGATCCGACGCCGCCTTGGTAGCGGCGGGGTCGCCCCCTGTCACTTGGCCTTGCCGCAAGGCCATATGGGGGCTAGACCGCCCGCGAATTTCGCACCGCAAAACACGGGACATTTCCATGACCATGAAGAAGCCGATCCGCGTCGCGGTCACGGGCGCCGCCGGCAACATCGGTTACGCCCTCCTCTTCCGCATCGCCTCGGGCGAAATGTTCGGGAAGGACCAGCCGCTGATCCTGCAACTCCTGGAAATCCCTGTTGAAGGTCCCCAGAAGGCGCTGAAGGGCGTGGCCATGGAGCTGGAGGACTGCGCCTTCCCGCTGCTCCAGGACATGGTCCTGACCGGCGACGCCAATGTGGCGTTCAAGGACGTGAACTGGGCCCTGCTGGTCGGTTCCAAGCCGCGCGGCCCGGGCATGGAACGCGCCGACCTGCTGAAGGACAACGGCAAGATCTTCATCGCCCAGGGCCAGGCCATCGACGCCGTGGCCGCCGATGACGCCCGCGTCGCGGTGGTGGGAAACCCCTGCAACACCAACATCATGATCGCCGCCAGCCAGGCCAAGCGCCTGCCGAAGGACCGCTTCACCGCCATGGTGCGCCTGGACGAGAACCGCGGCCGCGCCCAGCTCGCCAAGAAGGCCGGCGTGGCGATCACCGAGGTCAGCGAGCTGTTCATCTACGGCAACCACAGCCCGACCATGTTCGCCGACTTCACCCACGCCAAGATCGGCGGCAAGCCGGCCGCCGAGGTGATCGGCGACGACGCCTGGCTGCAGAACGAGTACCTGCCCACCGTCGGCAAGCGCGGCGCGGCGATCATCGAGGCGCGCGGCCTGTCGTCGGCGGCCTCGGCGGCCAACGCCCTGGTCGACCACGTCCGTGACCTGACCACCGTCGGCGCGGTCCACTCCGTCGCCGTCGAGAGCCAGGGCCGCTACGGCTTCGCCGACGGCGTCTGGGCCGGCATGCCGGTGAAGACCACCGCCACCGGCTACGACGTCCTCACCAGCTACGAGATGGACGACTTCGCCAAGAGCAAGATCGCGATCACCAACGACGAACTGGTCGGCGAGCGCGAGACCGTCAAAGACATGCTGGGCTAAGCTTCCCGTGGCCCCGGTCCGGCCCCCGATCAAAATCCGATCTGATTGGATCGGATTTTGCTCAGGCCTCCTTGAATCTAGACCATTTTCTTCGCCGAACCGGCGGCCACTTCGGCGGAAAATGGTCTAGGCCCCGGACCGGGAGGCCGCCGTGACGATATTCTTCGAGATGCTGAAGGCCGGCGCGCGTTTCGCGGCGCCGGCCCTTCTGTATCTGGCCCTGACCGCCGGCCCCGCGGCCGCCGCGCCGCCGACGCCGCCTGGCTGGCCGGGGCGTGGGACGGAGAGGGCATGAGCCTGGTCCGCCAGGAGCCGGACGGCCTGGTCATCACCCTGCGCATGACGCAGGGCGGGGTCGCCCGCGACCTGGTGCAGACCTATCGCCGGGTGAAGCCCTAGTTCTCCCAGTCGCGGCCGGCGTCATCGGCCATGGCGTCCAGTTCCGCGATCCGCTGGCCGTAGACGGCCGCCACGGCTCGGCTCGATCGCCGCGCAGCGTCCTCCCGGATCTCCAGCCAGTCGTCCTGCTCGGCGCGCAGCAGGTCGTACGGCGTGCCCGCTTGTAGGGCCCGCTGGAAGGCGCGCGCCAGCCGCCGGTCAGCGGCGGCCAGGTCCGGATCGGCGCAGATCATGTCCTCGGCCGGGGAGCGCGCCCGGCGGCAGTCGAAGCTGGGACGTACGACGCGGGCCGGGTCCGGCGCGCGGACACTGGCGTCCACGCCGGCGTCGGGCGCGGCCCGGGGCGGGGTCTGCCTAGGCGCCTCAGGGTCCACGACGGGGAGGGGCGGCGGTGGCTTTGGCGCGGCCTGGATGAGGTCGGGCGACATGGTCTCCAGTGGTGCGCTCTTGCGGACCGGCGGCACGGGCCGCGGATCGGCCATGACGATGTCGATCTGGCCCTCGGCGGTCCCCGGACGCGGCTGCATCGCCGCCGGCTTCTCGGCGCGGCTGATCAGGTCGGGCCTGGCGGCCAGGCCCAGGCCAAGCCCCAGCACACAGGCGATCGCCACCCCGCCGGCCAGGGCCTTGCCGCCAAGGCGCGGCTTGGGCCTCGGCGGACCCTGGATCGCGTCCCAGACCAGCGGACGTTCTTCCTCATCATCGAAGGTCATGCACGGGCTTCCCATCTCATTCCATCAGAACGCACCCGGCGGCTGAACGGTCGCTGAACCGCGCCAGGGCGGTTGCCGCGTCGGCGCTTGGCGGCTACTCGCCGTGCAGTCCAACCGGAGACCGCCGCCATGAGCCTGGGCCCGACCCTCGAGACCGCACGGCTGATCCTGCGCCCTCCCATCGCCGAGGACTTCGACGCCTGGGCGGCCTTCGTCGCCGACGAGGAGGCCGGCCGCTTCCTCGGCGGCGCCCAGCCCCGCCCCGTGGCCTGGCGTGGCATGTGCACCATGACCGGCGCCTGGACCGTGGCCGGCTTCAGCATGTTCTCGGTGGTGGAGAAGGCCAGCGGGGCCTGGGTCGGCCGGCTGGGCCCCTGGTCGCCCGATGGCTGGCCGGGGACCGAGGTCGGCTGGGGGATCGCACGCGAGCACTGGGGCAAGGGCTATGCGCCTGAGGGCGCCACTGCGGCCATCGACTGGGCCTTCGACCAGCTCGGCTGGACCGAGGTGATCCACTGCATCGACCCCGGCAACGTCAATTCCCAGAACGTCGCCCGGCGGCTGGGCTCGACGATCCTGCGCCACGCGGTGCTGCCACCGCCCCTGAACGACAGCGTCGATGTCTGGGGCCAGACCCGCGAGCAGTGGCAGGCGCGCAGGAATGCTTAGCACTCATACGAAAATGTAACTCGTCACCGCGCCGCCGCTGGGGCTCAAATGCCGCCAAGCATCGGGGCGGGATCAAGCATGACCAGCATGGACGAGCCAAGAGCGTCCCGGATCGGATGGGGTCTCTGGACCTTGCTGATCTCATCGATGCTCATCGGCCTCATGTCGTACAGGTATCTGATCCCTGGCGATTTCGGGCTGGCCCCGCCGATCCTGGCCAACAGCTTCACGAAATACGGGGTGCTGACGGTCCATGCCGGGTTCGCGGCCACGGCCCTGATCCTCGGGCCCTTCCAGTTCATGCCGGCGTTGCGCCGCGCGAGACCGTCCCTGCACCGCCGCATCGGCACGCTCTACGTGGTCTGCTGCCTGGTCGCCGGGATGGCCGGACTGATCCTGGCGTTCGGCGCCCAGACCGGCCCGATTTCCACGGCGGGCTTCGGCTTGCTGGCGGCGGCCTGGCTGTTCACCGTCGTCCAGGCCTGGCGGCACGCCAAGGCGCGGCGCTTCGTCGACCACGAACGCTGGATGATCCGCGGCTTCGCCCTGACCCTGGCGGCGGTGACCCTGCGGCTCTACCTGCCCTTCGCGTTCCTCTCGCCCTTCGGCTACGACGACACCTACCGGGCGATCTCGTTCCTCTGCTGGGTCCCGAACCTGATCGCGGCGGAGATCTTCCTGGCGACGCGCCGACCTAGATCCAGCCCTTTTCGCGGATGATCCTGGCGTAGGTTCGGCTGACCGGCACCTCGCAGCCGTCCTTGAGCGTCAGGGTTGCGCGTCCGTCGCCGCGCTTGGCGTCGGCGATCGCGTCGCGGGCCACCCACCAGGAGCGATGGACCTGGGTTCCCTCGATCCCCTCCAGCTCGGCCACCGCGTCGGCCAGGCGCAGCAGGATCAGGTCCTGGCCCTTGGAGGTGTGCAGGCGCAGATAGTGATCCTCGGACTCCACCGCCCAGACCTCGGCGCCGCGCAGCTTCAGCGGCAGGCGTTCCAAGAACCGGGGCGGGGCCAGCGGCTCCGCCGCCGGCAGGCTTCGACGTTCCACCAGCAGGTTGATCGTCGTCATCACCAGCGAGATCAGCGCGACGATCAGGAAGAGGTAGGCGCTCTCATAGAGTCCGATCCGCTGGCCCATGAAGAGGCGATTGGCCAGCCACACAACGCCGGTGAACGGTCCGCTGATCGCCAGGGTCGTGACCAGGACCCTGAGGACGACGTGGCCGGCCTGCGCTTGCGGGCCGAAGACGAAATTGGCGACCGTGCCGCCCCAGATGGTCCCCAGCAACATCAGGGCGATCCAGTAGACGAAGCGCATCGGCAGCGTCATCTCGTCGGTGCCGAACGCCCCGGACAGGGCCAGGAACGTCCCTGCCGCGGCCGAGACCGTGAGGCCGCGCGCCCAGCTCTTAAGGTCGCTATAGGCGCCCCAGTTGAATCCCTTAAGCGTGCGCCCCTCGGCCATGGCCCTTGAGATCATGATTGCAGGCCGGTGAGAAGCAGCGCGGCGACTGGCGAAGCGCGAACGGCGGGGCGCGGCCGTCCGCGTAGTCCGCGCGGCGGCTCATGCAGGGCCGGATGCGACCCGTCGGCGGGTGCGCCACCAAGGCGGCGCCCACCTCCCAGGAGCCCTTCAGATGCCCGCAACGTCGCGCCTCGCCGCAAATCGCCACCTGCCCGTAATCAGCCTCGCCCTCGCCGCCGCCCTCGCCGCCGCCACCGCCGCTGTCGGGGCCGCCGGACCAGCCCTTGGTCTGCGGGCGCCGGACTTCGCGCCCCTCGCCGCCGCCGCGCCGCAGATCAAGGTCCACCTGGCCGCGGCGATCGTCACCTTCCTGATCGGCGGCGTGCTGCTGCTGGGCCCCAAGGGGACCCTGCCGCACCGGACCCTGGGCTGGACCTGGGCGGCGACCATGGCGACCACGGCTGTCAGCTCGCTGTTCATCCGCGAGGTGAACCATGGCGCCTTCAGTTTCATCCACGCCATCTCCGGTTGGGTGATCATCGCCCTGCCCGCGGCGCTCTACGCGGCGCGCCGCCATAATGTCCGCGCCCATCGCGGCGCGATGACCGGCATGTATGTGGGCGGCATGTTCCTGGCGGGCGGGCTGGCCTTCCTGCCGGGGCGGATTCTGTGGGCCGTGTTTTTCGCCTGATGGCGAATTAAACAGCGGTGGCGACCCCGCTCAGGTCATTGCTGCAATGCGGCTTTTCTTCCCGTGGCGCGGTTGCCACAGGGGGGCTCGGCGCCTATAACCCCGGCCACTCGCCGCACGGGCGAGCCTCCAGATCACGCATTTTCGCGGCCTCATGAACATCCACGAACACCAAGCCAAGTCCGTCCTCTCCGAGTTCGGCGTGGCGGTTCCACGCGGCTACGCCGCCTTCACCGTCGAAGACGCCGTCAGGGCCGCGAAGAACCTCGGGGGGCCGGTCTTCGTCGTGAAGTCCCAGATCCACGCCGGCGGGCGCGGCAAGGGGCGGTTCGAAGGCCTCGGGTCCGACGCCAAGGGCGGGGTCCGGGTGGTCAAGTCGGCCGACGACGTCCGCACCAACGCCCAGGAGATGCTGGGGCGGGTGCTGGTGACCCACCAGACGGGTCCCAAGGGCAAGCAGGTCAACCGCCTCTACATCGAGGAAGGCGCGGACATCGCCAAGGAATTCTACCTGTCGCTGCTGGTCGACCGCGAAACGAGCCGGGTCTCGGTCGTGGCCTCCACCGAGGGCGGCATGGACATCGAGGAGGTCGCCCACTCGACCCCCGAGAAGATCGTGACCTTCTCGATCGATCCGGCCACCGGCGTCTTCCCGCACCATGCGCGGGCCCTGTCGAAGGCGCTCGGCCTCTCCGGCGGTCTCGCCAAGGAAGCCGCCACCCTGCTCGGCCAGCTCTATGCGGCGTTCCTGGCCAAGGACATGAGCATGCTGGAGATCAATCCGTTGATCGTCACCGGCGATGGTCACCTGCGGGTCCTGGACGCCAAGGTCAGCTTCGATAGCAACGCCCTCTTCCGCCACCCCGACATCGTCGCCCTGCGCGACGAGAGCGAGGAGGACCCCAAGGAGATCGAGGCCGCCAAGTTCGACCTCTCCTATATCGCCCTCGACGGCGAGATCGGCTGCATGGTCAACGGCGCGGGCCTGGCCATGGCGACCATGGACATCATCAAGCTCTACGGGGCCGAACCGGCCAACTTCCTGGACGTGGGCGGCGGCGCCGACGAGCCCAAGGTGACGGCGGCCTTCAAGATCATCATGGCCGATCCCAACGTGAAGGGCATCCTGGTCAACATCTTCGGCGGCATCGCCCGCTGCGACATCCTGGCCAACGGCGTGGTCAACGCGGTCAAGCAGGTGGGCCTGAACGTGCCCCTGGTCGTGCGCCTGGAAGGCACCAACGCCGAGCTGGGCAAGAAGATCATCAATGAGAGCGGCCTCGACGTGATCGCCGCCAACGATCTCAGCGACGGCGCCGAGAAGATCGTCAAAGCCGTCCGGGAGCGTGCGTAATGTCCATCCTGATCGGCAAGGACACCCGGGTCATCTGCCAGGGCATCACCGGCGCCCAAGGCACCTTCCACTCCGAGCAGGCGATCGCCTACGGAACGAAGATGGTCGGCGGCGTCACCCCGGGTAAGGGCGGGACCACCCACATCGGCCTGCCGGTGTTCGACACCGTGCGTGAGGCGGCCCAGCAGACCGGCGCCGACGCCAGCGTGATCTATGTCCCGCCGCCGTTCGCCGCCGA